>DASXMH010000139.1:0-24988 GCA_036495785.1 Solirubrobacterales bacterium
AGTTCGCAGCTAGCGCCACATATTGTCGTCAAGTGCGAACGCACCGGCCGGGCCCTCTGAAGGGTTCGCAGTTGGCGACGTCATTTGTCGTCAACTGCGAACGCACCGGCCGGGGCCCCCTGTGAGTTCGCAGTTATCTGCGCTATGCGACGAGAACTGCGAACTCATTCCTGGGGTTGCGACGGAAATGTCCCCGGACCGTCCCCGGACACGCGCGAGGCGCGCCCATCCCCACCTAACCAGCCGCACTTAGGTGGGGATGGGCGCGCCGGGGTCGGCGGTCCCGGGCGCGCCGGGGTCGGCGTCCCGGGCGCGCCGGGTCAACGGTCCGGGCGCGCCGGGGGCATCGGCGCGCCGGGGAGACGGGTCACGCTTTTAGTCCGGCAGAGGCGTCCCGGCGACCGCGTGTTCGGCGGTGTCGCGGCGATGCAGCGCCTCGAGCACCTCCTCGGCGAGCTGCGAGCCGTCCTCGGTGCGCAGCGGCGTCGCGTTGATCCGCATGATCACGCTGTCGGGCTCGATTTCCTCGAGCGCGACGCTCGGCCGGTAGCGGGTCGGCACGGTGATCGTGCGCAGCAGCTGCTGCTCGACTTCGCGGGGGCTGACCTGGCGCGGGAAGCGCACCCGCACGTCGACTTTTTCCGGCTCGCGCAACGGCACCACGGCGACGTTCAGCAGCACGTTGTTGGGGATGAGCAGGCGGTCGGCCCCCTGGCTGAGCGTCGTGTAGAAGAGCCCGAGCGAGGTGACCGTCCCCTCCAGCTGGCCCGCCAGGACGCCGCCGACCAGGCGCACCCGTTCGCCGACCCGGAAGGGGCGGGTGCTCTGCAGGACGACCCCGGCGAAGATCGCGCCGAGGGTCTGCTGGGCGGCGAGGCCCAGCAGCACCGCGGTGAAGGCGCCGCCGACGGCGAGGGTCGACGCGGTGACGCCGGCGATCCGCAGCGCCACCACGACCACCGCCAGCGAGGCGAGTAGGCGGAAGACGAATCCGGTCGTCCCCGCGGTCGCCGGATCGAGCCGGCGGTAGAGCCGCGGTTGCAGCGAGCGCGAGAGCCAGTGGATCGCGGCGCTGCCGACGATCACCAGGACGATCACCGTGCCGATCCGAAACCATTCGCCGTAGCCGGGGGCGATCTGGCGCCGGTGCGAGTAGACGACCAGGGTGGCGATCAGCGCCAGCACCGCGACGAAGAGGCCCACCAGCGAGCGCTTCGAGACCTTCTGCGTCTCGATCTCTTCGCCCAGCCCGAGCGAGGTCCAGGCATGGGTGCGCGTCTCGAACAGCTCGCGCGGCAGCCGTGGTCGTCTCGGAGCGGGCATCAATGGCGGCTACCCGGCCAACCCGCGCCTAATCGCGGGGTTGCGGGGGCGTGATGGGTGTCACCCGCGCAGCGCGGCGGCGGCTTCGTCGCGCGTCGCGAAGACGCGCAGCGAGTGCTCGAGGCCGGTGACCTCGAGGACGCGGCGGACCTGTTCGTTCTGGCAGCAGAGCACGAGGCCGCCCTCGCCGCCGTTGCCGGCCGCCGCGTCGACCCGCTGCCAGGCGCGGACGATCAGGGCGATCCCGGTCGAGTCGATGAAAGTGCAGTCGGTGAGGTCGATCAGCACCGCGGCCTTGGGTGAGGCGACCGCTTCCTCAAGCGGCTCCTCGAGCCGGCCGGCGGTCGACAGGTCGAGCTCTCCGTTGACCTCGAGCAGTCGGACGCCCCCCTCGAGTTCGGAGGCGGTTGCTTGGAACGGCGCGGCACCCACTGGAGCGCGATGCTAGCGCAGGCAGAGCCCGCCGCGTTCCGTCCAGTTTGCGAGGGGTACGTCTGGGTATCAGGGCGAACGCGAGGTCGGTAGGTTTTGCCGCGGCGCGGGCCGGCACCGCATCGCCTGTCGCACGAGCCGGGGAAACGAAGAATTGAGCACGACCAACGTCGATTCATCAGGGCTCCAGATGTCGCTCGCGGCGCGGGCCGAGAACGTCGCCGTCGTGCGGCACGCGATCGCCGGCCTGGCCGAGCGCATCGGCATGGACGAAGCGTCGACCGCCGACCTGAAGACGGTCGTCACCGAGGCCTGCATGAACGTCGTCGTCCACGCCTACCCGGAGGGCGAGATCGGCCTGCTCGAAGTCGAGGCGGTTCCCGACCAGGGAGGCCTGACCGTCGCGGTGCGCGACTTCGGCCGCGGCATCAGTCCGCGCCCCGGCATCGACCGGCCCAGCCTGCGGATCGGCCTGGCGCTGATCGCGGCGCTCTCCTCGAGTTTCGAGATCCGTGGTGGGATCGAGCAGGGGACGGAGATCCGCATGCACCTGCCGCTGCAGTCGCGGCCGATCCCGGACTCGGAGGAATTGGGGACGCCCCCGAGCCCGCCGGTCCCCGATGCGACCGAGCTGACGGTCGGCCCGCCCGAGCTGCTCGGGCCGGTGCTGAGCCGCGCCCTCACCGCGCTGGCCTCCCGTCACGAGATCACGGTCGACCGGATCTCCGACGCGATGCTGCTCTCCGACGCGATCTCGGCGGCGGCGCCGCGCGGCTTCGCCGACGGCCACGTGCGGTTCAGCATCGCCGACCGGCCCGAGGGCGTCGAGCTGAAGGTCGGGCCGATGGTCGCGGGTGGCGCCGAGGGGCTGCGCGAAAGCCTCGCCCTGCCCGACGTCGGCGGTTCGCTGGAAGCGCTCGCCGACGAGGTCCGCGCCGAGGCCGACGACGAAGGTGAGTACCTCGTCGTCGCGATCGCCGCGAGCCCGTCCTAGCGTTCGTCGTCCTGCTCGGCGACCTGCTCGCGGATCCGCTCCAGGGTGCGACGCAGGATACGCGAGACGTGCATCTGTGAGTGGCCGATCTGCTCCGCGATCTGCGACTGCGTCATGTCCTCGACGAAACGCAGGCGGAGGATCAGGCGCTCGCGCTCGTCGAGCTGCGGCAGCACCCCCTCGAGCGCCAGTTTGTCATCGACCAGCTCGTATCCCTCGTCCTCGTCGCCGACCCACTCCGAGGCGGGCGATTCGTCCTCGTCGCCGCCGACCGGCCGGTCGAGCGAGAGTGGCCGGCGGTTGTGGTTGGCCTCCAGGACCTCCAGAACATCGCCCGGATCGATCCCCAGTTTCGCGGCGATCTCGGGGACCGAGGGCGAGCGCTGCAGCTCGACGGTCAGCTCCGTGGTCGCTTTTTCCACCTCCGCCATGCGGTCGTGGAGGCCGCGCGGCACCCGTACCGTCCAGACCCGGTCGCGGAAATGGCGCTTCAGTTCGCCGAGAATGGTGGGGGAGGCGAAGGCGGCGAAGGGGGTGCCGCGAGCCGGATCGAAGCGGTCGACCGCGTTGACCAGGCCGAGGTTCGCCACCTGCAGCAGGTCGTCGAAGGACTCGCTGGCGCCGCGGTAGCGGAGCGCCAGGTTTTTGGCGAAGGGGAGGTAGCGGCGGACCAGCTCCTCGCGGGCGGCCGGGTCGCGCTGGTCGCGCAGGCGGCGCCAGAGGAGCGCCTCGGCGGCCAGGCCCTCGCCGGGACCGGCCGGCGCTCCCTCGGGGACTGGTCGTGTGTCTTCGCGATCGGCAGGAACCATGCAGCGCCCGGCGGCCGGGGGGCGCCGTGGTCACACGATAGCGGCAGGGGGCGGCTGTCCCCGGTCGTCGTGGCCGGGGGCGAACTGGCCTTTCGGCAGGCGCCGGATGCGTCCCCGCCGCACCGCCTCGGCGACCGCCTCCGAGAATCGGCCCGGCCCCCAGGTGCGGGCGCCGACCCGCCGTCGCAGCTCCTTGCGGTTGGCGCTGCCGCGCTCCTCCAGGGCGTGGGCGATCAGGTCGACCTCGCGGTCGAGCGGGATCCGCCGGTACGGCCCGGCCAGCGACATCGCCCGGGCGCTCGCCGGCGGCCCCGGGCCGGGACGGAAGCGCCCGCTTTTGGTCTCGTCACCGCCCGTCGCAGTCAGCGGTTCGGCGATCGCCTCGAGCTCTTTCTGCTCGGCGGCGACGCCGAAGAAGATCTCGGCGATGCCGCCGACCGCCATCACCACGGCGCCGATCAGGAAGCCCCAGGCGACGTTGTCGAGGCTGCCGCTGGCGATCAGCCTGCCGAACAGGAGCGGCCCGACGATCCCGCCCGCCGCGGTGCCGACCGCGTAGAAGAAGGCGATCGAGAGCGCCCGGCTCTCCATCGGGAAGATCTCGGAGACGGTCAGGTAGGCGGCGCTGGCGCCGGAGGAGGCGAAGAAGAAGATCGCCAGGACGAAGCCCATGAAGACCCAGGTCGTCGGCGTGGTCGAGAGCAGGACGGCGCCGAGGATCGCGGTGAGGATCGCCGAGGCGAGGTAGCAGCCGGCGACCATCGGTTTGCGCCCGACCGTGTCGAAGAGCCGCCCCAAGGTCAGCGGCCCGATGAAGTTGGAGACGCCGAACAGGGCGAGGTAGAGGGGCACTTGGCCGGAGCCGATGTCGAAGAATTCGCCGAGGATCGTGCCGAGGTCGAAGGTGACCGCGTTGTAGAGGAAGGCCTGGCCGACGAACAGCGCCAGGCCGAGGGCGGTGCGCCGCGGGTAGGTCGAGAAGGCGACGCGGGCGATCTCGCGGAAGGGGATGACGGTACGCGGGTGGACGGTCAGCGCCTTGTCGTCGCCGACCTCTTCCAGCTCCTCGCCGGTGTCCTCGCGCACTTCCGCCTCGATCTGCGCGACGACTTCCTCGGACTCCTTCTCGTGGCCGTGGATGAAGAGCCAGCGGGGGCTCTCGGGGACGTTCGAGCGGACGATCAGGATGCCGACGCCGAGCACCGCGCCGATCCCGAAGGCGAGCCGCCAGCCGACGTCCATGGCGAAAATCGAGGTGTCGAGCAGGACGACCGTCAGGAGGGCACCGCCCGCCGCGCCGACCCAGTAGGAGCCGTTGATCATCAGGTCGACCCGGCCGCGCACCCGGGCCGGGATCAGCTCGTCGATCGCCGAGTTGATCGCCGCGTACTCGCCGCCGATGCCGGCGCCGGTGAGGAAGCGGGCGGCGTAGAAGTACCAGGCGGTCCAGGCGAAGCCGGTGGCGACGGTGGCGAAAATGTAGAGGCCGAGCGTGACCAGGAAGAGTTTCTTGCGGCCGAAGCGGTCGGTCAGCTGGCCGAAGAAGAGGGCGCCGACGCAGGCGCCGCCGACGTAGAACGCCGCGGCGGTGCCGATGTTGGAGGCATCCAGCGTGATCCCCGAGCCGCCTTCGGTGAGCCGGTCGCCGATCGAGCCGATGATCGTCACCTCGAGCCCGTCGAGGATCCAGACGGTGCCGAGCCCGATGATCACCATCCAGTGGAACTTCGACCAGGGGAGACGGTCGAGCCGGGCCGGGACCTTGGTCCTGATGGTCCCCTCGTCATTCTTGGCGGCTTGCTCGCTCACCGGCCGATCCCGTACCCCGATGGGGGTTCTCGAACCAGGCGCGCGGGTACGCAGGGAGCCGTGAAGACGAAGCTGCTCGTGCCGCTCCTCGCCGCCTGCGCGGCCCTCCTCGCGCCGGCGCCCGGCGCGAGCGCGGTCGGCGGCTTCCCGACCAAGGGCCACTGGCGCCCGGGGCCGCAAATGGCGGCCTGGCAGTGGCAGCTCCAGGGCAAGCTCCAGCTCACCGCCGGCGCCTCGGCCTACGACATCGACGGCTTCGAATCGACGGTTGGCGACGTCCGCGCGATCCACCGCCACCGTGACAAGGCGATCTGTTACCTCGACGTCGGCAGTCGGGAGGAATACCGCCCGGACGCCGGCCAGTTCCCCAGGTCGGTGCTGGGGAACCGCTACGAAGGCTTCCCGGAAGAGCGCTGGCTCGACATCGCCCACTTCCACGAGTTCGCCGGGATCATCGAAAAGCGGATCGAAATGTGCGCGCGAAAGCGCTTCGACGCGGTCGAGCCCGACAACCTCGCGGGCTGGGAAAACCAGACCGGCTTCCCGCTCACCCGCGCCGACCAGCTCCGCTACAACCGCTGGATCGCCAAGCAGGTGCATCGGCGGGGGATGGCGGTGGCGCTGAAGAACGACCCGAAGCAGGCGCGCCAACTGGTCGGCGACTTCGACTTCGCGATCGTCGAGCAGTGCTTCCAGTACGAAGAATGCGGCTACTACAAGCCGTTCGTCGAGGCCGGCAAGGCCGTCTTCGAGGCCGAGTACGAACTGCCGACCTCGCAGTTCTGCCCGCAGGCCGAAGCACTCGACTTCTCGGCGATCCACAAGAACGTCGAACTGTTCGCCGAGCCCTGGGAACCATGCGACCCGCTGCCCGAATCGACCGGATAACCTCGCCCCACACGTCCAAGGAGGCCTAATGGGATTCGACCAATACCACGAGCCACCGGAGGAGCTGCCGGCCGAGACGCGGACGTTCGCCCGCCTTTGTGCCTCGCTCGAAGAGGAGTGCCAGGCGATCGGCTGGTATGAGCAGCGCCTCTCGGTCGAGCCCGACGCCGACGCGCGGGCGATCATGCACGACGCCCAGGGGGAGGAGTTCAAGCACTTCTCGATGGACCTCGAGTTCCTCTTGCGGAAAACGCCGCGCTGGCGCGAGATCGCCGAAGGGGTGCTCTTCCAGACCGGCGACATCGTCGAGCACGGCGAGGAGGCCGAGGCGGAGTCCGAGGGCGACGACGACGGCGACGCCGTGGTCGCCCCGATGGCGGCCGGCGAGGGATCGCTGGGAATCGGCAGCATGAAGGGACGGGGACGATGAACCACCTACTGCGCGGCCACGCGCCGCTCACCGAGGGCAACTGGAAGCTGCTCGACGAGGAGGCGCGCGAGCGCCTCGCCGGGCCGCTGGCGGCGCGCCGGCTGATCGACTTCGTCGGCCCGCGGGGCTGGGAGCACTCCTCGACCAACCTCGGACGCAGCGAGGCGATCGAGGCGCCGGAGGAGGGCGTCGGCGCGCTGCGCCGGCGGGTCCTGCCGCTGGTCGAGGTGCGGGTCGACTTCACCGTCTCCCGAGCCGAGATGCGCGACGACGACCGTGGCGCCGTCGACGTCGACCTTGAGTCGCTCGACAACGCCGCCCACCAGATCGCCGTCTGCGAGAACAGCGCCGTCTTCAACGGCTGGGCGAAGGCCGGAATCCAGGGCGTGATCGAGTCCTCGCCGTTCGAGCCGGAGCCGCTCGGGCCGCAGGCCGACGCCTACCCGCGCTCGGTGGCGCGGGCGGTCGAGGGGCTGCGCGAGGCGGGGGTCGAGGGTCCCTACGGCCTGGCGCTCGGCCCCGACGAGTACATCAAGGTGATCGAGACCGCCGAGCACGGCGGCTACCCGCTGCTCGACCACCTGGCGAAGATCCTCGACGGCGGGCCGATCGTCTGGGCGCCGGGCCTGCACGGCGCGATCGCGATGAGCCTGCGCGGCGGCGACTTCCTGTTCGAATCGGGCCAGGACCTCTCGATCGGCTACGACCACCACGACGCCGACGCGGTGCAGCTCTACCTCGAGGAGAGCTTCTCCTTCGTCGTCGCGACCCCCGAGGCCGCGGCGCCGCTCACTCCCTGAGCGACGCCGGGGCCCGTCCCCGATCCGGTCAGGCGGCCGGGTCGGGGGAGCGGAAGTGGAGCAGCTCGACCTTCGAGAGCATGCTCTGCTCGCCGGAAGTGGAGAGGCGCTCGGAGGACTCGCTCTGGATCTCGAAGACCTTGTCGAGGGTCTCCGAGAGGAGCTTCGACACTTCGTCCCAGCCCTGCTGGTCGACGACCAGCGGGGTGCGGCTCAGGTGCCGATCCTCTTTTTCGTCCATGGTGCCGCTTTTGACGGCCTCCTCGATGTCGTCGAACACCGATTTGAGCATCGCTCCGGAGAGGCCGGGGCGGAGGCTCTGCGGCATCCGCGACCATTCGCTGTCGCTGAGGAACTGACGGCGCGTCGCACGGTAGAAGTGCTCCGTGGCGCCGCGGCGCTGCTTCGTGTCGACGAGCTCGATGCAGTCGTATTTCTCGAGCACGCGAACGTGGTAGGCGACGAGGTTCAGACTCTGATCGAGCTCCTGCGCCAACAGGTTCGGGCTGGCGACGCGCTCGTTCAGAATGATCAGGATCTGGACACGTAGTGGGTGTGCGAAGGCTTTGGCGACAATTTGTTCAACGCCGTCCTTCTTCTTGGTTTTCGGCAAGGGGGGCTTCCTTAGGTCGTTGGCAAGGGGCAAAACAGTGGTGGCACTGCCGATACAAGAACGTTAAACACTCCGGATCAAGAAATCCAGAATTGATCCCAAAACCTCGTTTATTTGTGCGGTTTTACCGGTTTGAACTTGATTGCTGTAAACGGCTGAAGTAAAACTATGAAATCCGCCAAAAAGCTTGGGGCGGAACAGGGAAAGAGTCAGTACCGACCACGGAGGTGGCGACAGTGCGGATGGGCACTTCGCAGGGGCAGACCGCACCTGCGGCAATCACGAAGGGCTCCTGAACCAGGGGCACGAGGGGTAGGACGGCGATCGCCGTGCCAGGCTTAGACGGTGGCACCTTGGAAGCTGCCGCTGCTGGTCTTGGCGATCGCCGTTCCGATTGTCGTCGGCATCCTGCTTGCCGGGCCCGACGCGGGTCTGGCGCTGGCGGCACTGCTCGGGGTGGTGCTGGTCTGGGTGGCGGTGCGGATGCGGCCGCGCGGGGGGATCGGCGAGTCGCCCGACCCGGCGCTGCGCCGACGCCTGCTCGTCGTGGTGAGCCGGCCGGTGGAGGACCCGGCGACGACCGCGGCGATCGCCACAGAGGCGGGGATCGACGGCAAGCGTGACCTGGCCGAGGTGATGATCCTCGCGCCCGCCCGGATCGGCTTCCTCGACCGCTGGGCCTCCGACCTCGAGCCCGCCCGCCGCGAGGCTCAGAAAGCCCTGGTCATCTCCGTCGCCTCACTCGCCAAGGTCGGCGTGGTCGCCGAGGCCCGGGTCGGCGACGAGGACATCGTCCAGGCGGTCGAAGACCAGGTTGGCAGCTTCAAGGCCTCCGAGGTGGTCCTGGTCACCGGCCGAGACAAGGACGACCCGGCCGCCGCCCACGCCGCCACCGAACTCGCCGAGCGCCTTCGCACCGGATTCCGCCGCCTCGTCGTCGCCGACGGCGCCAAGCAATGAGCGCGCGGTCAGGGGCCGAGCAGTTCGCCGAAGTGGATGGCGGCGCGGGTGGGGGTGATGAGGCCGTCGTCGGTGCGGTGGAGGAGGCCGGCGCCGGTGAGTTCGCGGATCGCGCGTTCGATGCCGTCGCGGGCGCCGAAGTCGGCCTCCTCGCCGGCCAGGTCGCGGATCAGCTCGTCGGCGGTGACGTGGGTGGGATGGAGGTCGAGGACGCGTTGCAGCAGCGCCGATTCGAGCCGCGCGTCTTCGCCCTCGTTGGTCAGGTTCTCCCCGTGTGCGGCCATCATGGGACTTAAGTCGCGGGCTCCCCGTCTTCTCCCCCCGGTAGCGGCTTGCCGTTCTCGCTCAGTCCGAGAACCGTGAGCGCCCAGGGCTCGTCGATCGTCGTTCTGTAGAAGTGCTGCATCGAGCCGCGCACCGGCGCGGTGTCGACCAGCGAGACGGCGCCGCATTCGGCGAGGACGCGGACGTGGTAGCTGACGTTGGACAGGGGCTGGTGGAGCTCGTCGGAGATCTGACGGGGGCTGATCGGGTCCTGCGCCGCCATCGTGCGAAGGATCTCCCGCCGCAGTGGATGCCGCAGCGCGATCAGCAGATCGTTGTCTTCGGTGGTGTCGTCGCCCCCCATCGTCGGGGCGGCAGCATAGAGCAATTGAAATGTTTTGTCCGCAAACGGCCGCGTCTTGGTCGGGTCTCCATCAAGGCTTAAAGTTTTTGTCACAGTTACTTGAGGATTAGCGAGGTTTGCAGGCACTTTGATTCAAATACGTGACCCAATCAGGGCCACTAATCATCGATCCGTGAGGAGTCACCGGTCCGGTTCAGGCCCAGTATGGCGCAGACAATCAGTTGCGTCCGTTCTCGACCCTTGATAAGGGCCGGGTTGGGATCGTGGGGCGCGGGTAATCTGCGCGGACCCGCGCCTGCCGGGGCGACGAGATGGGGATAAAAGCCGCAGAGCCCGACCACCGCTTCGGTGCCTCGTCGCCGCTGACGATCGGCGTCGAGGAAGAGCTGCTGCTGGTCGACGGGGAGTGCTGCCTCGTCCCCGCCGCCGAGCGGGTGCTCGAGGCCCTCGACCCGGCCGCGCAAGAGGTCGTCAGTACGGAGATATTCGCCGCGCAGATCGAGCTGAAGACGGGGATCTGCGGCGAGGCCTCGGCGGCGGCGAGCGAGCTGTGCGACCTGCGGAAGGCGGTGCGGGCGACCGGGGTCGGGCTGCTGGGCGCGGGCGTCCACCCCGACGACGGCGGCGAGGCGCAGCTGGTCCAGAAACCGCGCTACGACGTCGTCAAGGAGGACCTGGCGAGCCTGCTCTCGACGCCCCCGTCGGGCCTCCACGTCCACGTCGGCATGCCCGACCCGCAGACCGCGGTCCGGGTCGCCAACGCGATGCGACTGCGGCTGCCGATGCTGGCCTCCCTCGCTGCCAACTCGCCCTTCCGCGCCGGCGCCGACAGCGGCATGGCGAGCGCCCGCGCCGCCGAGGTCCGCGCCTACCCGCGATTCGAACTGCCGCGCGAGTTCCGCGACTACGCGGAGTTCCTGGCGGTCGCCGACCAGCTGATCGAGGCGGCCGGGGTCGCCGACTACACCTACATCTGGTGGGACGTGCGGCCGCATCCCAACCTCGGCACGGTCGAGGTGCGGGGGATGGACGTGCAGCCGACCGCGGCGGCCAACTGCGGCTTCGCGGCACTGATCCAGGCGCTGGCGGCGCGGGAGATCGAGCTGCCCCACTCGACCGACCTGCAGCGCGAGGCGCTCGAAGAGTCCTACTACCAGGCGGGCCGCCACGGGCTCGAGGCGCGGCTGATGGTCAACGGCGGCGAGGCCGTCCCGGCCCGCGAGGTGGCGGCGCGGGCGCTTGCCGAAGCGCGTCCCTACGCGGCCGACCTCGGCGGCGACGGCGCCCTGGGCGAGATCGAGCGGATCCTCGCCGAGGGCAACGGCGCCGAGCGCCAGCGCCGCGCCTTCGAGGCCGGCGGCATCCCCGCCGTGCTCGAGTACCTGGCCCGCGCCACCGCCGCCGACTGAGCCGCACGCCCCGACCGCGTTCGCACTTAACGACAACTGTTGTCGCTAACTGCGAACGCACCGGGGGCTAGCCTGGCCTGATGCGGTTGCGGGAAGCCAACGAGGACGACGCGGCGGCGGTCGCGGCGCTCTGGACCGAGGCCTACGCCAAAACCGGGCCGGAAGGCCGGCAGGAGGCCTACTCGTTGCAGGAGTACTTCGCGGTCGCCTCGGAGGCGCAAGTCACGGTCGCGGTCGACGACGGGGGCGAGGTGGTCGCGGTTGCCGCCGTCTTCCCGCCCGGGGCGCCCGGCCGCTCGGTCGCCGGGGCCGGCGAGGCGGAGTTCGCGCGGCTCGCGGTCGCGGGACCGGCACGCCGGCAGGGGATCGCGCGCGCCCTGGTCGAGGCCTGCACCGAGTGGGCCCGCCGGTTCGGTGCCGAGGCGATCGTCCTCTGGAGCCGCCCGTACCAGACCGAGGCGCACGCGCTCTACGAGTCGCTCGGCTGGCGCCGTGTCCCGGAGCGCGATGACGACGACCGCGAGGGGCGCCGCTGGGTCTTCCGCCTCGACCTTTGACCGATCACTCCTGCGGCCCAACCTCCGCTCGCGCAACGTCGTCGAGGAGGTCGAAGCGAAGGGCGGCAACGCGATCGTCGCCTTCCGCTACGACACCTCGGAGCTCGGGACCACCTGGACCGAGGTCAGCGCCTACGGCACCGCCGTCATCGCCCGCCAGCCCTGGTCGCAAAAGGCCGTTTCGCGCGGCTTTTACAATCGGGCGATGCCCGAGCCTGCCGTCGAACCCACCTACACGCTCTACCGGCGCGGCATGGAGCTGCTTGAGGACGGCGACTTCGAGGACGCCGCCGAGCCGCTCGCCGAGGCCGCCCGTCGCGAACCCGAGAAGACCTCGGTGCGCGAGGCGCTCGGTCGTGCCTACTACCGCGCGGGCCGCTTCCGGCTCGCCGCGGTCGAGTTCGGCGCGGTGGTCGAGAGTCACCCCGTCAACGATTACGCGCACTTCTGCCTGGGACGTGCGCTGAGCATGACCGGCGACACGCGCGGCGCCCGCCACCACCTGGCGCTCGCCTCCAACCTGCGGCCCGACCGCCGCGACTACCGCTACTACCGCCGCCTGCTGGACTCCTGAGCAGCCCGCAAGGCGCGCCCGTCCCCACCTAGGTTCGGCTGGTTAGGTGTGGACGGGCGCGCCTGGGCGCCTGCCGCGTGACGGCCCGGGCACGGTCCTGCGCGCCTTTGCGGCAGCCCGATGTTGATGGGCCGAAAACTCAAGACATGCTTGAGTTTTCGGCCCATCAACCAGGCGGGCGCACGGATGCAGGTCGACCGCGCGCGTGGGTGTGCCGACCGCGCAAGGAGGTGTGCCGACCGCGCACGGAAGCGTGCCGCCTGCCGCGCAGATCCCGGCGAAGGGCGCACGGAAGCGTGCCGTCCACCTGCCCCGGCCCGGTCCCCGCGGAGTGCGTTCGCACTTAGCGCCACATATTGGCGTCAAGTGCGAACGCACCGGCTGGGGCCTCTGAAGAGTTCGCAGTTGGCGACATCATTTGTCGTCAACTGCGAACGCATCGGCCGGGCCCCGGCTGGTGAGTTCGCAGTTATCTGCGCTATGCGACGAGAACTGCGAACTCATCGCAGGGGGCGCTCCTGGTGCGTTCGCAGAAATCCTCGGATAGCGACGATAAGTGCGAACTCACCGCGGGCTGCCTCGGGAGATGTGACGGGACCGTCCCCCGACCGCCACCCGACATGCGCAAGGCGCGCCCGTCCCCACCTAACCCGCCGAACTTAGGTGGGGATGGGCGCGCCGGGCGTGAAATCAGCCATCTGGTCCCCCCTCGGGCGGCCCGCTTCACCTTGCCCGCTCCCGCGGCGGCGAGGAAGATGGCGACGATCGCGAGCCGGGCCAGGTAGCTGCCGAGCGACGGCGCGACGACGTCGAGGAGGAAGCGGCGCGGCGTCCCCAGCACCGCGCCGCCGTCGAGGACATGCTCGCGCAGCCCCTCCAGGCGTTTGCGGAAGACCCGCCGGAGCAGCACGACGAGGACGACGCCGCCGACGAGGATCGCGACGACGAGGGCGGTGTTGTCGGGCGAGGAGGCCGAGCTTGACCGAGAACGATCCGGCCACCGAGAGGAAGAGGTAGAGGTAGAGCGCGACGTTGAAGACCGGGAAGGTGATCTTTCCGCACGACGATCCCGCAGACCATCATCGGGAGGGTCGCGACGGCGGCGCCGCCGACCACATCGCGACCCGGGTCAGCCGCCGCGCCGGCGGCTGGCCCTCTTTCACTGCGACCTTCAGGTTGCTCCGATTCAGCCCGCCAGCAACTTCGCCTTCTGATCGGCGAACTCCTGCTCGGTGAGCACGCCCTGGTCTTTGAGTTCGCCCAGCTGCTTCAGCTGGTCAAGCATCGAGGCGCCTCCCGCGGTGGACTGGGGGGCCGCGGGAGGCGCTTGGACGGGGGCTTCCTGTTCGGCCCAGCGGCGTTCCTGGCGATGGCGGACCCGGCCGCCGACCGCGGACGCGGTGCCGGCGACCACCGCCGTGCGGCCGATCCCTCGCAGCAGTCCCGGCATCCCGGCCCTCCCCCTCAGGCGGCCTCGGCCGCGTCGAGCGCGGCCAGCATCGACTGGACCGGGATGCGGCCGCTCGCCACCAGCTGGCCGCCGGAGCGGCGCACGGCGGCGGCGAACGGTCCCGCCCAGGCGTTCTCGAAGACGAGCAGGGCGGCAGCGGTGCCGGGCTCGAGGACCGCGCCGGCGGAAGCGCGGTCCTCGTCGTCCAGCAGGCGGGAGTCGGCACCTTCGAAGACCGCGAGCTCGACGACGTCGCCGGCGACGGACTCGATGTCCATGAAGGTGACGTTTCCGTCCTCGTCCTTGGCGATGAACGCCAGGTCGAGGATGCGGATCAGACCGCGGTCGACCAGGTCGATCAGGTACGGGGCGAGCTCGCCGTTCGGCCGGCGACCAGGCCACTCGACCAGCAGGTAGTCGATCGGCCCCATCTCCTCATAGCCCTCGGCGTCCATCCCCCGTTCCCCTCGGTCGTTCTCTCGTCGCTTCGAAGCTAGGTGCGCGACCGCGGCGCGGCATCGCCCGAACGGGGTGATTCGGGGGCGCGGTGGGAAGGGTGCGCCGCGGGCTCGGGCTCGGCCAGCACCTGGCGGCGCCAGAGCTCGGTGCCGGCCGCGAAGAGGACGGCGAAGACCAGCACGCCGAGCGGTTTGCGGAAGGCGGCGACCGGCGCCCAGGCGATCAGGATCAGGAAGACGAGCAGGGCGGCGCCGTAGATCGCCGCCGGGCCGCGTTCGGCGTAGGGGCGGGCGTGGCGGCGCAGGGCGACCGCCGGGCGCGATTCGCCGGCCGCCCAGGCGGCGACGACGAGGATGATCCCGAAGGCGAGTGCCGAGGTGGCGACAGTGACCAGGAGCGAGGTGGCGATGTTCCACACCGCTTCGATCGCCGGTTCGGCCGAGGACACCTGGGCCAGGGAGCCGGTGATCTGGCGCCCGGCGAAAGAGCGCAGCGCGAGCGCCAGGAGGCCGGCGGCGACGAAGGCGAAGCCGACCGAGCGGAGCGCCTCGCGGCGCCGCGGCCCGGCGAGGAAGATCGCCGCCGCGAAGCAGGCGAAGAGCAGAGCGGTGAGCACGATCGGCAGCCGGCGCACCGCCTTGGCGATGTCCTGGGCGGTCTTCAGTTCGCTCGATTCGAGGATCACGATGTTGCCCGCGCCGGCCGGGATCTTTTCCCCGGCCCCTTCGATCCCGAAGCGTTCGGCGAGCCGGTCGACCGCAGGGCGCAGTTCGAGGATCACCTCGTTGCCTTTGGTGGCGATCGGCCCGGTTTCGCCGTCGAGGATGCGCAGCAACGATTCGTGCGCGCGGCGGTTGGCCGTTTCCCAGATGGTCTGGAACGGCGCGCTCGCGAGGATCCGTTCGGCGGCCCGCGGGGCCGCACCTTCCAGGGCGCCCGCCGCCGGGCCGGCCAGCGGCTGTAGCCGGGGCGGCAGCGCCTTTTTGAGTTCGGCGCTCAGGTCGACCCGCGCGAAGAGCTGTTCGGAGAGGTATTCGGAGAGCCGGGCCTGGACCGCTTCGTTCTGCAGCAGACGGTCGCCGGTGTTGACCCAGTTGTCGGTGTTGAGCGCCTGGCGGTTGATCCAGATCGAGAAGATCGCCGCGAACGTGAGCAGGCCGCCGAGCACGACGAGCGCAAGGGACCAGCGTGGGTGCCCGCTCGACGCCATACCGCACGCTAGGCGCGGGCCGGGGCGGAGGGCATCACGCCGATCGGGTGATTGAGGCCGCCGCCGGGGCGCGTCGATTTCACCCGGATTTAACGATGCGGGGAGAACGGCGGCGCGATGAGATGCGGTTCCGGAAGGAGGCCGGAGAGGGGGGCATGACGCCGGAGAGGAGGATGAGGTCGATGCGGAGGCGAAGGGCGCTCATGTCGGCCTGGATGCTCGAAGGGACCGGGGGAGGGAACAGCACCCGTCGCCGAGCGGCGCCGCCGGTTCGCCGCCGCATCCTCGCTGCGCGCGGGTCGGAGGCGCGGATCGACGCGCTGGCGAAGCTGAAGGCGCTGTTCGACTCCGGCGTCCTCACCGACCGCCAGTTCGCCGACGAGCGCGATCGGCTGCTCGGGGGCTGAGGTGCGCGGCCGCGGACCGAGCGGCGACCTCGGGCCGGTGCAGGTCCTGGTGATCGGCATCGACGCGCGCGGCTCCGACCGCATGCTGGCGGCCGAGTTGCAGGACCTACGGACCCAGGAGGCAGTCAAGGTGCTCGACGTGCTGAGGGTGCGGAGAGGGTACGACGACGAGGTCCGCCGGCTCGACCCGCTCGACACCGACGACCGGGCCGGGGCCTTGGTCGAGGCGCTCCTCGTCGTCGACCCGAACGGGGACGAGCCGGCCGGCGAGCGCTCCGCCGAGGAACCGAACGGGGAAGAGGAATGGTTCCTGGCCGACCGCGTCCCCCGCGGGGCGGCCGCGGCGATCCTCCTGATCGAGCACCGCTGGGCGATCCCGCTGCGCGAAGCGGCTTCCCAGTTCGCCGCCGAGATCCTCGGCGACGCCTGGGTCCACCCGCGCGACCTGGCCGCAGCGATGCGCGTGGTTGCCGGCGGCGCACCCTGAAGTTAGGATTCGTTGAGTAAAAGGCGTGGAGTTCATTCCTTTTCGGGGGAGGTGATCGAGACCCGTGGGCTCCAAAGGCAAATCCGACGGCGTTTCCCACCCGGTCGCGGGCGTGGATCTCGACGGCCCCGGCTTCGACGACCTGATCGGGCGGGAGCGCCTCGACGAGCGGCTGCGCGGCGCCCGCACCCCGGCGATCCTCCTGCACGCGCCGGCGGGCTACGGCAAGTCGGTCCTCCTCGCCCAGTGGGCGCGACTCGACCCGCGCCCCTTTGCCTCGATCACCCTCACCGACGCCCACAACGACCCGGCCGTGCTGGTCGCCTCGCTGGTGGAGGCGTGCGAGCCGATCGAGCCGCTGCCGGAGGAGCTGGTCGAATCGACCCGCAGCGCGCGGCCCAGCCTCGACCTCCTCGCGCCGCGGCTCGAGGAAGCTCTGCGGGCGCGCGCCGTCGACTCGGTGCTCGTGCTCGACGAGCTCGAGCACCTCGAGGCCGAGCCGAGCCTGCGGGTGCTGGAGGCGGTGCTGGCGGGGATCGCCGACGGCTCGCTGGTGGCGATGGCGACCCGCGCGACGCCGCCGATCCACGTCGCCCGCCTGCAGGCCGAACACCGGCTGACCGTGCTCGATCGGCACGACCTGGTGATGACCACGGGCGAGGCCACGAGCCTCCTGGCCGAGCTCGGTCTGGCGGCCGGGGAGGGCGAGGTCGAGGCGATCCTCGCCAAGACCGAGGGTTGGCCGGCGGCGCTCTACCTGGGCGGCATGACCCGCCGGCCGGGCTCCGAGGACGGTCTCCCGGAGACCGGCTTCGGCGGTGACGAGCGCAACCTGGTCGACTACATGCGGGAAGAGTTCCTCGCCGCCGCGCCCGCCGCCGACGTCGAGTTCCTGACCCGCCTCGCCTTCCTCGACCAGCTCGGCGGAGATCTCTGCGACTTCGTCCTCGAGACCTCGGGCTCGGGCGCCCGGCTCGCCGAGCTGGCCCGGCGCAACATGCTGCTGGTACCGCTCGACCGCCGCGACGAGTGGTTCCGGATGCACTCGCTGCTCGCCGACATGCTGCGGGCCGAGCTGGGGCGGCGCGGCGGCGAGGAGGTCGCGGGGCTCCACCTGCGCGCCTCCGAATGGTGGGACACGGCCGGCGACCCGAACCGCGCGATCGGCCTCGCGCTCGGCGCCGGCGACCCGGCCCGCGCCGCGCGGCTGATCTGGGAGGCGATGCCGAAGTTCACCACCACCGGACGGCAGGCGACCAGCGCCCGCTGGGTCGAGCGGATCGGGCTCGAGCGGGCGGCGGCCGATCCCCACCTGAGCCTGACGCTGGCCCACCGCTGCCTCGCCGAGGGCGACGGCGGCGGGGCCGAGTACTGGGCCGATGCCGCCCGGCCGCTGATCGACTCGACCGCCGCGGTCGGGGTCGATCTGCGCGCCGGCCTGGCGGTCATCGACGCCGCCCTGGCCCGCGGCGGGGTCGAGGGGATGGCGGCCGCCGCCCGCCTGGCGCGCTCCTCGCTCGAGCGCGAGAGCGCCTGGACCGCGCTGGCCGACCTGCTGATCGGGGTCGCCGCCCACCTGGCCGACGACCCCGACGGCGCCCGCCGCCTCCTCTCCGACGCGGCGCGCCGCGCCGCGGTCTGGAACGCGCCGCTCTTCCAGGTCCTCGCGCTCGGCCAGCTCGCCCTCCTCGCGGCGGCCGAGGACGACTGGCCGACCGCCCGCATCCTCGCCTCCCAGGCGCGCGCCGCGATCGAGCGCTGCGGCCTCGTCGCGCGGCCGTTCGCCGCCGTCGCGGTGGCGATCTCGGCCTACGTCGAGGCGGGCGAACACCGCCGCGAGGAGGCGCTCGCCGGTTTCGCCGCGGGCCGGGCGCTGCTCGCCCGCCTGCACGACTGCGGCGCCTGGTTCGAAGTCGAGACCGCAGCGGCGCTGGCCGCGGCGGCGGTCGAGCTGAACGACGCGGCGGGCGCGACCGAGCTGTTGGCGATCGCGCGCCGACGCCTCGCCGACGTGCCCGACGCCCCGCTGCTCGACGCCTGGGTCGCCGAGATCGAGGCCGGTATCGCGCGCATCTCGGCGGGCGGCCTCGCCGACCTCACCCCGGCCGAGCTGCGGGTCCTGCGCCTCCTGCCCAGCCACCTCTCCTACCGCCAGATCGCCGAGGAACTGGTCGTCTCGCCGAACACGGTGAAGACCCAGATCCGCTCCGCCTACATGAAGCTCGGCGTCTCCTCCCGCCATGAGGCGGTCGAGGCCTGCCGCGAGGCCGGAATCGCCCGATCGGGGTGATTCGGCGTCGCAGCCGCCGTCTTACGGTCGGCATAAGGCCTGAACAACAGAGGGGAGATTGACGATGAGCAGTACGGACTCGGTCGCCGGTACGCGGTCACGGGAGCGCGAGCGGGCGCGGAACATGGCCCAGGGGTGGGCCGTCTTCGCGGCGGTGATGCTGCTGGTGATCGGCGGGCTCGACATCCTCTACGGGCTGGCGGCGATCCTCAACAACGAAGTGGTCATCGTCGGCGGCCACGGCGTGGTCATCGCCGACATCACCACCTGGGGCTGGATCACGCTGATCATCGGCCTCATCCTCACCCTGACCGGCGTCGGGTTGCTCGGCGGATACTCGTCGGCGCGCTGGGCGGCGGTCTTCCTGATCGCGCTCGGCGCGGTCCTGGCGCTGCCGTGGTTCCCGGCGGCACCGCTCTGGACGGTGCTGATCGTGACCCTCAGCGTGATCGTGATCTACCAGCTCACGGCGCACTGGGAGGAGGCGTAAGTCCGCCGCCTTGCCGCCATCGGCTCGCTCGGCCTCACGGCGGGCGCCTCGGCGCTCGCCGTGGTGCTGGCGATCGAACGGTTCCCGCGCGGGATCGCCGTCCTCGCCTGCCTCTGCGTGGCGCTGGTCGGCGGCTGGCTCGCCTTGCGGGACGAAGGGGTTCGCCAGGTCCTCGCCGTCGCGCTGGCCGCGGCGGCGTTGGCCGTGGCGGTCGTGCTGCTGATCGTCCTCGGCGGCCTGCTGCTCGACCTCGTCGTGGTCGCCGCCTTCGCCCTTGCGGTCGGCCTTGCCCGCGAGGCGTTCAGGGTCCACGTCGAGCTGCCGACCGCGTCGCGGCCCCACTACCCGGTCCTCTTCTTCAACCCGCGCTCCGGCGGTGGTAAGGCGAAGCGGTTCCACCTCGTCGAGGAGGCCCGGCGCCGCGGCATCACCCCGATCGAACTGGGGACGGGAGAAGACCTGCGGGAGCTGGTCGAGGGGGCGATCGAGGACGGGGCGGACGCCCTGGCGATGGCGGGCGGCGACGGCTCGCAGGCGATCGTCGCCGAAATCGCCGCCGCGCACGGCCTGCCCTACGCCTGCATCCCGGCGGGCACCCGCAACCACTTCGCGCTCGACCTGGGGGTCGACCGTGACGACGTGGTCGGCGCCCTCGACGCCTTCGTCGACGGCGGCGAGCGCCACGTCGACCTGGCCGAGGTGAACGGCCGCGTCTTCGTCAACAACGTCTCGATCGGCCTCTACGCGGACGCCGTGCAGAAGCCCGGCTACCGCGACGCGAAGATCCGCACGATGCTCGAGGTGGCGCCGGGCGAGGTCGGCTCGGAGGGCTCGGGGACGGCGCTCCGCTGGCGCGGCCCGGACGGCACCGAAGGCCGCGACGCGCTCGCCCTGCTGGTCTCCAACAACGTCTACCGGCTCGGCGCGGCGATCGGCTCGGGGACCAGGCCCCGGCTCGACGAGGGCGTTCTCGGCGTCGCCGCGGCGGCGGCGGGTCCTGCCGACCGCCGCGGGGTCCCGGTCGGGGTGTCCCTGCGCCAGTGGCGGCGGCCCAGCTTCACCGTGCATGCCGAGGGGCCGGTGGCGGCGGGGATCGACGGCGAGGCGGTCACGCTTGCTCCGCCGATCGAATTCGCCTCGCGGCCCGGGGCGCTGACGGTGCGGATCGCCCCCGACCATCCCGGCGCCTCGCCCTCGACCGAGGTGCCGCGCACGCTCGTGGGCACGGTCGCCAAGCTGGCCCGGATCGCGCTCGGCGGCGATCGCTCCGCGGTGGACGACTTTGAGCAAACGAGAGAGGAGCGTTTCGATGAGCACCTTCGAGGTCGAGCACCGCGAGACCCTCAGCCGCGATGAGGCGGCGACGCGCCTGCGTCGCATCGCCAACCTGCTGTCAGGATCGGGGGACGAGGTCAACTTCGACCGCGGCGAGATGAAGTTCAAGGTCGCGATCCCCGAGCGGGTGCAGTGGAAGGTGGAGCTGGAGATGGACGACGACGGGAGCGAGCTCGAGATCGAGCTGACCTGGTGAGCGGCGGGCGGGCCTGGCTCGAGGAGATCGAGCGCCTCGACCTCGCCTGCTACGCGGCGATCGCCTCGACCCCGACGCCGACCTTCGACCGGGCGATGGCCCGGCTCTCCCGCGCCGCCGACTACTCGCGCCTCTCGCTCTCCGCGGCCGCCGCGCTCGCCCTCCTCGGCGGCCCGCGCGGCCGCCGCGCCGCCGTCTCCGGCCTCGCCTCGGTCGCCGTCACCGCGACCGTCGTCAACGTCGTGGTCAAGCCGCTCGCCCGCCGCCGCCGCCCCGACCGGCTCGGCCACGAGGTCCCGCTGGGGCGCCACGTGCCGATGCCGTCCTCGCGCTCCTTCCCGTCGGGCCACTCGGCCACCGCCTTCGCCTTCGCGGGCGGCGCCGGCGACGTCGTCCCGGCGGCCTCCCTGCCCCTGCACGCGCTGGCTGGCCTGGTCGCCTACTCGCGCGTCCACACCGGCGTCCACTACCCGCTCGACGCGATCGCCGGCTCGGTCCTCGGCGCCGCGGTCAGCCAGGCGACGAGGAGCTTCTTTTGGTCCTGATGGTGGGAAACGAGATAGAAAAAGAAGGCATGAGGACTTTGACCATTAGTTGATCCCCGTGGAAGGCTCGACCTGAGCCGGGCATCCGGCATAGCCACGGGGGGCAAAAATGATCCGTAGAGCGCCATTCTTTCCTATCGCCATCCTCTGCGCGTTGGCGCTCGGCGTCATCGCAACCGGCCGCGCGTCAGCCGCGCAGCGCGCGTACACATGCACCCATAGTGCATCGACACTGACCTTCTCGGACGCCCACTGCACGAACCCCATGGGGTCACCGAGCTTCGGTCACACCCTCATCACCACGGTTAATACAGAAGTAGCCGGCACCAACGAACGAACCGCCGAAGAAACAAATGCGTCAGCGAAGTCCATCCTGAGATCCGTGGTCGCGGGGGCCGAAGTCGAAATCGACTGCGCGATTGTTGCGGCCACCGGGAAACTGACCAACCAAGCCACCTGGGCGGAAGGCAAAGAAATACAAATCACCTACTCAAACTGCACCCTGGACAAGCCGCCCAAAAAAGGTTGCAGAATATGGCATGGCGGAACCATAACCACCGAAAAGTTGATCGCGACGACCGAAAGTCTGGCCGCAGGTGAAGTCTTGTTCTCGCCGGCAAGTCCCCCGAAACTGGCTGAATTCGAAATTGAACTATGCGAATCCTCCACTCTTAACGGCCCACATGTGGTCACTGGCAGCTTGATCGCGGCGGCTTCTGGAGCAACACTGACGACGACGATTCCCGGGGTCAAACTCCAGGGCACGCTGAAATTTGACGGCAGCAAAAACACCGGGCTCGAAACCTCGGTTACACCCGAAAGAGGAGGGATCGGGATCAGCCCCACATAGCGCTTACCTGCCCGGCTGCCGGCGTCCCGCCAGGGAGAGGACCCAGCCGAGCACCAGGACGCCGAGGCCGAGCAGGGCGACGCCGATCAGGACGGAGTCGGTCAGCAGGAACACGATCGCCGCCAACAAGGCCAGCGCGACGAGGCTCTCGCGACCGCTCCGCCCGATCGGGACCGTGGCGACGGTTCGCCTAGGCGGCCGGTCGACCATGGCCACGACGGTTGCCCTGGTTGTGGTGGGGGCCGTAGGGGTGATGCGGTCCCCTTGGGCCGGTGCCCTGATGCTGATGGAGGCGGTCGACCCGGTGGCCGCCGAGGTCGTCGGCGCCGTTGTCGGCGAGCGCCGCGCCGGTGCCGATGCTCCCCAGCACCAAGGCGGCGGTGAACGCCACTGCGAATTGCTTCAGCACTTCTTCCTCCTTATGGGACGAGGTGCGGTCGATATCCGATCCGCGTTTCGTCCGGGTACGGCGGGTGTCCCCGAGGTGGTTCAGGGCGATGCCCAGGTCTTGCCTGGGCGGCACTGGTACCCGATCTCAGCGCTCCAAATCGGCAAACCGCGGCGCGGCCCAAGAAGATGCATGCGCACGCATGTATTTGCTAGGCTGGGTCCAGCAAGAAAGCCAGAAGCGAAGCGAGGTCGGAAATGCAGTTCGGAATCTTCTCGGTCAGCGACATCACCAGGAACGGGGTCACCGGCGAGACGCCGAGTGAGGCACGGCGCATCCAGGACGTGGTCCAGATCGCCAAGCGCGCCGACGAAGTCGGCCTCGACGTCTTCGCGATCGGCGAGCACCACAACCCGCCGTTCTTCTCCTCCTCGCCGACCACGCTGCTCGCCGCGATCGCCGCGCAGACGGAGCGGATCGTCCTCAGCACCTCGGTGACGCTGATCACCACCAACGACCCGGTGAAGATCGCCGAGGACTACGCGATGCTCCAGCATCTCGCCGGCGGCCGGGTCGACCTGATGCTCGGGCGCGGCAACACCGGCCCGGTCTACCCGTGGTTCGGCAAGGACATCCGCGAGGGGCTGCCGCTGGCGCTCGAGAACTACAACCTCCTGCACCGCCTCTGGCGCGAGGACGTGGTCGACTGGGAGGGGCACTACCGTTCGCCGCTGCAGGGCTTCACCGCGATCCCGCGGCCGCTCGACGACGTGCCGCCCTTCGTCTGGCACGGCGCGATCCGCACTCCGGAGATCGCCGAGCAGGCCGCCTACTACGGCAACGGCTATTTCGCCAACAACATCCTGGCGCCGAACTTCCACTTCAAGCCGCTGGTCAACCTCTACCGCGAACGCTTTGCCCATTACGGCCACGGCACGCCCGAGCAGGCGATCGTCGGGCTCGGCGGCCACGCCTTCATCGCGAAGAACTCCCAGGACGCGGTCTCCGCCTTCCGTCCCTACTTCGGGGGCTGGCCGATGTTCGCGGGCTCCTCGCTCGAGGACATCGTGCACGGCACGCCGCTCAGCGTCGGCAGCCCGCAGGAGGTGATCGAGAAGACCCTCACCTTCCAAGAAGGCTTCGGCGACTATCAGCGCCAGCTGTGGGTCGTCGACGCGGTCGGACTGCCGCTGGAGATGGCGCTCGAGCAGGTCGAGTTGCTGGGGACCGAGGTGGTGCCGACCCTACGGCGGGAGATGGAGTCGCGGCGCTCGCCCGACGCCGCCGAGGCGCCGACCCACGCGAGCCTCGTCAAGGCCAAATACGGAGACGAGGAGCCGCGCCAACCGACCCCGAACGCCAACCGCGGCGACAACCTGACCGGCGCGTCCCCCTACCAGGACACCGACCCGGAGCTCGCCGCCTCCTACCCGGAGCTGGTCTGATGGCGAGCCGGACGAAGCTCGCCAACGAAGCCTGGGAGGCGCTCTTCCGCGCCCAGATGACGATCGCGGGCGAGTTCGAAGGGGCCGAGGAGTGGGGCTCGCTGGTGCCGCGCGAGTACGGCGTGCTCTACGCACTCTCGACCGCGCCCGGCCCGCTGCGGATCACCGAGCTCTGCGAGGACGTCCTGCTCAGCCAGCCGGGCATGTCGCGGCTGATCGCGCGGCTGGAGGACAAGGGGCTGCTCGAGCGGGTCGAGGACCCGAGCGACGCCCGCGCCAGCCGCGTGCGGATGACCGCGGAGGGGATGCGGACGCAGCGCCAGGTCGGTGCCGCCCACGCCCGCGAGGTCGGCAGGCTGATGACCGGCGGGCTCGACCGGGACGAGCTGACCGAGCTCCGCGATCTCTGCCAGAAGTTGATCGGAGCCGACGATGAGTGAGCGTGGGCGGAACGACCGGGCGCCGACCGACCGCGCGACCGCCGGCGGCCAGGCGACCGCCGCCTCCGAGCCGCGCCGCATCGTCCTGCTGAGCGCCGGGACCGGCAACCCGTCCTCGACCCGGCTGCTCGGCGACCGGATCGCCCAGAAGACGCTCGACCTCCTGCGCGAGGCCGACGCGCCGGCCACCGTGAACGTGGTCGAGCTCGGCCCGCTCGCGGTCGACATCGCCCGGGCGACCGTCTCCGGCGTCGCCTCGGCGGAGCTGCAGAGCACGACCCGGCGGATTGCCGCGGGGGACGGTGTGATCGCCGCGACTCCGGTCTACAAGGCCGGCATCAGCGGCCTCTTCAAGTCCTTCGTCGACCTGCTCGACAATGACCTCCTGGTCGCCAAACCGATCCTGCTCGCCGCCACCGCCGGCTCGGCCCGCCACGCCCTGGTCGTCGACGAGCAGATGCGCCCGCTCTTCGCCTACATGCGCGCGCTGTCCCTGCCGACCTCGGTCTTCGCCACGCCCGAGGACTGGGGCGCGGGCGAGCTGGGGGAGAGGATCGAGCGCGCCGCCGCCGAGCTCTCGGTGCTCCTGCGCTCGGAAGTCGGCCGCGAGATCGCCGACCGCAACTGGGCCGCCCACCAGCACGAGTTCGCCGGGAACGCGACCCGCGCCGAGCGCACCGGCGACGACCTCGATTTCGATACCGACCTGATGCGCCTCGCCACCGGAGGCTCGCTGTAGGGCGGGCCGGGCCGTCCACACCACTTCGGAG
>DASXMH010000140.1:0-7569 GCA_036495785.1 Solirubrobacterales bacterium
ATCATTTCCAACCACGCAGATCCCTGACCGTCGTAGGAGCGGCGTATCCGCCGCTCGGCGGCGTGCGTCCACCGCAGACGTCACGGATCCTCCACTCCTTTCATACCCGGCCGTCTCGGCCACGGCCACACCCTGCCGGGGCCGCCACGAGACGCCCGGGACGCACCTCGGCCAGCCGCACCGGCGCGAACAACGCCGCCCCCCGCGCCGCTCCCTCCACTCGGAATCGGCCCCGCTAACCGTCCAGGTGCGCGGCAACGAGCCTCGCGGCGCGGCCGCGGTGGCTGATCGCGGCCGCCCGTCCAGCGTGCCCTGCCTCAGGCCCAGCCCGGGGGCCGGTAGCCGGGCGTCGGGACGACGCCGACCAGCAGCGCGGTCACCGGGGCGGTCGAGCGGTTGAGGATGGTGCGGTTGCTCTCGGGCTCGATCGAGGCGAAGGTGCCGGCGGGGGCGGGGTGCTCCTCGCCGTCGATCGAGATCACCGCGTCGCCCTCGAGGACGACGTAGAGCTCGACCTGGCCGCTGCCGGACTCGTCGTGGGCGGGCAGCGCGCCGCCGGGCTCGATGTCGACGAGGTTGTAGCCGAAGGCCTCGGTCCCGAGGGCGCGGCGGGCGAGCACCCAGGTGCAGCCGCCCGAGCCGGCCATCGTCTCGAAGTCGTCACGGTGTTTGATCGAATTGGAAGGCATGGTTCAGTCTCTCACCA
This sequence comes from Solirubrobacterales bacterium, assembly GCA_036495785.1. GTDB lineage: Bacteria > Actinomycetota > Thermoleophilia > Solirubrobacterales > 70-9 > VAYN01. The sequence goes on from DASXMH010000140.1 coordinate 707, forward strand.
CCTCGAACTGACTCATCAGGCCGTGGTCCTCGTGGTCGAACATGTGGCAGTGGATGACGAACTTGCCGGCGTAGTCGGTGAGCCGGCCGGCGACCAGGATGCGTTCGCCGGGGAAGACGAAGAAGGTCTCCTTGAGGCAGTCTTCCCAGGGCGGCGGCGGCCGGCCTTCGCGGGAGAGCAGGTACCAGTCGGTGTGGTGGAGGTGGATGACGTGGGCGACCGCGGTGCGGTTGTGGATCGCCCAGGTGACGGTAGAGCCGAGCCGTGGCTTGGTGTCGACGCGGGCCGGGTCGAAGGTCTTGCCGTTGATCAGCCAGGTGGTCTTGAAGAGGCCGCCGACGGTGATCGTCCAGGTGTGGTCGGGGCGGCGGCGCACGTGCTTCGTCCACTCGGGCAGGGGACGTAACCGGCGCGGAATGCGGGTGTCGTCGAAGCCCGGCGCGCCGACCCGGAACTGCATCAGCGCCCCCGAGTAGGTGTGGGCGCCAAGCGGGTTGCGCCCTGGGTGCCGCGCCGAGCTCCGCAGCTCGACCGCCTCGCCCGCGAACGGCGAGAAGTCGACGACCACCTCGGCCCGCTCGGCAGGCCCGAGCAGGATCTGCCGCCGCCGCACCGGCCGTGGCATCAGGCCGCTGTCGGTGGCGATCTGGACCAGCGGCGCCCCGTTCGAGAGTTCGAGCGCGTAGCTGCGGAACGCCGAGACGTTCAGCAGGCGCAGTCGGTAGCGGCACGCCTCGACCTCGTGGTGGGGCATGAAGGCGCCGTTGACCAGGATCCGCGCGCCGGCCGTGCCGTCGTTCGGCGGCCGCAGGTTGGTGAACGGGTCGGTGAGCTGGTTGCGCCGGCCGAAGCTGCGGTCGGCGATCATCAGCGGCAGGTCGCGCGCTCCGCGCGGCAGCGGTAGCGAGTCCTCCAGCTCGTCGTCGATGATCCACATCCCCGCCAGCCCGCGCCAGCTATGCAGCGCGGTGCGGTCGAGGCGGTGGTCGTGGTACCAGCGGAACGAGCCGCGCACCGGCCCGCCGTCCTCGCGCAGGTCGTAGACGTAGGTTTTCTCGCCTCCCGGCCGGATCAGCAAGTCGTTCCCCGACTGCCGCGGCGAGAGGTCGTACGGCACGTCGCAATAGAAGGAGACCGGCTGGTCGCCGGTCAGCCCGCCCGGCTGGCCATCCATGGCGCTGCGGCTGTGACCGCCGTGGAAGTGGACGCTCAGCTCGCCGGCGTCGTGCGGCAGGCGGTGTTCATAGGTGACCAGGGTGCGACGGCCGGCGGGGCGGCGGATCGTCGGTCCGGGGAAGCTGCCGCCGAAGGTCCAGAGGCGCGTCTCCGGGCCGGGCATGATCGCCGCGTCGGCGGCTTCGATCGGGATGCGGATGTGGTCGTCGCGCAGGACCGGCGGGATCGGCAGCCGCGCCCGGAAGGGGACGGCGGCGAGGGCCTCGGGCGCGCCGCCGAGGCCGAGGAGGTCCCAGCGCCGCCCGCCGACCGGCAGCGCCAAGCCCACCGTCGCGCCGCCGAGCGCTCCGAGGAACGCCCGGCGGCTGAGGCGGTGAGACTGCGACAAGGAGTGGGCTCAGGTGGCCGGTTTGGGCAGGACCTTGATCGAGCCCTGCATCCACGGGTGCACCGCGCACATGAAGTAGAGCGTCGTGCCCGCCTTCGCGGTCACCGCCTCTTCGATCGAGCCGCCCGGTTTTTCACCGCTGAACCAGGAGTCGCCGGACTTTTTCACGGTGCCCTCCGTGCTCCAGCCCTTGGGGCCGACTTCGACCAGTTGCTTGCCGATTTTTTCGGTTTTCGGGTTGAACTTGTGCCATTCGGCGATCGAGAAGCAGATCTTTCCGGGGGTGAAGCAGCTCTTCCGCGCTTTGGAGGTCTTCGGCAGCGAGCTTTTGGTGACCAGCGTGAAGGTGTGCGGGCCGACCTGTTTCGGGTTGGTCTTGTTGACGATTTGCAGCTTTTCGCCTTCGACGATCGTCCCCGGGCCGAAGAAGCCCAACTTCTTGCCTTCCAGTTTGATTTCGATGGTCGACACGGACGCCGTGCCGGTCGCGGTGCCTTCGCCCGCGGCGAGCGATGGGACGAGGAAGGCAAGGACGAAGGGCAGGACGAGGAACGGCAACAGCACGAGACGGGGTGATTGAACCCCCAGACGGGCTTTCAATTAAGACTCACTTTCTGGTTGGCAAGGAAGGAAGAAGATTCGACCACCTGGAGCGCCGCCAAGCAATCCATGATTTTGCGTAATTAGCAGGGTCAGCCACGGGCGTACGCGCGGATCAGGCCCAAATCGGGCTGAACGCATGTACAGTCCAATGCTGAACATGCGTTCAGTCGAGGCCGACCCGAAATCCCGGCGCGAGCCGATCATCCGGGCCGCCTTCCGCGTCTTCGGCGAGGCCGGCATCGAGTCCACCTCGCTGCGCGAGGTCGCCCGGACGGCCGACGTCTCGCCCGCCCTGATCGTCCACCACTTCGGCGGCAAGGACGGGCTGGTGGCGGCGGTCGACGCGGCGGCGCTCCGCGAGTTCGGTGACGCCTACCGGGGCGGCGGCCCCGGCGATGCCGGGGCCCCGGGCGCCGCAGGGGAGGGCCGCGACGCGCCGGCGGGCGCCGAGGCGGCCGCGGGGCGCGATCTCCTGCGCGAGCGCGCCGCCCAGACCGCCCGCGTGATGGGCGAGATGCCCGATGTCTGCCGCTACCTCGGCCGGGCGCTGGTCGAGGGCACCGCGGGCAGCGCCGCCCTCTTGCGGATGATGGTCGAGGCGGGGCGGGGCGAGATCGACCAGCTGGCCGGCGAGGGCGCGCTGCGGCCGGACGCCGATCGGCTCTGGGCAACCTTGCAGCACTTCTTTCTGATCTGGGCGCCGCTCAGCTTCATGCCGCTGCTCCGCGAGCAGCTCGGCGACGACCTGCTCGCTCCGGCCCAGCTCGAGCGCTGGGTCGACGCCAACGTGGCGCTGCTCGAGCGCGGTCTCTATACGGAGGGCGGCTCTCGCACCGGAGGCGGTCCCGAGGCCAAGGACGGCGCCGGGTAGTGAGCCGCTGGGAGACGACCAGCTCGCTCGACGCCGAGGTCGCGCCCGCCGCGATCTGGGAAAAGGCCTACCGCGACGCCGGCGCCTGGCCGCGCTGGAACGCCGAGCTCAAGGCGGCGACCCTCGACCGGCCGCTCGCCGCCGGCGCCGTGGCGCGGATCGCCTTCCGCAGCGGCCTCCGCCTCCGCTTCCGGGTGGTCGAGTTCGAGGACGGCCACCTCTTCACCGACGAGGCCCACCTGCCAGGCGCCCGCATGGGCCACCACCACCTGGTCGAGCCCGTCGGCCCGGCCGGCTCCCGCCTGACCAACACGATCTACATCGATGGCCCGCTGGCCGGCCTCTGGCGCCGCCTCCTCGGCCCGGCGGCCGCGCGCACGCTGCCCGACGCCCAACGCGCCGTCGTCGACCTGGCCCGCTCCTAGCCGGCCGGCGCCCGCTCGAAGGTCGAAGAGCGCAGGACGATCCGCGTCTCGGTACCCGCGGCGCCGGCCTCACGGCGGATCGCGCGGACCGTCTCGTTGAGATCGTCGGCGTCGCGGCAGGCGACCCGCAGCTGGTAGTCGAAGCGGCCGGTAAGGAAGGCCATCTCGCGGACCGAGTCGAGCCGGGCGACCCGCCGTTCGAACTCCTCGGAGTCGGTGGTGGGGAGGAGGCGGACGTCGATGAAGGCGTCGAGCGAGCGGCCCACCCCGGCCGGGTCGATCCGCGCCGTGTAGCCGCTGATCACCCCGTCGCGCTCCAGGCGCCGGACGCGGTCGGCGGCGCCGTGCGGGCTGAGCCCGACCGCCTCGCCGATCGCCGCGAACGACGCCCTTCCGTTTGTGGCGAGCATGCCGAGGATTCTGTCGTCAATCTCGTCCATCACTGTGGAATAGAGGAGATTACGTCAGATTGCTTGCGGATGCGAGTGCACAGGCGCACCATCGCTGGGTTCCCCACAGGGCTTGACGAAGGAGAAGGCGATGAAGATCGGTGTACCGAGCGAGGTGAAGGTCGAGGAGTACCGGGTGGCGATGACGCCCGCCGGGGTCAGGGAGCTGACCGAGCGCGGGCACGAGGTCGTCGTACAGGCCGGTGCCGGGGTCGGCTCCGGGATCGCCGACGCCGAGTACGTCGCCCAGGGCGCCTCGATCGCCCCCGACGCCGCCGCCGTCTTCGCCGCCGCCGACACGATCGTCAAGGTCAAGGAGCCGCAGCCCGCGGAGGTCGAGCTGCTGGAGGGGCGCCACGTCCTCTTCACCTACCTGCACCTCGCCCCCGACGCCGAGCTGACCCAGGGCCTGCTCGACTCCGGCGCCACCTGCATCGCCTACGAGACGATCACCGACGCCGCCGGCCGGCTGCCGTTGCTCGCCCCGATGAGCGAGGTCGCGGGCCGGCTCGCGACCCAGGCGGGCGCCTTCATGCTCGGCCGCCCGGCGGGCGGCTCCGGCGTCCTGCTCGCCGGCGCGCCGGGCGTTGCCGCCGGCAACGTGCTGGTGATCGGCGGCGGCATCGTCGGCGCCAACGCGGCACGGATGGCGGTCGGCCTCGGCGCCGACGTGACCGTGCTGGACCGCTCGATCGACCGCCTGCGTGAGCTCGACCAGATCTTCGCCGGCACCATCCAGACCGGCTACGCGACCGGCCTCGAGGTCGAGGCGCAGCTCGCCGAGGCCGACCTGGTCATCGGCGCCGTCCTCGTCAAGGGCGCGAAGGCCCCGCACGTCGTGAGCCGCGCGCAGCTCGCGCTGATGAAGCCACGCTCGGTGATGGTCGACGTCGCGATCGACCAGGGCGGCTGCTTCGAGACCTCCCACCCGACCACCCACAGCGACCCGGTCTACGAGGTCGACGGGATCAGCCACTACTGCGTCGCCAACATGCCCGGCGCGGTGCCGATCACCTCGACCCGCGCGCTGACCAACGCGACGCTCCCTTATGTGGTGCGCCTCGCCGACGGGGTCGAGGACGCGCTGCGCGCCGACCCCGGCTTCCTCGGCGGGCTCAGCGTCCGCGCCGGCCGTCTCACCGGCAAGGCCGTTGCCGACGACCAAGGCCGCGAGTGGACCGCACCGGAGGAGGCGCTCGCCGCGCCGGCCGCGATGCGCCAAGATCATTCATATGCCTGACGGAGCGATCACCGACACCGAGCGGGCCACGCCCGCCACCGACGCGGCGTCCACCGACGGGGCCGCCCGGCGCCTGCGCAACTACGTCGGCGGCGCCTGGGTCGAGCCGACCTCGACCGAGGCCCTGGAGACGCGCTCGCCCGCGAGCGGTGAGGTGCTCGCCGCGGTGCCGCTGTCGAGCGCCGAGGACGTGGACGCCGCGACGGCCACCGCCCGCGAGGCCTTCCCGGCATGGCGCGCGACGCCGCCGCAGCAGCGCGCCCGCGCCCTCTTCGCGCTCCGCGCCCTGGTCGCCGAGCACCAGGAGGAGCTGGCACGCCTGGTCACCAAGGACATGGGGAAGACCTTCGACGACGCGTTCGCCGAGGTCGGCCGCGGGATCGAGTCGATCGAGGCGGCGAGCGCCGTGCCCCACATGCTGAAGGGCGAGAACCTGGAGGGCGTCGCCCGCGGCGTCGACGTCGAGATGGTGCGCCAGCCGCTCGGCGTGATCGGCGCGATCACCCCGTTCAACTTCCCGGTGATGATCCCGCTCTTGTTCATCCCCTACGCGCTCGGCTGCGGCAACACGGTCGTGCTGAAGCCCTCCGAGCAGGACCCGCTCCCGTCGGTGCGCCTGCTCGAGCTGATCGACGAGGCCGACATCTTCCCGGCCGGTGTCCTTAACCTCGTGCTCGGCGCGCACGACGCCGTCAATGGCCTCCTCCACAGCCCCGAGGTCGACGGCATCAGCTTCGTCGGCTCGGCGAGAACCGCCCGCTACGTCGCCGGCACCGCCGCCGCCGAGGGAAAGCGCGTGCAGGCCCTGGGCGGCGCCAAGAACGCGATGGTGGCGATGCCCGACGCCGACCCGACGCTGCTCGCGGGCGGCGTCACCGGCTCGGCCTTCGGCGCGGCCGGCCAGCGCTGCCTGGCGGGCTCGCTGCTGGTCCTGGTCGGCACCGAGGAGGAGCAGGACGCCTCGCTTGCGACCGTGGTCGAGGCGGCCCGGGGCCTCAAGGTCGGCGACGGCGCCGACCCCGCCACCGACGTCTGCCCGCTGGTCTCGGTCGCCTCGCGCGAACGGGTCGAAGGCGAGGTCGAGGCGGCGCTCGGCGATGGTGCCGAGCTCGTCCTCGACGGCCGCCGGGGCGGCGGCGAGGGGGGCGCCCAGCTCGGCCCGACGATCATCGACAGGGCGGCGCTGGACTCCCGCGCGGTCCGCGAGGAGCTCTTCGGTCCGGTCCTGACCGTGGTCCGCGCGGCGGATCTCGACGGCGCGCTCGAGGTCGTCAACGCCTCCCGCTACGGCAACTCCTCGATCCTCTTCACCAGCTCCGGCGGCACCGCCCGCGAGTTCCGCTACGGCGTGCAGGCAGGGATGATCGGCGTCAACGTCGGCGTCGCCGCGCCGGTCGCCTGGTTCCCGTTTGCCGGCTGGAAGGACTCGATCGACGGCGACCTCCACGCGAACGGCCGCGACGCGTTCGAGTTCTACACGCGCAAGAAGGTCGTCACTTCGCGCTGGAGCTAGTTGGGCGTGCGCCCGGCCGCGGCGCGGGCCGCGGGCCCGGCGCACACAGATGATTTAAGGCGGGACCGCCGCCTGGACCGCCGCCTGGACCGCCCCCGGACCGCCGGGGCCGGCTCCCAAACCGCCGACCCCGGCGCCCGAACCGCCGGGCCCCGGCGCGCCCATCCCCACCTAAGTTCGGCTGGTTAGGTGGGGATG
>DASXMH010000141.1:0-18979 GCA_036495785.1 Solirubrobacterales bacterium
AAGACCTGCTCGTGGGAGTAGGCGAGCGAGAGCTTGACGCCGAGGCCGATCTCTTCGAACGTCCCACCGACCCCGCCGCCGTGCGGGTAGAGCGTCTTGGCCAGCTGCTGGGCGATCGTGCTGCCGCCGGGGTCTTCACTCGTCCCCAGGGCGGCCACGGCGGCACGGCCCGCTCCCGCCGCCACGTTGAAGAACGGGTTCGCGTAGAAGTTCTCGTCCTCGGTCGAGACGACCGCCGCGGCGAGGTGAGCGGGTGGCGGCAGGCCCGAGGCGTGGCTGCCGTGTTCGGCGAGGATCGCCTCGACCCGCGTTTCGGCGTCACCGACGCCCGCCAGGGTGAGCAGATAGACGCCCCCGGCGGCGGCGAGGAGGAGGCCGGTCGCGAGCAGCGCGGCGAGTGCGATGACGAGCCTCCGGCGCCACCGGAGCATCCCCCCGAGCGTGCAGCCCTCGCTAGGCGTCGCGGCGCACGAGCAGGACCGCGGCGATCGCCATCGCGACCGCGACATAGGCGCAGAAGACGCCGAAGCCTGCCCAGGGGGCGAGCGTCCCCGGGTCGGGGGTGATCGTCCAGACCGCCCCGCCGGCGTTGCTCGGCAGATAGGGATCGATCGAGTTGGCGACGCTCGTCGGCAGCAGACCGATGATCGGCGGCAGGACGAAGACGATCCCGGCGAGCGCCGCGATGCCGCCCGCGGTTGAGCGGACGATCGCGCCGAGGCCGAGCCCGAAGAGGCCCATCGCGGTGAGGAACAGAGGCACGCCGATCAGCGCGCGGAAGACGCCCGCATGCCCGAGCGCGATGTTGATGTGTTCGCCCGAGAGGATCGCCTGACCAACGAAGAAGACGATGAAGGTGGCGGGCAGGCTGACCGCGAACGCCGTCGCGCCGAAGACGACCGCCTTGCCCCAGAGCATCGGCAGCCGGCGCGGGACGGCGGCGAGGGTCGAGCGGATCATCCCGGTCGAGTACTCGCCGGTGATCACGAGCACACCGAGGACACCGATCGCGAGCTGGGCGAAGTTGATCCCCGCGAGGCTCACAGAGAGGGGGTGGAAGTCGGCGCGGTCGTGGGCGCTGAGGTGCGCCCAGCGGGTCTCGAAGACGATGCAGGCGAGGACGCCGATCCCGACCGCGAGGAGAAGCGTCGCGGCGAGCGCCCAGCGGGTCGAGCGCAGCGAGATGAGCTTCGTCCACTCCGAGCGCACGACCCGGCGTTGCGTGACCGGCTGGACGCCGAGCGGGATGCCGACGCTCTCCATCACGCCCCGTTCCCGATGCTCGCGGCGGCGACGGGCTCCCCGTCGCTCGCATGGAACTCGACCGACTCGCCGGTCAGCTCCATGAAGGCGTCCTCGAGCGAAGCCTGGCGGGGGGTGAGCTCGTAGAGGACGATGCCGCTGACATGGGCGGCCAGACCGATCTCCTCCGAGTCGATTCCCTGTACCTCGATCACATCGGTGCCCAGGCTGCGGACGCGGACGTCGGAGGCGGCGAGGACCTCGCCGAGGCGCGCGGCGTGCGGCGTGCGGACCCGGACGGAGCTCTGGGAGGCGCCGCTGATCATCTCGCGGACGCCGACGTCGGCGATCAGCTCACCTTGGCCGATCACGACCAGGTGGTCGGCCGTGAGCGCCATCTCGCTCATCAGGTGGGAGGAGACAAAGACGGTGCGGCCCTCGGCGGCGAGCCCTCTCAGCAGTTTGCGGACCCAGAGGATGCCCTCCGGGTCGAGCCCGTTGATCGGCTCGTCGAGCATCACCACACGCGGGTCGGCGAGCAGCGCCGAGGCGATCCCGAGCCGCTGTCTCATCCCGAGTGAGAAGGTGCCGGCGCGCTTGCGGGCGACCTCCCCGAGGCCGACCAGCTCGATCATCCCCTCCACCCGCTCACGGCCGAGGCCATGGGTCTGGGCCATCGCCAGCAGGTGGTCGTAGGCCGAGCGCCCGGTGTGGATCGAGCTCGCCTCGAGCAGCGCGCCCACCTGATGGAGAGGAGCGCGATGGTCGCGGTAGCGCTTGCCGTTTACGGTCACCTCACCTGCGTCGGGGGCGTCGAGCCCGAGGATGAGGCGCATCGTGGTCGACTTTCCTGAGCCGTTCGGTCCGAGGAAGCCGGTCACCATCCCCGGTCGCACGGTGAAGCTGAGGTCGCGGACGGCGGTCTTCTTACCGTAGGTCTTGGTGACTCCGCCGAGCTCGATCATGAGGTGGCGGGGGCGGTGCCCAGGACGGCGGCGCCGACCTCCTGGTCGGCGGGGGTGTCCTTGCCGGTCCGCGACAGATACCAGACGATCGCCGCGATGGCCACCGCGAAGATCAGGCTGACGAGCCCGTTGCCGAGGCCCACCCCTTCGGGTTTGCCGAGCCAGTCGGCGACCGAGGCGCCGAGCGGCCGGGTGACGACGTAGGCGAACCAGAAGGCGAGGATCGAGCCCATCCCGAAGCGGAAGTAGCCGAGCGCCGGGATCGCGATGATCGCGGCGAAGAGCCAGATCGAGCCGAAGTAGCCGAGGCCGAGGGTGTGCGCGGTGAGATCGCCCGCGGCGGTGCCGAGGGCGAACGTGGCGAGCACGGCGGCCCAGTAGAAGACCTCGCGGCGCGGGGTGGTGATGGAGTGGATCGAGAGGGTCCCCTCGATCCGGTACCAGGTGCGGAACACGACGAAGAGGGCGATCGCGAAGAAGATGGTCGAGGCGATGTAGGGGACGCCGAGGCCGACGTGGAGGACGTCCGCGCACATCGTCCCGAACACACCCACCATCGCCACCGCGAACCAGTAGCACCAGGGGATGTAGCGATCCTTGGTGAACTGGATGTAGATCGCGACCGAGAAGGCGATCGCGCCGAGGAAGACGGCGATCTCGGGGACCAGTGCATGCACCAACCAGTCCGAGGTCGACTCGCCCATAGCCGTGGTGAGCGCCTTCACCACCCAGAACCAGGCGGTTATCTCGGGCACCTTGGAGTAGGTGTGGCGGCTGGAGGCGAATCGGTGGAGAGTACGTTCCATGATCAAAAGGGGGCCCGAGACGACGGCACGCTAGGGCCGACGCCTTAACAACCCATGAGAGTCAGGCGGGCGGCCGGCCTGCGTGGTGAGGTCCCACAGCTGCCGGGCCAGGTCACCGAACGAGAAGGGCTTGACCATGTAGGCGTCGGCGCCCGCATCGAGACCGGCGCGCCGGTCCTCGGCGGCGTCGTGGGTACTGAGCAGGAGGACAGGGACCTCGCCGCCGTCCTTCTGATCTGACGGCATATCTCGACCCCGTCGATCCCGGGGAGACTCAGATCGAGGACGATCGCCTCATAGTCGGGCCGGCGCGCCTTCTCCACGGCGCCCTCGCCGCTCTCGGCAATCTCGACCGAGAAGCCGGCCTCACTGAGGCCACGGCGGAGCAGCTGCGCCATCTTCGCCTGGTCGTCGACGACGAGGACGGTCACGTCGCCGGGACCGCCTCGGTCGGCAGGCCGAGCTGGGAGACCCGGTGGGGAAGGTCGACGTGAAGCCAGTGCGAGAGATGGGTCGGTGGCGTCTCGAGGATGATCTCGGTGTAGGCGCCGGTGTCGAGCTCTTCCACGATGTCGTCGTAGGCGTTCGGATTGTTCGCCACCCGGCCGGTGACCTCGCCCCCGGCGGCCTCCCGAAGCGGCGGCAGAGCCCCGGCTAGCAGATGCTCGCCGTCGGTCGGGACGGGGTCGCCGTGGTCGAAGCCGAGGTTGTGCGGGTTGGGGACGAGTACGTGGACGCGCTCCGCACCCCCTGCCACCCGCTCCCGTACCGCGGCGATCAGCGAGTCGGTCGGCGCCACCTTGTTGAGGACGACGAGCACCGCCGGGCCGGCGCCGGTGGGGACGAGCACCGGGCCGCCGCGGATCACGTCGCGCTTCGAGACCGCGAGGAAGACGACGAGGGCGAGGATCGTCGAGAGGAAGATGATCGAGGTGACGGTGGTGCCGAGCCCGAGCCCGCCTTCTTCGGTCGGCGAGGCGAGGTAGTCGCCGATCGAGGCGCCCAGCGGCCGGGTCATGATGTAGGCGAGCCAGAAGGAGAGGATCGCGTTCATCCTCAGGGCGAAGTGGCAGAAGGCGATCACCGCGATCGCGCCGGCGAAGATCCCGACCGTCGGCAGGTAACCGAGTTCGAGCTTCTCGGAGATCAGGTCGCCGGCGGAGGTGCCGAGTGCGAAGGTGAAGAGGATCGTCCCCCAGTAGAAGGCCTCCCGCTTGGTGGTGAAGATGGTGTGTACGGAGAGGGTGCGCTCGCTCCAGTACCAGGTGGCGAAGGTCGCGATCAGGCAGGCGCTGAAGATGATCGTCGTCGTTTCCAAGGTGACGCCGTAGTTTTCGACCAGATTGTCCGACACGAGGGTGCCGACGACGCTGACCAACACCACCGCCAGCCAGTAGATCCCGGGGACGTATTTACGGGCGCGGAACTGGGCGACGATCACCGCGATCAGGACCGCCCCCATGATGTAGGAGGTGTTGGTGAGGCCGAGGCCGAGGTTTTCGTTGAGGTTGTCGGCGAAGGTCTCGCCGACCGTGGTGCACAGGACCTTGATCACCCAGAAGTAGACGGTGATCTCGGGGACCTTGTTGAGCATGCGGCGACCGGTGCTCACGGGCGGCGGGCTGGCGACTGCCTGGGCTGAGTTCATGCCGGGCACTGTGAGGGTCCGCGATTAGACGGAGGTGAGAGATTTGTGGGTCGGTCTCTCATCCGGTCGGGTCCGGTGATCTCACCTTCATTTCATCTGCCCGCGCAAGGGTGCGCGTATGGCGACGGCCCCGACGCCGACGCGATCAAGGCCGCCGCGCCGGCGCCGTCCCGTTCCAAGGCTCCCGCTGTGGCGTCGACTCCGCCGGATCGTTCTCTTCGCCTGTCTCTTCTGCCTCGGCATCGTGGCGCTGTCCTGGATCCCGGCGATGACCGGCAGCCGCAACCCGAGCATCACGATCGCCAGCGTCGAGTGGCTGCGCAGCCACGGCGGCAACCCGATAGTGACCCAGATCGAGAACTGGTACTACACTCTGAACGAACCCGAAAAGGGCGGCCCGGCGCTGACGTCGCTGCCGCAGGTGGGCGACGGCGCAGCGGGCTCGGGCGAAGAAGAAGGCGGGGGAGGAGGCCGAGGCAAGCCGGCCTACTACGAGCCGGCCAACGTCAATCCGTTGATCCACCCGGCCCTGCATGGCGAGGGGATCTGGCAGAAGGCCGGCGGCGAGGTCGGGTCCCGACCTCCGGTCCTCCTCACCACGTTCCGCAGCGACCCCGAATACCCCCAGTTCGTCGCCGGCGTCGCCTGGATCGACAAGAAAAGAGCCGAACTCGCCTACGTCCCCGGCCTGGCCGAGCCACTTGAACCAATCGAAGACCGGGGCTCGGGCGAAGTGCCGCCGAACGTGGCCGTGACCGCCCGCGACGCCGAGGACGGTCCGCCAGGCCTCGGTCCGCAGGACCAGGGCGAGGAGGTGGGCGCAGACCGCACCGACCAGGACCACCGGGGGCACCGCGACCAGAGCCGCCAGCAGTTGGTTCCCGCGGGTCAAGAGCAGGTAGGCGACCAGTGCCAGGGCGCCCGCCGGCACCAAGGCCGTCATCAGCTTGGGGATCGGCGTCGCCACCCGTTTGAGATGAGCAAGCGAGCGCGCCGATGACATCGGACGACTTTGAGGCGCGCTCGTGAAGGGCGGATGAGAACGTGATCCACCTCTCACCGACCTATTCCTCCCGCAGGGTCTGGCCCAGTGGCAGCCGGCGCAGCGAGATCGCCGCGAGGACGGAGGCGAGGACGGCGCCCGCCACCGCGCCCGCGCCGAGCAGGGCGATGAAGCCCCAGGGGACCGCCAGCGATTCCGGCGGCGGGTCGAAGACGTGCTGGAGCATTGCCACCAGCATTTCCGCCATCAGCCACCCGAGCCCGACGGCGAGGATCACCGCGCCGCCGAGGACGACTAGCGCCTCGCTCCTCACGAAGGCGCCGATGTCGCGCAGGGAGGCCCCGAGCGCGGCCATCGTCGCGAACTCGTGCCGGCGCTCTTCGACGACGAGGCTGACGAACAGCCACATCGCCGTCGCCGCCAGCAGGATCGCGAAGGCCTCCTCGAGCCGGCTGATCCCGGTCAGGTCGACGGTGGTGATCGAGCTGACGGTCTGGACCGTCTGCTGTTCGATGTTCTTGACCGTGACTCCGTAGCCCTTGGTCGCTTCGAGCACCCGTCCGCCGACGGCGGAGGGGCTTTCCGAGGTGGCGGCGAAGACCGTGTTCGGGCCACCGCCGTGATCGGCGGCCGCGAGGTAGGAGAGGTTGGCGACCATGAAGGAGTCGCGCGGCGCCGCCGGGAACTCCTGCACCACGCCGACGACGTGGAAGGGCACGATGTGGAAGCGACCGCTCTGATGGTCAAGCACCCGCAGCCGCAGCAGGTCGCCTTCCTTCAGCGAGTAGTCGAGGATCGTCTCTTTGGAGACCAGGATCCCGCTCGGGTCTTCCTGCAGGCGCGCCATCAGCGTCTGGGCGCCGGCGCCGAGGAAGTAAGAGTCGCGCAGCGTGGTCGCCGAGGAGAGCGTCCGCGGTTCGATCCCGAACACGTCCTGCAGGTCGGGGCCGACGTAGGCGTAGGAGTGATCGATCGCCGAGGTCGCCGACACGCCCGGGACCGCGGCGATCTTCCGGGTCAGGCCCTTGGCCGCGGTGACCCCGGGCGGCGCCTGGGCGGTGATATCGGCGCCGAGGGTCAGCTGCGCGTCGACCCCGGCCTGCTGGTCGTAGGTCCGCGCGAAGACGCCCATGCTGACGCCGAAGGCGAGCAGGAGGCCGACGAAGACCAGGCCGCGGTCGATCGCCGCGCCGCGCCGCGAGGCGCTCGCCAGGAGGAAGCGGCGTCGGCCTGACCCGCCCGCGGCGCCGCCGAGGAGACGGACGAACCCGCCGAAGAGCCGGCCGCGCAGCCGCACCAACAGCAGCGTCGCGCCGATCCAGAGCAGCGCCGGGGCGAAGAACATGTAGATCGAGAGCGAGAGGGTCGGGTTCGAGTCGGGGTTGACCACGGCGGCGAAGCCGGTGCTTGCGGTCAGCCAGAAGATCAGGCCGCTGAGCGCCAGGCAGAGAAGGTCGAGGTAGAGACACTGCCAGAGGGGCTTGCCGGAGCGGCCCGGACCACGCCGCCCGGCGGCGACAGTCTCCGAGAGCGAGCGCAGGCCGGTCCCCAGTCGGGCGACGAAGCCGCCGAGGATCGCCAAGGCGATGCAGACGCCGACCACCACCACCCCGCGCGTCGCGGTCAGGCCCACCGAGCCTTCGATCAGGATGGAGACGGCAAGGAAGGAGACGCCGGCGCCGAGCGCCCCGGCCACCAGCCCGACCACCGACGATTCGACCGCCGCCATGCCGAGCAGCGAGCGGCGGCTGGCACCGCGGGCGCGCAGCAGGGCGAGCTCACGGCGGTCGCGGTCGACCGTGCCGAGCGCCGCCAGATAGGCGAGGCCGAGGGCCAGCAGTGCACCCGGAACGGCGAGCAGGATGAAGAGCGCCTCCGCGTAGAGCGCGTCGCCAGCCGCCGTTTCGAGTTCGGCCGAGAGGTTGTCGACGAAGCGGATCTGGCCGGTGAGCTTGCGTTCGATCGAGTTGCGGATCACGCCCGCCTTGGTGAACGCCTGACTCGGCGTGCCGCCTTCGAGCGCCGCCGGGTCGAGCTGCACCTGGACCTGCCACTGGACGCCGGTCGCCGCCCCCGGCACCGCGGCGGCGCCGGCGCTCGACCCTTTCAGGGTCGGCAGCGCGCGACCGATCGTGTGGGCGAAGATCGCGGTCGGCAGGATCGCGATGTTCGCCGGCGGCTGCGCCGGGGCCGGTCCCGCCAACGGGTTCAGCGGCTGGAAGAGGACGTCGGCGGACGAGACGATCGCGACGCCGCCGACCTTGAACCTCTGCGTGCCGCCACCGCCGAGCTGGAGGGTGACGATGTCGCCGATGCGGGCCCGCAGGGTCGCGGCGAGCTGCTGGTCGAGCACGACCTGGCCCGGGTGAAGGCCGCCATGCAGGAAGCGGAAGGTTTCGATGCGGCGGAGGTAGCCGGGTGGCACCGCGAGGATCGAGCCGGTCCCCGCCGCGGTGGCCCCTTCGGCGCCGTGGTGGCCGATCCCGGTGAACGGCGCGGTGGCGACCGGTGAGGACTGGGCGACGTCGGGTTCGTGGCCGATCCGCTGGGCCAGGGTCGAGGCCTTCTGGTAGCTCGTCACCGGGCCCTGCAGGTCGAGCGGCACGCTGCGGGTCGCCGCCGCGGTCATCGTCCGCAGCGAGTGGCCGATGAAGAGGATCATCGCCCCGAGCAGCGCCACGGCGACGGCGAGCACGAGCCCCTGGGTCAGGGTGCCGCCGGGGCGGCGGCGCAGGCGGGCGAGGCCGAGCTGGAGCGCGGCGCTCACCGCGAACCCCCCGTCACCCGGCCGTCGGCCAGCTCGACCAGGCGCTCGCAGCGCGCCGCCACACCAGGGTCATGGGTGGCGAGGACGAGGGCGAAGCCGAAGCACTCACGGAGAGCCCAGAGGAGGTCGAGGACGCGGCCCGCGGTGTCGGAGTCGAGGTGGCCGGTGGGCTCGTCGCAGAGCAGCAGCTCGGGCAGCTGGGCGAGGGAGCGGGCGATGGCGACGCGCTGGGCCTCGCCGCCGGAGAGCTCGGTCGGGAGGGCGTCGGCCTTGCCCTCGAGGCCGACCAGCGCCAACAGCTCCTCGGGCTCCATCTGCGGGCGCGGGCCGGCCTTGGAGGCGAGCCAGGCGGCGAAGGCGACATTCTCGAGCGCGGTCAGGTTCGGCAGCAGGTTCGAGCCCTGGAAGACGTAGGCGATCCCCGCCGCCCTCGCCTTCCCGCGCGCGGCGACGTCGAGCAGCGCCAGGGAGCGACCCTTCCAGATCACTTCCCCCTCGCTCGGGAGCACCAGTCCGCCGAGCAGGTGAAGGAGCGTCGTCTTCCCCGAGCCCGACGGCCCGCGCAGGGCCAGCGTCTCCCCCGCCTCGATCGCGAGGTCGACCTCCTCGAGGGCGATCACCTGCGCCTCGCGCGTCCCGTAGCGGACCGCGACGCCCCGGCAGGCCGAGAGCGCCGCCGTCTCGAGCGTGGTGGTCATCCCGCCACCACCGCGCCGTCGCGCATCTCGATCACCCGGTCGGCCGCCTCGGCGACCGCCGGCGAGTGGGTAACGACCACGACCGCGCAGTCGTGGTCGCGGGGGAGGCGACGCAGCGCCCGCAGGACGACCTCCTGATTGGCGGCGTCGAGCTCCCCGGTCGGCTCGTCGGCGAGGATCAGCGGCGCCTGACGGGCGACCGCGGCGGCGATCGCCACCCGCTGCTGCTCACCACCGGAGAGTGCCGCGGCACGATGCTCGGCGCGGGCGCCGAGGCCGAACTCGACCAGCGACTCGGCGACTCGGCGCGGCGCCTCCTCGACGCCCGCCAGCCGCAGCGCCGCGAGCACGTTCTCCCGCGCGCTCAGGGTCGGCCAGAGATTGCCGCTCTGGAAGATGATCCCGACCGAGCGGGCGCGATAAGCGGCCAGCTCGTCCTCGCCGGCGGTCAGGAGCGAGACGCCGGAGCTGCGAACGTCCCCCGCCGAGGCGCGGTCGAGCCCGGCGGCGAGCGCCAGCAGGGTGCTCTTGCCGCAGCCCGAGGGTCCGAGGATGGCGATCACGTTGCCCGCCTCGACCACCATGTCGACGCCGCGCAGGGCGACCGTCTCGACCGGCCCCGAGCGGTAGATCTTGAAGACGTCGTGCATCTCCAGGATCGGCCACTCGACCTGGCGCTCGACCTCCGGCTCGCGGTAGAGGCTCTCTACCGCCATTTGAAGCTTTCACTGATCATTCGGTAGGCGTCGACGTTGTCGACCCCTTCGGGGGTGCTCAATTCGAGCACCGCGACCTTGCCGCCGGCTTCGTATTCGTAGGCGTCGACGAGGAGCGGGACGCTCTTGCCGGTGACCGGGTCGGGAGCGCTCTGCCTGGTGAAGCTGTGTTTTTTGCCCGCGGCGGATTTCGCCTTGCCGGAGTGGACGGCGATGTGGATCAGGTTCCCCTTTTCGCGGAAGGTGACGTCATTGCCCTTACCGGTCCGCGCCCATCCCGCCGGGTACTTGATCGAGTAGCCCGCCGGCTTGTCGTTGAAGGTGAGGAATTCCTGGTTGTCGGGGATGTCGCCGGTCGCCAGCGATTCGGCCTCGCTGGGGGTGGCGGCCCTCCCGGTCTTCGCTTCTGCCGCGGCAGTCGTCTGCGGGCTTTCCGCGTTGCCGCCGGAGCCGCAGCCGGCGATCAGGGCGCCGCCGGCCAGCGCCGCCACGATCAGCATCGAGAGTCTCTTGTTCACGATCGCCTCCATTGCCGGTTGTCTTCGACCGGAGGTCTATGAGGGCAAGGTGAACTGGGCGTTAGGTCGGCAGCGCCAGCCAAATGTCGGCGCCGCCGTCGCGGTTGGCGACGACGGCGGTGCCGCCGTGGGCCTCGGCGATCGCCCGCACGATCGCGAGGCCGAGGCCGGTACCAGAGCCCTCGTCTCCCGGCGAGACCTGGCTGAAGCGATCGAAGGCCTGGGGAAGGAAGTCGGGCGGAAAGCCCCCTCCCGCGTCGGTGACATGGAGCTCGACCCCGGCTCCCCGGCGCACCGCGCTCAGTCTCACCGGTGGCGCCCCATGGGCGAGGGCGTTGTCGACGAGGTTGCCGAGGGCCTGCTCGAGACGCGCGCGGTCGGCGCGGACCGTCATCCTCTTCTCGCCGGCCTTCCCCACCACCTCGACCGGATCCGCCGGGTAGCGGGCGGCGACGGCCGCGAGCAGCGCACCGAGATCGACCTCCTCGCGACTGACCGGAAGTCGGTCGCGATCGGCGCGGGCGAGGACGAGGAGGTCCTCGCTCAGGGTCGCGAGTCGGTCGGTGTCGCCGATCGCGGCGGCGAGCGCGGCGTCGAACTCATCGCCCCGCGGCCGCTCGCGACGCATCAGTTCGAGCTCCATCTTCAGCTGCGTCAGCGGCGTGCGCAGCTCGTGGCTGGCGTCGGCGACGAAGGTCCGCTCGCGTCGCAGGCCGTCCTCGAGGCGGACGAGCATCCGATCGACGGGGCGCAGGGCGAGACCGATCACGACCCAGCCGGTCAGGGCGGCGAGGATCAAGGCGACCGGACCGCCGATCAGCAGCAGCGTCCGCACGTTGGAGAGCGCTTCGTTTCGCTCCTCCAGCGGGGCGCCGACGGCGACGATGTAGTAGTGGGCGCCGACCGCGACCGGCGCCGCCGCGATCCGTATCGGCCCCAGCTCCGGTTGGCCCGACTGGAGGTCGTAGGTCCCGCCGTCTTCGGCCAGTCGCCTGAGGTCGGAGCTCTCGAGCACCGGTTCGTCGCCGAGGCCCTCGCGGGCGCCGACGACCGTGCGGCTGCCCGGGAGGACGATCTGCACGAACCCGGACCCCTCTTCCCCCCGGGCGACCTCGCGGGTCAGGGCACGCGCCCCGCCGCCGCCGTTCTCGAGCCGGGTCGAGACCAGTTCCAGGCGCGCCTCCAGCGACTGGTCGATCCGGTTATCGAGTTCGGTGCGCAGGCGGAGGTAGAGGAAGAGCGCGGTCGCGACGAGGACGGCGGCGATCGCGACGGTGAAGGCGAGGGTCAGCTTCAGCCGGACCGGCAGCCGGCCAATCACTTGCCGTCGTCGCTACGCAGGCGATAGCCGACGCCGCGCACGGTCTCGATGCTGCCGAGGCCGAAGGGCTTGTCGACCTTGTCGCGCAGCTGGTGGATGTGGACGGCGATCACGTTGGAGCGGTTCTCGTAGCTGTTGTCCCAGGCTCCTTCGAGAAGTTCGAGGCGGTCGAGGACGACGTCGGGACTGCGCATGAAGACCTCCAACAGGGCGAAGCCTTTGCTCGAGACCTCGACCTCGGTGTCGGCGCGCCAGACCTGCCGGGTCGCGGGGTCGATCCGCAGGGTTCCCACCTCGAGGGTGGGTGGCCGGCGGACCTCGCCGCGGCGCGCCAGCGCCCGCAGGCGGGCGAGGAGTTCGGAGAGCTCGAAGGGCTTGGCGACGTAGTCGTCGGCGCCGCCGTCGAGCCCCGCGATCCGATCGGGCAGCGAGTCGCGCGCGGTCAGCACCAGGATCGGGGTGGTGACGCCGTCCTCGCGCAGGCGCCGGCAGGTCTCGAAGCCGTCGATGCCGGGCAGCATCACGTCCATCACGATCGCGTCGTAGGGCGTCGACGCCGCCATCCAGAGGGCGTCCTCACCCTTGATGGCTACGTCGGCGGCCTCGCCGGCGCTGCGCAGGGCGCGCCGCAGGAGGCCTGCGAGTCGGATCTGGTCCTCGACCACGAGCACACGCATTGATTCCAGCGTTCTCCCCCGAGATGAGGGCGAGATGAAGAACCGGGGATCCGGCCGAGCGGCCCTATGTTCGAGCCGCCCGGCCCCGGCGCCTGCCTATTCTTCGGTCTGGCCGCCCGCTTCGTGCTGGGCGTTCGGGTTGCCGGGCTCGTCGGCGTGGCCACCGGGCCCGTCGTTGCCGGGCACCTCGGAGCCGCTCTCGGACTCGGCGCTGCCGCCGTCCGAGGTCTCTCCGTCGGCTTCTTCGTTGTTGACGTTCGGACCGTCGGCCGTCTCGGTGTCGGCGGCTCCCTGGGCGCCGTCGGCAGTCTCGGTGTCACCGGCCTTCTGCGCCGTGGCGTTGGCGCCGTCGGCGGTCTCCTTGTCGGCGGTCTGCGTGGTCGCCTTCGTGGTCACCGCCGAGTGCGTCGGTTGGACCGGCGCGGCCCCGGCGGCGGCGAGCGCCGAGCCGCCGAAGCTGACGGCGGCCAGCGCCCCGCCGATGAGGGCGATTTTCCTGGTCTTCTTGAACATCACGACTCCTTTCGTCGTTGTCGATTCGACGCGAGCCTGGAGCCGGCAGGTGAACTGCCGGTGATGCTCTTCATCTCCGCTGCGATGCCGACCAGGAGGTGCCGTGGGCGACGAGCCCCACCTGGTGGGCGATCACCGCGCCCCGCGGGGCTACGCGAACGTCCAGAGCTTGTTGCCGAGGAAGTTGAGCGGCGTCGCGACGGCGACCGCGATCGCCTGGGCGGCGATCGGGCCGACCACCCCGGCGCGCCAGATCAGCTCGAGCACCGCGAGGTTCAGCCCCAGCGAGGCGATGCTGACGGCGAAGAACTGAGCGGCCTGGAACCCGGCCGACCCGGCCCCTGACCTGAACGTCCAGTAGCGGTTCCAGAGGAAGTTGTTGACGACCGCCACGGCGAAGGCGGCGACCGCGGCGACCTGATGGCCGATCCCGAGGTCGTTGCCGAGCACCGTGAAGACGCCGAGGTTGATCACGTACCCCGAACCACCGACCAGGGCGAACTTCGCCAGCTGGATCCAATTGTCCGGTTGTCGGGCGACCGCGCCGAGGCGAACCGCCAATGCCGTGTTCATCTCGATGACGCTAGGTCCGGACGATTAGAGCGAGATTGGAGCCACCGATCACCGGTCGATCCGTGCCGCCGGCGCACTGAAAGTCCAAACCCGATTCACCGCCAGTTCATCCGCGGGTCCGAAGATCGTCCGATGATCGCGAGACGGGTGCCGCCTATCGGCGGCGGGAAGCTCAGGCCGGTCGTGGCGATCCTGGGAGCCGCGATGATCCTCGCCGCCGCCTTCCCGGCCGCCTCGGCGCTGCTCATGGCCAGACCGGCGATCGCCGCCAAGCCGGTGATCGTCTCGGGCGCCGGGCCGAACGGCCCGAAGACGATCAAGCCTTCGGACTTCGTCCCTCATGTGCACAACCCGTACTTCCCGCTCCGCCCCGGCACGACGTTCCGCTACCGAGGCACCAAGGATGGCAGGCCGACGCTCGATGTCTTCCACATCACCGGGCGGTCCAGACGGATCCTCGAGGTGCCATGTGTCAGCGTCGAGGACCGGCTCTATGAGTCCGGGAAGCTCGCCGAGCGGACCACCGACTGGTATGTCGAAGACCGCCAAGGCCGCGTCTGGTATTTCGGCGAGGAAACCGCCGGGTTAAGTCCGGACGGTACCGTGACCAGCACCGAAGGGTCCTGGCAGGCGGGAGTCAAGGGCGCACGGCCTCGGATCTTCATGACGCGGGCGCCGCACCCCGGGCAGTCGTTCCGGCAGGAGTTCTACCGAGGCAAAGCCGAAGACCACTTCCGGGTCATATCACTCGGCGCGCGCGCGCCCGTGCCGGCGGGGCGCTTTCCTCATGCCCTTGAAACCAGGAAGTGGACGCCGCTCGAGCCCGGGGTGGTCGACCGCAAGCTCTATGTTCCGGGGCTCGGGGAGGTAAGCGAGGAAACCCTGAAAGGTCCGCTCGAGACCTCGCGGCTGGTATCCGTCCACGAGCCCTGATCGGGGCCCTGGCCGATGCGTCTCGCTCTCCCGACCAGGTACCGCGTGCTCCTCCTCGCCAGCCTGGCGGTCGGTGCGTCCAGCGTCGCACTGGCGTTCTGGCTCTCGCCGCCGGGCGGAGGCGCAGAGCACCAGAGCGCAACTCCAACCCCGCCAGGGCGGCCCGGGGGCGAGGTCCCGGTCCGGCAGAAGCTCATCCTCGGCACCTCGGTCCGGGGGCGGCCGATCGTCGTTCTCCTGCTCGGCGATCTCGACGCGGCGCGGCCGCTCCTGGTCGTCGGCGCGATCCACGGTGATGAGCCCGCCGGCATCGCCATCGCTGGCGACCTCCGCAGCGATCCACCGCCGCGTTCAGGCCTGCTCGTGACGATCCCCGATCTGAACCCGGACGGGGCCGCGGCGGGGACCCGGCAGAACGCCCGGGGCGTCGATCTGAACCGCAACTTCCCCTGGCGCTGGCGACAGCTGGGACGCCTCGGCGACCCGGAATACTCGGGCCCGCACCCCCTGTCGGAGCCCGAGTCTCGTCTCGCCCACCGGCTGATCCTGCGGCGGCGACCACAGATCACGATCTGGTTCCATCAGCCGCTCGCGCTGGTGGACGAATCGGGCGGGAACCGGCGCGTCGAGGCGCTCCTGGCCCGCCTCATGCGTCTTCCCCTCCGCCGCCTGACGCGCTATCCGGGGAGTGCGGCGAGCTGGCAGGACCATCGGCTGCCGGACACCACCGCGATGGTGGTCGAGTTGCCGCCGGGGAAGCCATCGCCGCGCCTCGTGGAGCGGGACAGCGATGCGATCCGCACCCTCCTCCGGAGGTACGCCTGATCCTCCCGTCTGTGGGACGACCGATCGCTCCACGCAGCTCTCACCGTGGTTTAAGGCCCGGGTGTTGTCGTCCGAGAGGCTCCGCCCGGTGGTTTGGGGAGCCGCCCAAGGGGAGCGTCCCGCCGATGCAGCCGTTGCGGCAAATCTCAGCCTGCTGCGCCGTCCTTGTGGCGCTCCTTGCGGCGGGCTGCGGTTCGGGTGGGTCGAGCACGAAGACGACGACCGCGAGGCCACCGTCGCCGGCTCCCTCGCGGCCTCCCACGCAGCCGAGGTTCAGGGTCCCGCCGCTGCTCGATCCGCACGACGTCTACGCCGCGGACCGCCCGGGGATGCTCTCGCCGGTCGTCCGGGGTTTCCCGGAACTGGTCTACGTCCCCAACAGCGAAAGCGACACGGTCAGCGTGATCGACCCCCACACCTTCAAGGTAATCGACGAATTCCCCGTCGGAGCGCTGCCCCAGCACGTCGTCCCCGCCTACGACCTGAAGACCCTCTGGGTCACCAACGACGAAGGCAACAGCCTCACCCCGATCGACCCGAAGACGGGGAAACCGGGCAAGCCGGTGCCGGTCACCGACCCCTACAACATGTACTTCACGCCGAACGGCCGGTACGCGATCGTCGTCGCCGAGCGACTGGAACGACTCGACTTCCGCGATGCCCACTCGATGCACCTGCACCACTCGCTGCACGTCCCGTGCCCGGGGGTCGACCACATGGACTTCACCGCGAACGGCCGTTACCTGGTCGCCAGCTGCGAGTTCGGTTCGAAGCTGATCGAGGTCGAAGTGCCCCGGGAGAGGGTCGTCGGCAGCCTGGCGCTGTCCGAAGGCTCGATGCCGCAGGACGTCAAGCTCTCGCCCGACGGCCGGTTGTTCTACATCGCCGACATGATGGCCGGCGGCGTCTGGCTGGTCGACACCGGAACCTTCAAGCGGATCGGCTTCATCCGGACGGGGGCCGGCGCCCACGGCCTCTACGTGAGTCGAGATTCACGTGACCTCTACGTCTCCGACCGCAGTGAAGGCTCGATCTCGATGATCTCTTTCGCACGGCGGAAGGTGATCCACCAGTGGGTGCTGCCGGGCGGGGGCAGCCCCGATATGGGCGGCGTCTCGGCCGACGGCAAGGTGTTGTGGCTGTCGGGCCGCTACGACGCCGAGGTCTACGCGATCAGCACCAAGGACGGCAAGCTGCTCGCCCGGATCCCGGTCGGTGCGGGGCCGCACGGGCTCTGCGTCTATCCGCAGCCGGGCCGCTATTCACTCGGCCACACGGGCGTCTTCCGGTGAGCCGGGCGCGGTGCGCCTTGGCGGCGCTCGGTTTCTTTCTCGCCCTCGCCGCCCTCTCTGGGTGCGGCGGATCGGGGCCGGCGAGCGGGTCGGGCGGAGGGCGAGCGCCGGGCGCCGATTCCGCCACGTCCCGGCCACAGCCGAAGGTCCTGCGGGTCAGGGACTCGCGCCACCGCCTGCCGGCCCCGATCTCCGGCGAGGCCGTGGTCGCCGCAGGCAATGACCTGCTGGTCATCGGCGGCCTCGACGAAGGCGACACCTCGACCGACGAAGTGACCCGACTCGACCCGCTGAGCGGCGCGGCGCGCCCCGCCGGCACCCTCTCGCAACCACTTCACGACCTCGCTGCCACGGTGGCGCCGACCGGTGTCCTCGTCTTCGGCGGCGGCTCGGCGACGACGACCGTCGAGGTGCAGCGGCTGGTTGCCGGCGGGAGCGGCGAAGTAGTCGGGAAGCTGCCGGTGCCGCGGTCGGATCTCTCGGCGGTGACGGTCGGCGGAGCGTCCTACGTGCTCGGCGGCTACGACGGCGAAGGTAGGGTGGGCGCGATCCTTCGGACCCGCGACGGCGCGAGCCTCGATACCGCGGGACGGCTGCGCGTCCCGGTGCGCTACACGGCCCTCGTCGCACTCGACCGCGTGGTCTACACCTTCGGCGGAGAGGAGACGAGGGGCGTCGACGCCGCCGTGATCCAGAGGTTCGACCCCGCCACCGGCAAGACCTCGATCGTCGGCCATCTGCCCGGAACGCTCGCCCATGCCTCGGCCGTCGCGGTCGGAGGACGGATCTACATCCTGGGCGGTCGCGCCGACGGTAGGACCAGCGACCAGATCCTGCGCTTCGAACCCGGCCCCGCCCGGACGAGGCGGGTGGGTCGGCTGCCGGCCCCGGTGCAGAACGCCGCCGCCGGAGTGGTCGGAGGGGTCGGCTACCTGGTCGGTGGCCTGAGCCCATCGGAAAGGCCCCTCTCCTCGATCGTCGCGCTCGATCTCGCCGCTCCCACCGGGGGTTAATCTCGGCTACCGAGGATTGCGGGCGCCATGTCGGCGCTCCGTCGGATCGCAGCGTCGCCGCCGGCGATGGCGTCAGAAGAGTGGGTGTGGGCGCTGACGGTGATGCCGCGCTCGAGCTTTGAAGACCGGAACCGTGGTCGAGGCATCGTTCGACACGACCTCTACCCCTTCGAGCGGGACGGCCTTGAGGTCGTTGAGTGGATGATCGATCACCAGGTCTTCCCCAGGCTGGTCGCAGTCCACTCGTCCAACGAGGCGGCCAGCACCTGGATGTGCGGACTCCTCCAACGAGCTGGCTACCGTCCCGTCCCCGGCAAGCCGAGGCAGTTCCTCGAGGAAGACGCGGCCACACGCCCGACCGAGGAGAGAACCTCTGCTCCCTCCCCACCTCCTCGTTGAAGGCATCGACATATGGGCGTCCTTCGACAGGACGAACGGAGGCCGCTCGGGCAGATAGGTCCAGGGATTGACCATCGGCAGCTTATCTCTGGAACGCGCCAACTCGTACCGCTTGGAATCCGCCTTCATCGGTGGGAGAGTGCCATCGTTGTGCTCGGCCAACCGTCGCAGGAGGACGCTATGAGGAGCATCACCCCCCGGTTCACGTATGGCAACGTCATCGCCACCCTGGCCCTGTTCCTGGCCCTCGGCGGCGGAGCCTATGCGGCAGTGGCGCTGCCCCAGAACAGCGTCGGCAGCAAGCAGATCAAGAAGAACGCCATCAACAGCGCCAAAGTCAAGAACCATTCGCTCAGCGCCGCAGATTTCAAGCCCGGTCAGCTTCCTGCCGAGGGTGCGACCGGCCCGCAGGGTCGCACCGGCCCACAAGGTCCAACCGGCGCGCAGGGTCCGACCGGTACGCAAGGTGCTCAAGGCCCTGGCGCGACCAGCTTCGAAGTCGCGGTGCCCCAGAACGGCAACCGGAACGTGATCAGGGTTACCGACGGCCTCTTCGTCAAGGCGAACTGCTCGGCGACCTTGATCGAATTCGGCCTCGCCAGCGAACAAAATATGGGAAACATGGATGCGAGCGGGATCGCGACTGTCTTTGGCACCACCGTCACCCAAGTACCGGTCAACTACACGGCAACGAATGAATTCGGCTATTTCGTGAGCAATGCCCCTAGGGAAATACAACTCGGACTAATTGCGCGAAATACCACGGTCACGCAAGCCTTCACGAAATTTGATCTCCACATCTCCGCCCCGTCCTGCATCGTGAGGGGGATCATCACGCCCTCGACCGTGGGCTGACGTACTCACGCGCACGTGAGAGAGGTCTCGGGAGGGGGGCAACCAGGCTGTTCACGACCCTGATATCCCGACTTCTAGTGGTGCGTCAGGCAACGTTTGCCGTGTTGACGACCGCCCGTAACTTGGCGTCGTCGACGTTGCGGTTGCGCCAGGCGATGTAGCGGTGGATCAGGCGGGCCTGGGTGGCGTGGTCGGGATGGTCGGTGCCGTCGAGG
>DASXMH010000142.1:0-38929 GCA_036495785.1 Solirubrobacterales bacterium
CGCGGACCCCCCACGTCCTGGGCGTCTCGTGGCGGCCACACCCTGCCGGGGTCGCCACGAGACGCCCGGGACGCATCTCGGCCAGCCGCACCGGCCGCCACAACGGCCGCGAGGTGCAGCCCGCCCGGCCTCTAGGGCCGGACGAGCTGATGATGGAGGCGCCGAGATTCGAACTCGGATCCGCGGACGCTGGGCGAGGGTCTCTACAGGTTTAGCCGGCGCTTGGTTCTCGTCTCCCGGGGTCCGCGCCGGCGGGCACTACGGAAGACA
This sequence comes from Solirubrobacterales bacterium, assembly GCA_036495785.1. Classification (GTDB taxonomy): domain Bacteria; phylum Actinomycetota; class Thermoleophilia; order Solirubrobacterales; family 70-9; genus VAYN01. The sequence continues at coordinate 271 of DASXMH010000142.1, forward strand.
AAGCCCCTTGAATTTCCCCGGCCGGACGAGGCAAGCCGTCCAGGTAAGCCCGCTTCTGAAGCCGGTGCCCCTCCCCGCGGGCGTGGGAGGACCGACTCTCATCACCTAGGTTCTAGCTAGGCAGCGAGGGCGAACTCATGGTCCGCACGTATTGGTTTGTGCCGGGGTTTAACGAGGCCTCCGGCAACCTCGACCTGCAACCTTTCGCACGAATCGACCACGTCGAAGCCTGTCGCCCCCGTGCGAGATGCATCTGACAGTGTACGCCGCGGGTATTTGGCGGACAAGCGGCCGGGTATGGGCGCGAATCGATGACCGAGACGACGTATGACGCGATAGTCCTCGGCGCCGGCCCGGCCGGTGAGGTCGCGGCGGGGCGGCTCGCCGAGGCGGGCATGAAGGTGGCGCTGGTCGAGCGCGACCTGATCGGCGGCGAATGCTCCTACTACGCCTGCATGCCATCGAAGGCGCTGCTGCGGCCCGCCGACGTGCTCGGCGAGGCGAAGCGGATCCCCGGCGTGCCGGTCGGCGAGGGCGCCGAGCTCGACCCGGCGGCGGTCCTGGCGCGCCGAGATCAGGTGATCCACAACGAGGACGACTCGGGCCATCTGCCCTGGCTTGAAGAACGGGGCATCGACCTCTACCGCGGCGCGGGGCGCTTCGTCGGCGAGGGCCGCATCGCGATCGACCCGGACGAGCTGGTCGCCTCCCGCGCGGTGATCGTCGCCACCGGCTCGGGCGCGCTGATGCCGCCGATCGACGGCCTCGACTCGGTCCGCACCTGGAACAACCGCGACGCGACGACCGCCGAGCAGGTGCCCGCGAGCATGGTGGTGCTCGGCGGCGGCCCGGTCGGCAGCGAGCTCGCCCAGGTCTGGGCCTCGCTCGGGACGAAGGTGACGCTGGTCGAGGCCGGAGACCACCTGCTGGGGCGCGAGGAGCCCTTCGCGGGCGAAGAAGTCGCGGCGGCACTGCGCGGGCGCTTCGGCGTCGACGTGCGGCTCGGGATGGAGGCCGAATCGGTGCGCGCGGGCGGCGCGGGGGTGATCGTCGAGTTGAAGGAAGGCGGCGCGGTGGAGGGCGAGGAGCTGCTCGTCGCGGTCGGCCGCAGGCCGCACACCGACGACCTCGGGCTGGGGAGGATCGGGGTCGAGCCCGGCGAGGGCGGCTTCCTCGAGGTCGACGAGCGGATGCGGATCGGCGGCCGTGACGACCTCTTCGCGATCGGCGACGTCAACGGCCGCGCGCTCTTCACCCACATGGGCAAGTACCAAGCCTGGATCGTCGCCGAGAACCTGCTCGGCCGCGAGGTCACGGCGATCGCCGAAGGCATCGGCTCGCCGCGGGTCACCTTCACCGACCCGCAGGTTGCCGCGGTCGGCAGGACGCTCGCCGAGGCCGAGGAGGCCGGGATCGACGCGCGCGCGGTCGAGGTTCCGACCGACGGCTCGGCGGGCGCCAGCTTTCAGGGCAAGGGCACGGGCGGCAGATCACGCCTCGTCGTCGACCGCGCCAAGGACACGATCGTCGGCGCCACCTTCAGCGGCTTCGAGACCGCGGATTTTCTTCAGGCGGCGACGGTGGCGATTGTCGCCGAGGTGCCGCGGAGGCGCCTGCGCCACGCGATCGCTCCCTACCCCAGCCGCAGCGAGGTCTGGCTGAAGCTGCTGGAGAGGTGGGAAGCCGGCGACTACTAGACCGTCGCGCGCGACTTCAACTCGGCGAGGACGTCGTCGGGGAAGCCCGCAACCTGATCGAGGTCGTCGACCGAGCTGAACCCGCCGAGGCGCTCGCGGTGGGCGAGCAGCCGGGTCGCCTGCGTCACCGACAGGCTCTCGCCGCGGAGCTGCTCGAAGGTCACCGAGTTGAGGTTGATCTTCGCGCTGGGGTCGGCCGGGTCGGGAGCGCTGGTCGCGAACGGCTGCGGCGCTGGTGGCGGGGTCGTCTCGACGGGCGAGACCGGTGCGGGCGGAGTGGTCGGGAAGCTGCCGGTCTCGCCGTGGGCAGGCGCCGGAGCCGGGAACGAGGTGGTGTCCTCCACCGGAGGCGGCGAGCCCTGGAAACCGGACTCCGCCGGCGGCGCCGGTGAGCCGAATGGGGTCGGAGCCGGCGGCGGCGTGCTGGGCTCGACGGGCGCGGGCGGCGCCGACTCGATAGGCGGAGCCGGCGGCGGCGTCGGCTGTACGGCGGCGCTCGGCGCCGGAACGATCGGGGCGCTCAGGGCGCGGACGACCTCTTCCTCGGCTTCGCGGGCCTTGCGCTCGGCTTCCTCGGCGCGTTTCTCGGCTTCCTCGACGCTGCGCTGCATCTCTTCGAGGCGCAGCTGGCGGGCCTCTTCTTCGGCCCGGTAGGCCTCGAGGCGCTTGGCCGCGGCCGCCCGCTCTTCGGCGGCTTTGGTGCGCTCCTCGATCTCGCGCAGCCGCCGCTCGGCTTCGGCCATCGAGCGCTCGCGGGCTTCGCGGCCCTCCTGCAGGCGCTGCTCGACAAAGCTGAGGTCAGCAGCGGCCGGGACGGCCGGGTTGGGCGCCACGGGCGCGGAGGCGGGCAGCTGGCCCAGACCTTGGGAATCGCCGCCGGTCGCCTGAGGCGCGGCGGGCGGCGCGGCGGCGGGCGGCTCGCCGAAGGCGTTCATCGGGGCCGCGGGGGGCGCGGGCGGCGGTACCGCGGGGGCCTCGTTCTGAAGCCGCTCGGCCTCCTGCATGCGGCGGTCGGCCTCGGCCCTGATCCGCTGCTCCTCGAAGCGCACCTCGCCGACTTTGTCGCGGACGCGCTGGGCCGCGGCCTCCGCGTCGGTGTCGGTGACCGGAGGCGCCTCGGGCGCAGTCGTCGGCGCGACGGATGGAGGCGTCGCGGCGACGGGCGGGGGGATCGATGGCGGCTCGGCGAGCGTCGGCGCCTCCCCGGCCTCGAAAGCCTCCAGGACGCGCGACTCGGCGGCCTGGGCGTGCAGGTTCTGGACCGGGGGCGGCGGCTCCTGCGGCGGGGCGGTCGGCTGAGCCGGCGGTGGACCTGCGACGCCTCCGTCGCCGACCGAAGCGGGCGTCGGGTCACCCATCGGGGCGACGGCTGGAGACTCGGCGGTGGCAGGGGCGACCGTCGGCGGCGGCGGGTTGCTCTCCGCGGTAGGGCGGGCTTCCTGGACGGCCCGCTCGTTGGCGGCGCGCGCGGCGGCGAGGCGCTGCTCGGCTTCGGCCCGTTCCTTCTTCTTCTTGCCGCCGCCGAGCTTCAACCCGAAGAGCGACATCTCGAAGAAGCCCTTCTTCTCCGGCTCGGCCTTCGCGGCGGACGCCGCGGCGACCGCTGCCCCGCCGGCGGCGAGTCCACCGGCGACCGCGGCAGCCTCGCCGACGGGAGGGCCGCCGGGCGAGCCGGGAGCCGGCGACGCCGTGGACGGCGCGGAGGGAGGCCCCGACGAGGCCGGCGGGGCACCCGGCGAGCTGGCAGCGGGCGATGAGACCGGAGTGGCGGCGGCGGGCGGCGGCGCGCCCGGGCCTGAAGTCGAAGGTGGGGCGGCCGCCGTCGCCACCTGTGGCGTTTGGCCCGGCCGCCCGGCGCGTTTCGCGGCGCGTTCTTCCTTGCGTTTTTCGACCGCTTCGCGGCGCTCTTTGCGCATCTGCTCGCGCGCTTCGCGTTGCTCTTTGCGCAGGCGATCGCGACGGTCCTTCCGGCTCTCGTTGGCGGGCGGCGGCGTGTTCGCGCCCGGGGTCGCCGCGGCGCTTGGCGGGGCACCGTCGTTCATGCCCCCCGCTCCCGCGCCGGCTTTCTTCTTCTCTTCGGCCTCCTTGTTGCGACGGTTGGTCACCATCACCACCAGGAGGAGCAGGAGGATCGCGGCGGCGAGGGCGGCGATGAACCAGCCCGTGTGGTCCGAGATGTAATCACTGACGTTGGCCGCGAGCATAGAACCATCCTTACAAAGGATCGGGCAGCGTCAACCGTTCGGCCACTCTCTTGGTTATCGACTTTCAAGGTCACCTCATCCGCCCTTTGAACTCGCGTTCGACTTCGCGGCGCACATCGCGGTCGGCAATCTCGCGGCGGCGGTCCCGCCCCTCCTTGCCCCGCGCCAAGGCCAGCTCGACCTTCGCCCGCGGCCCTTTGAAGTAGATCCGCACCGGTACCAGGGTGAGGCCTTTCTCCGCGGTTTTGCCGACCAGGCGCTCGATCTCGTCACGGTGGAGCAGCAGTTTGCGCGGCCGATCCGGGGTGTGGGCGTCGACCGTGGCGAATTCATAGGGCGGGATGTGAAGTTTGCGCAGCCAGACCTCGCCTTCTTCGACCACGGCGTAGGAGTCGGTCATCTGCGCCTGGCCGCCGCGTAGCGCCTTCACCTCGGAGCCGGTGAGGACGATCCCCGCCTCCATCGTTTCGACGAACTCGAATTTGTGGCGGGCGCGGCGGTTGGTGACGACATCGCCGGAGGCCGGGCCGCGTTTTTTCCCCTTCTTCGCCATCAGCGCCCTTTCCGGTCGCCTCTGCCGCCGCGGCCTTTGCCCGCGCTGTCTTTGCCGCCGCCGAGCTTGCCGCCACCGCCGGTCAACTCCAGATCGACCCGGCCTCGTTCGCCGTCCACCCCGGTCACCCGCACCCGCACCGGATCGCCGAGCCGCAGCGCCGTCGCCCCCTCCCCGCTCCCGATCAACGAGACCTCGGCTCGGTCAAGCTCATAGCGCCCGCCGGGCAGGGTCCGCGCGGGCAGCATCCCCTCATAGACGTCGCCGAGCTCCCCGGCGAACGCGACGAACGCCCCCGCCCGGATCACCCCCGACACCTCGCCGTCGAATTCGGCGTCGAGGCCGCGCTCCCCGAGCTCCCGTTCCAGTAGGTATGCGGCGCAGACGTCGTCGGCATCGCGCTCGATCTTCGCCGACTCGCGCTCCTGGGCGGAGCTGTGGGCGGCGACCTCGCGCGCCTCCGACAGCGTCGGGGCCTCCTCCCCCTCGCCCAGAGCCGCCAGCAGCGCCCGGTGCACGAGCAGATCGGGGTAGCGCCGGATCGGCGAGGTGAAATGAGTGTAGGCGTCCGAGCCCAGCCCGGCGTGGCCGGTGTTGATCTCGCTGTAGGCGGCCTGTTTGAGCGATCGCAGCACAAGAGAGGTATATGCGTCTCGGCCGTGCCCGCGCCGTTCGGCCTCGCGCCGCGCCAGCCGGCTCGCGTCCGCCGCCATCTGCGCCGCCGAGCGCGGCGAGAGCCCCTGGCCAAGCGGCGGGGTCGGTACGCCGAGCGCCGCCAGCTGCTCCAGCAGCCGTTCGATCCGCGGCGGGTCGGGCTGCGCGTGGACGCGGTAGACGGCGGGGACGCGGCGCTCGACGAGGAACTCGGCGACCCGCTCGTTGGTGAGGATCATCAGCCGCTCGATCAGCCGGTGGGCCTCGGTCTGCGGCACCCGGTGGGCGCTGACCACGTTGCCCTCGGCGTCGAACTCGAACTCCGGCTCGGCCGATTCGACGTCGAGGCTGGTGTCGCCGCGGTGCTCGCCGAGCCCGGCGGCGACATCGCGCGCCGCGGCAAGTGGTTCGGCGACCGCCGCGGGGGGCTGCTCGCGGCCGTCGAAGACGCAGTCGAGTTGATCGTAGTCGAGCCGCGCGTCGGAGCGGATGCGGCTGCGGTAGAAGCTGGTGCGGGTCGGTCGCGCCTCCGCGTCGAGCTCGATCTCGGCGGTGACGGCGAGCCGCTCGACCCCCGGCGAGAGGCTGCACGCTCCACTCGAGAGCGAGTAGGGCAGCATCGGCTCGACCGTCCCCGGCACGTAGGTCGAGTTGGCGCGCCGCAGCGCCTCCAGGTCGAGCGGCGAGCCGGGCCGCACGTGGGCGTCGACGTCGGCGATGTGGATCCAGACGCGCCAGCCCCGGCCCTCGCGCTGCGCGGAGACCGCGTCATCGAAGTCGCGCGCCGTGGCCGGATCGACGGTGAAGGTCGCGAGCGCGGTCAGGTCGCGCCGCGGCCCCGAATGCGCTTCGGCCTCCTCGGCGGCGCTCGCCGCTTCCTCCTCGACCAGGCCGGTGAAGCCGCGCAGCCCGAGGCGCTCCTCGAGCAGATCGGCGACCGCGTCCCGCGCGCTCGCGGGCTCATCGCGCCGGCGCAGGGTGCCGCCGCGCGCGCCGGAGCCTTTGCGCGGCGTCGCGCTCCGTCGTCGGCCACGCCCCCCTCCCGCGCCGCGCTCCCTGCGCGGACTCAAGCCTTGACCTGGGCGGCGACCGTTTCCAGGGCCTTCTGCCGCGCCTCGTCGACGGCCGTGTGCGGGTTGTCGACGACCTTCACTTCTGGGTGGATGCCGCCCGTGCGGGCGAGGTTTTCGCCGTTCGGCGTGAAGTATTCGCCGACCGTCAGCTTCAGAGCGCCGCCGTTGGCGAGATCGTGCTCTTCCTGGAAGACGCCCTTGCCGTAGGAGCGTTCGCCGACCACGGTCGCGTGCGCGTCGTCCTGCAGCGCCGCGGTCATGATCTCGGCGGCGCTCGCGGTGCCGCGGTCGATCAGCACGTCGAACGGTTCGTCGACGATCTTCCCGGGGCCGCTTTCCTTGGTCGAGTCGCCCTTGGTGCGCGATTTGGTCGTCACCACCACTTCCCCCGCGGGGAGGAAGAGTGAGGCGCTCGAGACCGCCTCCTCGAGCAGCCCGCCCGGGTTCTCGCGCAGGTCGAGGACCAGCCCTTCGGCGCCTTCCTTCTGCGCCTTTTCGATCCCCCGCGCGAGCTGCTTGCTCGCTTCCGAGCTGAACGAAAGCAGCCGCACGTAACCGATCTGCTTGCCGTTCGTGGTGAAGACCCGGCTCGACACGTTGGGCAGCACGACCTCCGCCCGGGTCAGCGTCTTCTCGCTCGTCTTCTTCGTCTTCCCGTCCTCGACCCCGACCGTCACCTGGCTGCCCTCCGGCCCCTTGATCTTCTGCGTCGCTTCGGTCGAATCGAGCCCGGCGATCGACTCGCCTTCGACCGAGACGATCGTGTCACCGGTCTTGATCCCGCTTTCTTCGGCGGGCGAGCCGTGGAAGACCTTCACCACCCGCAGCCCCTTCTTGACTTCGATCACGCTCAGCCCGACCCCCGAGAAGTGCCCTTCGATCTGCTGGTTGAACCCTTCCAGGCTTTCCGGCGAGAAGTAGTCCGAGAAGCGGTCTTTGTGGCGTTTGCGCAGCTCGCGGACCATCCCCTGCAGGGAGGCGTTGCCGAGCTCGGTGTCGCCGACCCTGCGGAAGTAGTTGTCCTTTATGATTTCCGAGGCTTCGGCGACCAGGCTGGTCGGTTCTTCGGTGAACGCTTCGCGCGCGAAGCCGGGCAGCTTCGACGGGTGGCCGCCCAGGTAGACCCCGATGACGAGGAACGCGACCAGGGCGACGCCGAAGGCGATCGCACCGCGCAGCCTCACGCGGCCCTCAGACCCGCAGGAAGCGACGCAGCGTGACGCCGGAGCCGATCGTCGAGACGAGGATCGAGGCCCCGAAGAGGATCAAGATCAGCGCCGGGAAGGCGACGGTGCTGTTGTGCTGGGCGAGGGCGAAGGAGTCGCCGTGATTGCTCAGCGGGTCGACGATCGTGATCTTGCCGATCCACAGGATCAGTATGGCGATCAGGCCTCCCGTGAAGCCCACCACGACCCCCTCGATCATGAACGGCCAGCGGATGAACCAGCGGGTCGCGCCGACCAGGCGCATCACCTCTACCTCGCGGCGCCGGGTGAAGATCGAGAGCCGGATCGTGTTGCCGATCAGCATCAGCGAAGCGACGACGAGGAGAGCCATGATCACCGTGAGCACGATCTTCAGGGCGCTGGTCACCTTGGCGATCTGCTGGGTCGACTGCTGACGGCTGAAGGGGTTGGAGATCGCCGGGCTGATCGGGTCCTTCTGCGCACCCCCGGTGGTGCCCATCACTTCGCGTTCGATCTGCGGCAGGTCGGAGGCATTGCTCGCCTTCACCTGGAAGCTCGCAGGCAGCGGGTTGGTGTGCAGCTCTTCGACGATCGTCTTGTCGCTCAGTTCGCTTTTCAGCGTCCGCAGCGCTTCCTGCTTGGAGACGAAGGTGACTTCGGCGACGCCCGGGACGGCTTCGATCTTTTCCTTCGCCTGGGCGATTTCCGCGTTGGACGCGTCGTCGAAGAGCGCGAACGACACGTTCAGCTCGCTGCGCACTTCGTCGGACTTCGCCTGCGCGGTCTGGAAGACCGGGATCAGCACCCCGAGCAGGACCACGGTGACCACCGTGGTGATCACCGCGGCGAGGGTCGGCGCCCCGTTGCGGCGGAGGGCCCGGAACGCCTCCGAGAAGAAGAAGAGGATGCGCGACATCAGTGGGTGAGCGAGTGTCCGTTGGTGCGGCGCGTGCCGTCGGCGCCGACGCCCATCTCGGCCCGCATCCGCATGCCGAATTCGGTCGTCGACTCCTCCGTGTAGCCGCCGGAGACCTCGTCGCGGACGACGCGGCCCTCGTAGAGCTCGACCACGCGGCGGCGCATGTTGTCGACCATCTCGCGGTCGTGGGTGACGACGACGACGGTCGTGCCGGTCTTGTTGATCCGGTAGAGCAGCTGCATGATCCCGATCGAGGTGACCGGATCGAGGTTGCCGGAAGGCTCGTCGGCCAGCATGAGCGGCGGGTGGTTGACGAAGGCGCGGGCGACCGCGACGCGCTGTTGCTCACCACCGGAGAGCTGGTCCGGAAAGTTGTGGAGCTTGGTCGAGAGGCCGACCAGGCGCAGCGTCGCCGGCACCTGCTCGCGGATTTCGGCGCGGCTGGCGCCGATCACCTGCAGCGCGTAGGCGACGTTGTCGTAGACGGTCCGGTTGGGGAGCAGCTTGAAGTCCTGAAAGACCGTGCCGATGTTGCGCCGCAGCTGCGGAATCTTCTTGTCGGGCATCGCGCCGATGTCGCGGCCCGCGATCCGGACGCTGCCGTCGGTGACGTCGAGCTCGCGGATCAGCGTCTTGATCAACGTCGACTTGCCGCAGCCGGTCGGGCCGACCAGGAAGACGAACTCGCCGCGCCCGATCGAGAGCGAGACGCGGTCGAGCGCCATGTGGCCGCCCGGGTAGACCTTGGTCACGTCCTGGAGCTCGATGATCGGGGCGCGCTTGCCGCGCGAGCGCACGGGCTCGGGGGCGCTGTTCTTGTTGCGTCGGAGTCTCGCCATCGGTGAGGGGTGCTTTCTGCGAGAACACGATGACTCCTCCGGAGTCTCGGCTGCGAAATTTCGCGCCCAGAAAAAGGCGTTTGGCTCTGGGACTAGACCGCGACCAGGTCGGGGCGGGCGCCGAGCGCCGCTTCCGGGTCGACCAGGACGACCACGTCGTCGATCTCCCTCGAATGCATCACGTCGCCCGCGGCGGCGGCGAAGTCGGGATCGCCGACGATCGTCTCGACCACCTCGAGGCCGGCGTTACGGAGCGCCTTCGCGCCGCTCTCGGCGCGGACCACGGCGTCGGCCCAGTCGGCAGAGGAGTCGGGGCCGTGCTGCGGCGCGGCGGGGACGAGCAGGGTGAAGCCGGTGTCCTCGGAGCGCGGCCGGAGGGCGTCGACCATGATCGGCGGCTCGGCCTCGCGTCCCACGATCACCAGCACGTTGCGCTTGTTCTTGACGTCCTTCATACCGCCTCCTATTTCGTCATCTGGTGCCCTCAGCCTCCACCTTGGGCGTAAACGCCCAGCCAAGACGGTCTGAGGATTCCCTTAAGACGTACTGAGGAAACGTGCGGAACGTTCGAATCTTTTCGGCGCTAGCCGATCGCGACCATGCGCTCGATCGGCAGCCTCGCCCGCTGGGCAATGTCGGGCGCGACGCTGACCTCGAATTTCGTCTCGGCGAGCGAGTCGCGCAGCTTCGGCAGGGTGATCATCTTCATGTATTTGCAGAAGGCCATCCGGTTGGCCTCGATCAGGTTGGCCTTCGGCGCCGCCTGCTGGAGCGGGTAGAGCATGCCGTTCTCGGTGGCGACGATGAACTCGCCCTCCGGGTGCGCTTCGACGTAGTTCTGCATGCCCGAGGTGGAGAGCATGTGGACGCCGGTGCTGTCGATGTCGCCGGCCGCGACGTACTCCATCGCCTGGGTCGAGCAGCCGCACTCGGGATGGATCAGGAACTCGGCCTCGGGGTGCTCGGCGCGGGTGCGGGCGATGTCCTCGGGGCGGATGCCGGCGTGGACGTGGCACTCGCCGTCCCAGACGTGGAAGCGGGCGCGGCGCTCGGGCTCGTCCACAAGGCCGGTCTCGCGCTCGACGAAGGCGCCCAGCCACATGTCGGGGCCGAAGAGGATCTCGGTGTCGTCGCCGTGCTCGCGCCAGATGTGCTCGACCACCGAGACGGCGTTCGAGGAGGTGACGCAGTAGTCGGTCTCCGCCTTCACCGCGGCCGAGGTGTTGACGTACATGACGACCATCGCGCCGGGATGTTCGGCCTTCCAGGCGCGTAGCTGGTCGGCGGTGATCGAGTCGGCGAGGCTGCAGCCGGCGTCGAGGTCGGGGATCAGCACCTTCTTCCGCGGCGAGAGGATCGAGGCGGTCTCGGCCATGAAGTGGACGCCGCAGAAGACGATCTGCCCGGCGTCGGTGGCGGCGGCCTCGCGGGAGAGGCCGAGGCTGTCGCCGAGGTAGTCGGCGACATCCTGGACCTCCGGCAGCTGGTAGTTGTGGGCGAGGATCACCGCGTTTCGCTCCTCCGCGAGCGCGCGGATCTCCTCGCTGAGCGCGCCGATCTCCTCCGGAGCCGGCTCCGGTGCGAAGTTGGGTTGGATCGTCGGGAGCTCCTGCATGAGCCCTTCCTTTCCTTCTGTTCGCCGGCAGACCTTCTCGGTCGAACCAGGTCGAATGACTTGGCGCCAGTTTACCGGGTGGGCGCTTTCGCCCCGCGCCCCGCCGCGGCCCCGGGGCCTGCACCAGGCATCCTTTAGGAATGCCCGAGCTGCCTGAGGTCGAGATCACCGCCCGACGGATCGACGCCGCCGTGCGCGGCGCCACGGTCGAATCGGTGCTGGCGCCGGGGATGAACGTGATGAAGACCTTCGACCCGCCGCTGGAGGTGCTGGTGGGGCGCGAGATCACCGGCGTGCGGCGGATCGCCAAGATGCCGGTGGTCGAGTTCGGCGACCTCTCGCTGCTGATCCACCTGATGTCGGCCGGGCGGCTGCGCGTCTACGACAAACGCGCCTCGCTGAAAGACCGCGCCTCGCGGGTGCTGATCCGGCTCGACGACGGGCGCGAGCTGCGGCTGCGCGAGTTCGGGACGAGGCAGCGGGCCTGGGCGAAGCTGCTGCCCGCGGACGCGGTGGCCGAGGACGAGATGGTGGCGACGCTCGGGCCGGAAGCCTGGCCCGCGCCGCCGCTCGAGGAGTTCGCGGCGGCGATCGACCAGCCCCGCCACCTGCATCCCCTCCTGCGCCACCAGAAAGACATCAGCGGCATCGGCCGCTCCTGGGTCGACGAGATCCTCTGGGAAGCCTGCCTTTCGCCCTTCAAGAAAGGCACCGAACTGGACTCCGAGGAGGTCGAGCGCCTGCACGCCTCCCTCCACGTCCTCGGCGACGCGATCGACCACTACGAGGAGACGATCGGCCCCGACCTCCCCGACAAGATCGCCGTCCCCCTACGGATCCACAAACACGAGGGCGAGCCCTGTCCCCGCTGCGGCACCACGATCGAGGCCGTCTACTTCTCCGAACACCAGATGAACTACTGCCCCCACGACCAGACCGGCGACCGCATCCTCAAGGACCGCCGATTGTCGAAACTCCTGAAGTAGGGGCGCGGAGCGGGACGGGCCGGCGCGCTCAGACCGAGTAGATGTCGCCCTCGATGCGCATCGGAGCTTCCGTCTCGTCCAACGGGACGTCCCATGGCGGCGGATTCGGAATCGCCTCGGGTTCCGGGTAATCGCGCCAAGGACGGAGACCAAGAAGTTTTTCGATCCAGCGAGTCATCAGAACGTCACCACGACGACGAGGATACCAAGCGCGATCCCAACCAAAGACAATCCCGCGAAGAACAGGCGCTCTGCCCTTCGGATCGCTCGCGCGGCTCGGTCGCCCAGGCGGGTGGTCGACACGATCGAGCGAGTCAGACTGTGAATCGTCCGGAGGTGCACCCGCCAGAGTTCATGCTCCTCGATGAATCGCTCCGTGGCGTAATTGGCGACCTCTTCGGCCGTGACCACGGGCACAACCCGCGGGACCAATGCGCCGTTCAGAGCCGTGACGGAAGCCGCGATCAGCAGCACGGAACCGAACAGCAAGGAGATTCCGGCGAAATCTCGCGCCGTGCCGTGCAGCGCGACCAGGGTCGTGTCGGCGTTGGCTCCGGCGAGGGCTAGCACGGCGCCGGAGAATCCCGCCAGCTGTCCACCTCTGAGGCGCAGCGACTCGACCCGCTCACGATGGTCGTCGAGGAGGGCTTCGGAGCGCTTCAGATACCAGGCGATCGCCTCGGGGTTCGCGGCCATCGCCCGAAGCTAGCCGTCACTTTTCGCGCCTCCCGCCATTGGCACAGTGAATTTGCGAAGGCGTGAGTCAGTCGGCGCTAAGCAGCAAGGAAAAGTCGAGAACCGGAGCGGAGTGGGTCAGCGCGCCGATCGAGATGAAGTCGACGCCGGTCTCGGCGGCGGCGCGGACGGTCTCGAGGTTGACGCCGCCGGAGGCCTCCAGGGTCGGCTTGCCGTTGATCGAGTGGGCGTCGCGGAGCTCGACCGCGGCGCGCATCGTCGGCGGGTCCATGTTGTCGAGCAGGAGCTGGTCGGCGCCGGTGCCGAGCGCGTATGCGGCCTCGTCGAGGTTGCGCACCTCGACCTCGACCGGCAGCTCCGGATGCGCCTTGCGCGCCGCGTAGACGGCCTTCGCGATGCCGCCCGCGGCGGCGATGTGGTTCTCCTTGATCAGGAAGGCGTCGAAGAGGCCCATCCGATGGTTGGTCCCGCCCCCCGCCGCGACCGCCGCCTTCTCCAGCTTGCGCAGGCCGGGGGTGGTCTTACGGGTGTCGAGGATCTTCGCGTTCGTGCCGGCCACCGCCTCGACGTAGCGGGCGCTCAGCGTCGCCACCCCGGAGAGGTGACCAAGGAAGTTCAGCGCGGTGCGCTCGGCGGCGAGGATCGAGCGGGCGCCGCCGCGGGCGACCAGCACCTCGGCCGGCACGTCCTGGAGCCACTCCCCCTCGGCCGCGACGGTGTCGACCTCCTCCACCCCGGTCTGGGCCATCGTCTCGACCACCAGGTCGAGTCCGAAGACGACCCCGGGCGCTTTCTGAACGATGCGGGCGCTCGCCGTCGTCTCGGCCGGGACGGTCGCCTCGCCGGTGACGTCGCCGTCGCCGAGGTCCTCGGCCAGCGCCCGAGCGACCAGCTCGCGCATCTCTTCGGCGGTAATTGCGGACACTGGGCCACCCTAGTGAAGTCGCGGGGGGCGAATCTCACGTCGGCCAGACTTAAGGCGTTGGAGAACTGATGGCAGAGCTACCACCGTTTCAAACACTGATCGACGAGCACGCCGCCGTGGTGATGTCGGTGCTGCGCGGCGCCGTCGGTCGGGACGGCGCCGAGGACGCCTTCCAGGAGACCTTCCTGGCCGCCCTACGCGCCTATCCGGGACTGCGCGACGCCCGCAACCTGCGGGGGTGGCTGGTGACGATCGCCCACCGCAAGGCGATCGACCATCACCGCGCCAGGGGGCGGGCGCCGGTGCCGGTCGAATCGGTGCGCGAGCAGGCGGTCTTCGACCCCGACCCCACCGACGGCGCGATCTGGACGGCAGTCGGCGCGCTGCCGCCCAAACAGCGGGCCGCGGTGACGCTTCGCTTCGCCAGTGACCTCCCCCACGAGGAGATCGCCGCGGCGCTCGGCTGCTCGCCGGCTGCGGCGCGCCGCAGCCTGCACGAGGGACTCAAACGACTTCGAAAGGAGATGGCATGAACGCCACCATGGACAAACCGCTGGAGAGGCTGCGCGAGCGCGCCGCCGCCGAGGGACTGCTCGACGTCGCCTACGCGACCGCCGAGTCGCCGTTCGGCACCCTGCTGCTGGCAAGGACGCCGCAGGGGCTGGTGCGACTGGCGCTGCCGAACGAGGACCTCGAGGCGATCCTCGCCGACCTCGCCGGGCGGATCTCGCCGCGCGTCCTGGAGGCGCCGGCCCAGTTCGACGAGGAGCGGCGCGAGCTCGACGACTACTTCGAGGGGCGCCGCCACACCTTCGAGGTGCCGATCGACTGGCAGCTCAGCCACGGCTTCCTGCTCCGCGCCCGCCGGGGGATCGCGACGATCCCCTACGGCGAGACCCGCACCTACACCGACCTCGCCCGCACCGCCGGCAACGAGCGGGCGGTCCGCGCCGCCGGCTCGGCCTGCTCGCGCAACCCGATCCCGCTGGTCGTCCCCTGCCACCGGGTGCTGCGCAGCGACGGCAGCCTCGGCGGCTACGCGGGCGGGATCGAGATGAAGGAGCGGCTACTCGAGCTGGAGCGAAACGCCTAGATCAAGCGTCCAGTCGGTCAAGGACCGGGCGCGGGGGCCCGATGGAGGCCCCATGAAGCGCTACGCCCCCTTGCTGGTGCTCGTGATCCTGCTCGGCTCGCTCACCGCTTCGCAGGCCGCCGAGGCGGCTTCTCCGACGGCCGCCGCGCCGATCGTCCCCCACCTGGCCCTCCGCGACGCCGCCGAACCAAAAGAAGAAGGCGAAGATGACGAAGCCGAAGGCAGCGAAGCCTTCGAAGCCGAAGGGTGCGGTGGCGACGAATTCGAATTCGGCGAAGACGAAGAATTCGAAGAAGACGAATTCGAATTCGAAGCCGAAGAATGCGCTGAAGAAGAGGCCAAGAAGGCCGGCGGCGAAGGCTTCGTGAGCGCACCCGCCGTCTGCCTGGTCCGCCGCGCGGAATCGAGCGTCGCGACGCTGCCGGGCGCCGACCGGGTCCTCCTCACCGTCCGCTACAAGACCGACGCGCCGACCGAGGTCATCGTCGGCCTGAAGCTGAAGGACCGCAAGGGCAGCCTGACGCTCGAACACGCGACCAAGCACCTCGGCGCGAACGGCGTCCTCCACCTGACCACGAAGCTGGACGCCGCGGCGATGGAACGGGCCCAGGCGGCGCACGAGTTCGACGTTTCGCTGCGCGCGCCCGAAACGCCCGGCTTCTGCGGCAACCTGCTCGAACAGCGCCTCCACGTGAGCGGCGCCAAGCGCCGCGCCGGCGCCTCGCGCGCCCACCACAAAGCGCACCGCGGCTGAGGCGCGACACGCGGCCGCGGACGGCCGCCGAGCGGATCTAACGCGGAGGCACCGTCGCCGCCACCCACTCGGCGGCGTCGGGGATCGTGGCCGGGTCGATCGTGTGAACCACGTCGGACTCGCGGTAGGTGACGTCGATCCCGCCCGCCACGAGCAGGTCGCGGGCGGCGCGGCAGAAGCCGACCTCGATCACCGGGTCGAGGGTGCCGTGGGCGAGGAAGGCGCGCGTCCCGGTGCGGTCCTCGAGGCTCGGCCGCCAGCCCGCCACGTTCGGCACGAAGCCGCTGAAGGCAAGCACCCCGGCGACCGCCGGCCGGTCTCCGCTCCACCCCATCGTGTGGCTCATCACCGCGCCCATCGAGAAGCCGGCCAGTACGGTCCGCTCCGGTCCCACCCCGCCCTCCTCCCAGAGGCGGTCGTGCAGCTCGGCCAGCGCCGCCCGCGCCGCGTCGAAGGTTGCCCGGTCGGGATAGCCGACTTTCGGCACCAGGTACCAGTGGTAGCCGGGCCAGCCCGGCACCTGCAGCGGCCCGCGCGCCGAGACCACGCGCAGCCGCCCCGCCGGGTCGAGCACGTCGGCCAGCCCGAGCAGGTCGTTCTCGTCGGTGCCACGCCCGTGGTGGAGCACCATCAGGCCCTCCGGATCGCCTGCCGCGGGCCGTTCGACGGTGACCAGCGGCGCCATCGCGGCTAGTCCGCCGAGGAGGCGGCGGTTTTCTCGAGGTAGTCGCGAACGAAGCCGTCGAGGTCGCCGTCGAGCACCCGCTGCACGTCGCCGACCTCGTGCTCGGTGCGGTGGTCCTTGACCATCGTGTAGGGGTGGAGGACGTAGGAGCGGATCTGCGAGCCCCAGGCGACGTCTTTGACCTCGCCGCGCGCCCTCGCCAGCTCCTCGGCCCGTTTGCGCTCCTCCAGCTCGATCAGCTTCGACTTGAGCAGCTGCATCGCGACCGCCTTGTTCTGGGTCTGCGAGCGCTCGTTCTGGCACTGGACGACGACGCCGGTCGGGATGTGGGTGATCCGCACCGCCGAGTCGGTCTTGTTGACGTGCTGGCCGCCCGCGCCGGAAGCTCGGTAGGTGTCGATCCGCAGGTCGGACTCGTCGATGTCGACCTCGACGTCCGCCTCGACCAGCGGCCCGACGTCGACCTGGGCGAAGCTCGTGTGGCGGCGCGCCGAGGAGTCGAAGGGGCTGATCCGGACCAGCCGGTGGACGCCGCGCTCGGCGGCGAAGAGGCCGTAGGCGTTCTCGCCGCGGGCGATGAAGGTCGCCGACTTGAGGCCCGCCTCCTCGCCCGCCGAGGCCTCCGCCATCTCGACGTCGAAGCCGCGGCGTTCCGACCAGCGCAGGTACATGCGCAAGAGGATCTCGGCCCAGTCCTGGGAGTCGGTGCCGCCCGCCCCGGCGTGGACGGTGACGACCGCGTCGCCGGAGTCGTACTCGCCGCTGAAGAGGCGCGCCTCTTCGAGCTCGGCGAGCCGCGACTCGACCGCCGCGAGCTGCCCCTGCAGTTCGCCCTCGATCTCCTCGTCTTCCTCAGCCAGCTCGGCGAGGTCGCCCAGTTCGGCGACATCGGACTCGAGTCTGCGGAACATCTCCAGGCGCCGCTGGGCGCGGGCGTGGGCGGCGGAGGTGCGGGCCGCGACCTCCTGGTCGTCCCAGAAGCCGGGCTTCCCCATCTCCTTCTCGAGGTCGGCGGCTTGCCGCTCCAGGCCGGCTGGGTCAAAGGTAGTCCGAGAGCAGGGTCAGCTGCTCGCGGACAGCGGCGATTCGCGGCGCTACGGGCTCTTTCTGCGCGGCATCGGCCATGTCTCAAGACTACCCGTGCGTGAAACCGGCGGCCTCGAGCGCCTCCTCGCGGTCCTCGAAGGGGCGCCAGGAGCGGATCCGGTGATCGCGCAGCTCGAACGCCCAGGCCATCTCGTCCTCGCCCGCGAACTGGCCGTCATGCTCCCAGTGCCAGCGTCGCATGATCAGCGCCACGGCCCGACCGCCGCCCCCCTCGGTGCCGCCCTCGTAGAGCTGCTCCAGGGTGATCGTCTGCTGCACCCCACCGGGCTTGCGCGTGGCCCATAGCCGCGCCGCCTCGGTCCCTTTCAAAAGCCCCTTCATCGAGTGCAGTTCGACCTCCGGGTCGAGAGTCGCGACAAACGCGTCCAAGTCCCGCTCGTTGAACGCGCGGATGAACTCCCGTACGGGGTCGGGACGAGTCTCGCGTACACGATCCACGTCTGAAGGCCACTAGATGGTCGACGCGCGGTGGCGGTGCGAGCGGGGGCGCGACTGGCCAAGCCGGGGGCCGCACGACGAGGAGCGAATAGCAGAGCTATTCGCGACGAGGCGGGTGACCATCCGGTGCCGCGCCAGGCGCGTCATCCGCGCGTGCCGACACAAGCGGCGCCCATCTAGGCGCCGTGGCAGCGCTTGTACTTCTTCCCGCTCCCGCACCAGCAGGGGTCGTTGCGGCCGATTTTGTCGTGCTCGTCTTTGACCACGGTCTCGACCACGTCGCCGCCGTTGCCGTTCGGGCCGACCGCCTGTGAGGCGGCCAGGTCGACGGCGCCGCCGGCGGTCGCGGTGCCCGCGCCCGCCGGCGCGGCGACCTGTTCGAGCGCCGATGGCTGCGCCTCGAGCGTCCCGCCCGAGTAGTTCAGCGCCTGCCCGTCGGTGCCCGCTTCGAAGCCGCCGCCCTGGAACGCGCCGCCGGGCGGTTCGGTGAATTCGATCTCGGCGTTGAAGACGAGTTTCGAGAACTCCTCCCAGATCGAGTGCATCAGCTCCTCGAACATCGTGAAGCCCTCGTTTTTGTAGGCCACGAGGGGGTCGATCTGGGCGAAGCCGCGGAGGTGGATGCCCTCGCGCAGGTAGTCCATGTCGAAGAGGTGTTCGCGCCAGCGGTTGTCGATCACCTGCAACAGGATCGAGCGCTCGAGGTGGCGCATCAGCTCCTCGCCGAGTTTGTCTTCGCGCTCGTCGTAGGCCGCCATCGCGTCCTCGTCGAGGTCGTCTTTCAGTTTCTCGCGGTCGATCGTCTCCGGCGCCAGGGCGGCGACGTCGATCGCGACGGGCCAGATCTGGCGCAGCTGCGTCTCCAGCTCGTCGAGGTCCCAGTCCTCGAGGATGTCGCTGGCGGTGTACTCCTCGACCAGGCGCTCGATCACGCCTTCGAGTTCTTCGCGGCCGTTCTCCGAGATGTCGCGGCCTTCGAGGATTTCGCGGCGGTATTTGTAGACGACGCGACGCTGCTCGTTCATCACGTCGTCGTACTCGAGGACGCGTTTGCGCTGCAGGAAGTTCTGTTCCTCGACCTTCTTCTGCGCGTTCTCGACGGTTTTCGTCAGCATTTTCGCCTCGAGCGGCACTTCCGACCCGTCGTCGTCGACCGGCCCGAGGCGGTCGAGGATTTTGTAGATCCGGTCGCCCGCGAAGAGGCGGATCACGTCGTCTTCGGCGGAGAGGTAGAAGCGCGACTCGCCCGGGTCGCCCTGGCGGCCGGAGCGGCCGCGGAGCTGGTTGTCGATGCGGCGCGACTCGTGGCGCTCGGTGCCGCAGATGAAGAGCCCGCCGAGTTCGCGGACCTCTTCGGCCTCGGCCTGGCACTGCGGCCGCATCTCCTCGGTCTTCTCCGCCAGCGCCTCTTCGTAGCCCTCGTCGCCGTGGGTGATCCCCTGCTTTTTCAACTCGGCGATCGCCAGGTGTTCGGGGTCGCCACCGAGCTTGATGTCGACGCCGCGGCCCGCCATGTTGGTGGCGATCATCACGGCGCCCTTACGTCCGGCCTGGGCGATCAGCTCGCCCTCTCGTTCGGCGTGCTCGGGCTTGGCGTTGAGGACGGCGTGTTTGATGCCGTCGCGCTTCAGCGCCTCGGAGATCATCTCCGAGACCTCGACCGAGACGGTCCCGACCAGCACCGGCTGGCCCTTTTCGTGGCGGCCGACGATCTCGTCGATCACCGCTTTCCACTTGCCGTCTTTGGTTTTGAAGATCTGGTCGTTCTGGTCGGCCCGGACCATCGGCTGGTTGGTCGGGATCTCGACCACCGGCATCTCGTACGTTTTCATGAACTCGGTCGCCTCGGTGAGGGCGGTACCGGTCATCCCGGAGAGCTTGCCGTAGAGCCGGAAGTAGTTCTGCAGGGTGATCGTCGCCAGCGTCTGGTTCTCCTCGCGGATCGCCACGCCTTCCTTCGCCTCGATCGCCTGGTGGAGGCCTTCCGACCAGCGGCGCCCCTCGAGGATGCGGCCGGTGAACTCGTCGATGATCATCACCTCGCCGTCGATCACGGCGTAGTCGTCGTCTTTGCGATAGAGCGACTCGGCTTTCAGCGACTGCACGAGGTGGTTGACGAGGTTGCCGTGTTCGGCCAGGTAGAGGTTCTCGATGCCGAGGAACTCCTCCGCGTTTTTGACCCCGCGCTCGGTCGGCGCGACGGTCTTGTGTTTCTCGTCGTACTCGTAGTCGTACTCGACCTCGGAGGTGTCCTTCGATTCGCCGAGGCTTTTCAGCTTTTCTTTGTGCGGTACGCCGACCAGCTGTTTGGCCAGACGGGCAAACGTGTAGTAGGTCTGCGCCGCCTCTTCGGGGCGCCCCGAGATGATCAGCGGCGTCCGCGCCTCGTCGATCAGGATGTTGTCGACCTCGTCCACGATCGCGAAGTCGTGGCCGCGCTGCACGCATTCCTCAAGCGACTGCGACATGTTGTCGCGCAGGTAGTCGAAGCCGAACTCGGAGTTGGTGCCGTAGGTGACGTCGCAGGCGTATTTGATCTGGCGCGCGGCGTGGTCGTCGGAGTCCTGGACGGCGGCGACGCTGACCCCGAGCGCGTCATAGATCGGTTTCAGCCATTCGGCGTCGCGGCGGGCGAGGTAGTCGTTGACGGTGACGACGTGGACGCTGTCGCCTTTCAAGGTGTTGAGGAAGACCGGCAGGGTCGCGGTGAGCGTCTTCCCCTCGCCGGTTTTCATCTCGGCGATCCCGCCGTCGTGCAGGACCATGCCGCCGATCAGCTGGACGTCGTAGTGGCGCTGGCCGGTGGTGCGCCTCGAGGCCTCGCGGCAGAGGGCGAACGCCTCAGGCAGCAGATCGTCGAGCGATGCGCCCTCCTCGCGGGCCCGCCGACGCAGTTCGTCGGCCTCTTCGCGGATTTCCTCGTCGGAGAGGGCTTCCATCTCCGGCTCGTATCGATTTATCGCCTCCGCGCGCTTCTGGTACGCCTTGAACTTGCGCCCCTCCCCCGCGCGCAGAGCCTTCGTGACCAAGTCCATTGCGGGCATTGCTCAAGAGTAGCGGGCGTCCCCTTGCCGCCGACGGACGGGCGGCGTACGATCGACGCTCGAACCCACAAGGAGGTAACTCATGCGGATTGAGATTCGGGGACGCAACGTCGAGATGACGGACGACCTGCGTGAGTTGGTGAGTAAACGGTTCGGCCGCCTGAATCGGCAGGTATCGGGACTGGCGACGTGCGACGTGGTGCTCTACGAAGAGCGCAACCCGTCGAACCCGGATTGCCAGGTGGCCGAGGCGACGGTGCGGCTCAAGGGCGCCACCCTTCATGCCCGTGAGGCCTCACCGGAGATGGCCCAGAGCATCCACAAGCTGGCCGAGGACGTGCGAAGGCAGGTGAAGAAACATCGCGAAATGCTGCGCAAGCGGAAGCTGACGCGGCGCGTGATGGGGCAGATGCGGGGGAGGCCGGCGACTTAGGCCGGCGCGGCCGCGGACTAGAGGCGGCGGGTGAAGGTCAGGGCGACGATTCGTCTTGCGCCGGCGGCTCGCAGGGCCGCGGCGCAGGACGTCAGGGTCGCGCCGGTCGTCAGTACGTCGTCGACCAGGAGGACGCTGCGGGGTGCCTCGCCGAGCGCCTCGATCCGGGGTGGGCGGCCGATGCGTTCGGCCCGCCGGCGGCCCACCTGATGGCCTGAGCCGCGGCGCGCGAGACAGGGCGCCGGCTCGACCTCGAGCAGCGCCGCCAGCGCGGCCGCCAGCTCACCGGCCGGGTCGAACCCTCGCCGCCGCATCCGCGGCGGCGCCGCGGGCACCGGGACCACCGCCCCGCCGAGCAGATGACCCGGCGCGAGCCAGTGCATCCGCTCCGCCATCAGCCCGGCGACCGGCAGCAGGTGCCGGAACTTCAACGCGCCGACGAGCGACCTCGCGACGCCCTCGTGCGATGCCGAGGACCAAACCCGGTCGATCCCCTGCGGCCCGCCCGCGAGGATCGGCGGCGCCTCGGCGAGCGCCCGCGAGCAGCGCGTGCAGATCACCGCCTCCGCCCGACACCCCCGCCCACACGCCGCGCAGATCGGCGGCGCGACGAGAACGGAGGCGACCTGGAGCAGATCCATGCCGCGACCCTGCACGGCAAACGCGCACGCGTGGCGCGCGAGAAGTCAAATCTTCGTCGCCGCTTCGTACCGAAGAGCGGGCGGCAGGTAGCTAATCGCGGGCGCCGAGGATGGCGCCGATCAGCACCGAGTTCGCCGGCACCTCGGCGCCCGGCAGCACGATCACGTCGCGCAGCCGGCTCCCGCGGCCGATGAGGGCACCGTCGCCGATCACCGCGGGGCCGTCGATCCGTACGTCGTCGCCGATCGCCCGACCGTCACCGAGCAGGACGGGGCCCTCGAGCTCGCCCTCGTCACCCTCCGGTTCACCGCTGCGGTAGCCGCCGACGATCGTCCCTTCCATCTCGACCTGTACCGCCCCGGTGAGCGCGTCGAAGTTGCCCTCGCGCAGCTCCACCAGATTCCCGATGTCGTTCCAGTAGGCGTCGATCTCGTGCGAGTAGAACGGCACGTCGCTCTCCAGCAGCCGCGGGAAGACGTCCATCGCCCAGTCGGCGAACCCGTCCGGGTCCTCCGGCTTGGCGGCCTTGCTCGTCCCGGGGGCCGGGAAGAAGTCAAAGATCTCGCGGCGGAACATGTAGATGCCGCAGTTGGCGAGGTCGGAGAGCGCTTCGCTCGGCTGGGGCTTCTCCTGGAAGCCGCCGATCCGCCCCTCCGAGTCGGTAATTGCCACGCCGAACTGGGTCGTGTCCTCGACCCGTTTGGTCGCCAACGTGGCGATCCCGTCGTGGCTCTCGTGGTAGGAGCGCATCGCGGCCAGGTCGATGTCGGTGAGGGCATCGCCGGAGATCACCAGGAAGTCGTCGCCGAGGAAGTCGGCCGCGTTGCGGACCCCGCCCGAGGTGCCGAGCAGCGCCTCCTCGCGGCTGTAGGTCAGCGAGACGCCGCAGTCCGAACCGTCGCCGAAGTACGACTCGATCAGGTCCGGGAACCAGTGCAGGTTGGCGATCGTCTCGGTGAAGCCGTGGCGGGCGAGCAGGCGCAGGATGTGCTCCATCACCGGCCGGTTCAGCACCGGCACCATCGGCTTCGGCATGTCGAAGGTGATCGGCCGCAGCCGCGTGCCGAGCCCGGCGGCAAGCACCATCGCCCTCATCCCATCTCCTCCTTGAAGCGGTCGATCGCCTCGACCGGGTCGGGGTCGACACCGCGCTGGCGGGCCAACTCCAGAGAGACGAGATCCCCCAGCATGACCGCCCACAATAGGCGCTCGATCCGCGTCTCCCCCGCCGTCTCGACCCGTGCAACGGCGCCCGCGTCGGACTGGACGGTGGCCGCCGTCAGCTCGAAGCGCCGCCGCGTGCGCGGGTGCTGGTCGCGGTCCTCGAGGAAGATCGCCGCGGCGCGCTCGTCCCCGGCGGCGCCGGTCCAGCCGAGCAGCTCGTTGTGGTCGGCCTCCGGCAGCTCGCCCCACCAGGCGGGGAACTTGGCGTTCTCGTTGACCTGCGTCTTCCAGCGGCGCGCCACCGGCGCGGTCAGGTCGGCGCCGTAGATCACCGGCACCGCACCCGCCACCAACGTCGCGATCTCCCGCGCCTGCTGCTGCAGCATCTCCTTCTGCTCGGCGAGGAAGGCGGCAGCGGCGTCGATCTCGGTGTGGATGCGGGGCGCGACCCCGGCCAGCCAGGCGACCTCGGCGGCGACGACCACCATGTAGGCGACCGCGGCGCGCGGGTGGAAGATCCCCGGCAGGCCGACCACCGGCACGTCGGTCTCCCGCGCCCGGTCGACCAGCGGCCCGCCGATGCTCGCGACGACGCGCTTCGCGCCGAGCACCTCGGCGGCCTCAAGGCAGGCGAGCGTCTCCTCGGTCTCCCCCGAGTAGCTCGAGCAGAGCACCATCCACTCCGGCGTCGCCCAGCTCGGCAGCGCGTAGCCGCGCACGGTGAGGAGCGGCCCGGTCAGGCGGTCGCCGAGCGCCGCCGCGGCGAGGTCGCCGCCGATCGCCGAGCCACCCATCCCGCAGACGAACAGGCCGGCCGACGACGACGCCTCGAGGCGCACCGATTCGATTCGCCAGAGCGCGTCGCGAAGCTGGTCGGGGATGCCGAGGACGTCGTCGATCATCGCGCTGCGGCAACTCTCTCATTCTCGGCGACCATCTCGTCGTCAACCCGGGCGCCCGGCTCGACCACGGCGCCGGCGGCGAGGACCGAGCCGTTGATCCGCGCCCCGTCGCCGACCGTGCAGCCGTCGAGCAGGACCGACCCGACGACCGCGGCGTCGGCGCCGATCACGCAGCCCTTCGAGACCACCGCCCGGGGCCCGATCACCGCCGAGCCCGCCACCGCGCACCCCTCGCCGACGAAGAGGCCTGGCGCGGTCGCCAGCACCCGCGTCGCCACCCGCCCCTCGAGGATGTCCCAGGTGGCCTCCAGGTATCGCTCCTGCGTTCCGATGTCCTTCCAGTACCCCTCGAGGGCGGTCGCCCAGAGCCCGTCCCCGATCATCAGGGGGAAGACCTCGGTCTCGATCGAGACCTTGCGGTCGCGCGGGATCAGGTCGAGGACCGAGCGCTCCAGCACGTAGGCGCCCGCGTTCACCTCGCCGGGCGCCGCGACCCCGGTCTTCTCGGTGAAGCTGCGCACGGCGCCCTCGGCGTCGCACTCGACCAGCCCGAAGGCCGCCGCGTCCTCGACCCCGTAGAGGCCGATCGTCGCCCGTGCGCCGCGCTCCTTGTGGGCGCGCAGCAGCGCGGTCAGGTCGAGGTCGGTGAGCACGTCGCCGTTGAGGGCGAGGAAGCGGTCCTCGAGCCGCTCGCCCAGCGCCTCGGCGGCGAAGCGGATCGCCCCGGCGGTGCCGCGCGGCTCGGGCTCGTCGACGTAGGTGAGGGCGACGCCTTCGTGCTCCTTCTCCCCCAGCGCCTCGCGCAGGCGGTCCGGGAGGAAGCCGCAGGCGAGCACCACCTCGGTCACCCTGTGCCCCCCCAGCCACTCGACCATGTAGGCGAGGAAGGGCCGGTCGACCAGCGTCAGCGCCGGCTTCGGGACGGTGTCGGTGAGGGGGCGCAGGCGCGTGCCCTCACCGCCCACGAGGACTATGGCTTGCACGGGACTCCCGGGGCGTGGAGGACCAAGCAGGTCAAGGACGCAGGGAGTGTGGCGTGCTCTGCACGCGAGCGACCGAGGACGCAGAGATGCGCCGGTCATCCGCGCCCCGGCGGCCGATGCCCTCGTATTCGAAGCCCGCCGCGGCGAGGGCCGCCGGGTCGAGGAAGTTGCGACCGTCGACGACCAGCGGGCGCGTCATCGCCTCGGCGGCGGCGGCCCAGTCGAGGTCGCGGAACTCGGCCCACTCGGTGACGAGTACCGCCGCGTCGGCGCCCTCCAGTGCCGCCATCGCCGAGCCGGCCATCTCGACCGAGGTCAGCATCTCGCTCGCCCGCTCGACCGCGACCGGGTCGTAGGCGACCACCTCGGCGCCCTCGCCCTGAAGGCGCGCCGCCAGCACCAGGCTCGAGGCCTCGCGCATGTCGTCGGTGTCGGGCTTGAAGGCGAGGCCGAGCAGCGCCACCCGTTTGCCGATCAGCGAGCCGAGGTGCTTCTCCAGCTTCCCCACCACGCGCCGCTTCTGCAGCTCGTTCACCTCGATCACCGAGGTCAGGAGCTGGAAGTGGTAGCCGGTGTTGCCGGCCAGCATCTTCAGCGCCGAGACGTCCTTCGGGAAGCAGGAGCCGCCGTAGCCGATCCCGGCGCGCAGGAAGGAGGAGCCGATGCGCGTGTCGGAGCCCATGCCGCGGGCGACCTCGCCGACGTCGGCGCCGACCTCCTCGCAGACGTTGGCGATCTCGTTGATGAAGGAGATCTTGGTCGCCAGGAAGGCGTTCGAGGCGAGCTTGATCATCTCGGCGCTGGCGACGTCGGTGCGCAGGATCTCCCCGTCGGTGCCGAGCGGCGCGTAGAGCGCGGCGACCGCATCGGCCGCCTCCTCGTCGCCGCGGTCGGCGCCGATCACCACCCGGTCGGGATGCATGAAGTCGGCGACCGCGGTCCCCTCCTTGAGGAACTCGGGGCAGGAGACGTAGGAGAGCCCGGGCAGGTCGCGGCGGATCGACTCGCCGGTGCCGGCCGGCACCGTGCTCTTCATCACCAGCACGTGGTCGGAGTCCTCGGCGAGCTCGGCGACGACCGAGCGCACCCGCGAGAGGTCGGCGTCGCCCGAGTAGGTCGGCGGCGTGTCGACGCAGGTGAAGAGCAGGCGGGCGCCGTCGAGCAACTCCTGCATGTCGGTGGTGAAGGTGATCCGCTCGGCGTTGCGCTGGATCAGCTCGGTCAGCCCCGGCTCGTGGATCGCGACGTCGCCGCGCGCGAGCGCCTCGACCTTCTCCGGAACGATGTCGCGGGCGATCACCTTGTGCCCGAGCTCGGCGAAGCAGGCGGCGGTCACCAGCCCGACCCAGCCGACCCCGATCACTCCGACAGCTTCGCCTCTCTCACTCATTCGCTCTTGCTCCCGTGTTTCGCAGTTTTCTTCTTCGGCAGGATCAGATGGCACGACTCGGCGATCCCCATCATCTGCTCATTCGTCAAGGACTGCTGCAGGCTGTTGGAGATCCAGTAGGTGTTGGCGCCGCGGTGCCAGGCGACCAGCTTGATCTGGCCGCTATCGGTGTAGATGAAGTATTCACGTCCATTGGCGGTCTTGGTTTCGGTCGGGCTGTCGAGAATCGGCGGGTCTTCCCAATCGGCGATCCCCTGTACCCCGAAGTAGTTGATTTCGTATTCGGGCTGGTACTCGCCGATCATCCGATAGGCGGCGTGCCGTTCCTTGTCTTTGTCCTTCAGGTGGTAGACGCGCGGGTTGACGATGTGTTCGTAGGAGTCGTCTTCCTGGTAGACGGCGCCGGGGGGCAGCCGGGTCGGGTAGAAAACCGGGAAGCCGCCGCCGACATGCCGGGCCACCTTTTCACCCATCTCCTGGCCCGATTCGGGCATCGGCACCAGTTCGTCGCCACCGGGCGGCGTGTGGTGCTTCTTCTTCTTGTGCTTCTTGTGCTTGTGACCCTTCGCCTTCGAGCCTTCGGCCTTCTTCGGCTTCTTTTCTTCCGGGAACTTGTGCGAGTCGTATCCCGCTTCGCCGAGGAATTCCTTCACCGCGTGGCGGATTTCCGGTTCGTTGGCGTAGACGAAGCTGGGGCCGAGTTCGGCCGGGAAGTGGACCTGGTTCACTTCCGAGCCGCGCGATTCGTAGAGGAGGTCGAGCAGCGTGATCAGCGTCGTCCCTTCGGTGATATCCGAGGTCGTGTATTCGGTGAGGATGTCGACCAGATTGTGGTTGTCGGTGATCAGGTCGGTCGGCGAGACCTGGTGGCGAGCCTGGCTGAGGAAGTTCTGCTGGCGCGCCGAGCGGACGATGTCGGTGTCGGTATGCCGGTAACGCACGTACTGAAGCGCTTTTTTGCCGCAGAGCTTCTGGTAGCCGGGTTGGATGTCGATTTCCGAATACTGTTCTTCAGGCGGCAGGCCGACGTTGGAGTGGTAGTAGCGACGGTCGACGTCGGTGTAGACGCAGCCGATCGCGTCGACGGCGCGGACGAAGCCGAGGAAGTCGATGTTGATCACGTGGTTGATTTTCAGCCCGGTGAGTTCCTTGATCACTTTCAGCGTCAGCTTCGGCCCGCCGTCGGCGTAGGCGGCGTTGAACTTGTCGGTCCCGAACCCGGGGATTTCGGTCTTCAGGTCGCGCGGAATCGACATCACCGAGATCAGTTCCTTTTCTGGATCGAGGCGGAGCAGGATCGTCGTGTCCGAGCGACCGAATTCTTCGCCGAATTCGGGCCGTTTATCGGAGCCGAGGATCAGGATCGTCTCCGGTTCGCCACCGTCGACTTCCAGTTCGAGCTCTTCTTCGGTTTCTTCTTGCACCACCTTGTTGCCGCCCAGCGCGTGGGCGATCGAGTCGATGTAGAGCAGGATGCTCGAGGCGGTGGCCGCGGCGGCGACGGCGACGATGATCACCCCGGCGAGGCTGAACCGCCACCAGTAGCGCTTTTTCTTCGGCGCCGGGGTGCCGTCGCCCTCGGGGGGCGGCTTGCGGGTCGAGTAGCCATTGTGGGGGTCGCGCGGCGGGACGCTATTCATCGAGCCGCTCCGGGATCGCGCGCAGGAACGACTCGAGTGCCTGCCGGTAGCCCTCGAGCGAGGAGACGGACACCCACTCCTCCGGCCCGTGATGGCCGGCGCCGACCGGGCCGAACTCGACCGCGGGCACGCCGACCCGCAGGAAGGAGACCGCGTCGGAGGCGCCGTCCCGTCCGACGCTCATCGTCTCGCCGTTGGCGAAGGTCGCGGCCGCCTCGCGCAGGCCGAGCACGAAGGGCGACTCGCGGTCGACCGTCGCCGGCGGGCGCACCAGGAGCGGCGCCGCGGAGACATCGGGCAGCGCCCGGATCTCCTCCAGCAGGGCGGTCGGGTCCTGGCCAGGCAGGTAGCGGATGTCGACGTCGATCACGCATCGGTCGGGCACCTTGTTCAGAGCGTCGCCGCCCCATATCCGCCCCAGATTTATCGACGGGCGGTCGAACAACTCCGAACTTTGTCTCGCAAACGGTAGCGACTCGATACTCCGGAAAACGTCGATCGCGTTGAGGACGGCGTTGTCGCCGAGCCAAGGCGTGGCGCCGTGCGCGGCCATCCCGCCCACCTCGAGGCGCAGCGCCAGCACGCCCTTCGCCTCGACCCCGATGTGCAGGTCGGTCGGCTCGCCGGTGATCGCGAAGTCGCCGACAAAGCCGCCGTCGACCAGCCAGTCGCAGCCGCGGTCGTCCCCCTCCTCGGACTCCTCGTCGCCGACGATCCCGAGCCGCACCCGCACCCGGTCCTGATCGCGCATCGCCGCGGTGACGACCATCATCGCCGCGATCGCCCCCTTCATGTCGTAGCTGCCGCGCCCGTACAGCCGATCCCCCTCCAGCCGCGGCTCGAACTGCTCCTCGTGCGCCGGCACCACGTCGATGTGCCCCTCCAGCACGATCGTCGGAGCCCCCTCCGGGCCCACCTCGGCCTTGACCACGGGCAGCCCGCGGACCTCGTCCCGCGTCGCCTCGATATCGCGCGCCTCGAGCCACGCTTCCACAAACCCCGCGCACTCGACAATGCTTCGCTGCTCGGAGGTTTCGTAGGCGATCAGGCGCTTGGCGAGGGACAGCAGCTCGGAAGTGGCGGGGTTCATGAGGTTCGCGAGGGACGGAGTCCGGTCATCTCGTTCCGGAATTGACGGGGCGCCCTGGCGGGCGCCCCCATGGATATTTGTGCGCGCCTATGGCGCGCATATTTCGGATTGCATTTCCGCCGCTGCGCGACATTCCTCCACGAGACGACCGGACTCCCTCTAACGGAAGCGCACCGGCGATTCGCCCGGCGTCAGCCGCGCCAGGCTCCCCGAGCCGCACCCGAAGGGTGCGCGAGTCGATTCCGCCGAGGCGAGTCCGGCAGCCCCGCTGACGCAGAGCACCGAGGCGTCCCGACGGGACGCCTCTCATCCCTCGGCGATCGACAGGAACGTCTCGGCGCGCTGTTTGTCTTTCACCGCGCGCGACCATTCGGCGGTGCCGGCCTCTGACTCCGAAAGGCGGCGTTCGGCGTCGGAGAGCTCCTCTTTGAGCGTGCCGGCGTCGAGGTCCTCGGGCGGCACCGCTTCCTCGACCAGGACGCGGGCGGTATTGGCGAAGACCTGCAGCCAGCCGTGCGACTGCGCGTAGCGTTTGGTCTCCGAGTCGGAGACGTGGAGGCGCAGCGTGGTCGGCTGCAGGGCGCCGAGCACCGGGGCGTGGTTGGCGAGGATGCCGATTTCGCCGACTTCGGTCCGGGTCGAGAGCTGGCGGACTTCGCCGCGGAAGACCTCCCCCTCCGGGGTGAGGACTTCGACGTCCAGCATGTGCTCGGCGGCCAACTTCGTCCTCAGGCTTTCGCGGCGGCGTTCTCGGTGACCTGGTCGATCGAGCCCTGCATGTAGAAGGCGCCCTCCGAGAGGTCGTCGTGCAGGCCGTCGAGGATCTCGCGGAACCCGCGCACCGTCTCCGAGACCGGCACGTACTCGCCGGAGCGGCCGGTGAACTGTTCGGCGACGAAGAACGGCTGCGAGAGGAAGCGCTCGATCTTGCGCGCCCGCGACACCGTCTGCCGGTCCTCGTCGGAGAGCTCGTCGATACCGAGGATCGCGATGATGTCCTGGAGCTCTTTGTAGCGCTGCAGGACCTCCTGGACCTCGGTCGCGGTGCGGTAATGCTCGTCGCCGACCACGTCGGGCTTGAGGATCGTCGAGGTCGAGTCGAGCGGGTCGACCGCCGGGTAGATGCCTTTCTCGGAGATCGCCCGCGAGAGGGCGGTGGTCGCGTTGAGGTGGGCGAACACCGAGGCCGGGGCCGGGTCGGTGTAGTCGTCCGCGGGCACGTAGACGGCCTGGATCGAGGTCACCGAGCCGCGGTCGGTCGAGGTGATCCGCTCCTGCAGGCCGCCCATCTCGGTCTCCAGCGTCGGCTGGTAGCCGACCGCGGAAGGCATGCGCCCGAGCAGCGCCGAGACCTCGGAGCCCGCCTGGACGAAGCGGAAGATATTGTCGATGAAGAGCAGCACGTCCTGGCCGCCCTGCTCGCGGTAGTACTCGGCCATCGTCAGGCCCGACAGGGCGACGCGGAGACGCGCTCCGGGCGGCTCGTTCATCTGGCCGAAGACCAGCATCGTCTTGTCGATGACGCCGCTTTCTTTCATCTCGAGCCAGAGGTCGTTGCCCTCGCGCGAGCGCTCGCCGACGCCGACGAAGGCCGACAGCCCCTCGTGCTCCTCGGCGATGTTGCGGATGAGCTCCTGGATCAGCACGGTCTTGCCGACCCCGGCACCGCCGAACAGCCCGACCTTGCCGCCTTTGGCGTACGGCGCGAGCAGGTCGATGACCTTGATCCCGGTCTCCAGGATCTCCTGGGTCGGGGTCAGGTCGGAGGCCTTCGGGGCGGGTCGGTGGATCGGCCAGCGCTCGACGTCGGCGGGCAGCGCCTCACCGTTGTCGATCGGGTCGCCCAGCAGGTTGAAGATGCGCCCCAGCGTGACGTCGCCGACCGGCACCGTGATCGGGCCGCCGGTGTCGATGACTTTGTCGCCGCGCTGCACGCCGTCGGTGGCGTCCATCGCCACGGCGCGGAGGCGGTCGTCGCCGAGGTGCTGCTGTACCTCGCAGACCAGTTCGGTGTTGTCGCCCTCGTCGTTGCCGCGGCTCTCGATCACGATCGCCGAGTAGATCTCCGGCAGACCGTCCGGAAAGACGGCGTCGACCACCACTCCGGTGACCTGCTCGACGCGACCGATGTTCTGCCCTGCTCCGTTGCCGTTGCCGTTCTCAGCCAATTTGATCTGGGTCCTTTTCCTGGTCTTGCGAATTCTGTGGACTGTCGTACTAGCTCAGCGCCTCGGCGCCGGCGACGACCTCGAGGATCTCCTGGGTGATTTCCGCCTGGCGGGCGCGGTTCATCTCCAGGGTAAGTTCGTCGTTGATCGATTCCGCGTTCTCGGCCGCGTTGCGCATCGCGGTCATCCGCGCGCCGAGCTCCGAGGCCGAGGACTCGAGCAGCGCCCGGTAGACCGAGATCGTCACGTACTCGGGGATCAGCCGGCCGAGCAGCTCCTCGGCGTCGGGCTCGAAGAACCACTCGGAGCGGCCCTGCGCCTCACCTGACTCGTCCTCGGTCGTCGCCTCCTCCTCCTGCTCGGCCCCCTCGCCGACCACCTCGGCCTGCTGCAGCGGCAACAGGGTCTGGCGCCAGACGTGCTGGGTGAGCGGCGAGACGAAGCGGTTGTAGATCAGCTCGACCCGATCGACTTCCTCGTCGACGTAGCGGGCGACCAGCTCCTCGCCGATCTGCCGCGCGTCGGAGAACGAGGGGCGGTCGGTGAAGCCGGTGTATTCGCCGACCAGATCCTGTTTGCGGAAGGTCAGCGCCGAGACGCCCTTTTTGCCGACCACCGAGAAAACCGGCTCGGCGCCCTCGCCGCGGACGCGGTCGGCGGAGCGCGTGCCCTCGCGGATGATGTTCGAGTTGAAGGCACCGGCCAGGCCGCGGTCACCGGTGACGAGGACGACGCCGACCTTCTGCACATTCTCGCGCTCGACCAGCACCGGGACGCGCGGTACCCCGCCCGCGTGGGCGGAGGCGATCCGGGTCAGTTTCCGCATCCCCTCCGAGTAGGGGCGCAGGTCCTCGATCCGCTGTTCGGCACGCCGCAGGCGCGCCGCCGCGACCATCTCCATCGCGCGCGTGATCTTCTGGATGTTTTTGATCGACGCGATGCGATTTTTGACTTCCTTCTGGCTGGGCATGGCTCGGCTCCGCTGCGGCTAAGAAGCGGCGGTCGCCTCCTCTTTCGCCGCTTTGGCGCTGCCGCTCAGCTCGCCGGCCGCGACCGGCTCGCCCTTCTCGTCGAAGTCGGCCCCGAAGTCGTCGACGAAGGCGGCGATCGCCTTGCCGAGCGCCTCCTCGTCCTCGTCGGAGAGCTGGCCGGTCTCTTCGATCCGGTCGAGCAGCGGTTTCTGGTCGGAGTGCAGGCGCACCCGCAGGTCGCCGAGGAACTCCGATACCCGCTCGACTTTGATCCGGTCGAGGTAGCCGCCGGTGCCCGAGTAGATCGAGGCGACCTGGTCGGCGACCGAGAGCGGTTCGCGCTCTTTCTGTTTCAGCAGCTCGACCAGCCGTTCGCCCCGGGTCAGCGCTTTCTGCGTCTCCGGATCGAGCTCCGAACCGAACTGGGCGAAGGCCTCGAGGTCGCGGTACTGGGAGAGGTCGAGGCGCAGTTTTCCGGCGACCTTCTTCATCGCCTTGGTCTGCGCGTTACCGCCGACCCGGGAGACCGAGATGCCGACGTTGATCGCCGGCCGCACGCCGGAGAAGAAGAGGTCTGACTCGAGGAAGATCTGGCCGTCGGTGATCGAGATGACGTTGGTCGGGATGTAGGCCGACACGTCGGAGGCCTGGGTCTCGATGATCGGCAGCGCCGTCAGCGAGCCGCCGCCGAGCTCGTCGTTCAGTTTCACCGCCCGCTCGAGCAGCCGCGAGTGCAGGTAGAAGACGTCGCCCGGGTACGCCTCGCGACCCGGTGGGCGCCGCAGCAGGAGCGACATCTGGCGGTACGCGGAAGCGTGCTTGGTGAGGTCGTCGTAGACGCAGAGGGCGGCTTTGCCTTCGTAGAGGAAGTGCTCGCCCATCGCGCAGCCCGCGTAGGGCGCGATGTACTTGATCGGCGCGGCCTCGTCGGCCGGCGCGGCGACGATGATCGTGTTCTCCATCGCCCCGTTTTCCTCCAGCGTCTCTTTGAGCTGGACGACGGTGGACATCCGCTGCCCGATCGCGACGTAGATGCAGATCAGGTCCTTGTCCTTGTTGTTGATGATCGTGTCGACCGCGATCGCCGTCTTACCGGTCTGGCGGTCGCCGATGATCAGCTCTCGCTGGCCGCGGCCGATCGGGATCATCCCGTCGATCGCCATCAGGCCGGTCTGCACCGGTTCCTCGACCGGCTGGCGCTGGACCACGCCGGGGGCTTTGAACTCGGCCGGGCGGGTTTCGGTCGTGGCGACCTCGCCGCGGTTGTCGAGCGGGCGGCCGAGCGGGTCGACCATGCGGCCGAGCAGCTGCTCGCCGACCGGGATCTCCAGCAGGTGGCCGGTCCGCTTGACCGTGTCGCCCTCGACGATCTTGTCCCACTCGCCGAACAGCACGGCGCCGACGTTGTCGGACTCGAGGTTCAGCGCCAGGCCGGTCACCCCGTGGGGCAGCTCGAGCATCTCCAGCGCCATGCAGTTGTCGAGGCCGTGGACGCGGGCGATGCCGTCGGCGACCGAGAGGACGGTGCCGACCTCACTGAGGTCGGCGGAGTCGGTCTCCAGTCCCTCGATCCGCTCTCGCAGGATGCTCGCGATCTCGTCCGGCTTGATCTCCATCGCCATCTTGGTCTACTTCCTCCTTACGCCGCGCTCGCGACGCTTTTTCGCAGTTTCTCCAGACGAGTGCGGATGCTCGCGTCAAGGACCATGTTGCCGACCCGCAGCACGATGCCGCCGAGGATCCCGTCGTCGACCTCGCTCGACAGCTCGACCTTCTCGCCGGTCTGCCGTTCGACCTCCTCGCCGATTTTCCCGACCACGCCCGGGTCGAGCTCGATCGCGCTGGTGACGGTCACGTCGAGGCGGCGGTTGGCTTTTTTCCAGAGCTCTTCGTACTCCCGCCGGATGCGGAAGATTTCCGGCATCCGGCCTTTCTCGACCAGCAGCTCGAGAAAGTTGGAGAACTCCGGCTCGGCGCCCGTCACGGCGCGTCGCAGGCCCTCTTTCTTGTCGTTCGAATTGAGGTACGGGCTGAACAGGAAGACCTGCAGCTCACGGTCGCGATCGACGGCGTCGGCGAACTGGCCGAGCTGCTCCTGCAGATCGTTGATCTTGCCTTTGTCCTCCCCGGCGGCGAAGAGGGCCTCGGCGTAAACACGGGCGGCGTCGGCCATGCGCTCCTGCTACCCCTAGTTTTCCGAGCCCGAGAGGGCGGAGAAGTCGACCTCGCCGAGCGCCTCCTCGACGAGCCGTCGCTGGTCGTCCTCGGTGAGCGTTTTGCGGGTGACTTTCTCGGTGGCCAAAACGGTGAGGTCGGCGACCTCTTTGCGGATCGCCTCGAGCGAGCGCCGCGTCTCGGCCTCGATGTCGCGCTGCGCCTGGGCGACCAGCTCGTCGCGTTTCTCGCGACCCGCGGCGGTCGCCTCATGCTCCGCCGTCTCCGCGGCTTTGCGGGCCCGGGCCATGATCTCGTCGGCCTGCTCACGCGCCTCGGCGAGGCGGCTGCGGTACTCCTCGAGCAGTTCGTTGGACTCTTTGCGCTGCCGTTCGGCGGCGTCGATCGAGTCCGAGATCGTTTTCGCCCGTTTGTCCAGCGCCTCCTGGATCCGCGGGAAGGCAACCTTGCTCAGCACCCACATCGTGAACAGGAAGATGATCAGGGTCCAGATCATCAGCCCGACGCCGGGTGAGACCAGGAAGCTACCTTCGCTCGCCGCGACCGGGATCGCGGCTATTTGGCCGGCGAGCGCCATCGCTACGAGAGGAAGAAGGCGATCAGGCCGAAGATGAACGTGTAGAAGGCCACGGCCTCGGTAAGCGCGAAGCCGAGCCAGCGAATCGATTCGAGCTCCGATTTCATCTCCGGCGGGCGGGCGACCGACTCGATCTCCTTGCCGAAGATGAAGCCGATGCCGATACCGGCGCCGATCGAGCCGAGCCCGGCGCCGACGCCGAGGGCGATCGCTTTACCGGCGCCTTTGACCCCTTCGTCGGTGACGGCAGCGATGGGGGACAGATCCATTGAAGACAGTGCTCCTTTTCTAGTTGTCAATGCTCGGCGGAGGTGGCTCCGCCGATGTAGATGGCGCTGAGGGTCGAGAAGATAAATGCCTGCAGGGTGGCAACAAGACCGACCTCGAAGATGAAGAACGCGAAGGCCAGCGGGAAGGTCAGCGCGCCCAGCGCGGCGATCCCGAGCAGGACCGCGAGCCCGCCGCCCATGAAGAGCAGCAGCAGGTGGCCGGCAAGGATGTTGGCGAAGAGACGAACGGAGAGGCTGACGAGGCGGACGAAGTGGGAGACCACCTCGATCATGAAGATCGCGCCGCGGCCGATCGGGCTCATGTTCTCGAGGCCCGGCGGCAGCCAGCTCTTCAGGTAGGGGACGAACCCCTTGGCCCGGATGCCTTCGACGTGGTAGCTGACCCAGACGACCAGGGTGAGGGCGATCGGGATCGAGATGTTCGCCGTCGCCGCGTAGATGGCGAAGGTCGGGATTTCGAGGCCGAAGACGTTGAAATGCTCGCCGGTGTTGGTCGGCAGCGGCAGGTAGCCGATCAGGTTGGCGAAGAGGATGAAGAAGAAGAGGGCGGCGATGAAGGGGAACCAGCGGGTTGCGACGTCGGCCGACGCGATGTTGCCGCGCGTGATGTTGTTCTTCGCCACGTCGTAGGCGATCTCCACCGCGGCCTGGGTCCTGTTCGGCCGCAGCTGCATCTTTTTGGAGATCCAGATCATGACCGCGATGGTCAGGCCGCTCGCCAGCAGCAGGTAGAAGACGGCGCGGTTGATCGAGAGGTCGATCGGCCCGAGGTGGATCGAGATCCAGGGATGAAGTTTGAACTCGTTCTGCGGTTTGAAGTCTTCGTTCTTGCCTTCGTTGCCGAAGATGACGAGGAGGAGGACCACGATCAGCAGCCACACGCCGCCGGCGATCAGGGCTTTGGTTTTCGTCTTCATCGCGGTTGGACGCCGTGCCCTTCGGGCTCGAGCAGGTAGGCCAGGCCCGACGAGCCCATCGAGATCGTGAAGAGGGCGGCCAGGAGGATCGCCGAGGAGAGCCCGGCGGTCCGCTGCGCGATGCCGACCAGCAACACCACGGTCGCCATCAGCCAGACGCGACCGAGCGTGGTGGCGGCGATGATCCCCATCGCCCGCTGCCGGTTGCCCGCCTTGAGCGCTTCGCCGGAGCGGCGCTGGGCAAGCCACTGGATCCCGCGCTGGGCGAGCCAGGCGACGGCGGCGGTGATGTAGCCGAGCAGCGAGAAATCGCAAACGGCGAAGACAACCGCGGCTGCGGCCAGCACAAGTAGGTCGACATGCTTAGGAGGAGACATAAAGACGCCCGTCTCGGGGCCCGAGCGGACGCGGGCGCGACTATATCCGAACCGCTCGACAAATGGCTTTCTGATGCGGTTAGTGCCCCTTGCCACTACCTGCCGGGGGTTTGGGCGGGGCCGTCTCCGGCTCCAGCTCCAGAGCTTCGAACTCGCCCGTTTCCGGATTGATCTTGCCGCGCCGCAGCTTGAGGATCTCGAGCACGTAGACGAGGTAGACGCTGTAGGCGAGCGCGGCGACGATCAGGACCAGGATCACCGCCGTCCAGAGCGCGTTGAAATGACCGTGGTTGTCGCTGTAGGGGACGAAGCGCAGGGACAGCGCGAGCGCCGCCATCACGATCGTCCAGGCATAGAGGTAGGCGACGGTGCGGCGCTGGCTGAATCCCTTGTTCGCCATCCGGTGATGGAAGTGCCAGCTGTCGGCCTGGTAGATCGGCTGGCGGTATTTGAGCCGTTTGGCGACCACGAAGCCGGTGTCGAGGATCGGCACGGCGAGCACGATCAGCGGGAAGGCGAGGGCGATCACCGCGTTGGTCTTCAGCGCTCCCTGCACGGAGGCGGTGGCGAGCAGGTAGCCGAGCAGGTTCGAGCCGGTGTCCCCCATGAAGCTGGAAGCCGGTGGGAAGCCGTGGCGCAGGAAGCCGAGCGCGGCGCCCGCGGTCAGCGCCGCCAGCACACCCGCCGAGTTGCGTTCGAGCGAGAGCGCGATCGCCGCCAGGGTGACCGCGGCGATCACGCAGACCCCGGCGGCGAGCCCGTCCACCCCGTCGAGGAAGTTGATCACGTTGACCACGGCGACGATCCCGAACACGGTCAGCGGGTAGCTCCAACCGTGCAGTTCGAAGCCGCCGAGGAAGGGCAGGGTCAGGTTCTCCACCCGCACCCCGGCCAGCACCGGGATCAAGGCCGCCACGACCTGGCCGACCAGCTTCGGCAGGGCCGGGATGTCGTAGATGTCGTCGAGGACGCCGACCGCGGCGATCGCCAGGGCGCCGA
This sequence comes from Solirubrobacterales bacterium, assembly GCA_036495785.1. Classification (GTDB taxonomy): domain Bacteria; phylum Actinomycetota; class Thermoleophilia; order Solirubrobacterales; family 70-9; genus VAYN01. The sequence goes on from DASXMH010000142.1 coordinate 37,458, forward strand.
CCAGGATCGAGCGGCTCTCACCGTCGCCGGGCAGCCAGACCCAGCCCGCCACCTCGACCCCGGCCAGGATCGCGAGGCCGGAGAGGCGCGGCATCGGCCGGTCGTGGAGGCTCCGCTCCTTCGGGTGGTCGATCGCCCCGACCCGGAAGGCGAGCCGCTCGGCGTAGGGGACCAGCAGCCAGGCGATCGCCGCGGCGGCGATGAACGCTAGTACTGCATCGGTGGTCGCGGCCAAATCTGAGTGTCCCGCGTCTGTCGAGGGTGCGAGGGCCGTCCGGCGGCCCCGGACGCGCTCAGATTACGGATAAACGGCGACGGCGCCGAGCACCGAGTCGACCAGGAAGGCCGGGTCGCGCGGATTAAGCACCCCGATCGGATCGCTCCGCTTGCGCAAATCGAGTTCGGCGGGGTCCTCCAGCACCTGCAGCCGGCCTTCGTGGATCAGCACCTCGTCGACCCCGCCCATGCGGCCGCTGAAGGTCGTGTAGACAGGGGTGCCGAGGGCCACCGCCTCGCGGTTCATCGTCCCTCCCGCGCTGACCACCAGGTCGGCGCAGGCAATCAGGCTCTGGGCGTCGATCGCCCGCTCGGGGATCAGCAGATTCGGCGCCCCGAGCGCCTTTGCGGCCTCGCCCTGCTCGCGGGTTCGGGGGATGATCACCGCCTGAACTTCCCCGTCGGCGTCGGCGAGCCGGCGCACGGTGGCGGCGTAGACGTCGTTGGGGGCGTGGTACTCGGAGGTCTCGGGCGGCGGGCGGACGACCGTGATGACTTTCCCCCGATCCAGCCCGAGGTCGTCGATGATCCCCTCGTCGGGGACGAAGTCGTAGAGGTAGTACTCCTCCTTCAACCCGGGGTAGCGGACCAGCTTCTTCGGCTTCGCGCCGATCTTCCGCAGCCGGTCGACCGGGATCGCCTCCGGTGCCAGTACCCGCCGTGCCGCCCGGAAGGCGATCCGCCGCTGCAGATTGGCGAACTCGTAGTCCTGCATCTGCACCGAGGGGATGCGCAGCAGCCAGCTGACGACGCCGAGGTCGACCGACCCGTGCGCCAGCGCCAGTTCAGGCCGCTTGCCCCAGACCACCTTGGTCAGCGCCCGCGAGCGCGACTCGAGTGCCCGCGCCTTCCCCCACCGCGACGCCCCCCCGTGCTCGCCGACCACCTCGTAGTGCATCCCGAGTCGGTCGAGGATGCCGATCGTCTGCCCGTACTCCCGCGCGGTGATGAAAACCTCGTCCCCCTGCGCCTCAAGCCGCTCGATGATCGGCCGCAGGACGAGCGGGTGCGCCGCGGCGGTGCAATCGACCCAAATTTTCATTCGCCGCGACCCTAGCGGGACGGGGCTTCCGAGAGCCCCGGAGGTTCGTGGGCTGGGCGGGCGCCGGCCGAGATGCGTCCTGGCGTCTTCCTCAGACGTCACGAACACGTGACCATCGTTTTGGCCCCCATGGGGGCCAAAAAGCACCCAGCGC
>DASXMH010000143.1:0-8801 GCA_036495785.1 Solirubrobacterales bacterium
CCCGGGCGCGCCCGTCCCCACCTAACCAGCCGACCTTAGGTGGGGACGGGCGCGCCTCGCTCCGGCCGGCGGTCGACCTTTCGCCCGGATCATCCCGAGGTGCGGTCGACCTTTCGGCCGTCTACCGGGCGTTAGGACGACCGCGCTCGGGGGGGCCGGGGCGCCTTGGAGTCAACCGCTCAGGGCGCGGCGCCGGGCTGCTCGATCCCGCCGAGGATCAGCGCCAGCACCCGGTGGGCGACCGCCGAGCGGGCAGCCGAGTCGGCCAGGCCCTCCATCGGGCCGCGGGCCATCGCCAGGAGCAGGAAGAGGTCATCGATCGAGACGTCGCGGCGCAGGGCGCCCGCCGCCTTGGCGTCGGACAGCGGCCCCTTCAGCAGCTCGGCGATCCGGCGCCTGCTGCGCTGCAGCTGGGTGTCGGTTTCGGCGTCGCGGCGGGCCAGGACGGCGAGGCCATAGAGGTTGACCATCCCGTCGATCAGGCTGCGCAGCAGGACGAAGAAGGCGTCCGGCTGCCCCGCGTGCTCGGCGGCCAGCGCCGCGATCCGCTCGACGTACTCGTCGAAGATCTCGGCGGCGAGTGCGCCGCGCCTGGGGAAGTTGCGGTAGAGCGTCGCCTGGCCGACCCCGGCGCGGCGCGCCACCTGGCACATCGCGACGTCGGCGGAATCGGCGAATAGCGCGCGCGCCGCCTCCAGGATCGCCTCGCGGTTGTCCCGCGCGTCCCGCCTCAGCTGGTCTGGCGTGGCCACGACCGTCATTGGCGCGGAAGGGTAGCAACCGGACAGGCCTGTCCAGGGGGGTCGGACCGTGACGAAAGCGTTGATCCGTCACATACGGAGCGGTAAACGGAGTTTTACTCCGCTTTGTGTGATATCACTTGTCAACCCCCCAACGGACATAGCTGTCCGCTTACCGAATCGATACCCCCAGCCTTCCCGGAGACCGACCTCAGATGAGAATCGTCCTGTCCGCCGACCCGTCGAGAAGAGGCCATTGATGCGCCAGGGCCCACTCGCAGGTCGCTATCCCGCCGTCGCCGCGATGGTGCTGTGCGCGCTGCTCCCGTACCTGGCGCTCTCGGGCGCCCTCGAGGCCGTCACGCCGATCATCGGCGAACAGCTCCACGCCAGCGCCCAGACCCTGAGCTTCGGCTCCGGCCTCGCCAACGCCGCCTACGCCGTCGGCACCGTGCTCGCCGTCGCGTTCGCCCAGCACTATCCGCAGCGCCGGATGATGGTGTTCTACGCGATCGTCCTGGTGATCGGCTCGATCCTCGCCGCGGCCGCGCCGACCATCCAGATCTTCATCGTCGGCCGCGTCCTTCAGGGCCTCTGCACCAGCCTCCTGCTGATCGCCGCGGTGCCGCCGCTCGCGCTCGGCTATCCGGTCGCCAAACTCAAGACAACGGCGATGATCATGAACATGGTCATCTTCGGCGCGGTCGCCGCCGGCCCGGCGATCGGCGGCCTGCAGGCGCAGGCCAACGCCTGGCGGCCCCTCTTCTGGATCGTCGCCGGGGTCGCGCTCGCCGCGCTCACCCTGGCGATCCTCACCTTCGAGGACGCGCCGCCCGCCGACCCCGACTCGCCGCGCGACCCGCTCGCGCTCGGCATGGCCGCGGTCGGCTGCGGCGCCGCCTTCTTCGGCGCCGGGCAGCTCACCAGCCACGCCTTCCTCGATCCGATCGCGATCATCCCGCTGGTCGGAGGCCTCGCCGTGATCGTGCTCCTGATCGTCTACCAGGCGACCGCGAAGAACCCACTGCTGACGATCCGCTCGATGCTCACCTCGACGATCCCGGTGGCCGGGATCGTGCTGGCCCTGCTCGCCGCCGCGGCCTCGGTCTCGGCGACGGCGCTGACCGCGAGCGCGCTCGCCGGTCAATACAGCCCGCTGCACCTCGGCCTGCTCTACCTGCCCGAGCTCGGCGGCGCGGTCATCACCGCCTTCGCCCTCGGGATCGTGATCACCCGGCGCTCGCTCCACTTCCTGCCGCTGGTCGGCATGGCATTCCTGGCCGCCGGCATCCTGGTCTTCCGGATCCAGGTGCCATCGACCGAAGGGCTGACCCTGCTCGGCTCGTTCCTCACCGGCATCGGCCTCGGCGCCACGGTCGCCCCGGCCCTCTTCGTCGCCGGGTTCGCGCTGCGCGCCACCAACCTGCAGCGCGTCTTCGCGATCGTCGAGCTGATGCGCGCGGTCGCGGCGTTCCTGATCGCGCCGATCTTCGCCCACTTCGCCGATAACGTCAGCGGCGGCTTCAACCACGGCGTCGGCATCGTGCTCTGGATCGGCTTCGCCCTGGCGATCATCGGCGGCCTTGCGCCGGTGGTCCTCTACCGGCTCGGCGGCGCTCACCCCGACAAGCCGGACGTCGAGGGCTTCCTCGCCGGCGAGGGCCCGGCCTACTACTCGCCGCCGCTGCTGGCCAGGCTGCGTAACCTCCCCGGTCGAGGACGTCCCCTGACCCAAGGAGCGGACTGAAATGGAGGCAACCGAGGCAACCAGGGCCCAACCGGCCGGCCCATCGGGCGTGCCCTGCGAGGCGCCCGGCCCGGCGATCTTCGCCTACGACGGCTCCGACCTCGCTGCCTACGCGATCGAACAGGCGGCGATCCAGCTCGCCCCCGACCGCGAGGCCCTGGTCGTCTGCGTCTGGCAGCCCGCCGACGTCGGCTTCCGGCCGGTCAAAGGCCGGCACCTACACGCGGCGGCCGCCAACGAGGTCGAGGAAGCGGCGCGGGAAACCGCCGAGCACGGCGCCGAAGTCGCCGAGCGGGTCGGCTTCCGGGCGCGGCCGCTGACCGTCGAAGCAGCCCCCACCTGGAAGGGCCTGGTGGAGGTCGCCAACGAGTACAAATGCGGCCTGATCGTGATCGGCTCCCACCAGCGCAGCGGCCTGATCGGCCACATCGCGGGCTCCGTCGCCGCGGCGACGGTCTCGCACTTCGAAAGCTCGGTGCTGGTCATCCACAAGCCGCAGTGAGCCGGGGTCCCTCGGCTCAGGCGGCCAGCTCTTCGTCACGGAGGCGGCCGGCCAGCGGATCGCGGCCGGCCCAGAGGCCGGCCGAGCGGTAGGGGCGCCACCGGATGAACGCCGATTCATGGTGGAAGCGGACGGCGCGGTCGTTGCGCACCGCGCCCATGTGGGCACCGGCGTTGTCGTGCGCGTAGGCGCGCATCGCGGCGGCGCTCTCCCAGACGGAGAAGGTCGAGACGAGCCGCAGCGGCGGGCGGGCGAAGCCGGTGGAGGCGAGGAGGCCGGGGGCGTCGGCGAGTGCATGCTCCGCGGCGGCGCTGCTGCGCAGGAAGGGGAGGACGGTCCGGAGTCGGGGGCGGCCGAGGGTGAGGACGACGACCGGCTCCTCGTCGTCGACCCGCGTCGACTCCTCCGGCAGGGTCTCGCCCTTTGGTGGGTCGACCACTCCGAGGTTCCCCGTGCCCGCGTCGCCACCGCCGCCCTCGACTCCCTCTGGCGCGGCTACGGCACCTTGCTCGGCGGTGGCTCGTGACGAGTGTGCCGCGCATCACCTTCAGGGAATAGGAACGGATCTAGTATCGCCGCCATGCCTACGGCGGCGGCTCTCGACATCACGGCGGTGATCGGCGGCAGGAGCGTGTCGCGGGCCGAGGTTTTGGAGTGGGAGGGACGGCGCGCCGCCGCCGTCTACAAGAAGCTCGGGATGGGCGCACCGCCCGACGACCTCGCCGCGCGCCGAGAGGCGCTGGTCGCCCGCAAGCTCGAGCTCGGCCACGCGGAGCTCGAACGGCGGCTCGCCCGCGAGATGGCGATGGCCGCGCGGTCGAGCCGGGTGTTGAGCGCCCTCTCGCGCGGCGGGCGGCGGCTCTGCGTGGTCGAGCTGCGCGGCACCGGCGGCTCGGCCGAGGCGACGCCCGCCTTCTACAAAGCGGCGATGGACTGCGGCGACGAGGCGCCGCTGCTCGCCGCCTCCCCGGACCACTACGTCCTCTGCAGGCGCGACGACGGCATCCAGCAGGTGATCGAGACGACGGGGGGCTCGCCGCTCGCCTCGCGCATCTTCCTCGACGAGAACGAGGCCGGGCCGATCTCGACGCCCGCCGATCCGACCTTCCCGGTGCAGTGGGTGGCGTTCGGCCGCGCCCGCCTCGTCGGGCCGCCCTCCGGCGCGCTCCGCCACCAGTTCCGCGACGAGCCGGGCGGCGGATTCACGGCCCGCCTGACGATCGCGTTCCCCCGCGTCACGCCGGCCCGCTTCGTCAACGCCCACGGCTGGCACCTCGCCTGCGAGTTCTCGAACTGGATCGAGGCGGCGAGCGCCGCCGCGTAGTCGGCGCCGTCAGGCGAGGAGGTGGGCCGCCGCCAGTTCCAGCACCTCGGCGCGGGGGCGGGGGCCGTGGTCGGCGGCCATGAAGTGGTTGCCGATCAGCAGGGAGAAGGAGAGCATCGAGCGGACCTCGACCTCCGCCTCGTCCTCGACGAATTCGGCGAAGCGGGCGCGGAGGAAGTCCATGCGCCGGTTGTCGACGCGGCGCAGGCGCTCGGCCACCGCGGCGTCGCGGCGCGACCAGTCGCGGACCGCGAGGTCGATCGGCAGCAGGCGGTCGGAGAAGGTGATGGCGCCGGCGCGGCGCACGCTCGCGCGGGGATCGTCCCCCGGCTGAAACCGGTCGAGCACCCGGTCGACGCTGTCGCGCTCCCAGCTGTCGAGCATCTCCTCGAGCAGGGCCCGGCGGTTGTCGAAGTGCCAGTAGAAGCCGCCGCGGCTCACTCCGAGCGCCGCCGCCAACGGCTCGATCCGGACGGCGTCGGGCCCGCCCCCGGCGAGCATGCGCAGCCCTTCCTCGATCCATCTGTTGCGGGGGGTGCGGGTCGGTGGGGCCATCAGGAAGCTCGCTGGAGCTTGATCCATACAGTAGTGTATGGATCGTGAAGAAGGGGATCGAGGTGCGGGAAGTGGAGGTGTCGGCCGGCGCGTTGGGCCTCTCGACGCTGCCCTGGGTCGACTACCGGGACGGTTTCCGCCTCGACCTCCCCGGAGGCCCCGAGCTGAGCGGCGAGGAGTGGGCGCGGGAGATGCTCGAGGGCGCGGCGCCGGAGACGCGGCGCTCGCTGCGGCGGGGCTGGCCGCTGATCGGCCTGAAGATGGCGCCGCGCGGGGCGGAGGGCGCGATCCTCGGCTGGCGACTACGGCACAGTGGGCCCGACTACGCCCTGCTCGGCGCCGAGTCGCGGATCGGGATGCCCGCCGAGCTCCTCTTCCGGCCGGAACCGGGCGGTTTCTTCTTCGCCACCTTCATCCAGCAGCGCAACCCGTTCGTGCACATGCTGTGGGCGCCGATCGGGCCGCCCCACCGGCGGATCGTCCCGGCCCTGATGCGCAAGGCGGCCGGGCGCGTGAGCGCCGACGCGCGGCGGTCGCCCGGCGTCGCGTCAGGAATCGGCAACTAGGGCCGCGGCCATCTCGCCGGCGGCGTGCATCGCCTCGGTGCTGCGGGAGGCGCGGCAGAGGATGAAGGCGCCCTCCAGGGCGGCGATGATCGCGAGGCTCTTCTGGCGGTCGCCGAGCCCCTCGGTGATCGCTGCCGTCCAGCGCTCGAAGACCTCGGCGGTCGCGCGGCGCAGGCGGTCGTCGGTGCTCGCGACCTCGAGGGCGACGGTGGCGATCGGGCAGGCGTCCTCGTAGTCGGTCGCTTCGAGGGTCTCGGCGGCGCCGCGGAAGACGGCGCGGACGGAGGCCTCGGCCGAGCGCCCCGGCTCCTCGTCGTAGACGGCGGTCACCAGGGCCTGGAAGAAGGCGCCCGCCGAGTGGATCACCGCCTCGCCGAGTTCCTGCTTGCCGCCCGGGTAGTGGTGATAGAGCGAGCCGAACGGCGCTTCGGCCTCGACGACGACCTGCTTCAGGCCGGTGCCGTTGTAGCCCTGGCGGCGGAAGAGCTCGGCGGTCGCGAAGAGGATCCGGTCGCGGGTCGGCACGGCGTAGCGGCTCGTCGCCGCCGTGGCGCTCGACGAAGCGCTGCGCGCCGGCGGCGTGGAGGGGGAGGCCTTGGTCATCCCAAAGAGTGTACGGTCTGCGTCACTAGAGCGATCTACCTAGAAGGGATTCCAAGATGAAGCTCAAGGGTCTCCTCGCCGGCGCCGCGCTCGGCCTCGCTGCCCGCGCCGCGCTTCCCCGCCTCCTGCTCCTCAAATTCGGCGACTCGATGACCAGGCTGAACGCTGGCGACTACAAGCCGCTCCTCGCCAACTACACCGACGACTTCGTCCTCCACTTCCACAAGGGCCCGCACCGCTGGTCAGGTGACTGGATCGGCAAGTCGGGCTTCGACGCCTTCCTGCGGAACTTCACCGCCGCCGGCATCCAGGGGGAAGTCGTCTCGATCGCGACCAGCGGGCCGCTCTGGGCGATGACCGTGTGGGTGCGCTTCGACGACCGCGCCGAGGCTCCCGACGGCACCCGCATCTACGAAAACAGCGGCGTCCTCGTCCTCCGCGCCCGCTGGTTCAAGGTGGTCGAGCAGCACGACTACTTCATCGACACCGAGCGGATCGTCGAGTTCGACCGCAAGCTCGAGGAGCTCGGCGTCGTCGCGGTGCCGATGCCTGGCTGAGCGTTCGTATTTGCTCCGTATCCCGCACAAAGTACGAACGCACGGGGAGGTTAGTTCGCCGGTCGAACCACTTGCCACCTGGAACCCGACGGACGGGGCACCGCCTGGAATTCGAGCGCACTCAGATTCCTATCCTTGAAGGACCCCCACCAAAGGAGTCACACGATGGATAGAAGAACTTTGGGGAGCCAAGGATTCGATGTCTCGGCCGAGGGGCTCGGCTGCATGGGCATGACCTACGCCTACGGCGGCGGGACCGTTGAGTCGGGGATCGCGACGATCCACCGGGCGCTCGAGCTCGGCGTGACGCTCCTCGACACCGCCGAGGTCTACGGCCCCTACACCAACGAGGAACTGGTCGGCAAGGCAGTCGCCGGGCGACGCGACGAGTTCGAGATCGCGACCAAGTTCGGCTTCGCCTTCAAGAGCGACGACCCGTTCGCCGACCGCGGCGTCAACGGCAGCCCTGAGAACGCGAAGCGCGTCTGCGACGAATCGCTGCGCCGCCTCGGCACCGACCACATCGACCTCTACTACCAGCACCGGGTCGACCCGAACGTCCCGATCGAGGAGACGGTCGGTGCGATGGCCGAGCTGGTCGCCGCCGGGAAAGTCCGGTTCATCGGCCTCTCGGAGGCCTCGCCGGAGACGATCCGCCGCGCCCACGCCACCCACCCGCTGACCGCGGTGCAGAGCGAGTACTCGCTGTGGACGCGCGACCCCGAGGACGAGGTGCTGCCGACGCTGCGTGAGCTGGGGATCGGCTTCGTGCCCTACTCGCCGCTCGGCCGCGGCTTCCTCACCGGCCAGATCCGCTCCCTCGACGACCTGCCCGAGGACGACTGGCGTCGCAGCAATCCGCGCTTCCAAGGCGAGGCGTTCGAGGAAAACCTGCGCCTGGCCGACCGGGTGGGGGAAATCGCCGAGGGAATCGGCGCGACGCCCGCCCAGGTGGCGCTCGCCTGGGTGCTGGCGAAAGGCGACGACCTCGTCCCGATCCCGGGGACGAAAAGCCCCCGGCGCCTCGAAGAGAACGCCGCCGCCGCGGACCTGAAGCTGACCGACGCGCAGGTGACCGAGCTGGACGAGGCGATCTCTCGCGACGCCGTTCGCGGCACCCGCTACAAAGAGTCCGACATGGCGCTGCTGGACCACTGAGCCGCGGGCGGCTCAGACCCGCAGGACTTCGACTTCCTCGAAGCATGGGAAGTCGGCGTCCCAAAAGTCGTTGTTTGGATTACACAATTTGTGGTAGTAATTCAACACTATGGGGGGAGCGGGAACTCTCGTCGGTAGAAGGCCGGGGCGGCGCGCGGTGGGATTGTCTGCGCTTGCTCTGGTCCTGCTCCTCCTCATATCCCCAATTCCCGGCAAGGCCGGCGCCGCGGAACCGGCGCCGGCCTTCCAAGTTCAGGGCAGCGTCGAACAGGTCTACGCGACCGAACTGGCGCCGGGGGCGAACGTGACCCTGTACGACGCGCAGGGCCAGGTCGTCGAAGCGAAGGAAGCCGACGAACTCGGCGGGGTGCTGTTCCGCGAAGTGACGCCGGGGAACGGCTATCGGATCGGGGTCGGCTCGGGCGGGCCGGAATCGGAAGCGCTGACGGTGCTGACGCAGCGCTCGGCGCCGCCCAACACCTCGATCTACGACCAGAGCATCGAACCGCACGGCTACCAGTACCTGACCACCCGCGACGGGACCAAACTGGCGATCGACGTCCACCCGCCGCAGGACGTCTCGAAGCTCCTCACCGGCCAGATCCCCTCGCCGGTCGAACTTCCCTACGTCCCGGCCGGCCCGACCCCGACCCTGATCGAGTACGCGGGCTACGGCTACGCGAATCCGGCGGGCCCGGAAAGCGGGATCTCGCTGATCGCCAACCTGATGGGCTTCACGGTCGTCGACGTGAGCATGCGCGGCACCGGCTGCTCGGGCGGCGCCTTCGACTTCTTCGAACCGCTGCAGAACCTCGACGGCTACGACGTGATCGAGACGATCGCCCACCAGCCGTGGGTCGCCCACCACGAGGTGGGGATGATGGGGATCTCCTACGGCGGCATCAGCCAGCTCTTCACCGCGCAGACCCGGCCGCCGGACCTCGCCGCGATCACGCCGCTCTCGGTGATCGACAACACCCAGACGACGCTCTATCCGGGCGGCATCCTCAACACCGGCTTCGCCCTCGAATGGGCGAAGGAGCGGGTCC
>DASXMH010000144.1:0-4203 GCA_036495785.1 Solirubrobacterales bacterium
GAAACCCTCTGCGTCGCGGCGGGCAAATTCGGCCAGATCCTCACCACCACGGCGCCCGCCGCCACCGGCCTGCCCGAACCGCCGCCGCCCCCTCCCCCGCCCAGCACGCTGCTCATGCACGCGCCGCCGAAGGTCATCCACCTCGGCGTCCACACCCCCGCGCCGAGCGTCTCCTTCAACTTCAAAGGCAGCGGCATCGGGCCCTTCTGGTTCCGCTGCAAGCTCGACGCGCGCCCCGGCGCCGTCTGCGCGAACCCCCGCAAGGTGCGCGTCGGCGTCGGCAATCACGCCTTCCGCGTCCGCGCCTTCGGCCCCGGCGGCGGCGCCCCGAGCCAGGTCGTCTACAAGTTCAAGGTCGAACGGGCGAAGCCGAAGCCGAAGAAAAAGCACCCGCACCACAAGCCCGCCGGGAAGTGAGTTCGCACTTATCCCGAACTATTCGGGCTGAGTGCGAACGCGGTCGGTGACGCCGGGGCCGCCGTGCGCGAGCGCCGGCGTCCCTTACTTCTTCTTCGCCCGTTCGAGGACTTCGCCGAAGGCCTTGTCGACTTCTTCAGTGAGGCTGAGACGGAAGGTGGCGACCATGGCGTCGACGGCGATCGGGCGCAGGAGCTCGATCGCGGCGATCATCTTCGGCCAGTCCTCGTCGGCGCGGCCGGCGGCGTCGAAGGGCTTCCAGAGCTCGTCGAGGAAGAGGGAGACGAAGGCGCGGGCGCTCGAGTCGGAAGCGCGGCTGAGCTTCTCGATCGTCGCCAGCGCCGCCGCCAGCGGGATCCCCATGCCGAGGACTTCCTCGGCGGCGCGCAGGAGGGTCGGGCTCGGGGCCTCGTAGCGTTCGTCGCCAAGGTCGATCAGGAGGCCGAGCTTCAGCGCCTTCGCCAGCACCTTCGGGTCGTCGCCACCGAAGCGCTCGCCGAGCTCCTCGCGGGTCAACACCTCCGGCGCCTCGTCGTCGAAGGGCGCGGTGACCGCCTGGCGCAGGCCGACGAAGCGGTCGGCGTCGGCCCCGTGCTCGCCGATCAGCCGCGAGATCGCGCTCAGCTTGAAGCCCTCGGCCTGCATCTCCTGGATCAGGCGCAGGCGGGCGACGTGATCGGGGCCGTAGTAGCCCGTGCGGGCGCGGACCTCGGGCGGCGGCAGGAGGCCGCGGGACTGGTGGTTGCGGATGTTGCGGACCGACATCCCGGTCTCGTAGGCGAGCTGCTCGACGGTCATCTCCGCCGGCGGCACCTCAGTCCGGCGCGGCGTCGCTTGCGTGTCGCTGCTCACGTTGACGATTCTACAGATCCATGTAACCTCATTCGAGGTAACTATGAATCGTGCAATCGACACGTATGGCTGAGCGCGGCGCGGTCCCCCAGGTCCCGGAGGTGCGGCGGCGGGCTCTCCACGCGGTGCGCTCGCTCTTCACCCCGCTCCTCCCCGACGACTACCTGGAGCTGATCAACCCGCTCTGGTCGACGCAGGAGCTGCGCGGGCGGATCGAGCGGATCGAGAAGGAGACGCCAGACGCGGTCACGGTCCTGATCCGCCCCGGGCACGCGTGGCCCGGCCACCGTCCCGGCCAGTACCTGCGGATCGGCGTCGTCGTCGAGGGTGTCCACCACTGGCGCGCCTACTCGCTGACCACCGACCCCGGCCGCCCCGACGGCCTTATCGGGATCACCCCGAAGCGGGTCGACACCGGCGTCGTCTCGCCCTACCTGGTGCACGGCGCGCGGCCCGGGGACATCGTCCGGCTCGGCGGCGTCGAAGGCACCTTCTACGTGCCCGACCCGGTGCCACCGAAGACGCTCTTCATCAGCGCCGGCTCGGGCATCACGCCGATCATGTCGATGCTGCGCGCGCTCGATCGCTCGGGCGACCTCGACGACGCGGTCCACGTCCACTCCGCCCGCTCCGCCGAGCGCGTCATCTTCGCCAGGCACCTCACCGACCTCGACGAGCGGCGGGAGGGCTACCGCCTGCACCTGCGGCTGACCGGCGCCAACGGCCGCGTCTCCCCCGCCGACCTCGACCGCCTCTGCCCCGACTGGCGCGAGCGGCAGGTCTTCGCCTCCGGCCCGCGCGAGCTGCTCGACGCCCTGGTCGACCACTGGGCGGTCGAGGGCGACCCGAGCCTGCTGGCGATGGAGCGCTTCCAGCCGGTGATCGGCGAGGCGGTCGATCCCGGCCAGGGCGGGCGCATCACCTTCGCCAGGTCCGGGATCGAGGCGGAGAGCGACGGCGCCACGCCGATCCTCCTCGCCGGCGAGGAGGCCGGGGCCGAGCTGCCGTACGGCTGCCGGATGGGAATCTGCCGCACCTGCATCGCCCGCCTCTGCTCCGGCGAGGTCCGGGACCTGCGCACCGGCGAGATGCATGGGACCGAGGGAGAGATGGTCCGCACCTGCGTCAACGCACCCGAAGGGCCGGTCGAGATCGCGCTCTGAGGCGCGCCGCCGGCGACCCGTTCCACACTTAAGGAGAACACACACATGAGCACCACCGTCACCCCCCCACCGATCGATACACACGAGGAGAGCCCGCTCGCCCACCTCACCGCGGCGCAGCTGGAAGACCTGGCGCGCGAGTTCGACGCGATCAAAGACCGCGTCTCCGCCGAGCTCGGCGAACGCGACCGTCGCTACATCGAGGCGATGATCGAGATGCAGCGGCGCCTCGCGGTGATGGGCCGGGTCGGCCTCCTGCTGCCGCGGTTCCGGCCCCTGGCGATCAGCGCGGCCTCGGCCCTGGCGGCGGCCAAGATCCTCGAGAACATGGAGATCGGCCACAACGTCATGCACGGCCAGTGGGACTGGATGAACGACCCGCGCATCCACTCCTCCACCTGGGACTGGGACACCGCCTCGACCGCGGAGGCCTGGAAGCACTCACACAACTACGTCCACCACACCTTCACCAACATCCGCGGCAAGGACAAGGACCTCGGCTACGAGATCATGCGGATCGACCCGCACCAGAAGTGGCACCCGGTGTATCTGTTGCAGCCCTTCTACAACCTGGTGCTTGCCGGGCTCTTCGAGTGGGGCGTGGCGCTGCACGACCTCGATTTCGACGCGATCCGCTCGGGCGAGAAGTCGATCCGCCAGGTGCGCCACGAGCTCAAGGGCATCGGCGGCAAGGCCCGCGACCAGGTGGTGAAGGACTACATCGCGTGGCCACTGGTGAGCGCCCTGGCGAGCGCCGCCGTAGGCGCCACGGTGGAGGCGACGAAGCCGAACCCCACCCGCCCAGCTGTTCCTTTTGCCGGAATGGTCGGCAAAAGGAACAGCTGGCGGCGATCGTCGGAGCGCGGGCGCCTCGGCCGCGTCGCGGAGCGCGCCCTCGCCGACGGCACCCAGGCCTACCGCCGCGCCGCGGTCGCCAACGCGGCCGCCAACGTGACCCGCAACCTCTGGTCCTACGCGATCATCTTCTGCGGCCACTTCCCCGACCAGACCTACACCTACAGCCCGGCCGAAGTCGAGGACGAGAGCCGCGGCGGCTGGTACATCCGCCAGCTGACCGGCGCCGCCAACATCGAGGGCAGTCCCCTCTTCCACGTCGCCAGCGGCAACCTCGGCTACCAGGTCGAGCACCACCTCTTCCCCGACATGCCGAGCACCCGCTATGCCGAGATCGCGCCCCAGGTCAAAGACATCTGCGAGCGCTACGGCCTTCCCTACAACAGCGGCCCGTTCCTCGAGCAGTTGGGGATGGTGCAGCGGACGATCCTGCGCCTCGCTTTCCCGGGCGGCAGAGCCCGTCCTAAGCCGGGCCCCTACCGCCCGCAGGCGGACTAGCGCGTTCGCCACGTCCGGCGGGCGCCCGCCCGTCAGCTGTTCCTTATGGACCCCAGGAACAGCTGACGCATTCTGATACGGTTCACCAAATGGTTAACAGTCTGTTCAAGGCGCTGTCCCATCCGATCCGCCGTCAGATCGTCGAACGCCTCGCCGCCGGGCCCGCCACGGTGGGCGAAGTGACGAGCGACTTCGGCGTCTCCAAGCCCGCCATCTCCAAGCACTTGAAGGTGCTCGAGGAGTCTGGCGTCGTCACCCGCGTCGTCGACGGCCGCAACCACGTGCTGTCGCTGCGGACCGAGACGCTGGAGGAGGCGACCGAGTGGATGGTCCGCCAGCGCGAGATCTGGACCCGCCTGTTCGACGTCGTCGAGGATCACCTGAAGGAGGAGAAGCGATGAACCTGCCGCCCGTCGTG
>DASXMH010000145.1:0-14144 GCA_036495785.1 Solirubrobacterales bacterium
GGAGCGGGGGATGACGTGGTCGACGGTGAGGCCGGATTTGGTCGAGCCGCAGTACTGGCAGGTCCAGGAGTCGCGGGCGAGGACGGCGCGGCGGGTGATCTTGCGGCGGTGGGCCTCGCGGGGGATGCGGACGTAGTTGACCAGGCGGATGACGTCGGGACGCTCCAGCGTCATGCGCTCGGAGTGGAGGACATCGCCGTTCCGTTGCTCGAGCAGCTCCGCCTTTTCCTTCAGGAGCAGCACGGCGGCACGCCGCAAAGTGCAGACGTTGATCGGCTCATACGTCGCATTGAGCACCAGCACCCTGGCCATGGTGCGGGAATTGTAAGCGGGTCGGGAAGCGGCCCTTCAGATGATCGGGTAGGAGCCGAGGATGCGGACCGATTCGGCTTTGCCGCGGAGGGCCGCGATCGCCTCGGCGACGGGGGGGTCGTCGAGCTTGCAGTCGAGGTCGCAGAAGAACATGTAGCGGCCCAGTTCGGAGCGCAGCGGTCGCGACTCGATCCGCGAGAGGTTGATCCCTCGGGAGGAGAACTCGGCGAGCGCGTCGACCAGGGCGCCGGGCTTGTCGTCCCCCAGCTCGCGGAAGATCAGCGAGGTCTTCCATCTGTCGCCGGCCGCCGGCTCGGTCCCTTGCGGCGCCAGCCAGACGAAGCGCGTCACGTTGTTCGCCTCGTCCTGGATTCCCTCGCGCAGGATCCGGCAGGCGTAGAGGGCCGCCGCGGAGCGCGAGCCGACCGCCGCCCAGGGACGTGGCGACTCCGAGACCATCCGCACCGCCGCCGCGGTGCTGCTGACGCTGCGCAGTTCCACCCCCGGCAGGTTCTCGCGCAGGAACCGCGCCGTCTGCGCCAGGCCCTGCTGATGGGAGAGCACCGCCTCGACCTGCTCGAGCTCGACCCCGTCGCGGGTGATCAGGTGCTGGCGCACCGGGTAGTCGTGCTCGCCGACGATCGTCACGCTCGGCACGTCGAAGGCGAGGATGTCGAGGGTGCCGCGGACCGAGCCCTCGATCGAGTTCTCGTACGGCGCCAGCGCCTGGTCGGCGCGACCCTCGACCACCGCGAGGATCGCGTCGTAGACGGTGTCCGTGCGCAGCGTCTCGACCTCGGTTCCGTTCAGCGCTTCGTTCAGCGCGTCTTCGGTGAAGGTCCCCGCCGGTCCCAGGTACGCGATCCGCATACCGATCAAGTTATTCGAAGTTGACGGTGTAGGTCGCTTCGTTGTTGGTGGAGAATTCCTCGCCGGGCACCGGTTCGACTTCGACTTCGAGCGTCGTTTCACCTTCCGGCGCCGGCGTCAGCGGCACGACCGCCGTTTCGGTGGCGCCCGCTTCGAGCGTCGCGATTTCCTGCGTCGTTTCCTTGCCGCCCGAGGTCACCACGACGGTGATCCCGTTCTCGGTCGATTCGCCCTGGTTCTGGACTTCGACTTCGACTTCCGGGGTGCCTTCGGTGACTACCGAGTTGGCCGCTTCCGGGGTCAGTTCGGCGCCGTCGATGCTGACCCCGAGCAGGCCGAGGCCGTGGACGCCGGGGCTCGCTTCGCCGCCGCTCGAGCCGCTGACCGACCCGAGGGCCGCTTTCACTTCGCTTTCTTCCAGCCATTTGGTCCCGTCGGGGACGAAGGTGCTCTTCGGCACGTCGGAGCCTTCGATTCCTTCGGCGGCCAGCTTGCCGTTGATTTCCGGCCGGGTCACCGATTCGTAGAGGACGTCGGCGGCGAGCAGCGTCTGCATCTGTTTGGCGATCGCCGCGGTCGCCTTCGCGGCGCCCGCTTCGCCGAGCGCGGTCGGCATCTTTTCGGCGATCGTTTCCATCGCCGAGGCGCGCAGCTCGTAGACGAGTTCGAGCGACTTCTGCGCGCTGCTCATCTCGCCCGGCGCGCCCAGCCCATCGACCCGCGTCTCCAGGTTGGTCATCGCGCTGCGGTCGGCGTTCACCTGGCCGGTGAATTCGGTCACCGAGAGGGTCCCCGGTTCTTCGAGCGTGCCGAAGAAGCCTTTGCTGGTCTGGCTCGTCTCGACCACGATCTGCCTGACGCTCCGCGAGTAGTCGGAGAGCGCCGACCTTGCCCGCGCGTCGAGGCACCCCTTCACACCGAGCACGATCAGGATCAGCACGACCAGGGCCGCGCCGAGGGCGAGCAGACGCCGCAGCATGATCTGCTGGCGTTCGGGGCGACGGGGGCGACGAGACCGTCGGGGTGCGTCGCGTGAGGTCGAATACTCCAAGAAACGGCTCTCCAGGGCTGATTGGCTGGCGCGGGAGTATGGCGACTGTGCAAGATCGGCCGCTCGTTCTCCCCGCTCACGGTGCCTTTTTCCCAACCATAGCCGGCCCGGCGGGGGTAGAAGTGGGTAGGAGGGACCGGAGGCGGCAGGAGGAAGGACCTCGGCGGCGAAGAGGAAGACGCTTTGGTCGGCACCCTCGTACTTGATCGCTTCCTGATCGAGCGCCGCATCGGCAGCGGCGGCTTCGGGGTCGTCTACGAGGCCTGGGACGGCAGGCTCGAGCGCCCGGTCGCGGTGAAGGCGATCGAGCAGCGCGGTGAGGCCGGGAAGCGGGTCCTGCGCGAGGCGCAGGCGGCCGCGCGCCTCAACCACCCCGGCATCGTGACCTTGTATGAGATGGGGGAGGAGGACGGCAACGCGCTGCTCGTCTCCGAGCTGGTCGAGGGCGACACGCTCGCCCGCCTGGCCGGCGAGGACATCCTCTCCGACCGCGAGATCGGCGAGATCGGGGCCGACCTCTGCGAAGCGCTCGACCACGCCCACTCGCGCGGCGTCATCCACCGCGACATCAAGCCGCAGAACGTCCAGGTTGTCGACGGCCAGCCGCGCGCCAAGCTGATGGACTTCGGCATCGCCCTGGTCGCCGACGCTGCCGGGCTGACCGCGACCGGCGACGTGGTCGGAACCCTCGCCTACATGTCTCCGGAGCAGGCCGAGGGGCGCGAGGCCGGCCCCGAAGCGGACGTCTACTCGCTCGCCCTCACCCTGTACGAGTGCTGGTGCGGCGAGAACCCGCACCGGCGCGGCAACGCGGTCGCCACGGTCCGCTCGATCGGCCGCCGCGCCCGGCCGCTGCGCCGCCTGCGCCCCGACCTGCCCCGCGACCTCACCGAGGAGATCGACGCCTGCCTCGACCCGCGCCCCCGCCACCGCCCCTCGCTGGAGGAGCTGGGCACGGCGATCGAGGACTCGCTCGACCACCTCGCCGACCACCCGCAGGGGGCCCGCCGCCACGTCGGCGTGCGGCTGGGCGCGATCGGGATCGCCGCCGCCCTCGGCGCGGTCCTGGTGCTCGGCCATGGGCCGGCCCTCCCCTAGAATCCCGAAGTCCTCCGCTGAGGCGGAGGCTTGAGCCTGCCACGAACGCGTGACCTAAAGGAGCACTCCGATCGCCCTTCTCCGCAAACTCGAGTCCGGGATCGAAGGCCTCGTCGAGGGGGTGTTCTCGCGCGCCTTCAGCTCCGAGGTGCAGCCGGTCGAACTGGCCCGCAAACTCGCCAAGGAAATGGACGCCCACAAGACCGCCTCGGTGCAGCGCGTCTACGTCCCCAACGAGTACACGGTCTTCCTCTCGCGCCAGGACCGCGCCAAGCTCGAAGGCTACGAGCGCTCCCTGGAGCAGGAGCTCTCCGGCTACCTGCTCGAGCACGCCCGCCGGCGCGGCTACGACCTGCTGACCCGGCCCGCCGTCGAGTTCCAGACCGACGAGCGCCTGCGGCTCGGCGAGTTCGGCATCCAGCCGCGGATGGTGAAGGCGCCGGTCCACGAGGGCGATGCGCCGCGGCAGGGCGAAGAGGGCCACACGATGGTCTACTCGGCGGTCCGCGAGCGCGACCGCCAGCGCCCCAAACGGCCCGAGCAGGCGGTGAGCGCCCTGGTCGCGACCCGCGCCGTCGTCTCGCTCGACGACCGCCGCTACGTCTTCGACGGCCCGCGCGCCACGATCGGCCGCTCGAAATCGGCCGAGTGCGTGCTTGCCGACCCCAACGTGTCCCGTCGTCACGCCGAGCTGCGCCGTTCCGACTCGGGCGACTGGCAGATCGTCGACCTCGGCTCGACCAACGGGATCAAGGTCAACGGCCGCCGCGTCACCTCCACCCGCCTCAGCCCCGGCGACCAGGTGACGATCGGCACCACCACCTTCCTGTTCGACATCGAGCAGTAGATGGGTTCCGATACGGCCTGCCTTCAGGCCCGGACCGTAAGGTGCTGAGCGAGTGGCCTACGACCCCCTATCGACCGCCCTGAAATTCGGCTTCCTGGCCGTCCTCTTCCTGTTCCTCCTGGTGATCGCGAGGAGCGCCTACCGCGACCTGCGGCGGACGGCCCAGCCCGCGCCCGACGCGACCGGCTTCCACTCCCCGGTGGCCTACGCCGAGGTGCAGCGCGGGGTGGACGCCTGGCTGGTCGCCGAGCGCGGCGGCGGCCTGCCGCGCGACGAGCGCTTCGACCTGATCGGCGGCCTCTCGATCGGCCGCTCCAAGGACGCCGACGTGCAGATCGACGACCGCTACGCCTCCGGCATCCACGCCCGACTGTTCTCGCGCGAAGGGCGCCACTTCGTCGAGGACATGCGCTCGACCAACGGCACGCAGCTGAACGGCGCCGCGCTGAACGGCGAGGCCGAGCTGGTCGACGGCGACACGATCCAGATCGGTGACACCGTCTTCCGCTTCGAGGCTTCGTGAGGCGAGGCGGGTTGGGGGAGAAATGACGCTGCGGATCACCGACCAGGCCTACGCCACCGACACCGGTCGGCAGCGCAGCGCCAACGAGGACTCGGTCTTCGTCCGCGCGCCGATCTTCGTGATCGCCGACGGGATGGGCGGCGCCCAGGCGGGCGAGGTCGCCTCCAAGGCCGCCGCCGAGTCGTTCGAGCGCGGCCTCCCTGACGGCCCCCCGGAGCGGGTGCTGAAGGAGACGATCGAGGGCGCCAACCGGACGATCCACGCGCTCGCGACCAAAGACCCGAGTCTGGCCGGGATGGGGACGACGACGACCGCCGCGATCCTCGACGAGAAGGCCGAGGAGGTGGCGATCGGCCACGTCGGCGACAGCCGCGCCTACCGGCTGCGCCGCGGCAAGCTCGAACGCCTGACCCGCGACCACTCGCTGGTCGAGGAGATGCGGCGCAAAGGGCAGCTCACCGAGGCGCAGGCCGAGGACCACCCGCAGCGCTCGATCATCACCCGCGCGCTTGGCCCCGAACCGGAGGTCGAGGTCGACCTGCAGACGGTCCCCGCGCAGGCGGGCGACGTCTTCCTGATCTGTTCCGACGGGCTGACCACGATGCTCGACGACGAGCACATCGAGCGCCTGCTCACCCGCGCCACCTCGATGCCGAACGCGGTCCGCGCCCTGGTCGACGAAGCCAACCGGGCGGGCGGCCGCGACAACATCAGCGTGGTCGCCTTCAAGGTGGTGGACGCGGCCGAACCCTCGCTCGACTCCGAGGGGGCGACGCTGATCGGATCGAGCGCCGAGGAGGCCGGGCTGACGGCGACCGAGGTGCGCCGCCGCGCCGCCGCCGACGCCGCCCGCAAGCGACGCGAGGACCAGGCTGCCGCCGCGCCCGGCAAGCGCCGCCGGCGGGTCAAACGCGCCGCCGCCGCCCTCGCCGCGTTGGTGGTGATCGCGGCGATCGTCTTCGGCGCCACCTACGGCCTCCGCCACGTCTGGTTCCTCGGCACCGACGACGCCGGCCGTGTCGCCCTCTACCGCGGCGTCCCCTACGAACTGCCCTTCGGGATCAAGCTCTACAGCGAACGCTATGCCGCCCCGGTGCAGACGGCGGTGCTGCCGGAACGGCGCAAGGACGCGGTGACCGGCCACGGCCTGCGCTCGCGCGACGACGCGGCCAAGCTGCTCGAAGAAATCGAACGCGGCCAGGGGATCACCTCGCAATGACCCGCGCCCGCAACCGCGAGCTGATGGCGCTGATCCCGGTCGCCCTGCTCTTGACCGCCGGGTTCGCCGCCGTCTTCGCCCAGGAGAACTCGCAGCTCGGCAACCTCAGCCTCACCTACGGCGCCTACTTCTTCGCCGTCTGCCTGGCGACCCACATCTACCTGCGCGTCCGCCTCCCGCACGCCGATCCCTACCTCTTCCCGCTGATGGCGCTGCTGACCGCGTTCGGCCTGGTGATGATCTACCGGATCGACGAAGGCCTCGCCCGCGACCAGGCCAACTGGTTCGTCTTCGGCCTCGTCCTCTTCGCCCTGACGATCCAGTTCCTGCGCGACTACGAGGTGCTCGAGCGCTACCGCTACATCATCGCCACGGCGGGCATCCTGCTGCTGCTGGCGCCGCGGCTGCCGGGGATCGGCGAACAGGTGAACGGCGCCTACCTCGGGGTGAAGATCGGCCCGATCTCCTTCCAGCCCTCGGAGTTCGCGAAGCTCGCGATCGTCGTCTTCCTCGCCTCCTACCTGCGCGAGCACCGCGAGGTGCTGATCGTCGGCGCGCGGCGGGTGCTCGGCGTCACCCTGCCGCCGCTCAAACACTTCGGCCCGATGCTGGTCGTCTGGGGCGCCTCGATGCTGCTGCTCGTCTTCATCCGCGACCTCGGCACCTCGCTGATGTTCTTCGCCGCCTTCCTCGCCCTGCTCTACGTGGCGACCGGCCGCTTCAGCTTCGTCGTCATCGGCATGGTCCTGTTCCTGCTCGGCGCCTGGTTCATCGTCGCCACCGTCCCGCATGTCCACGACCGGGTCGAGGTCTGGCTCCACCCCTACAACGAAGCGCAGGGCAACGGCTACCAGATCCTGCAGTCGATCTTCGCCCAGGCCGACGGCGGGCTCTTCGGCAAAGGCTTCGGCCAGGGGCTGATCACGATCCCCGGGCACCCCAACCAGGCGCTGCTGCCCGCCGCGCAGACCGACACGATCTACTCGCTGATCGTCAACGAGCTGGGCCTCTTCGGCGCCTGCGGGCTGATCGCCACCTACCTGCTGATCACCGCCCGCGGCCTCAAGATCGCGCTGCTCGCCAACGACGGCTTCTCGAAGCTGCTGGCGACCGGGCTGACCGCGGTCTTCGCGATCCAGGCCTTCGTGATCATCGGCGGCGTCACCCGGGTGATCCCGCTGACCGGCGTCACCCTGCCCTTCGTCTCCTACGGCGGCAGCTCGATCGTCGCCAACTTCGTGCTGCTGGCGCTGCTGCTGCTGATCTCCAACCGCGCCCGCCGTGAAGCCGAAGAAGGGGCGGCGCCGAGCGAACGCGACGAACCGCTGGGGGCGCTGACGTGAACCGCCAGATCATCAAGCTCTTCGGCTTCATCGTCGTCCTCTTCGCGATCCTGATCGGCTTCACGTCCTGGTGGTCGGTCTTCGACGCCAAGGCGCTGAAGGAAAAGAACGTCAACAAGCGGCCGCTGTTCGAGCAGCAGCAGATCCCCCGCGGGCGCATCCTCGCCGCCGACGGCACGGTGATCGCCAAGTCGCTGCCGAAGGGCCACGGCACCGGCAAGCGGTACGTGCGCCACTACCCGCTGGGGAAGCTCTTCGGCCACCCGATCGGCTACAGCTTCATGGAAGAGGGCCAGACCGAGTTCGAGCAGTCCCACAACGCCGAACTGACCGGCGAAGAATCGGAATTCGGGTCGATCCTCAACGAGCTGACCGGGCAGAAGCAGGAAGGCGAACAGGTCGTCACCAACCTCGACGTGAAGGCGCAGGAAGTGGCGATGGGGGATCTCGAAAGCGCGGGCTTCGGGGCCGTGGTGGCGATCGAACCAAGCACCGGCGCGGTCAAGGTACTCGCCTCGAATCCCTCCTACAACCCGAACTCGATCCCGGACAAGCTGACCAGGCTGAACCAGGAGGAAGTCAACACGCCGCTCTTCAACCGGGCGACGCAGGGGCAGTTCCCGCCGGGCTCGACCTTCAAGGTCGTGACCGCGGCGGCCGGCCTCGAATCGGGGGTCATCACCCCGGAAACGACGATCAACGCACCGGGCTCGATCAACGACGAAGGCCACGAACTGGCCAACGACTTCAACCAGGACTGGGGCAGCATCTCCCTCGACACCGCGCTGACCAACTCGGTCAACACCTGGTTCGCCCAGCTCGGCCAGAAAGTCGGCCAGGACAAGCTCTTCTCGACGATGGAAAAGTTCGGCTTCAACGCGACGCCGCCGATCGACCTGCCCGAAGACGAGGTCGAACCGAGCGGCGTGTTCGAAGAAGGGGAACTGCTGGGCCGCAACGACCCGGTCGACGTGGCCCGTGTCGCGATCGGGCAGGAGCGGCTGCTGGTGACGCCGCTCCAGGACGCGATGGTGGCCGCCGCGGTCGCCAACCACGGCAAGCTGATGAAGCCGCAGATCTGGAAGCGCGTCGTGAACGTCGACGGCAGCGTCACCAAGACGATGAAGCCGAGCGTCTACAGCGAACCGATCTCGGCGAAGACGGCGGCAGAGCTGACCACGGCGATGGAAGGCGTGGTCGAAGAAGGCACCGGCACGAACGCGGCGATCTCCGGCGTCCCGGTGGCGGGCAAGACCGGCACCGCGGAAACGCCGTTCAACAAGGAGTGCGGCGGCGGCGAAGAAGAGAACCAGGCCTGGTTCATGGGCTTCGCGCCGGCCGACCACCCGAAGATCGCGATCGCCGCGACGATCTCCTGCACCGAAGCGTTCGGCGGCGACGTTGCCGCGCCGATCTTCCGCGATGTCGCCGAAACGATCCTGGCGGGCGAATAGCGGACGGACGAAAGGCAGCCGGAACAGTGACGACGAGGGGAGAGAGGCGTGGCTGAGGTCGAGGTCGGCTCGGTAGTAGACGGGCGCTACCGGGTGCTGGCGAGGATCGGCGGCGGCGGCATGGCCGACGTCTGGCTCGCCGAGGACGCTCACCTTCAGCGCCACGTGGCGCTGAAGGTGCTGCACCGCCGCTTCGCCCAGGACCGCGAGTTCGTGATGCGCTTCCAGCGCGAGGCCGAGTCGGCGGCCGGGCTGCAGCACCCGAACATCGTCGCGGTCTTCGACCGGGGCGACTGGGAGGGCACCTACTACATCGCCATGCAGTACGTCGAGGGGCCGACGCTGAAGCAGCTGATCGACTCCGGGATCACGGTCGAGCAGGCGGTCGCGGTGATCCGCCAGGTGCTGCAGGCGGCCGGCTACGCGCACCGTCAGGGGATCGTCCACCGCGACCTGAAGCCGCAGAACGTGATCGTCGACCCGGAGGGCAAAGCGGTGGTCACCGACTTCGGCATCGCCCGGGCGGGCGTCTCGGAGATCACCCAGACCGGCTCGGTGATGGGGACGCCGCACTACCTCTCGCCCGAGCAGGCGCAGGGCTTCGACGTCACCGCCGTCTCCGACCTCTACTCGATCGGCGTGATGCTCCACGAGGCGCTCACCGGGCGGGTTCCGTTCGAGGGCGAATCGGCGGTCGCGGTGGCGATGAAACAGGTATCGCAGACGCCGCAGCGGCCGAGCTCGATCCAGCCGCGGGTCAGTCCGGCCCTCGACGCCGCGGTGATGCGGGCGCTGGAGAAGGACCCTGGCCGGC
The DNA here is from genome assembly GCA_036495785.1 of Solirubrobacterales bacterium. Taxonomy (GTDB): domain Bacteria; phylum Actinomycetota; class Thermoleophilia; order Solirubrobacterales; family 70-9; genus VAYN01. The sequence goes on from DASXMH010000145.1 coordinate 9,532, forward strand.
GCTTCCAGAGCGCGGATGCCTTCATCGCCGCGCTCGACCAGGCGATGAGGGAACCGGGAGGCGCCGGGCGGGGGACGACCTCCTTCGCGGCCCTGCCGCCGGTGGTCGCGGCCTCCGAGGAGGGCGGGGAGGACCCCGACGCGGCCCGCCGTCGCCGTCGCAACTGGTGGATCCTCGGCGCTCTGGTGGCGATCCTGCTCGGCGCGTTGATCGGCCTGCTGCTGACCCGCGACACCACCACCGAGGTGCCGAGCGTCGAAGGCCGCAGCCTGCAGCGGGCCGAAGAAATCCTCGAACAGCGGGGCTTCACGGTGAACCAGCCGCCGCTCACGGTGGAACGGAACGTCGAGGCCGGGACGGTGCTCGAGCAGGACCCGACCCCGTCGCCCCCAGGGCGCGAAGCGGAAGAAAGCTGCTCGTTCCTGACCCTCTTCTGCTCGAAGCCCGGGGTGACGCTGACGATCAGCATCGGCCCGGGCGAAGGGGTCGTCCCGGGCGTTGCCGGCCTCAGCCGCGCCGAAGCGACGAAGAAGCTGGAAGCGGCGAACTTCAAAGTGGCGGTGGAAAACGTCAACTCGAGCTCGGTCGAAGAAGGCGACGTCGTCCACTCCGAACCGAGCGGCGGCCAGAGCGCGACCCACGGCTCGACCGTGACGATCTTCGTCTCGACCGGCCCGAAGCTGGCCAAGGTGCCGGTCCTGGTCGATAAACAACGCCGCCTCGCGGTCCAGGAAATCCGCGCTCGCGGGCTCACCCCCGAAGTCGGCGAAGAGGAATCGGGCGCGCCGGTCGGTCGCGTGCTGCGCCAGTCGCCCAGCGCCGGGAAGGAACTCGACCCGGGCTCGACCGTCCAGATCGTCGTCTCCGCGGGCCGCGAAACGAAGAAGATGCCGGGCGTGGTCGGCCTCCAACGCCGCGAAGCGGTGGAAGAAGTGCGCGCCGCCGGGCTGACCCCGACGGTCGAGGAAGAAGAAACGCGAAACGAAGAAAAGATCGGGCTGGTGATCCGCCAGTCGCCGTCCGGCGGCACCGAACTGACGCCGGGCTCGGAAGTGACGCTGATCGTCGGCAAGCGCGCCCGGGTCGAACCGGAAGAAGAAGAACTCGAAGGCCTCGAAGAAGGCGGTGGGCCGTGAGGGTCGCGGTGCTGACCGGCGGCCGCTCCTCCGAGCACGAGGTCTCGCTCAACTCGGGCGCCTCGGTGATGAAAGGGCTGGAAGGGGCCGGCCACGAGGTGGTCGAGGTGCGGATCGGCCGCGACGGGCGCTGGAGCGCCGAGGGGGCCGCGGTGGACCTGGTCCCGGGCGGCGGCCTGCTCGGCGCCGACGTCGCCTTCCCGGTCCTGCACGGCGCCTTCGGCGAGGACGGCAGCCTCCAGGGGCTGCTGGAGATGCTCGACCTGCCCTACGTCGGCTCCGACGTCCTCTCCTCGGCGACCTGCATGGACAAGCTCACCCTGAAGCGGCTCCTGGCCGGGCAGGGGATCCCGCAGGTCGACTTCGTCGCGGTCGGCGAAGAGGGCTGGCGGGAGCGCTGCGCCGAGCTGGGGACGCCGCTCTGGGTGAAGCCCTCGCGGATGGGCTCGAGCGTCGGCATCAGCCGGATCGAGGATCTCGCGGCGCTCGACGGCGCGGTCGCGACGGCGCTCCGCCACGACCCGCGGGTGATCGTCGAGGCGTCGGCGAGCGGGCGCGAGGTCGAGTGCTCGGTGCTCGGCAACGCGGACCCGCGGACCTCGATGCCGGGCGAGATCCTCGCTCACGCCGAGTGGTACGACTACGAGGCGAAGTACGAGGAAGGCGGCATGGACCTGGCGGTGCCGGCGCCGATCTCCGAGATCGAGACGGCGCGGGTGCGCGAGCTCGCCGCCGAGGTCTTCACCCTGGCGGGCTGCTCCGGCCTCGCCCGCTGCGACTTCTTCGTCGAGCCGGACGGCACGGTGCTGGTCAACGAGATCAACACGATGCCCGGCTTCACCGAGACCAGCGTCTACGCGAAGCTGCTCGAGGCGGACGGGATCTCCTACCCGGACCTCTGCGACCGCCTCGTCGCGCTGGCGATCGAGCGCCACCGGAGCGCGCGGGCCTACGAGTTCTGAGCGACGCGGCCGAGCGGCCGGGCGCCGCTATTCGAGCAGCTTGACGTCGGAGACTTCGACCTGGAAGCGACCTTCCTGGTCGCGCGCCGGAGAGGCTTTGGTGAACCAGATCAGGAAGTACTTGGCGGCCTCGCCGAGGTGGAGGTCGACTTCCTGTTCCTTGCTCGCGTCGGTCACTTCGGCGATCGGTTCGCCCCATTCTTCGATTTCTTCCGGGGGGCCCGCGGCGGCGGCGAAGATCTGCGCGTCCCAGCCCGGGGTGGGGGAGACGATCTTCATCGTCGTTGGCGAGGCCGCCGCCTGGATGGTCACGTAGAGGCCGACCCCCGGGTCAGGGCCGGTCTTGGTGCCGGCGAAGGTGTCGGAGTCGTAGTGCTCGGTCGACCAGGCGGTGCCGGTCGGGTTGCCGTCGACCGCCAGTTCGACCGTTTCCGGGTCCTCGTGGCCATCGCCCTCGGGGTCGTAGTCGGTCGCGCCTTCGATCGCCACCGCGTGTTCGGCCGACTTGTGATCGCCGCCGCTCCCCTTGCCGCCGATCGGGCTGTTGCCGCTGCCGATCAGCTGGGTGGCGACGAGGGCGCCGGCGGCGATGATCACGACCGCGGCGATCGCCGCCCAGGACCAGCGCGCCCGGCTCGACAGCTTGCGTTTGGCCGGCGGCACCGCCTCCAGCACGCTGGTCGCCTCGCCGGTGGTCGAGCCCGCCCGCGCCGCCTCGACCTCGAGCGCGGTGGACAGGTCGTCGATCATCTCGCCGATGTCGGCGTAGCGCTTGGCGGGGTCCTTGGCGGTCGCCCGCTCGACCACCAGCGCGGTGGCGGCGGAGAGTTCGGGCCGCTCGGCCTGCACGTCGGGCAGCTCTTCGTTGACGTGTTTCATCGCCACGCCGACCTGGCTGTCGGCCTGGAAGGGGACGCTGCCGGTCAGCATCTCGAAGAGGACGACGCCGAGCGAGTAGATGTCGGAGCGCTGGTCGGCGCCGCGGCCCATCGCCTGCTCGGGGGCGACGTAGTCGGTCGTTCCGAGGACGCGGCCGGTCGCCGTCAGGCCGTCCTTTTCGAGCTGGCGGGAGATGCCGAAATCGGTCAGCTTGGCGCGCCCCTCGGCGTCGATCAGCACGTTCTGCGGCTTGATGTCGCGGTGGACCATCTTGCGCGCGTGGGCGACGGTGAGCCCGCGGGCGATCTCGATCGCGTAGGCGAGCGATTCCTGCACGTCGAGCGCCCCGACCCGGTTGATGCGCGCCTTCAGCGTCTCGCCTTCGACGTATTCGAAGACGATGTAGGGGTAGCCTCCGTCCTCGCCCGCGTCGATCACCGCGACCACGTTGGGGTGGGAGAGCTTGGCGACCGCGCGCGCCTCCTGGCGGAAGCGCTCGAGCTGGTCGGCCTGCTCGGACATCTCGCGGTGCATCACCTTGACCGCGACGGGGCGGTCGAGGGTCGTGTCGCGGGCCAGGTAGACCGTCGACATTCCGCCCGAGCCGAGTTTCGCCTCCAGCCGGTAGCGGCCCGAGAGCACGGTGCCGATCATCTTCGAGCTGGTTGAGGCGCGGTCCGGCATCAGCCGTCGTTTGCGGGGAGAACCATGGGGGGCCTATGAATATTGTCGAGCACGTGTCCGTAGAGGTTCGCTACTACTCCGACCCCGCCTGCACGTGGTCGTGGGCTGCCGAGCCGGCACTCCGCAGATTGATGTGGGAGTTCGAGGGCGAGCTCGACTTCGTCTGGGCGATGGGCGGCCTCGCCCGGCACTTCGGCTCCGCCTACCGCGACAGCGAAGCGGGGATCGGCGGCGGGCCGGATTGCTTTGCGGACCTGATGTCCCATTGGCTCAACGTAGCCGGTCGGACCGGCATGCCGTGCGACCCTCGACTATGGACCGAGGCGCCGATTTCCGGCACCTTCCCGGTCTGCGTCGCGGTCGAGGCGGCGTCCGAGCAGGGCTGGGAGGCCGGCTACCGCTACCTGCGCCGGATGCGCGAAGGCCTGCTCTGCTTCCGCCGCAAGCTCGACGAGCGCCTCGCGCTGATCGCCGAGGCGGCGCCGGCGGGCCTCGACGCCGAACGCTTCGAGCTGGCGCTCGCCTCGGAGGAGCCGATCGAAGCCTTCGAGGCCCACCTGGCGGAGGTCCGCGAGGTGCCTCAGGAGGCGCGCGACCTGGGCAAGACCAGCGTCACCGAGGGCCACGAGCGCCTCAGCTTCCCCTCCGCGGTCTTCATCGGCGCCGACGGCGGGCGCCACGGCGTCTGGGGCCTCCAGCCCGCCGAGGCCTACCGCGAGGCGGCGCTGGCCGCCGGAGCCCGCCAGGTCAACGACGGCAACCCCCCGGTTCTCGAGGCGGCGTCCCGCTTCGACCGCCTGGCGGTCCCCGAGGTCGAGCGGCTCACGGGCCTGCCGCCGGTGGACACCCGCGCGGAGCTCTGGCGCCTGGCGAAGGAGGGTCGTCTCCGCCCGGTCCCCGCATTGACGGGGACTCTTTGGGAGCTCGCCTAGTGTCCCGGGCGTCTCGTGGC
>DASXMH010000146.1:0-29291 GCA_036495785.1 Solirubrobacterales bacterium
CCACCGCCGCTACCGCCACCGCGGCAGGGCGCACTCCTTCGTCTCCGCCGCCTGCGCCGCCCCCGCCGGCTTCCCCGGGGCGGTGTTCCCGCTGGCGAAGGCGAACTACGGCTTCGCCGGTGGGCGGCACATGAGGATGACGATCGTGCGGAGCTGTCGGGTGAGGTGACGGAGGAGATCCCGGAAGAGATCGTCGACCGCTTCGGCGCGGCCCTGCGCGCCGGGACGTCGACGCGGCCGCGGCGCTGTTCTCCCGCGAGGCCTGCTTCGTCACACCGGACTCGAGGGTGATCCAGGGCAGGCTGCAGATCCGCGATTTTCTCCGGCAGCTCGTCGACACCGCGGAGGACCTGACGATCGAGCAGCGGACGATGCTGAAGGCCGGCGACGTCGCGGTCGGGTCGGAGACCTGGGGCATGAGGTTCGGGCGTGGCACGAGCGCGCCGCGTCGGGTCTCCCGCTCGACGATCGTCCTCGGCCGGACCGGCGGGGTGTGGCGGATCGCGGTGGTCGATCCCTGGCGAGGCTGACAAAGCCTGGCACGCCCCCACATCCGGGACTCCGCGACCTCGATGGGCCTTGGTTACGCTGGGGCGCCCATGGCGCATCGCCCCCCCACCGACCCTGCGGTCCGCCTCGACCCGCGTGCGGTCGCCGAGGCGTTCGCGCATCCGTTGAGAGGGAAGATCCTGGTGGCCCTCTCCGAGCGCCCGGACATCACGATCGGTGAGGTCGCGGAGCGATTGGGGGAGTCTCCCCGTCGGGTCCGCCATCACATCGAGGCTATCCTCGATCAGGGACTGGCGGAGGTGACCGGCGAGGAAAGCCGGGGCGGCGTGATCCAGCGCCGCTACGGCACCGGGCGGCTGATCGTCGACGGCGGCGACTCGTTGAGCGACGAGAAAGTGGTGGAGGTGGCGAAGGCGACGGCGAGGCTGCTGATGGAAGACATCGGCGTCGCGGCGCGTGCAGACACCCAGGGCCGCCGCGCGGACGACTTAGAAGCGCGGATGTATGGGGAGGTCGACGATGCCTGTCTCGAAGAGCTCGTCGACCTCCACTGGCGCGCCTACCACGACATCTTCCGGGCCTTCGAGGAGGGACGGGAGCGGGTCAGGCAGAGCGGCAGACCGGGGACCGAGGTCGTATCCGCTCTCTTCTTCTTCGAGGCTCCGCTGTGGGGACGCAGTACGCGCGCCCGCCCCGACCGGGGCCCGACCCGCCCGAGGAGCGCAGCCGCTCCCCCGGACGGCCGGGGATGTCACTCCCCGCTCCACGGTGCGGACGATCCCGATCCGCAGGCCATGGCGGAGGCATACCGCCATCCGGTGAGGGGAAGGGTGCTGACCGCTCTCTCCGAGCGTCCGGACGTCACCGTCCGAGAGGTGGCGGAGCGCCTGGGCGAGCCACCCCGTCGGGTCCGGCACCATCTCGAGGCTCTCCTGGGGACCGGGCTGGTTCGCGTCACCGGTTCCGAGAAGCTCTCCGGCGTGATCCAGCACCGTTATGGGGCCGGCCCGCTCGTGGTCGACGATTCCGACTCCTGGAGCCGGGAGGAACGGGTGCGCACTGCAAGGTTCGTCGTGCGGCTGCTGGCCGTGGACCTCGCCGTGGCGGCTGCTGCCGGCACCTTGGGCAAGGGACGCGACGATTTCCAGGTGCGTATGTATGGGGAGGTCGACGACGATTGCCTGGCGCGGCTCGGTGCCCTGCACGAGCGCGCCTACCGCAGCATCCGCACGGCCATCGACGAAGGACGCGATCGCAATACGAGTACGGGCGGACCCGGAACAGAGGTCGTCTCGGCCCTCTACCACTTCGAGGCGCCCGTCTGGGGCGACGTGGTCGCTCACAGATAAGTCTGTCCGGGCCGGTTTGACGACGGTCGACGCGCCGTGCTGTCCGATCGGCGTGAAGACGGCTGAGCCTCCCGCCGGCCGGCCTTTTGTGGTCTCGAGCGGGAGATGGGATTTCTGCGCGATCCATTCCCTGACTCAAGGGCGAGCCCGGTTCCGTGAGGTCTCTGGGAAGTGATCGTGGGGCTCGAGAGGATGGTCGAGGTCGCCGACGAGCGGCAGGTCGAGGTGGTCGAGCTGCCTCTCGTCGGGCGTACGAGCCGCTGCGAAAAGGCGAGATCGACCTGATGGTCACGCGGCTGCCGCTCGATGATCCGATGATCGTTGTCGGTCCCGTGGTGCAGCAGGACTCGCGCCTGCTGGCCGTGGCGCCCGATCACCCACTGGCGACGCGCGACGCGGTGAGGCTCGAAGATCTCGTCGGTCATCCGGTCCTCGACCTCGCCGGCCTGCTTCCCGAGGAGGTCGCCGACGCCTATATCCCAACCGCCACCCCGGGCGGGCGGCCCATCCCCCGCGCCCCCGATCGCTGCTCCGGGCTGAGTGAGGCGACCCTCCTCGCCTTCATCGAGGAGGCCCGGGCACTGCTGGCCCGGGCACTGCTCCCGGCAGCCCACACATAGACGTCGAGACGTCGCTCGTCATGGGTCGAGCTGTCGTCCTGGAAGCGGCCGTCGTGGAGGGTGGCGACGCGGCCACGCAGGCGCACCGGCTCGCCGACCGAGTCGGGGGCCGCGGTACCAAGGGTGAGCTCGACCTCCGCGCCGAGGCCGGCGCCGACCGCGACGGCGTAGCCATGCGGATTCGAAGATGACGATGGATGTCTACGCCCAACTCGAGCAGCGCGTCGACCGCAGCCACGGCGAGAGCTTCGACCGGCTGGTGCGCAGGGCCAGGGAGCAGACCGCAGGGATCTCCATATCGACTCCCTCCGAGAAGTCGATATGATGTCTTCATATGAGCCGCCTGCTGTCAGTTTCGCTTCCCGATGACCTCGCCGAGGAAACCGAGGCCCTCGCCCGCAGCGTGGGCAAGACCAAGAGCGAGGTCGTCCGTGACGCTCTGCGCCGCCAGCTGCAGGTGACGCGTCTTTCGGCCCTGCAGCGCTACGGTCGCGAGCGAGCTGAGAAGCTCGGGATCGGGCCCGAGGACACCGAGGCTGTGGTCGACGAGTTGCGATCCCGGCGGCGCTGAGCCTGCGCGCAGGTCTCGACACCAACGTCCTGGTCTCCGCCTTCATCGCGGCGGGACCGCCGAGCAGGCTTCTCGAGGAAGAGATTGACGGCCGCTTCGAACTGGTCCTCTTCGACCCGGTGGTAGTCGAGCTGGAGCGCATCCTCACCGAGAGGCTCGACTTCGAGCCACAACGGTGGAGCGAGGCCGAGGCGCTGCTCAGAGAGCTCGCAGCGCAGTCGGTCAGGGCCCCGGCCGGGACCCCGGAGCCGGTGACCGGAGACCCCGCCGACGACCTCATCCTCGCCTGCGCGATTGAGGCCGGGGTTGAGGTCCTGGCCTCAGGCGATCGGAAGCACTTGCTTCCCGTCGGCGAGCGTGGCGGCGTGCGGATCCTCACCCCGCAGGCCCTGCTCGCCGAGTTGCGAGGGGATTGAGCCGGCGCCGATGCTGCCGGCTCAATCCCAACGAGCTCTCCGTCGAGGAGATCGGCGCGGGCAGCGACGTGACTGGTCTCCCTGATGAACGAAGCCGATTGGGAGATGGCCTCTGAGTTAGGATTGCCATCGCTGAGACTCGCCGCTCATGGCGTGGTTTCTGGCCTTGGCGAGGTAGCTCAGTTGGTAGAGCACGCGACTGAAAATCGCGGTGTCGGCGGTTCGAGTCCGCCCCTCGCCACTATCCCTTCCTGCCACGGCTGAGGCAGAATCACCCGATGACCGACTCGCGAGCGATGAGGGCGCTGACGATCGAGCCAGAGATCAGCCGCTTCATCGCAGCGGAGCAGTACTCGCTCGCCGTGATCGTCAGCCAGACGCTGCTCGAGCTGCTGGTGGAGCGTGTCGCCCATGCCCTCGTGGACGGTCTCGACACGGGCCGGTTCGGCAGCGCGACGCCGGAGCTGCTCGGCTCCTTCAACCTGAACCGGCGCACCCAGCGTTTCTTCGAGCACGCCCTCGACCTCAGGTTCAAGGAGGAGATGCCGGAGGAGATGCGCGCGTTCCTCGACCGCAACCGACTGCGCAATCGCATCGTCCATGAGGGTGCGAGTGCGACCCGCGAGGAGGCCGTGGCCTCGCTGGAGGCGGTTCGAGGGATCACCTGGCGCCTCCATCAGATCGTGCTCCGCCACACGGGCCGGGAGCCCGAGCTCGAAGAGGACGAAAAGGTCCGTCGCGAGGAAGAAAGCCTCCCGCCTGAGGGCGGAGGGGAAGGGGTCTAGGTGCCACCGTCCATCGAGGGCGGTCCGGTGCGACGGGGAAGGAGGGCGCGAGGCTCGGCGCGGCGCAGGGACTCCGACCAGAGGCCCGCCGCGTAGCTCGCGTGGTCGAGCAGCCGGAGGACGGCGGTGGAGGGCAGGGACGCGGCGGAAGGCGCGCGGCGCCGGCGCGGCGCGGCGGCGTGGGCGCGGTGGTGGGCGCTCGCCACCTCGATGGCGAGGGCGATGAGCAGAAGTCGGCGGGCTCGGCGGTCGCGAGCGGCGAGGACGAGCGTCGCGGGCAGCCACTCGCGGCTCACCGCGCGGAGTAGATGGCGGGCGGCGGCGGCCTGTCCGCGCAGCGCCTCCTCGGCGAGGGGGCGACGGCCGGGACCGTCACTGCCTTGCGAGGCGACCAGCGCGGTCGAGCCGGCGAGGGCGGCGAGCGCTCCGCGCGGGCCGAAGACCGCGGCGGCACTCCAGACGGCCGCCGTATGCCTGCCGACTCGCAGCGGGGCGGCGAGCCTGCCGTGGCGGGCCGCGAGATCGGGAGCGGAGGCGCCGTAGCCGAAGCGCTGGCGGGCGAACGAGCGGAGATCGGGGCGGGGAGCGTGGAGCACCTCGCGGGCGGGGACGTAGCGGGCGCGGCGGCCCGCGACGAGCAGGCGCCAGACCAGGTCGACATCCTCGCCGAAGCGCATCGACTCGTCGAAGCCGCCGAGTTCGAGCAGGGCCGAGCGGCGCGCCATCAGCGCGGCGGCGGGAAGGTAGGCGACGCGCCGGCCGGGACCAACCAGGCTCGGGGCGGGACCAAGGTCCAGCGGTGAGTTGCCGGCCTCGTAATGCGCGAGCGCCGATTCCGCCGGGCGGCTGCGCACGCGCGGCGCGGTCATCGCCAGACTCGGGTCGGCGAGGAGAAGCCCGGCGAGCCCCGCGCGCCAGCCCGGCGCGGCGGCGCAGTCGGCGTCGAGGAAGGCGACGAGGTCGGTCCGCGCGGCTCGCAGGCCGGTGTTCCGCGCCCCGGCCGGACCCTTGCGCCCGGCGTTCGTCAACACCTCGGCGCCGAGCCTCGCCGCCCGCGTCGGCGAGCCGTCCCGCGACCCGTCGTCGACGACGATCACCGGGCCTTCGTTGAGCGCCACGCGGACCAGGGCGAGGAGCGTCTCGCCACCGTCGAGCGCCGGGACGATCGTCGTCACCTCGGGCTCCGCGGCGCCCGCATCCGGCAGCGGGTGGATGAGGCCGGAACGCTCGAGCCGCTGCGCCAGCGCCGCGGCCGGGTGGAGGGTCCGGTCTGCGAGCAAGGCGCCGAGCGGCGCTGTGGCCGGGTCGAGGGCCTGGTCCGCGAGGCAGGCGTCGAGCGCCGTCGAGCGTGGGTCGTGGGAACCGCCGGCGAGGATCGCGTCGAGGGCCACGGCGCCCGCCTCGCTCAGCCGCAGCAGGCGCGGCGGCATGCCGCCGACCAGGAGCCGGCCGCTGTCACGGCGGCGGACCGAGGGGTCGAGCTCGTAGGCGGGCACGGCTCGCTCAGCGCGGCCGCGCGCCGGGGACGAGGCTCAGGTCGAGCACCTCGAGCGCCCGGAACGCCTCTTCGAGCAGCGCCTCGAGGTCCTCCTCGGGGTGGGCGACCCAGCGCCCGAAAGAGGCCATCGCGGTCCCCAGGGCGACCTGCGAGATGACCTGCGGCATCAGGTCGGCCGGGTCGGCGGCGAGGCGGGCGGCGGCGAACTCGGCGACGACGGCGCGCCAGGCGGCGTAGCGGAGGGCCGAGTGGGCCTCGAGCGCCGGCGTGTCGGTGATCAGGGTCATCCGGATCCGCAGGCCGGGGAGCTGCTCGGGCGGGTAGCGGTTCGACTCGACCACGCCGTGGCGCAGCGCCTCCATCAGCGGCACGTCGGCGCCGCGCCCCGCGAGTGCCGTCCGCAGTCGCTCCATCACCGAGTCGAAATCGCCCCAGACGATGTCGTTCTTGGAGTCGAAATAGCGGAAGAAGGTGCGCCGGCCGACGCCGACCGCGGCGGCGATGTCGTCGACCGTGGTCGCGTCGAAACCGCGCGTGGCGAAGAGGTCGAGCGCCACGGCTTCGATCTCCTCGCGGGTCGTGCTTGGGGGTCTTCCGGGAGCGGCCATCAGCTCGGATAGTAATTTGACACTCGGTGCGTTAATGTCCGCGGCGCCGTTGAACCAAGGACCAGGGAGGTTCTCATGTCGCAAGTGCAGCACGACCCGACGACGCCCGAGCCGGAGGCGCCAGAAAGCGCCGCGGAGGAGCTGGTCGACGCCGAGCTGTTGGTCGAGGATGTCTCGATCGACGGAATGTGCGGGGTTTACTAGCCGGCGCGCCGACGAACCGGGAGCAGCGATGAGCGACCCGATCGAGCTCGGCGGCCGCTGGCGCCTCCACCCCCAGGTCGCCCTGCGGCCGGAGCGCTTCGGCGCGCTCGCCTACCACTTCGGCACCCGTCGCCTCTCCTTCTTGAAGAGCCGCCGCCTGCTGGAGGTGGTCGAGGGCCTCGCCGCCGCGCCCGACCCGATCGCCGCCTGCCGCGCCGCCGGGGTCGCCGGGGCGGAGCTGCCGAGCTACCGCCGCGCCCTGACGACGCTCGCCGAGACGGGGATGATCGTGCCCGCCGGGCGTGGAGAGTTGCTCCCGGATAGCGGGAGTAAGTCACCACAGGGAGCCGCTGCATGAGGCTGGTCGAGGAGTTCGAGCTCGGCCTCGACGCGCCGATCTGCATCACCTGGGAGTTGACCTACGCCTGCAACCTCGCCTGCGTCCACTGCCTCTCCTCCAGCGGCCGGCGCGACCCGCGCGAGCTGACCACCGCCGAGGCGAAGGGCGTGATCGAGGAGCTCGAGCGGATGCAGGTCTTCTACGTCAACGTCGGCGGCGGCGAGCCGACCGTGCGCAAGGACTTCTGGGAGTTGCTCGACCACGCCGCCGAGCACCACGTCGGGGTCAAGTTCTCGACCAACGGCAGCCGCATCGACGCCGGGGCCGCGGCCCGCCTCGCCGCCTCCGACTACGTCGACATCCAGGTCTCGATCGACGGCGCCACCGCCGCGGTCAACGACGCGGTGCGCGGGCCGGGCTCCTTCGACACGGCGCTCGGCGCTCTCGACCGGCTCGCTTCGGCGGGCTTCGAGCGGCCGAAGATCTCGGTCGTCGTCACCCGCCACAACGCCGGCCAGCTCGACGACTTCAAGGCGATCGCCGACCGCTACGGCGCCCAACTGCGGATCACCCGGCTGCGCCCATCGGGCCGCGGCGCCGACGTCTGGGACGAGCTGCACCCGACCGCCGCCCAGCAGCGCTCTCTATATACGTGGCTGCTGGAGCACGGCGAGGACGTCCTCACCGGCGACTCCTTCTTCCACCTCTCCGCCTACGGCGAGGCCCTGCCCGGGCTGAACCTCTGCGGGGCCGGGCGGGTCGTCTGCCTGATCGACCCGGTCGGCGACGTCTACGCCTGCCCGTTCGCGATCCACGATGAGTTCCTGGCGGGAAACGTGCGGGAGCCGCGCGGATTCGAGGGGGTTTGGCGGGATTCCGAGCTGTTCGCCGAGCTGCGGCGCCCGCAGTCCGGAGGCGCCTGTGCGTCCTGCGGCCATTACGACGCCTGCCGCGGCGGCTGCATGGCGGCGAAGTTCTTCACCGGACTGCCGCTCGACGGCCCCGACCCGGAGTGCGCGCTCGGGCACGGCGAGGGACTGCTGGCGGCGCGCGGAGCCGAGGTCGAGATCCCGGCGCCCGCGGTCGACCACTCGCGATTGGCGCCGCGGGGGCGCCAATCGCGCGATGGGCCGACCCCCTCGGCGCTCCCGCCGCAGAAGGCCTGCGACGAGGACCCGCTCGCCGACTTCTGGGCCGGAAACGGCGCGGGGCGGCGGGCCGCGACCGAGCGCCCGATCCAGGCAAAGAGCCCGGTGGCGGCAGAGCGGCCCGCCGATGCAGACCGCCCGACCGCTCCGCACCTGGCGGCGGAGGTCTGACCTGATGGCGAGCAGCCGCGAGTGGTTCGAGACGGTCGAGGAGGCGCGCCGCCGCGCCCGCCGCCGGCTGCCGTCCTCGGTCTTCAGCGCCCTGCGCGCCGGGGCCGAGGCGGGGACGACGCTCACCGACAATGTCGCCGCCTTCCGCGAGCTCGGTCTCGTCCCGCGGATCGCCACCGGCCAGGCCGGCCCGCGCCGGCTCGCGACCACGGTGATGGGACAAGAGGTCGCGCTGCCGGTGCTGATCTCGCCGACCGGTGTCCAGGCGGTCCACCCCGAGGGGGAGCTCGCCGTCGCCCGTGCCGCCGCCGCGGCGGGGACCGCGATGGGCCTCAGCTCCTTCGCCTCGAAGCCGATCGAGCAGGTCGCCGCCGCGAACCCGAGGACCTTCTTCCAGGTCTACTGGCTCGGCTCGCGCGACCGGATCGAAGCGGTGCTGGCGCGGGCCCGCGCGGCGGGAGCGGTCGGCCTGATCGCCACCGTCGACTGGACCTTCGCCCACCGCCGCGACTGGGGCAGCCCGGCGATCCCGGAGCGCCTCGACCTGAAGGCGATGGCTTCGCTGGCGCCGCAGGCGCTGGTGCGGCCGCGCTGGCTCGCCTCCTACCTGCGGGCCGGCGAGCTGCCGGACCTGGCGGCGCCGAACCTCGCGGGCGAGGGTGGCGAGGCGCCGACCTTCTTCGGCGCCTACGGCGAGTGGATGATGACGCCGCCGCCGTCCTGGGAGGACCTGGCCTGGCTGCGGGAGGCGTGGGGCGGCCCGTTCATGCTGAAGGGCGTCACGCACCCCGACGACGCCCGCCGCGCCGTCGCGATCGGCTGCGACGCGATCTCGGTCTCCAACCACGGCGGCAACAACCTCGACGGCACGCCGGCGACGATCCGCAACCTGCCCGGCGTGGTCGAGGCGGTCGGCGAGGAGGTCGAGGTGCTGATCGACGGCGGCATCCGCCGCGGCTCCGACGTGGTCAAAGCGCTGGCGCTCGGCGCCCGCGCCGCGATGATCGGCCGCGCCTACCTCTGGGGACTGGCGGCGAACGGCGAGGCCGGTGTCGCCAACGTGCTGGAGATCATGCGCGCCGGCATCGACGAGACGCTCCACGGCCTCGGCCGCGAGTCGATCGACGACCTGGTGCCGGAGGACGTCCTGATGCCGCCGGGTTTCACGCACCGATGAGCGGGGCGGGCCCGATGGAGACGGACGCGGCGCCCGCGAGCCCTACCCGGCTGGCAACGTTGGCCTGGCCCGATGTCGAGGCGGCCGCAGCGCAGCTGAGGACCCTGTTGGTGCCGCTCGGCGCCACCGAGCAGCATGGGCCGCACCTCCCGCTGGGAACCGACTCGACGATCGCCGCGGCGCTGGCCGACGCGGCAGCGGCCCGCACCCGCGGCGCGGTCGTTGCCCCGGTCCTGCCCTACGGGTCGAGCGGCGAGCACCAGGACTTCGCCGGGACCCTCTCGCTCGGCGCCGCGGCCACCGAGCTGGTCCTGGTCGAGCTCGGCCGCTCGGCCTCGGAGACCTTCGACCGCCTGCTCTTGATCAACGGACACGGCGGCAACGCGGCGCCGCTTGCCGCCGCTGTCGACCGTCTTCGCGCCGAGGGCCGCGACGCCCGCGCCTGGTCGCCGCGCTTCGGCGGCGACGCCCACGCCGGCCGCACCGAGACGTCGCTGATGCTGGCGCTGGACGAGATGACCGAGAGCGGTCGTCCTCTGGCCCTGTTGCCGGGCGTAAGGACGACCGCGAATTGCGCGCCGGGCCAAACGACGACCGAGGTGCGGGCGAGGCTGGCGGAGGCCGGCAACGACACGCCGCTGGTCGAGCTGATCGAGGAACTGCGGAGCGAGGGCGTGCGCGCCGTCTCGCCCAACGGCGTCCTCGGCGACCCGACCGGCGCCTCGGCCGCCGAGGGCCGCGCCCTCTTCGCCGCCGCCCTCGATGACCTCTGCGCAACGCTGCGCGCCTGGTCGGCCCTCACCGCCGGAGCCGTCCCATGAGCGGCAGCGGGCGGGTCGCGATCGTCACCGGCGGGGCGCGGGGGATCGGGGCCGCCACCGTGGCGCGGCTTGCGGCGGGCGGATGGCGGGTGGTTGCCGTCGACCGTGGCGGTGACGATCCGCGCCTGCCGTATTCGCTCGCGAGCGCGGACGACCTCGACGCGACGGTCGCCGCCGCCAACGAGGCGGCGGGGGAGGAGCGGGTGCGCGGCGAGCTTGCCGACGCCACCGACCCCGCCGCGATGGCCGCGCTCGTCGCCCGCGCCGAGAACTGGGGCGACGTCGAGGCGATCGTCGCCAACGCCGGGGTGATCGCCGGCGGCGCCCCCGCCTGGGAGCTCTCGCCCGAGCAGGAGGACGCCGTGGTCGAGGTCTGTCTCCGCGGCGTTATGGTCGCCGGCCGGGTCGGCATCCCCGCGCTGCTGCGCCGCCCCGCGCCCCGGTCCGGCCGCTTCGTCGCCACCGCCTCGACCGCGAGCTTCCGCGGCCTGCCCGGCCTCGCCGCCTACTGCGCCGCCAAGGCCGGTGTCGTCGGTTTCGTTCGCGCCCTCGGCACGGAGCTGCGCGGCACCGGCGTCACCGCCAACGCGGTGGCGGCGGGCTCCACCGACACCGAGATCCTCGCCGAGAGCGCCCGCCTCTACGACCTCGAGAGCGCCGCCGCGTTCGCCCGCCAACAGCCGATCGAGCGCCTCATCGAGCCCGACGAGGTCGCCGCCCTGATCGCCTGGCTGCTCGGCCCGGAGAGCGCCGCGATCACCGGCGCGACCCTGCCGGTCGACGGCGGCCTCTCGATCTGACCGGAGGCCCTCCAGGGAAGGGGCGGGACGGCTCGCGCCAGGTAGGTCACTGGTCCGGCCCGGGGAAGACCACTGGGCAAAATGAGAACCGCGCCGCATCCCTTGGCCGGTGCGTTGTCGAGTGCAGCAATGGCTCTCACTTCGGTGCCGGGAGACTCGCCGTCGTGCTCGCGAGCGTCGCCGTCCTGGCGTGCGCGCCCGCGTCCGGGGCCGCGGCTTCAGCGCCTCCTGCCCCTCCCCGCAGTTCTGCGCGATCGGGGCCACGGGGGAGGTCCTGACCAGCACCGACGCGTTCACGCCGCCGTCCCCGGGACCTGCCACAAGCACGTGCCGCCACCGAAGTGATCGGTCACCCGTTAGGCGTCAGGACGGCTAGAGTTCTCCGTGGGAGATATGACGGACGTCCGCTCTGAAACCGGAGGGACCCAACGGCTCGTCGCCGAGCTCGCCGGGCGCCTCTGCAACTGGGATCGCTGGGACCGCGACGACGGGCTCGGGGCGCTGCACCTCGTCACCGAGGCGAAGCGGCTGGAGGCGAGCGCGGCGATCCGTAGCGGCGCGGCTTTCTCGCTCGGCTTCGAATTGCAGCCGGAACTGCCGCAGCCGCCCGGCGCGGGCCGACTCAACCCCCAGCACGTGATGACCGAGCTGCCGAGCGACTTCGCCCCCGACCGGGAGGGGCCGGTGTCGGCCGACGACATGCTGGTGATGGCGGTCCACGCCGCCACCCACTGGGACGCGCTCTCGCACTTCTTCCACCGCGGCAAGATGTACGGGGGGATCAGCGCGACCGAGGTGACGACGCGGGGCGCGCGCCGCAACGACATCGTCCCGGTCGCCCGCCGGCTCGTCACCCGCGGCGTCCTCGCCGACGTCGCCCGCCACCGCGGCGTCGACGTCTTGCCGCCCGGCGAGGGCATCGGCGCCGACGAGCTGGCCGACGTGCTCGCCGCGCAGGGTGTCGAGGTCCGCCCCGGCGACGCGCTCCTCGTCCGCACCGGCCTGCTCGGCGCGACCGAGGTCTCCGGCGCCTGGAGCGAGTTCGCCCAGTGCGGGCCGAACCTGCCGAACACGCCCGGCGTCGCGGTCGAGGCGCTGCCGCTCCTCCACGAGCTCGGCGTCTGCGCGATCGCCTCCGACAACTGGGCGGTCGAGCAGCTGACCGGCGGCGAGCCCGCCTTCCCGGTCCACGAGCTGGCGCTGGTCTACATGGGGATGATCCTCGGCGAGAACTTCGAACTCGACGCCCTCGCCGAGGCCTGCGCCTCCGCCGGCCGCTGGGAGTTCTTCTTCGCCGGCCAGCCGCTGCCGCTGCGCGGCGGCGTCGGCGGCCCGGTCAACCCGATGGCCGTCCTTTAGCCCGAGCAACCTTTTGGCCCCCATGGGGGCCAAAAAGCACCCAGGGCTCATGGGTGGTTGATCCCATCGCGGCGGCCGTTGTTCAGTAACGGGGCGGCTGCCCGAGATGCGGGACGGGCGGGATTCCTCAACGGTCAGAAATCTGCGTGGTTAGAAATGCACGTGTAGCGACGATTTCTAACCACGCAGATTTCTGACGCTGAGGATTCGGGCATCCGCCGGTCGGGGCGGCCTGCGGCCCCCGGGGACGTCACAGATCGTCCACTCCTCTCATACCCGGCCGTCTCGGCCACGGCCACAACCTGCCGGGGCCGTGGACGAGACGGCCCGTCTCTTCCCCGGGCGCCAGCTTCCCCGGGCCCATCTTCCGCATCCACCGCGGCTTCGTGCAACCGATCTACGCGGCGGCGCGGGCGAGGTCGGCGATGCGCTCGGGGGCCTGCGAGGCCATGAACTCGAGCGTGCTCGGGAGATCGACGATGCCGGAGTCCGAGCCCAGACCGGTCGCGACGAGGCCCGAAGCGGCGGAGCCGAGCCAGCCGGCCGCCTCGGCGTCCCAGCCGTTGGCGATCGCGACGATGAAGCCCGCCCCGTAGGCATCGCCGCAGCCGGTCGTGTCGACGACGTCGATCTCGAAGGCGGGCACCCGTGCTTCGCCGCCCGGCCCGAGGATCAGGCTGCCCTCGCCGCCGAGCGTCCCGACCACCGTCTCGACGCCGACCTTCTCCCGCAGCCGCGCGACGCCCTCGGCCGGGTCCTCGGTGCCGGTCATTTCGGCCAGCTGTCCCTCGTTGGGGAAGAAGAACTGGGCCTGGGACAGGGCCGGCGCCAGCCGGTCGCGCATCGCCTCGTCGGTCATCGCCAGCACGTCGACGGTGACGATCACGTCGCGCTCGCGGGCGAAGCGGATCAGCTCGACCAGCGGCCCGTCGACGAAGTCGCCGAGCTGGTCGGCGCCGCCGACGTGCAGCACGTCGGCTTCGGCGACCGCGTCGAAGTCGATGTCCTCGAGGGTCAGCGGCCGCGCCCCGGTCGGCCGGATCATGATCGGGTTGCGCTCGCCGTCGGCGCCGATGAAGAGCAGCGAGACGTGGGTCGCCGCGCCCGGATCGCGGACCAGACGGCTCATGTCGCAGCCGAACCCGGCCATCAGGTCGACCATCAGGCCGCCCTCGTAATCGTCGCCGATCACGCCCATGCTGATCGGCTCCGCGCCGAGCTTCGCCAGGTCGACCGCCGTGCCGGCCGCCGTGCCCGCGGCGGTGATCCGCAGGTCGTCGAGCAGCTGCCAGCCGGGGTTCAGGTTCGGCGCCTCGGGGTGGCGCACCAGCACGTCGAGCAGGTGGACGCCGAGGCAGACGACCTTCGGCGACTTCACGAGCCGGCCTCCGCGTCACCGCCCGCCTTGACGCCCGTTTCGCCGGCCGCGTACGCGTAGGACCGGCGCTGCGCCTCGGTGGCGACCTCCTCGAGCTGCTCGTGGCTCAAGATCCGCGGCTCGCCGAACACCGAGGCGCGCCAGTAGAGCTCCGACAGCCACTCGAGCAGCACCGCCAGGTCGTAGGCGCGCGCCAGGGTCGGTCCGTGCACCACGGAGCCGTGGTTGCGCAGCAAGACGCCCCGGCGGTCGCCGAGCGCCGCGTGCACCGCCGCCGCCAGCTCGTCGGAGCCGAAGCGCTCGTAGTCGGAGACCGCGACGGAGTCGCCGCCGAAGGCGTGGATCATGTAGTGGACGGCGGGCAGCTCGTCGACCGTGCAGGCGAGCGTCGTCGCGTAGATCGAGTGGGTGTGGACGACCGCGGCGGCGTCGGTCTCGCGGTAGACGAGAGTGTGGAGGGGCGTCTCCGAGGAAGGGCGCCCGCCGCGCAGGTGGTTGCCGTCGAGGTCGACGATCGCGAGGCCGTCCGGCTCGATCTGGTCGTAGGGGACGCTCCCCGGCGTGATCACGACCTCGTCGCCGACCCGGACGCTGATGTTGCCCGCGGTCCCCTTGACCAGGCCCTCGGAAATCATTCGCCGCCCGTGCTCGCACACTTCCAGTCGGGCCTGCTCCAGTTGATCGTTTGCCACGTCTTCCTCTCTGTCTCGAACGGGGTTTGTCGGGGGGTGGGGGTGGTCAGGAGGCGAGCAGCTCGCGCGCCTTCGCCTCGATGCCGGCGGCGTCCATGCCGTAGTGGCGGTAGAGGTGGGTGGGAGGGCCGATCAGCGAGTACTCGTCGGCGGGCATGCCGATCCGCGCCATCCTCACGTCGGCGAGCCCGTGCTCGACCAGCGCTTCGGCACAGGCGCTCGCCACGCCGCCGACCACGTTGTGCTCCTCGGCGACCAGGAGCCGGCCGCTCTGTCCGGCGTACTCGGCGACCGTCACGGCGTCGAAGGGGCGCACCGTGTGGGCGTCGATCACCGAGGCTTCGACGCCTTCGGCGACCAGCGCCCGGGCCGCCTGCAGCGCCGCCGAGACGGTGATCCCGTTGGCGACGATCGTCAGGTCGGCGCCCTCGCGCAGCACCGCCGCCTCGCCGAAGCGCCAGGTCCCGGCGGGGAGCGTGTCGTAGACGTCGACGTCGCGTCCCCGCCCGAGCCGGAAGTAGACCGGCCCCGGCAGGTCGGCGGTCTGGCGCAGCGCCGCCTCGGTCGCCGTCGCGTCGCAGGGGCAGACGACGGTCATGCCGGCGATCGAGCGCATCAGGCCGAGGTCCTCGGTCGCGTGGTGGGAGGTCCCGTAGAAGCCGATCGCGATCCCGGCGTGGTGGGCCAGCACCCGCACCGGCAGCCCCGGGTAGGCGAGGTCGGTGCGGATCTGCTCGCCCGCCAGCAGGCCGACGAACGGGGCGAAGGCGCCGATGTAGGGCTTCAGCCCGACGCTCGCCATCCCCGCCGCCATCGAGACCATGTGCTGCTCGGAGATGCCGACGTTGACGAAGCGGTCCGGGTGGGCGACCTCGAAGTCGACGGTGCGGTTGGAGAACTTCATGTCGGCGGTGAGGACGACGACGTCGGGGTCCTCGTTCGCCATCTCGACCAGCACCTTGCCCGCCACGAACGAGGTCGAGAGCTTTTCCATCCCGGCCAGGTCCCAGCTCCCGCCGCTCGGGACCGGCGCCACGTCGATTCCTTCGACCCGCTCCATCTCAGCCACGCTGATCGATCTCCACCAGCGCGGCGGCCGAGTCGTCAGGGCTGAGGTAGCCGATGTGCCAGGTTCGCGACAACTCCATGTAAGAGACCCCTTTCCCCTTGACCGTGCGGGCGACGATGCAGAGCGGTTTGTCGGAGGTGGTCGGCGGCATCGCCTCCGCCTGGGCGAGGATCGCGTCCGGGTCGTGCCCGTCGATCTCGACCACGTCCCAGCCGAAGGCTTCGAAGCGACCGCCGATCGGCTCGACCGACATCGTCTCCTCGGTCGTCCCGTCGAGCCCCATCTGGTTGGCGTCGACGATCGCGCAGAGGTTGCCGAGGCCGAAGTGGGCGGCCGAGCCGGCCGCTTCCCAGACCTGCCCCTCGTTCAGCTCCTGGTCGCCGAGCAGCACCCAGATCCGCGACTCGTCGTAGCCGCGCATGCGCACCGCCTGCGCCATCCCGACCCCGACCGAGAGGCCGTGGCCGAGCGAGCCGGAGGAGAAGTCGACGCCGGGGATGCGGCGCATGTCGGGGTGGTCGCCGAGCGGGCTGCCGAGCCGCGTGTAGGAGTCGAGCCAGTCCTCGGGGAAGTAGCCGCGTTCGGCGAGCAGCGGGTAGAGGCCGACCGCGACGTGGCCCTTGGAGAGGATCAGCCGGTCGCGCTGCGGCCACTCCGGGTCCTCGGCGATCCGCATCACGCCGGAGTACAGGGCGGCCATGATCTCGGCGCAGGAGAACACGCTGGAGTAGTGGCCGCTCTTGGCGATCCCCACCAGCCGGATCGTCTCGCGCCGGACCAGTGCGGCGCGGTCGCGGACCTCCTGCACGCGGTCGGAGCTGCCCCCGTCGGGTCGATCCATCGCCACCGTTTCCTCTCTCTAGTCCTTCTGTTTCCCATTACGCCACGCGGACAGCGACGCGGCGGGGATTTTATACGTACGTCTGAAATAAGACCTTGATTCTATTTCGCACGTCTGTTTAATATCCCGCCATGACGACTACTTTCCAGGGTCAGGCAGGCGTAGAACTCGACAGGCGGGCGGGCAAAGCTCTGCCGCGAGGCGTCGCCGGACACTTCTCCCCACAGGTCAACTGGCCCGGTTCGCCGCACTTCATCGCCCGTGCCGAGGGTTCCCGCATCTGGGACGTCGACGGCAACGAGTACATCGACATGATGTGCAGCTGGGGCCCGATCGTCCTCGGCTACCAGCACCCCGAGGTCGAGGAGGCGGTCGCCCGCCAACACGCCCAGATCGACTGCGGCCCCGGCGCCGCGCCGGTGATGGTCGACCTCGCCGAGCGCATCGTCGGGCTGATCGACGGCGGCGCCTGGGCGCTGTTCGCCAAGAACGGCGCCGACGTCACCACCCTGTCGGTGACCCTGGCGCGCGCCCACACCGGCCGCCGTACGGCGTTGGTCGCCAACGGCGCCTACCACGGCTCGCTGCCCTGGTGCAATCCCGACGTCCAGGGCACCGTCCCCGGCGACCGGCAGAGCCTCGACTACTTCGACTTCAACGATCTCGACAGCGTCGCCGCGGCGATCGAGCGTCACCCCGACGACCTCGCCGGGGTGATCGTCTCGCCGTACCGCCAGCCGCCCGGCAAAGACCAGGAAGCGCCGAGCCGCGAGTTCGCGGTCGGCCTGCGCGAGCTCTGCGACCGCCACGGCGGCCTCCTGATCCACGACGAGGTGCGCACCGGGATGCGGCTCGAGCTCGGCACCGGCTGGCGCCAGTTCGGCGTCGCCCCCGACATGAGCGCCTGGGGCAAGGCGATCGCCAACGGCTTCGCGCTCTCGGCGCTGGTCGGCAAAGAGGAGGTGCGCGAAGCGGCGGCCAAGGTCTTCGCCACCGGTTCCTTCTGGTGGACCGGCGACGCGATGGCGGCCGGTCTGGCGACGCTCGAGGTGCTGGAGCGGGAGGACTCGCTCGGCAAGATGAGGGACTGGGGGACCCGCTTCCAGGAGGGCCTCGCCGCCGCCGCCGCGGCGCGCGGCCTCGGGATCGTGGTCACCGGCCCGCCGACGATGCCCTTCGCGCGCTTCGAGGCCGACGACGACGATCGCGTCCTCAATGACGTCTTTACGGCCGAGTGTGGGAAGCATGGCCTTTACCTCCACCCGCGGCACAACTGGTTCGTCTCGGCGGCGATGGACGACCGAGACCTTGACCAAGCGCTCCAAGCGGTCGAGGCTGGTGTTGATGCCGTAGCCGCGAAAGCGAACACGGCTGAGCGTGGGTGACTGCCACCCCTGAGCAAGTAACGGTGCCCGGCGGGAACGGGCGTCCGTCGTTGATGACCAAGAAGAGGAGAGAAGGATGAGGAAGCTCTTACTGATCGGAGCGATGGGCGCCCTGCTTGCCCTGCTCGTGAGCGCCTGCGGGGGCTCGAGCGGCGGCGGCGGGACCATCTCGGTCGCCAAGGAAGGCGAAGGAGGGGCGAAAGCCGTCAACGCGGCCTGCGAAGAAGAACCGGTGGCGGGCGGCTCGCTCGTCTACTCGCGGCAGCTGGAAACGGTGACGCTCAACCCGCGCGAAATCAAAAACGGCAACGGCGACATCTTCGCCGACGAAATGCTCTACAACGGCATCGTCCGCAACGACCCGAACGGCAAAGACCAGGTCGTCCCCGGGCTAGCCGAAAAATGGGAGGTCTCCAAAGACGGCCTGACCTACACCTTCCACCTGCGCAAAGGCCTCAAATACTCAGACGGCTCGCCGCTGACGGCGGAAGACGTCGCCTGGAACCTCGAACAGTTCGCCGACCCGGAAGTGAACGTCTCACTGGCCGCGGTCGCCAACGGGATGGAAAGCGCGAAGGCGACGAACCCGACGACGGTGGTCGTGAAACTCGAACACCCGGTCGCCGCCTTCCTCTACAACCTGGCGATCTTCCCGGCGTTCATCGTCGACAAAACCAAGCTGGAAGAAGAAGGCCCGGCATTCTGGAAGCACCCGGTCGGGACCGGCCCGTTCAAACTGAAGGAATTCGCCAGCGGGTCCCACATCACGTTCGAAAAGAACCCTTACTACTTCGAACAGGGGAAACCGTACCTGCAGACGATGCGGTGGAACTTCGTCCCTAACTCGAACACCCGCGTCCTCGCCCTCAAATCGGGTGAAGCGCAGATGGCCGACGGCATCCCGTTCGCCCAGGTCGAATCGCTGCAGGGCGAATCCAGCCTGGGGATCCAGGAGGTCGAACTGCCGCAGGAGGTGTTGATGGTGACCAACACCAAAGTGAAGGCGCTCGACGATCCCCACGTCCGCCGCGCGCTGAGCATGGCGATCAACCGCGACCAGCTGAACGAAACCGTGTTCCGCGGCACCGGCACGGTGCCGAACAGCGTGATCCAGAACTTCGAACTCGACGCCTCCGACGCGGAAGTGCCGCCGTTCGAATTCAGCGTCGAAAAAGCGAAAGCCGAAATGGCGAAATCGAAATTCGCCAACGGCTTCTCGGTCAGCCTGCAGTACCCGGCCGGCCTCGACTACTTCAAGCAGATGGCGCTGCTGATCCAGCAGGAGATGGGCGAAATCGGCGTCAACGTGAAGCTGGAAGAACTGGAAGCGGCGACGATCGCCGAAAAGTGGCTGGAAGGGGAATTCGAACTGACCTTCCCCTTCACCGGCACGTCCTCCGACGTCCCGGTGCCGGACGAGTACGCGTCCTTCTACGCGCTGCCCGAATCGGAACTCGACGGCTTCAAATCCTTCTGGACCAACAAAGAAGCCGAAGGGCTGGTGAAGAAATTCATCTCCAGCACCGACGAAGCCGGCCGCAAGGGCGAATGGAAAGTGATCCAGGAACTGTTCGACGAAGAAATGCCTTCGCTGAACGTGATGGACTTCCCGCTGATCAACGGGCACCAGTCCAACGTCTGCGCCACCAAGGCCAACGGCCTCGGCGTCGACCAGCTGCAGGAAACCTGGATCGCCAAGAAGTCCTCCTAGAGGACGATTGAGGGACTTACCGAGGGACCACGATGCTCACTTATCTAGTCAAACGACTGATGATCAGCATCGTGGTCCTGCTCGGTATCGCGGTGGCGTCGTTCCTGATCATCCACCTCGTCCCCGGTGACCCGGCCAAAATCCAGCTCGGCATCCACGCGACCCCGGAAGCGGTCGAACGCCTCCACCACCAGTGGGGCCTCGACCGCTCCTGGCCCGCGCAGTTCTGGCTCTACCTGGGCAACATCGTCACCTTCAACTTCGGACAGTCGACCGCCTTCAGCTCCGGCGTCTCCGAACTGATCGGCAACCGGATCGGCCCGACCGCGGTCCTCCTCGTCTACGGGATTCTGATCGCGCTGGTGATCGGCGTGCCGCTGGCGATCGTCGCCGCGCTCCGCCAGGGCGGCGTGGTCGACAACGCGATCCGCATCCTCACCACCTTCACCTTCGCGATGCCGCCCTTCTGGCTCGGCCTGATGCTGGCCCTGCTGCTCGGCTTCGAGCTGAAGTGGTTCCCGGTCTCCGGCTACGAATCGGGGATCAGCGGCATCCTCCGCACCTGCACCGTGCCGGCGCTGACGATCGGCCTCGGGCTGCTGGTGATCATCGTGCGCAACCTGCGTGCCAACCTGGTCACGGTGCTGCACAGCGAGTACATCGAGGCGGCGCGGGCCCGCGGCTACAGCGAGCTGCGCGTCGTCGGCAAACACGCGATGCGCAACTCGGTGATCGGCGTGATCACGATCCTCGCCTCGATCTTCGGCTTCATGGTCGGCCTGCTGGTGCTGATCGAAAACGTCTTCCAGATCCCCGGCGCGGGCACGCTGCTGGTCCAGGCGGTGGCGAAACGCGACTACCAGCTGGTCCAGACCCTGGTCTTCCTGAGCGGCGCGGTCGTCGTCGTCGTCGGCTTCCTCACCGACGTCGCCTACGCCTGGCTCGATCCCCGAATCCGACTGCAGGGCCGCGGATGAGCGCCACGCCTGCCGATATCGCCGCCCCGCTGCCGCGCCCCCGGCGCCGCTCCGCGCTCGCCTTCGTCAAGGCCTGGCCGACCTCGGTCAAGGTCGGTGCCGGGATCGTCGGCGTGCTCACCCTCGCGGCGATCTTCGCCCCGCTGATCGCGCCCTACGGGCCGAACGCGATCGATCCCTTCGCCTTGCTCCAGTCGCCCTCCTCGCAGCATCTCTTCGGCACCGACGACACCGGCCGCGACGTCTTCTCGCGGACGCTTTACGGCCTCCGCCTCGACATCGTCCTCTGCCTGCTCGTCACCTATGTGCCGCTGCCGTTCGCGGTCCTTGTCGGCGCCATCGCGGGCTACTTCGGTGGCTGGATCGACCAGGTGGTCTCCCGCCTCGCCGACATCATGATCTCCTTCCCGTTCATCATCCTGGTGATGGCGATCGTGGCGATCGTCGGACCCGGCGTCGAGGGCTTCCTGATCGGCGTACCGATCGCCGCCTGGGCCCTCTACGCGCGCTTGGCCCGGGCCGAAATGCTGGTGGTGCGCGAGCAGCCCTACATGATGGCGACGACCGCGCTCGGCTACAGCAAAACGCGGGCGATCCTCAAGCACGGCCTGCCAAACGTGCTCCGCCCCTGCCTCGTCTACTCGACCATCGACCTGATCGGCAACCTGATCCTGCTTGCCGGCCTCTCCTACCTCGGCTTCGGCGTGCAGCCGCCGACCGCCGAGCTCGGCTCGATCATCGCCGGCGGCCAGGGCTACCTGCTGACCGCCTGGTGGATCGCGACCCTGCCCGGCCTGGTGCTGGTGCTGTTCGGGGTCGGCATCGGGCTGATCGGCGAGGGCTTCTCCGACCGCGGCCTCGAGCGGGGTGGACGATGAGCCTGCTCGAGATCGAGGACCTGCGGATCGAGTTCCCCGGCGAGGAGGGGCAGCTGGTCGCGGTCAAGGGCGTCGACCTCGCCGTCGAGCAGGGCGAAGTGCTCGGCCTGGTCGGCGAGTCGGGCTCCGGCAAGAGCCTCACCTGCCGCGCCGTGATGCAGATGGTCCCCGAACCGGGAGCGATCTCGGCAGGGGCGATCCGCTTCGACGGCGAGGACGTGCTCTCGCTGGGCAAGTCGAAGCTGCGCGACTTCCGCGCCCACTCGGTCGGGATGATCTACCAGAACCCGTTCGGGTCGCTGAACCCGACGATGCGGGTCGGCGCGCAGATCGCCGAAACCTTGAAGGTGAACCGCGGGATGAAGCGCGACGCGGCGAAGAAGGAGGCGCTGGCGCTGCTCGAGCGGGTCGGCATCGAGGACCCCGAGCACCGCATGCGCGCCTACCCGCACGAGCTCTCCGGCGGCATGTGTCAGCGGGTGATGATCGCGATCGCCACCGCCTCCAGCCCGCGCCTGATGCTCGCCGACGAGCCGACCACCGCGCTCGACGTCACGACCCAGGCGCAGATCCTCAAACTGCTCGCGCGGATGCGTGCCGAGGAGGGGATGGCGATGCTGCTGGTGTCCCACGACTTCGGCGTGATCGCCCAGGCCTGCGACCGGGTGGCGGTGATGTACGGCGGCCACATCGTCGAGACCGGGCCGGTGGAGACGATCTACCACGAACCCGAACATCCCTACACGCGCGCCCTGCTGAACTCGGTGCCGGAGCTCGACTCGGCGGGCAACGTGCAGCGCCGCGCCGCCCTCGCCGGCCACCCGCCGGAGCTCGCCGACGTGATCCCCGGTTGCGTCTTCGCGCCGCGCTGCGCGCACGCGAAGCCGGAGTGCGAGGCGGTCTCGATGAAGCTGCAGGAGCTGCGCGGCGACCATGCCACCGCCTGCCCGGTGCGGCCGTTCGCGGGAGCCGGCGCGGATGGCGGTTCGAAGGCCGAGAGGATCGAAGCGTGAGCGACGTCGGGACCGAGAAGGCGCGGCTGCTCGCGGTCGACTCGCTGGTCAAGGAGTTCGGCGTGCGACGGGGGCTGGCGGAGCGGATGACCCGCACCGAGGTCGCCCCGCACCGCGCCGTCGACGACGTCAGCTTCACCCTCGACCGCGGCGAGATCCTCGGCATTGCGGGCGGCTCGGGGTCGGGCAAGACGACGCTCGCCCGCTGCCTGATCCGGCTGATCGAGCCCGACGGCGGCGAGGTCCGGGTCGACGGCACCAACATCCGCGCCCACAAGGGCGCCGAGCTGCGCCAGCTGCGGCGGCGGATGCAGATGGTCTTCCAGGACCCCTACGCCTCGCTCAACCCGCGGATGACCGTAGGGGCGGCGCTGCACGAAGCGGGCAAGGTCCACAACCGGCCCGGCTCCGAGGATGAGACGGCGTTCGTCTCGCGCCTCCTCGGCCTGGTCCAGCTCACCGACCGGATCGCCCCGCGCAAGCCGCGCGAGCTCTCCGGCGGTCAGCGCCAGCGGGTCTCGATCGCCCGCGCGCTCGCGGTCGACCCGGAGCTGATCATCGCCGACGAGGCGGTCAGCGCCCTCGACGTCTCGGTCCAGGCCCAGCTCCTGAACCTCTTCCTCGACCTGCGCGAGGAGCTCGGCGTCGCGATCCTCTTCATCTCCCACCAGCTGGCGGTGATCGCCGAGGTCGCCGACCGGATCGCGGTGATGCAGAAAGGCCGGATCGTCGAGGCCGGGCCGACCCAGGAGGTCTTCGCCCACCCGAAGGACGAATACACCCAGGCCCTCCTCCGCGCCCACCCGCATCCCGACCCCCGGATGCGCTTCGCCGCGGGCTAGCGAGGCCCCGGGGCCGGCCGCAACCCAGATCCGTCGTTTGGTGAGTTTGGGGCGCTATAGCACCCTCAACTCACCAAACGGCCGAAGCCTCGATGCAGAATTGTGTCGCCCTCTCCCGCACCGGCATCCGCGGCTGTCGGAGCGTTCAGGTCAGGGCGGCGATGACCGAGGCGAACTCGCGGGCGGCGGGCTGCTGGACCGTGTAGTAGCTGTAGCCCCAGCGGTCGCGGCGCTCCTGCAGGCGGGCGACGATCTCCTCGACGCTGCCGACCAGCACGAACGGCGAGCCGAGGACGTCGTCGGGGTCGAGGCGGAGGGCGGCGGCGATCTCGGCGGCGGCGGCGACGGTCAGCTCGGTGGTCGCCGCCGCCGCGGTCGCCATCGCGGTGATCGGACCGAGGCCCTCGTCGAAGTGGTCGGGGGCGAAGAGGGTCGCGTAGCCGAGCGCCTCGAGCTCACGCGCCGAGTCGGCCCAGGTCATCCCCTCGAACGGCTCCATCATCTCGACGCCGAAGCGGAAGGGGTGAAGAGGCGCGCTCACCGGGCCTAAAGTAATCTAGATCGGGCGTCCGAGCAAACTCAGGGTGCCACGGGCCACAGCGAGGCATGTACTCCGAATCGACCACTCCGGACGGCGGTCGCGGCCCGTGGGCACGGGTGGTCTCCGCACCTCAGGTGGCCGCCCTCGCGACCGCCTCGGTCGTCGCCCGGATGCCGTTCGGGATGGGCGGCGTCTCGCTCGTCATCTTCGTCCACGCCCGCACCGGCTCCTTCGGCGTCGCGGGCCTGATCACCGGCTTCTACACGCTCGCCTTCGCGCTGGCCGGGCCGCTGCTCGGCCGCCAGGTCGACCGCCGCGGCCCGCGCGTCGTGCTCGGCCCGGCCGCCGCCGTCTGCGCGCTCGCCCTCGGCGCGGTGGTGGCGATCGGCGAGGGCTCGGCCGCCACCCTGCCGCTGGCCCTTGCGAGCGTCGTCGCGGGCGCCTCGGTGCTGCCGGTCAGCGGCGTCCTGCGCCGCACCTGGCCGGCGCTGATCCCACGCCGCGACCTCCACACCGCCTACCTCTTCGACGCGGTCCTGATCGAGGTCGTCTTCGTCTGCGGGCCGCTCCTCACCGGCCTCCTCGCCGCCGCCGTCGACCCGGCCGCGCCGCTCTTCGTCAGCGCCGGCTTCGTCCTCGTCGGCACCGCCTGGTTCCTGCTCGTGCCGGTCGTCCGCGCCGAGCGGCCCGCGCCGCCCGAGCACCGCCATCCGGCCGGCGCCCTCGCCGCGCCCGCGATCCGCTTCATCACCCTGGCCGGGCTGCCGATCGGCGCCAGCTTCGGCGCCCTCGACGTCTCCCTGCCCGCCTTCGGCGCCTCGCACGGCAGCTCCGCCCTCGGCGGTCTCTTCGCCGCCTCGCTCTCGGTCGGCTCGATGCTCGGCGCCGCCGCCTACGGGGTGCTCGGCGACCGCCTCGGCGACCTGCGCCAGGCCTCGCTGCGCCTCGCCGTCTACCAGCCGCTGGTGATCGCGCCGCTGCTCTTGGCGCCGAGCCCAGCCGCGCTGGTCCCGCTCGCCCTGCTGGCGGGCAGCTTCGCGGCGCCGATGATCACCCTGCGCAGCCGCGTCGCCGAGCTGACCATGCCGCCCGGCACCGGCACCGAAACGTTCACCTGGCTGCTGCTCTCGGTGATGGTCGGCGCCAGCGCCTCCTCGGCCCTGGCCGGGCCGCTGATCGAGGCGGCCGGCTGGCGGGTCGGCGTCGTCCTCGCGATCGCGGCTCCGGTCGCCGCGCTGCCCGCGCTCTTTGCCGGCCGCCGGGTCCTGCCTGTGGCCGAACTCCAACACGAATAGGGAAAAGGAAGGGAATAGACGAATGGACAAGAACGCTTCGGAGGCCGCTGGACCGACTGCGAGAATCCCCCGCCATGCCTAAGAAAGTCGACCACGACGCGCGTCGCGAAGAGCTCGTCCTCGCCGCCTGGCGGGTGATCGCGGCGAACGGCATCGACGAGGTGACGATCCGCGACATCGCCCGCGAGTCCGGCTACTCCTCGGGCGTCCTCGCGCACTACTTCGAGAACAAGGACGACCTGCTGGCGCACGCCCTGCGGCTGTCCCACGTGCGGATCCGCAAACGCTACGACGCCGAGGTGGAGACGCCGGTCGCCGCCGACGCGCTGAAGGCGATCCTGCTCGACAACCTGCCGATGGACGAGCAGCGCGAGATGGAGACGCGGATCGAGATGAGCTTCTGGGCGCGGGCGCTGCGCAACCAGGCGCTGCACGAGATCCAGCAGGAGGAGTCGGAGGGGCTGCGGACGCTGCTGCGCGAACTGGTCGAGAAAGCCCAGCAGGACAAGGCGATCTCGCGCGATCACGACCGCGAGGAGGTGCTCGAGCTGCTCGGCGCGATGATCGACGGGATCAGCCTCCACGCCCTGCTCTATCCGGACCGCCTGCCGCCGGAGCGCCAGGCTGCGGTGATGGAATTCGCCGTTCAGTTGCTCAAGTGACCGGGGGTCCCGGCCGATCCTCCAGGCGTGATCGTGCACGCGACTGAACCCGGTCCCGGTCGCCCGCTCCAATCGCGTGTCGTGCGCTGGCTGCGCGGGCTGCCTGCAGGGCGCGGCGATCGCCGGGACGCTGATCAACTCGCTGCTCGTCTCCGCCTGCACCACCGACTACGGCGCGGCGCTGAACAGCTTCGCCTACCTCTGGATCGGCATCTACGTCGGCCAGTTCCTTCGAGCCGCGCGCGGTGCGGGTGCAGTGCGCGGTGATCGTCGTCGCCTCCGGCGTGGCCCTGAAAATCAGCGGGCTGCCGGGAATGGTGACCGCCTGGGTCCTGATCGCCGGCTCCTCGGTCCTCGCGCGCGTCAACTCGCGCCTCCGCGCCCAGCTGATCACCGACCCGCTCACCGGCCTCCTCAACCGCTCCGGCTTCGCGGCGGCGGCCGAGCGGGCCTTCGCGCTCGCCGAGCGTGGCCACGTGCCCGCCACCCTCGCGCTGATCGACCTTGACGGGTTCAAGCAGGTCAACGACGTGCTCGGGCACGCGGCGGGCGACGAGCTGCTGGTCGATCTCGGCCACGCCTGGCGCCGCGAGCTGCGCGGCTGCGAGGTGGTTGCGCGGCTGGGCGGCGACGAGTTCGCGCTGGTGATGGCGGGCGCCGGGCGCGAGGGCGCCCGCGAGGCGCTGCGCCGGCTGCGCGAGGCCTCGCCCGCCGCATGGACCTTCGGCCTGGTCGAGTGGGAGCGCGGCGAATCCCTCGACCGCGCTCTGGCGCGCGCCGACGCCGAGCTCTACCGCGCCAAGCGGGCGCGGCGCGATTGCGATCATGTGCGGCCATGGACGGCCCCCTCCGTGACGACGCCGCGGTCCGCGGTCGCCTGATCAGCGTCAACGTCGGCACTCCGCAGGCGCTCGACACCGGGAAGCGGATCGTCGAGACGGCGATCTGGAAGGCGCCGGTCGAGGGGCGGGTGAAGGTGCGCGGCATAAACCTCGACGGCGACCGCCAGGCCGACCTGACCGTGCACGGTGGCCCGAACAAGGCGGTCTACGCCTACGCGATCGAGGAGACGCGGCGCTGGGAGGAGGAGTTGGGACGTTCGCTCGGGCCCGGCGCCTTCGGCGAGAACCTGACAACCGAGGGCGTCGACGTCTCCGGCGCCATACTCGGCGAGCGCTGGCGGGTCGGCACGACGCTGCTCGAGGTGGTCCAGCCGCGCCTGCCCTGTTTCAAGCTCGGGCTGAAGATGGGGGACCCGACCTTCGTCCGGCACTTCGCCCGGGCCTCGCGTCCCGGCGCCTACCTGAAGATCGTCGAGGAGGGCGAGCTCGGCACGGGCGACGCGGTCGAGGTCGACCTCGCCGGGCGCCCCGACCACGGGGTCAGCGTCCGCCTCGTCTCCGACGCGATGCTGGTCGACCACGGCCTGATCCCCCAGGCCCAGGCGGCGCCGCAGCTGATCGACAGCCTCCGCGAGCAGATGGCCGAGCTGGTCGGATGACGGCAGCGGCGTGCCCTCGCTGAAGCCTTTTGGTCGTCAGGGCGCCAAAACCCTTCAGCGAGGGGGGACTGTGTGCTCGGCGCTCCTCGCCTGTCTGGCGCTCGGGCTCGGCGGGGCGCAGACGGCGCGCGGGGGCTTCGACGGCGGGTCCGTGGTCGGCGCGGGCGAAGAACCGTTCGGCTGCGTCTCGGAAGTCGGCGCGAGCGCCAAGGAAGGGACGAAGTCGGCGAAGGCGGGCGACGAGGTCGCGCTGACCTTCGACGACGGCCCGAGCCTCACCCAGACCCCGGCGATCCTCGAAACGCTCGACCGGCTCGGCGCCCGCGCCACCTTCTTCGAGGAGGGCCGCCACGTGCGCGGCCGCGAAGCGCTGATGCGCCAGATCCTCGCCGCCGGCGATGAGATCGGCAACCACTCCTACCACCACCCGATCGACCCCGGCGAGGCCGAGCTGGCCTCGACCCAGGCGGCGATCCGCGGCGCGACCGGCCTCACCCCGTGCCTCTTCCGCCCGCCCTACGGCGAACTCGACCGCAAGGAGAAATCGGCGGCGCGCGCCAACGGCCTCGAGCTGGTCTTCTGGACTCTCGACTCCGAAGACGACCGGCACCCCGGCGTCGGGGCGATCCGCGCCCGGGTCGTGCGGCGGGCGAAACCCGGCTCGATCGTCCTCCTGCACGACGGCGGCCGCCATCCGGAGACGGTCGAGGCGCTGCCGGGCATCGTCGAAGGGCTCGAGGCGCGCGGCTTGCGCCTCGTCCCGGTGACCGAACTGCTCGGCGGCAGGATGCTTTACCGGCCGCCGGGGCCGCCGGCTCCCTGAGCTACCGTCCCTTTATATGGGTGACCGACCGAGCCAGGAGGAGCGCGGCCGCCGCTTCGCGGCCCTCCACGAGAGCGGCTGCTTCCTGATCCCGAACCCCTGGGACGGGGGCACCGCGCGGGTGCTGGAGGCGCTCGGGTTCGAGGCGCTGGCGACGACCTCGAGCGGCTTCGCTTTCACGCTCGGCCGCGGCGACGGCGAGGTGACGCTCGACGAGGTGGTCGAGCACGTCTCGACACTGGTCGCGGCGACCGACCTGCCGATCTCGGTCGACCTCGAGAACGGTTATTCCTCCTCGCCCGAGGGGGCGGCGCGGGCGATCGAAGCGGTGGCGGCGGTGGGTGCGGTCGGCGGCTCGATCGAGGACTGGGAGGAGGAGGCGGGGATCTACGAGATCGAGCACGCCGCCGAGCGGATCGCCGCCGCGGCGGAGGCGGCGCGCGAGCTGCCCTTCCCTTTCATGCTCACCGCGCGGGCCGAGAACCACGTCCGCGGCAACCCCGACCTCGACGACACGATCGCGCGGCTCCAGGCCTATGAGGAGGCGGGCGCCGACGTGCTCTACGCGCCGGGGCTCGGCGAGGTCGAACAGATCGCCGCGGTCACCGACGCGGTCGACCGCCCGGTCAACGTGCTGGCGCGCCCGACGCTCTGGGTGGAGGAGATCGCGGGCGCCGGGGCGCGGCGCATCAGCGTCGGCGGCGCGCTCGCCTGGGCGACGATCGAGGCAATGGGCAAGGTCGCGTCGCGGATGCGCGAGGACGGCGACCTGTCCGGCCTGCGCGACGGCGCCCAGGTGGGGGAGTGGCTGATCGAATGAGTGAGGCGCCGGAGATGAGCGGCGGGCCGGAGCCGAGCGACGCACCGGAGATCGTCGACGACATGGAGCAGTCGCGGTATGAGACCCACCGGGGCGGCGAGACCGTGGCGATCGCCGACTACGTCAAACAGCCGGGGATCGTCTCCTTCACCCACACCGAAACCTTCGCCGCCCACCGCGGCCAGGGTCTGGCCGGGGCGATGATCGACCGCGCCCTGCGCGACGCCCGGGCCGAGGAGCTCCAGGTGATCCCCTTCTGCTCCTTCGTCGCCGAGTACATCGGCACCCACCGCGAGGAGTTCCTCGAGCTGGTCCCGGCGGACCGCCGCAATGAGTTCGGCCTGAGCTAGTGGTGCGTCAGGCAACGTTTGCCGTGTTGACGACCGCCCGTAACTTGGCGTCGTCGACGTTGCGGTTGCGCCAGGCGATGTAGCGGTGGATCAGGCGGGCCTGGGTGGCGTGGTCGGGATGGTCGGTGCCGTCGAG
>DASXMH010000147.1:0-5248 GCA_036495785.1 Solirubrobacterales bacterium
GAGCGCGACCGGGCGCGGACCCAGGCCTGGGGCGTCCTGACCAAACTGCGGGCCCAGTCCGAGCGGGTCGCGGTGCGGGTGGCGGGGCTCACACGGTCCGAGGCCGAGGTCGAGGCGCGCCTGCAGGCGCTGCGGGCCGAGCTCGGGCCGCTCACCCTGGACGTCAGCGGCGGCGACGCGCCGACCCAGCGGGCGCTGAAACTGGAAGAGGAGCTGGGCGAGGTCGACGCCGGGCTGAAGTCGGCTCTCGACGGCCTGACGACGGCGCGCTCCGAGGACGCCACCGAGTCGGCGCGCGAGCGCGCTCTCGGCGAGGTGCGGGCGGGCAGCGAACGGGCGATCCGCCACGCGCGCCGCGCCGAGGGGCTGCTCGGCGAGCGCCACCGCGAGAAGATGCGGGCGCGCCTGGCGGGCGGCGAGGAGCTGCTCGACGACGTCCGTTCCGCGCTCGCCGCGGTCGAGGCGGTCGGGACCGCGATCCGCGGCCGGGTCGAGCGGACCGAATCGACGGTGGTCGGCAACGAGGGCGACGGCGACGAGATCGCCGAGGAGCTGCGCGCCTGCTCGAAACTGGAGTTCGAGCTACAGGCGCAGATGCGGTCGGTGAGCGAAGCGCTGACCCAGGCCGAGGTCGAGGCCGCCCATCTCGGCGACCGCCGCGCCGAGGCCGAACGGGAGATGGCGACGATCGTCGAGAAGCTCGGCGAGGAGGTGGCGCCCGCGGAGGAGGCGATGACCGACGAGGAGCGCGCCGAAATCGACCGCCGGCTCGAGCGGCTCGACCGCCGCCGCGCCCAGATCGGGCCGGTCAACCCGCTCGCCGAGCGCGAATACGAAGAGGCGAGCGAGCACGTCGAGCAGCTGCAGGCGGCGCGCGAGGACACCGAGCGGGCGATGCGCGAGCTGGAGTCGCTGATCCGCGAAATCGACGAGGAGATCGAGCGCGCCTTCGAGGAGACCTTCGAGGCGACCGCGAGGAACTTCGAGGAGATGGTCGAACACCTCTTCCCGGGCGGCCGCGGCAGATTGCGGCGGGTCAACCTGCGGGCGGTCCGCGAGGAGGAGCGGCAGGCGCCGGCCGCCGAGGGCGAGGCCGCCGCCGAGGCGGCCGAGCCCGATCCCGACGAGGAGGAGGAGCGCGAGGAACGCGACGAGTTCGGGGTCGAGATCGAGGTCAACCCGGCGGGCAAGTCGACCCGCAAACTGTCGCTGATGTCGGGGGGCGAGAAGTCGCTGGTCGCGCTCGCCTTCGTCTTCGCCGTCTTCCTCGCCCGGCCCTGCCCCTTCTACATCCTCGACGAGGTCGAGGCCGCCCTCGACGACGCCAACATCGACCGCTTCTTGCAGCTGATCCGCCGCTTCTCCGACCGCGCCCAGTTCGTCATCGTCACCCACCAGAAACGCACCATGGACGCCGCCGACGTCCTCTACGGCGTGACGATGGGCAGCGACGGCGTCACCAAAGTCGTCAGCCGCAAACTCCCCCGCGACGCCTCCGAGGACGAAGAAGCCGACGAGTCCGCCGACGGCCCCGAGCCCCTCAGCGCCGTCGCGTAGACGGGCCGATACCCCGGCCAGCGGCGCACCGCGGTCGTCCTTGCCCCCGGTCGGAGGGCGAAAAGGTCGACCGCCACAGCGAGAGCGCGCCCGTCCCCACCTAAGGTCGGCTGGTTAGGTGGGGACGGGCGCGCCCGGGCGCCTGCGGCGTGACGCCCCCGGCACGGTCCCGCGCGCCTTCGGGGGTACGCCGACGTTGATGAGTGCGTTCGCAGCTAGCGACGTCATTTGTCGTCAAGTGCGAACGCACCGCCGGGGCCTCCGAGTGAGTTCGCACTCAGCGCCACATGTTGTCGTTAAGTGCGAACGCGCCGGCCGCGCACCGGCGGCGCCCCGGGTGCGTTCGCAGTTAGCCCGACATATTCGGGAAAAGTGCGAACTAGTCCCCGGGGCTGCGACCGAAGCGTCCCCGGACCGTCATCGGACACGCGCAAGGCGCGCCCATCCCCTCATAGCCGCCAGAAGAATGAGGGGATGGGCGCGACGCGGGACGGGAGCACTGGGCCCGCGCGTTCGCAGCTAGCTACGACGGTTATCGATAACTGCGAACGCAATGGGCGCCGGCTCGCTTAACCAGGGCTTCGCGGACGGCGGGGGCGGGGCGGGGCTAACCTCCTTCCAAGGAGGGAGGGAGGTATGGCTCAACGCCACATGGACCGGCTGTCGTCGTTCGATACGTCGTTCCTCGCCAACGAGAAAGACAACGCCCATATGGCCATCGGCGCCGTATTGGTGTTCGACGGCTCGCCGCCGTCGCAGGAAGAGTTCCTGGCGCAGATCCGCTCGCGGCTGCATCAGTTGCCGCGGCTGCGGCAGCGCCTGCTGACACCGCCGCTCGGGCTCGGCACGCCGTTCTGGGTCGACGACGCGACCTTCGACGTGCGCCGGCATGTGGCTCGCGCGACGCTTCCCGCGCCCGGGACCGACGCCGAGATGCGGGCGCTCACCGGCGACCTGCTGGCGCCGCCACTCGACCGTCGCAAGCCGCTCTGGGAGCTGACGCTGATCGACGGCTTCGTCGAGGACCGGTTCGCCGTCCTCTACAAGACCCACCACGCGATGGCCGATGGGATCTCCGCAGTCGACATCGGGATGCTGCTCTTCGACGTCGCCCCCGACGCCGAGCCGCCCGCGCCCGAGCAGCCCTGGCGCCCGCACCGCACCCCGTCGACGACCAGCCTCGGCATCCGCGCCGCGACCGGCGTCCTCGCCACCCTGCGCCGCTGCCTGCGCTGGCTGACCCGCGCCGCCCGCGATCCCGCCGATGCCTCGCGCCGCGCCGGCGACGGCGTCGTCGGGCTCTGGGAGGTGACCTGGAATCTGCTGCGCGCCGCGCCGCGAGTGCCGATCAACCCGCCCGGCGTCGGCCCGCGCCGCGAGTTCGCCTGGGCGACCTTCGAGCTGCCCGAGTTCAAGCGGATCAAGAACGCGCTCGGCGGCACCGTCAACGACGTCTCGCTCGCCGTCGCCACCGGGGCGCTCCGCGCCTGGTTCGCCGAACGCGAAGTCGAGACCGACGGGGTCGAGCTGAAGGCGCTGGTCCCGGTCTCGATCCGCACCGTCGACGAGCACGGCGAGCTCGGCAACAAACTGACCGCGATGCGCGGCCCGCTGCCGGTCGGCCTCGCCGACCCGGCCGAGCGCCTCGCCCTGATCAGCGCCGCCATGGACGACCTCAAGGCCTCCAAGCAGCCGCTCGGCGCCGAAGCGATCTGGGGCCTGAACGACTGGTTCCGCGACTTCGCCCCGCCCGTCCTCCTCGCCCCGACCGCGGCGATCAACTTCTCGACCCGGCTCTTCAACCTGCTGGTCACCAACTTCCCCGGCCCGCAGATCCCCTTCTACGCCCAGGGCCGCGAGCTGACCGCGATCTATCCGGTCGGCTTCCTCGCCAACCGCCACGGCCTGGCGATCGCGCTCCTCTCCTACAACGGCACGGTCAGCTTCGGCCTGCTCGCCGACCCCGACTGTGCTCCCGGGGCCGAGCGGCTCGCCGCCCACCTCGAGACCGCGGTCGCCGAGCTCGGTGCGGCCGCCTCCCGAGTCGTCCCGTCGCTAGCCTCCCCGGACCATGGCGACCAGCTGGCAGGAGATGATCGACCTCGGTTCGCGCGAGCCCGCGAACGCCGCGCCGCCGGAAGAGGCTGAGCCGGAGCGCCGCCGCGGCGTCTTCCGCCGCCTGCGCGAGAGCCTCTCGAAATCCCGCCAGGCCCTGCAGGAGGAGATCGGCGCCTCCGTCTTCGAGAAAATCGACGACGAAACCTGGGAACTGCTGGAGGAGGCGCTGATCCTCGCCGACGTCGGTGCGCCGACCACCGCGGCGGTGGTCGAACGGCTGGAGCACGAAGTCGACTCCGGCGCCGTCCCCGCCGAGGGCGAGGCGATCCGTGACCGCCTGATCGAGATCCTCGCCGAGGTGGCCTCCACAGCCCGCGCCAAGATCGACCTCTCCGCCCAGCCCGCAGTGCTGATGATGGTCGGCGTCAACGGCACCGGCAAGACGACGACGATCGGCAAGATCGCCTGGCACCTCTCCAAAGAATTCGGCCTCTCGGTGGTGATGGGCGCCGGCGACACCTACCGCGCCGCCGCCGCCGAGCAGCTCGCCGAGTGGGCCGACCGCGCCGGCGCCGAGCTGGTCCGCGGCCAGGCCGGCGCCGACCCCGGCTCGGTCGCCTACGACGCCGTCTCCGCCGCCGTCGCGCGAGGCGCCGACGTGGTGATCGTCGACACCGCCGGCCGCCTCCACACCCAGGACAACCTGATGGAGGAGCTCGCCAAGGTGCGCCGGGTGATCGGCAAACTGATCCCCGAGGCGCCGCACGAGACGCTGATCTCGATCGACGCGACCACCGGGCAGAACGGCCTACGCCAGGCGAAGGCGTTCGCCGAGGCCGCCGAGGTCGACGGCGTCGTCCTGACCAAGCTCGACGGCACCGCCAAGGGGGGCATCGCGCTGGCGATCGCCTCCGAACTCGGTATCCCGGTGAAGCTGATCGGCGTGGGGGAGAAGCTCGAGGACCTGCGCCCCTTCGACCCCGCCGAGTACGCCGCCGCGCTGCTTGCCGAGTAGCCTGGGTCGATGTTCGATCAGCTCTCCGACCGCCTCCAGTCGACCCTCTCGGACGTCCGCTCGCGGGGCAAACTGAGCGAGTCCGACATCGACTCGGCGATGCGCGACATCCGCCTCGCGCTGCTGGAGGCGGACGTCAACTTCAAAGTCGTCAAAGCGTTCACGAAAACGCTGAAAGAGCGCTGCCTCGGCGCCGAGGTGATGGAGAGCCTCGACCCGGGCCAGCAGGTGGTGAAAATCGTCAACGAGGAGCTGGCCGACCTGATGGGCGGCACCGGCACCGAGCTGACGATGGCCGCGAGCGGCCCGACCGTGATCCTGATGGCCGGCCTGCAGGGCTCCGGCAAGACGACCGCCTGCGCGAAGCTCGCCCAGTACTTCGGCAAGCAGCGCAAAGACGTGGCGCTGGCCGCCTGCGACGTGTACCGGCCCGCCGCGGTCGAGCAGCTGGTGACGATGGGCCACCGCGCCGGCGCCCACGTCTACGAGAAAGGCACCGACGCCGACCCGGTCGACATCGCCACCTGGGCGCTCGACCGCGCCCGCGAGGAGCGCCGCGACGTCCTCATCATCGACACCGCCGGCCGCCTCCACATCGACCAGGACCTGAAGAAGGAG
>DASXMH010000148.1:0-31589 GCA_036495785.1 Solirubrobacterales bacterium
GATCTCCCACACTCCCCGCACCCCCGGCCGTCTCGGCCACGGCCACACCCTGCCGGGGTCGTGGACGAGACGGCCGCGTCCCTTCCCCCGGGCGCCAGCCTGAGACGGCCGCGTCCCTTCCCCGGGCGCCGGGCCGGGACGGCCCCGCCCTTCCTCGGGCGCCGGCTTGAGACGGCCACATCCCTTCCCCGGGCGCCCGGCAAGCGTGGCATCACATCTAACCGTCGCCCCGGGGTGACGGGCGCAGGCTCTCGTCAGGGTAGATGCGGAAACCGGGGATGCGGATGTGGGGGAAGCGTTCGTAGAGGGACATCGCCCCCTCGGAGGAGAGGAGGTCGAGGCGCAGGACGCGGCTCTCGACCAGGGTGCGCTCGACCAGCGCCTTGCCGATCCCCTGGCCGCGGGCGTCCTCGGCGACCAGCAGCATGCAGAGGTAGCCGCCGAAGGCGCCGTCGCCGACCGCCTGGGAGAAGCCGAGCACGCGCTCCTCGCCCGCGTCGGCCTGGTTCTCGCCGCCGTCGCCCGGCCCATCCTCGGCGGCGACCAGCGCGGTCACGCCCGGTCCCGACATCGCCCGCGCCGCCCGCCGGCGGTTGCCGGCGAAGGTTGTCCAGCCCTCCGCCCTGCACAGCCCGATCACGGCGTCGAGGTGGCGCTCCTCGTAGGCGATGATCTTCATGCGCCCACTTTGCCGGAAGGCCGTGGCGCGCCGCCCGGCGACTTCCCCACCGGGCCGCCGATTGACGTAGGATGCACCGCCTCCGCCGCTTCCGGGCCGGAATCTCATGCGCAGATCGACCCTTGCCATCGTTTCGCTGCTCGCCCTCGGCCTCGTGCTGGTCGCGGCCGGCTGCGGCGGCAAGAAGGACAGCTCCTCGAGCACCGGCTCCGAAGGCGAAACCGCGGACGCCGCGAACTGCACGCCGTCGAAGATGGAAACGCAGAGCGCGGGCACGCTGACCGTCGCCACCGACAAACCGGCCTACCCGCCCTACTTCGAAAACGACGAACCGGCCAACGGGGAAGGCTTCGAGAGCGCCGTCGCCTACGCGATCGGCAAGCAGCTCGGCTACCCGAAAGCGAAGGTCAAGTGGACGGTCGAGCCGTTCGACTCCTCCTACGCGCCGGGCCCGAAGAACTTCGACTTCGACCTCAACGAGATCTCGATCACGCCGACCCGCGAAAAGGCGGTCGACTTCTCGGTGCCCTACTACTCGGCCAACCAGGCGGTCGTCGCGCTGGAAGGCTCGGACGCGGCGAAGGCGGAATCGCTGGCCGAACTGAAGGACACCAAGATCGGCGTCCAGATCAACACCACCAGCCTCTCCGCGGTCGACGAAGAAATCGAACCGTCGAGCAAACCCGAAGTCTTCAATGGCTCCGGCGACGTGGTGACGGCGCTGAAGAACGGCCAGGTCGAAGCGGTCGTGGTCGACCTCCCGACGGCGCTCTACCTGACCGCCGCCCAGGTCGAAAACGCGACGATCGTCGGCCAGTTCGGCAAGGCCGAAGGTGAAGAATGGGGCGCCCTGCTGGCCAAAGGCTCGCCGCTGACCGCCTGTGTCTCAGGGGCGATCGAAGCGCTCGACGAATCGGGCGAACTGGAAAAGATCACGCAGCAGTGGATGAGCCAGGCCACGAACGCGCCGGAACTCCACTGAGGCGCTCCCCCGGCGGGTGACCGAGACCGCCACCACCGCGCCCGGCGAGCGCCGCCTCGAACGCGCGGCGGCCAAACAACGCAAGGCGCGACGCAACGCGGCGATCGCCGCGGCCTCCTCGGTCGTCGTCCTCGGCGGCCTCGCGGCTCTGGTCCTGACCAGCCCCGGTTGGCCGACCGTCCGCGAAACCTTCTTCTCCTGGAGCGAATTCCGCAACGCCTTCCCGGAAGTGCTGAGCGGCTTCTGGCTCGACATCAAGGTCTTCATGGTGGTCGAGGCGGCGGTGCTGGTGATCGCCCTGGTGATCGCCCTGGTCCGTGTCAACCGCTCGCCCGGCCTCTTCCCGGTGCGGCTCCTGTCGACCGTCTGGGTCGACGTCTTCCGCGGCGTGCCGACCGTCCTGCTCGTCTACCTGGTCGGCTTCGGCATCCCGGCGCTCGAACTGGAAGGGCTGCCGACCGACCCGGTCGTGCTCGGCGGCATCGCCCTGACGCTCTCCTACAGCGGCTACGTCTCCGAGGTCTACCGGGCCGGGATCAACTCGGTCCACCGCGGCCAGACCGACGCGGCGCTCTCGGTCGGCCTGACCCAGGCCCAGGCGATGCGCCACGTCGTCCTGCCGCAGGCGATCCGCCGCGTCGCGCCGCCGCTCTTGAACGACTTCGTCGCCCTGCAGAAGGACGTCGCGCTGATCTCGATCATCGGCCCGCAGGAGGCCTTCCGCGTCGCCCAGATCTTCCAGGGCGAAAACTTCAACTACACGCCGATCATCGCCGCCGCGATGCTCTACCTGGTCATCACGATCCCGCTGGCGCGGATCGTCGACCGGATGGGCGGCGCCGGTGGGGTGCGGTGATGGTGATCCTGTTGATGGACCGGGGGCGCTGATGGCCCGCGGCGGCGAGCCGGTGATCGAGGTGCGCGGGGTCACCAAGGCCTTCGGCGAGCGCGAGGTCCTACACGGGGTCGACTTCGACGTCGCCGAGCACGAGGCGGTGGCGCTGATCGGCGCCTCGGGCTCGGGCAAGTCGACGCTCCTGCGCTGCATCGACCTGCTGGAGGAGATCGATGACGGCGACATCTTCCTCGACGGCGAGGTGATCACCGACCCGTCGGTCCCGCCGGTGGCGGTGCGCCGCAAGCTTGGCGTCGTCTTCCAGGCCTACAACCTCTTCCCCCACATGAGCGTGCTGCAGAACGTCGTTCTGGGACAGATGCGGGCGCAGAAGGTGGGGCGGCGCGAGGCCGAGGAGAACGGGCGGGCGCTGTTGGCGCGCTTCGGCCTCGAGGGGCGCGAGGACGACCGCCCCGACGAGCTCTCCGGCGGCCAGCAGCAGCGGGTCGCGATCGCCCGCGCCTTCGCCGGCAAGCCGCGGGCGCTGCTGCTCGACGAGGTGACCAGCGCCCTCGACCCGGAGCTGGTCGGCGAGGTGCTGGAGGCCGTCCGCGACCTCAAGGTGGAGGGGATGACGATGGTGATCGCCACCCACGAGATGAGCTTCGCCCGCGAGGTGGCGGACGAAGTCTGCTTCCTGCACCAGGGCCGCATCCTCGAGTCCGGCCCGCCGGCCCAGGTGCTGGTCGAGCCCCGCGAGGAGGAGACCCGCAAGTTCCTCGCCCGCCTCCTCGAGGCCGGCCGCGCCTAGGTGTCCGAGCCCAGCCCGGTGGGTCCCGACGGTTTGATCCGGCGCTTCCGGCCCATCGGCCCGGCCGATCCGGACCGCCGGGGCCCCGGCGCGCCCATCCCCACCTAAGTTCGGCTGGTTAGGTGGGGATGGGCGCGCCTCGCGCGTGTCCGGGGATGGTCCGGGACAAACCCGTCACATCTCCCGAGCAGCCCGCGGTGATTCGCACTTATCGTCGCTATCCGACGATTTCTGCGAACGCACCAGGCGCGCGCCCCCGAAGAGTTCGCACTTGACGACAACATGTGGCGTCAACTGCGAACGCACCCGAGGGCCCGGCCGGTGCGTTCGCACTTGACGACAAATGGTGTCGCTGACTGCGAACGCACTCCGGGGGACCGGGCCGGGGCGCGTGGACGGCACGCCTGCGTGCGTCCTTCGCCGGGAAGCGGGAGTCGGCACTCTTGCTTGCGCGGTCGGCACTCTTGCTTGCGCGGCCGACACGCTTCCGTGCGCGGTCGGCACACCTACGTGCGCGGTCGACCTGCCTCCGTGCGCCCGCCTGGTTGATGGGCCGAAAAGCGCTGATATGGAGCGCTTTTCGGCCCATCAACATCGGGGTCCCCGGAAGGCGCGCGGGACCGCGCCGGGGCCGTCACGCCGCAGGCGCCCGGGCGCGCCCGTCCCCACCTAACCCGCCGACCTTAGGTGGGGCCGGGCGCGCCTCGCGCGGGGCGGTCGTCTTCTCCATCTCCGACAGGGCGGTCGTCCTTCGCACCTATAGCCCGGCCAGGACGACCACGCTAAGCCTCGCAGTGGGAGCGGAGCATCAGGACCGGGACGGCGGCCTTGTGGAGGACCTTCTCGGAGACCGAGCCGAGCAGGGCGCGGTGGACGCGGCTGTGGCCGTGGGACCCCATCACCAGCAGGTCGTACCGGCCGTCGGCGACCGCCTTCAGGATCGTGAGCGCGATCTCGCCGTGCTCGAGCCGGGTGGTGACGCTGATGTCCTTGGGGATCACCTCCAGCGCCGCCTTGATGATCTCGTTGTGGGACTCGTCGGTCTCCGGCGGCGGCGCGACCCCCGGTCCGACCGGGCTCGGCTGGTGGGGGACGACGGTCAGGAGGGTCAGCTTCGCGTTCTGGTCGCGGGCCAGGGTGACCGCGTGGCGCAGCGCCGTCTGCGAGTCCGCCGAACCATCAAGGGCGACCAGGATCTGGTGGTAGACGCTCATCGCCCCGATTTGTCACTGCCTGATGACAATTCCTCACAAAAGTACACCGCGCTCCCCCTCGGTCCCCGAGACACGCACATTAATGGGCTCGTATGCGTCGTTTGCAGGCGATTAGTCAAAACACTTGCGCAAATCAAAACCGGTGTTATGCTGCGCGACGAATCGAGCAATCAGGGAACTCGATGTTTCAAAAACGGGGAAACTGCGGCTCGGTTCGCATAGCCAGCACCAGTGCCTTAATCGGTTAAAGGACCGGACTTGTAAGCCGGTGATCCGGGTTCGAGCCCCGGCTGGTGCATTCCGTAAACGGAGCGTCCTTGGGGGACGGGGCTATGGCAGGGAATCTTTTCGACAGCATCGACGGAATGGCAGCCGGGGAGGCCGGGGCGGCGCCCTGGGCGGCC
Source organism: Solirubrobacterales bacterium (assembly GCA_036495785.1). Lineage (GTDB taxonomy): Bacteria > Actinomycetota > Thermoleophilia > Solirubrobacterales > 70-9 > VAYN01. The sequence continues at coordinate 4,926 of DASXMH010000148.1, forward strand.
CGCTCGCCGTTCCGCCCGGAGGAGGGGCGTGACCTGATGCTGGTGCCGCGGGTGCGCGAATGGTTCGCGGACCCGGTCGCGCGCGAGGCGCTGGACCGGATCGCCGCCGACCCCGCCGTCGCCGAGGTCCGCGAGCACGACAAGGGCGTCGACGTCCGCCTCGCCGACGACTGGATCGAGGCGCGCGGCGCCCCGCTGGAGTCCGGCCCCGCCGACCCCACCGCCAACGCCGACCTCGCCGCCGGCAAGCGCTACGCCGTCTACTTCTGGGGCGCCAACACGACCAAGGCGCTCCACGTCGGCCACCTCCGCAACCTTGCGCTCGGCAACGCGATCTCCGCCGGGCTGCGGGTCGGCGGCGCCAGGGTGGAGAACCGCAGCCTGATCTGCGACGTCGGCCGCAGCATGGGCGAGGCGATGGCGGGGGTCGTCGCCTCCGGCCGCGCCGACGACGAACTCGGGTCCGAAAATGGCGAGAAGTCCGACCACTTCGTCGGCCTCTGTTACGCCGACTACGTGAAGGCGGGGCGCGACGACCTCGGCGACGACGGCGCCGAGGACTCGGTCGCCCGCGAGTCGGCGGTCTACGACGACAAGGCCGACGAGCTGATGATGCGGGTGCTGGCCGGTGACCAGGGAGCGCTCGAACTGTGGTCGAAGACGCGCGCCTGTGTGATCTCCGGGCAACGGAAGACGCTCGCCCGCCTCGGCGTCCCCTTCGACAAGGTGATCTTCGAGTCCGACTTCCTGCCCGAGGTCGCCGAGCTGACCAACCTCGGCCTCCGCGAAGGGACGCTCCGCCGCCGCGAGGACGGCATGGTCATCTACCCGACCGAGCGCGAGGAGCTGGAAGAGATGCCGCTGGTCCGCTCCGACGGGCTGCCGACCCAGCACATGCGGGCGCTCGCCTACTGGTCGGCGGCGCCGGAGCTCGACGACTGCACCTCGCTGCAGGTCTGCGGCACCGAGTGGGTCGCCCACGTCACCTGCCGGCGCCAGCTGCTCGACGCGCTCGCGCTCGCCAAGTCGAACGGCCACGGGAACCCGGTCATCAACGGCAACGGCCGCGGCGGCCCGCCCACCCACGACGTCTTCCACGGCATGGTGGCGCGCACGGGCGAAGCGGTCAGCTCCTCGAAGAAAGGGGCGCTCCTGATCGACGACCTGGTCGAGTGGACCGAGGACCGACTCCTCGTCGACCCCGAGCTGGCGGCGGTGCGGGCGGCGCACCCGCAGCCCGACCGGATCGCCTCGCGCGTCGTGCTCGCCTACTTCCTCCTGCAGACGACCTCGAAGCGGGTCGAGTTCGAGCCGGAGCTCCTGTTCGAGACCGAGCGCAGCCTGGGTTGGGACATCGTCCGGGCCCAGGCGCACGGCGTCGCGTCGCGGGGCGCCGGGAACGGCGCGCCGAGCGTGGCGGCCGCGCAGCCGGCGGCCGCCGGTCGTGCCGGCGGCGCGGGGACGCGGCCCGCGGGCGGCGCCCCGATACGGCCGGCCGCCGACCCCGACTACCGCTTCGCGGTGGTCCAGTCGGAGCTCTTCCGGCGCCACCTGCGCAGCGCCGTCGCCGACCTCGACCCGGTGCCGCTGGCCCGCTACCTCTCGCACTTCTCCCGCTGGCACGCGGCGGGCGACCACTCGCCGCGGGTCGACGCGGTCGCCCAGACGATCCTCGACGAGGGCGTCCGCGGCCTCGGTCTGGAGGCGGCGTGATGCGCACCCTGCTGGTCGACAATCACGACTCCTACACCTACAACGTCTTCCACCTGCTGGCGGCGGCGTCCGGCGAGGAGCCGGTGGTGGTCAACAACGACGCGGTCAGCTGGCGGGTGCTCTCGCGCTCCAAGTTCGACGCGTTCGTGCTCTCGCCGGGCCCGGGTCGGCCGGAACGCTGGCACGACTTCGGCGTCTGCCGCGACATCCTCCGCTACAGCGAGGTGCCGGTGCTGGGTATCTGCCTCGGCCACCAGGGGATCGGCAACCTGCTCGAGGGTGGCGTGGCGAGCGCGCCGCAGCCGATGCACGGCCGGCTCAGCCACGTCCGCCACCGCGGCACCGGGATCTTCACCGGCGTCCCGCAGGACTTCTCGGTTGTCCGCTACCACTCGCTGGCGATCACCGGTCCGGTCGGTCCCGAAGGCCACGTCGTCGCCTGGGCGGACGACGGCGTCGTGATGGGCGTCGAGCACGACTCCCGGCCGATGTGGGGCGTCCAGTTCCACCCGGAGTCGATCGCCACCGAGTTCGGCGACCGCATCGCCCGCAACTTCTTCGATCTCGCCGAGCGCTCCGCGAGCTCCGGCACCAACTTCATCCCAGGGTCAAAGTCCCGGCCCGCTTCCGCGCGTGTATCCCAGGCCCCCGGTCGTCGACGGGCCGAAAAGCCGCCTATGACTCCGGTTTCCGGCCCACCGGCCGGGGTGGCGCGCGGAAGTGTGGCCGGGACGACTTCGCAGCCGCCGTCGGAGACCCACGGGGCCGATCGGGGGTGGACGGTGCTCTCGCGGACGCTCGAGGGGGCGGCGCCGACCGAGCACCTCTACGAACGCCTCTTCGCCGACGCCGACACCTCCTTCTGGCTCGACAGCGCCGACGCCCCGACCTGGCTCGCCCAGTGCTCTTATATGGGGACGAGCGCCGGGCCGGGCGAGCGCCACCTCTCCTACGACGTCGACGCGGCGACGACGACGATCCGCACGCCGGCCGGCGAGGAGCGGCGGCACGGCTCGATCTTCGAGCTGCTCGACCGCGAGCTGAGCGGCCTCCAGGCCGAGGCGCCGATCGGCATCGACCGCGGCCTGATGGGCGGCTACGTCGGCTACCTCGGCTACGAGCTGAAGGCCGACTGCGGCGCCCCGAACGTCCACAGCTCCGACCTGCCCGACGCGGCGCTGATGCTCGCCAACCGCGTGGTCGCCGTCGACCACGCCCGCGAACGCACCCACGTCTTCGCCCTGGTTCGCACCGAGCGGAGCGCCTACGCCGCCGAACGCGAGGCCGCGACCGCCTGGCTCGAATCGACCACCCGCCTTGCTGCCGCCGCGATCTGCGATCCGCCCACGCCGCGCCCCCTCGACCCGCGCGCCGAGCCCGGCGCCCAGGTCATCTTCCGCTGCGGCCGCGGCCGCGGCCAGTACCTCGCCGACATCGAACGCTCGCAGGCCGAACTGGCGGCGGGGGAGTCCTACGAGGTCTGCCTGACCGACCAGATCTCGACCGACGCGAGCCCCGATCCGTTCGCCCTCTACCGCCGCCTGCGGCGCTCCAACCCGGCCCCGTTCGCCGCCTTCCTGCGCTTCGGCGACACCGCGATCGTCAGCTCCTCGCCGGAGCGCTTCCTCTCGGTCGGCCGCGACGGCGCCGTGCAGGCGCGCCCGATCAAGGGGACGATCTCGCGCGCCGAGGACCCCGATGAGGACGCCGCCCGGCGCGCCGAGCTGGCCGCCGACGAAAAGACCCGCGCCGAGCACTTGATGATCGTCGACCTGCTGCGCAACGACCTCGGCCGGGTCAGCGAGGTCGACTCGGTCCGGGTCACCGACCTGATGGTGGTCGAGCCCTACGCGACCGTCCACCAGGTCGTCTCGACCGTGACCGGCCGGCTCGAAGAGGGGCGCTCGCCGGTCGAGTGCGTGCGCAACTGCTTCCCCGGCGGCTCGATGACCGGCGCGCCGAAGGAGCGCACGATGGAGATCATCGACGAGCTCGAGGACGAGGCGCGGGGCGTGTACTCGGGGGCGATCGGCTACTTCGGCGTCGACGGCGCGGTCGACCTCTCGATCGTGATCCGCACGATCGTCATCCGGCCCGGGCGCACCACGATCGGCGCGGGTGGCGCGATCGTCATGCAGTCCGACCCGGAGGAGGAGTTCGACGAGATCCTGCTGAAGGCGCGGGCGCCGATGGCGGCGATCGCGCGGACGGTGACCGGGCGGGCCGACGAGGAGGCGTGGAGCGTCGAGCTCGAGCCATCGGGCGCGGCGGCGAGGAGCGCGGAGGCAGCATGACCGAGGCGGCGACCCGCAGCCCGGCGGCGGCGTCGGGGACGGTCCGCTGGGAGGTTCGGCCGGCGCGTACCGAAGACGCACCAGCGGTGGCGCGCGGGGTGGACGAGCTGCTCGTCGAGCTGGGCGGGACCCCGCCGGCCCGCGCCGCGATCGAGGCCGAGGCCCGCGCCCACATCGAGGACCCGTCCCTCGGCATCGTCCTCGTCGCCGCAACCGGCGCCGAACTGGTCGGTGTACTGACCGCGAGTTGGGCGCGGGCGATCCAGGTCGCCGGCCGACTGCTCACGATCGAGGTGCTCTGGACGCGGAGGGAATGGCGCGACCGCGGCGTCGGCGCGGCGCTGGTCGAGGAGCTCGCTGCGGCCGCCGCCGCCGAGGGCGCGGGTCGGGTCGAGGTCGGCCTGCCGCGCGAAGGGTTCGAGGCCCTCCGCGCCACCGAACGCTTCTACCTCGCCAACGGCTTCGAGCGCCTCGGCCCGCGGATGCGGAGGTCGGTCCCGTGAGCGCGCCCGCAACGGCCGACGCGCGGACCACGGTCCTCGAGCGAGCCGAGTCGCCGGACCGGAGGACCGTCCGATGAGCGAGCTGGTGATGGTCGAGCAGCGCACCAACGGGCTCGACACGAGCTCGGTCTGGATCCGCGAAGGCGACGTGCGCCTCAAGGGGCAGGACTCCGACGCGCGGCTCGCCGAGCTGCGGGTCGGCCTGCGCCGCCACTTCGGCGTGCGCACGGTCGACGCCGCGGCCGGTGACGAGGAGGTCGAGCGCGCGCTCACCGCTCTCCACGGCCCCGACCACCTCGCCGCCCTCGATGGCGCCGGCGAGGAGCCGACCGTGCTGCCGCAGCTCGCACCGCCCGGCCTCGAACCCGACATCCCGGTCAACGCGGCGCTCGTCGCCGCCGCCCGCGAGGCGGTCCGCACGGCGCTCTCGGCGGCCGACCGCCTGGTCGCCGGCGACCGCTACGCCTACGCCGTCTGCCGCCCGCCCGGCCACCACGCCGGCCGCGACTTCATCGGCGGCTACTGCTACCTGAACAACGCCGCCGCCGCGGTGCAGGCGCTGAGGGAAGGCGGGCTCGCGCCGGTCGGGGTCCTCGACCTCGACCTCCACTACCCGAACGGCACCTCGGAGCTGGTCGAGCGGATGGGCGGCGAGGCGACCCTCCACTCCCTGCACGCGGCGCCGGTCACCAACGTCGCCGACGGCACCGAGCTGCCGAGGGCGCCGCGCGAACGCGCCCACGCCTTCGCCGCCGCGCCGGACCCGGTCGCCTACCTGGCCGAGGTCGAGGCCTCGCTCGCCGAGCTCGCCGCCGACTCGGCGGCGCTGGTCGTCTCGCTCGGCTACGACACCGTCGACGGCGACCCGCACGGCAACTGGCACTTCGGCCCCGAGGTCTTCGCCGGGATCGGCCGCCTCCTTGCCGCCACCGAGTTGCCGGTCTGCGTCGTCCAGGAGGGCGGCTACTCGCTCGACGCGCTGGCCCCGTGCAGCCACGCCTTCGCCGCCGGCCTGCTCGGGGAGGACCCGGTATGAGCGCCGCCGAGGAGGAGCGCATCATGGCGCCGGACGGACGCGCACTGACTCCCGCCGAGCAGGCGGTGGCCGCCGGGCTGGCACCCTTCCGCGCGCGCCTCGACGAGATCGACGCGCAACTAGTCGACCTGCTCGGCGAGCGGTTCCAGATCTGCCGTGAAGTCGCCGTCCACAAGTCAGAAAACGAGATCGAGATGATGCAGCCGGGGCGGGTCGAGATCGTCCGCGCCCGCTACCTCCAGCACGGCGCCGAGGTCGACCTCCCGACCGACTTCACGGCCGGCTTCTTCGACCTGATGATCGACGCCACCTGCCGCGCCGAGGACGAGTTGATGGAGCGCCTCGCCGCGGGTGAGGATGGACCTTCTGCATTTCACCGTCCAGGAGACGGTCAAACGCAGACGCAGTCGCACAGGAGTGTGACGTGAGCCTCCCGCCCGGGCCGCGGATGCCGCGGGCCCTACAGGCGCTCGGTTGGGCGCGGCGCTCGCTGCCCTGGCTGGAGCGCTGTCGGGAGCGCTACGGCGACGCCTTCACCCTGCGCATCCGCCACTGGGGCGACTGGGTGGTGCTCGCCGACGAGGCCGACGTCAAAGCCGTCTTCACGGCGGGCGACAAGGTCGGCGTCGCGCTCGCCAACCCGCTGCTCGGCCCGGTCCTCGGGCCGCGCTCGGTGATGCTCTCCGAAGAACCCGAGCACATGCGCCGGCGCCGCATCGTGCTGCCCGCCTTCCACGGCGAGGCGATCGCCAACGACGCCGAGACGATCGGCGAGGTGACCCGCCGCGAGATCGCCGCCTGGCCGGAGGGGGAGCCGTTCGCGCTGTGGCCGCGGATGCAGAAGCTCACCCTGGAGGTGGTGATGCGCGCCGTCTTCGGCCCGCGCGCCGACGACCCGCGCCTCGACGACCTGCGCGCCCGCCTCACCGACCTGACCGAGTGGCTGAACCGGCCGAGCAGCCTGGTGTCGCTGACGATCTTCGGCCCCGAATGGGTACGGCGCAGCCACGGCTACCGTCACGCGATGCGGCCGGTCGAGGACGCGGCGCTCGCCGAGGTCCGCCGACGCCGCTCCGAGCCGCTCCCGGACCGGCCCGACATCGTCTCGATGCTGATCGCCGCCCGGCGCGAGGACGGTTCGCCGCTCGGCGAGGAGGAGCTGCGCGACGAACTGCTGACCATGCTCACCGACGGGCCGACCTCGACCTCGCTCGCCTGGACGTTCGAGCGCCTGCTGCGCAACCCGGAGACGCTCGCCCGCGCCCGCCGGGAGATCGCCGACGGGGAGGACGACGCCTACCTCGACGCCGTCGTCAAGGAGACGCTGCGGATGCGCCCGCCGGTCCCCGTCGTCGTCCGGCGCCTGCGCGAGCCGATGTGGATCGCGGGCCGCGACCTTCCGGCCGGGACCGTCGTCGCTCCCTGCATCCACCTGCTGCACCGCGATCCGCACCACTACCCCGAGCCCCTTCGCTTCCGCCCCGAGCGCTTCCTCGAACGGCCCGCGGGCACCTACACCTGGATCCCGTTCGGCGGCGGCGTGCGCCGCTGCCTCGCAGCCAGCTACGCCGAACTCGAGATGAAGCGGGTCCTGCACGAGGTGCTGGCGGCGGTCGACCTGCGACCGGTTGACGCCGGCGACGAGCGCATCCGTAAAGCGGCGATCTCCTTCAGTCCGGGAGAGAAGGGATTGGTGATGGTGGGATGAGCAGCGACGGTGTGGGGGGCAACCGGGTGGACGGCGACGCGCCGGTCTCCGATCTGCTGATCGTCGGCGCGGGCGCCAAGGCGGCGGCGATCTCCGCCAAGGTCGACGCGCTGAACCGGCTCGGACTGGCGAGCCTGACCGTGACGATCGTCGAGAAAACCGAACTCGCCGCGTCCTGGCTCGGCCTCAACGGGATGACCTCGGGCGAAGAGCCGCTCGCCGTGCCGCCGATCAAGGACATCGGCTTCCCCTACCGCAGCTCGCGCCAGTTCCCCGAGGTCGGCGACCGGCTCGACGCCGCGCTCCTGCCGCTGAGCTGGCAGCGCCACGCGATCGAACGCGGCGAGTACGCGCCCTGGGTCAACTCGGGCGCGCCGCCGGTCCTGCACCGCGACTTCGGGACCTACCTTGGCTGGGTGCTGGCGCGCGCCACCGAGGGGGTGACGACGCTGCGCGGGCGGGTCGTCGCCGTCTCGCTCGACGCCGCTCACCAACACTGGGTGATCGACGTCGAGGGCGGGGAGGATGGGGCGCGGCGCCGGCTTGCCGGGCGCGCCCTGTTGCTCACCGGCCCCGGCGTCCACCGCGCCTTCCCGCACGACCCGGCGGCCGAGCCGCGCGTCCTGCACTGCGACAGCCGGCGCGGCGAGTTCGCCCGCCTGCCGGCCGACCGTGAGGTCGACGTGGCGATCATCGGCGGCGGCGAGAGCGCGCTGTCGGCGCTGGTCTTCCTGCGGGCGATGCGCCCCGACGCGCGGATCACCGTCTACACGCCGATGCTGCCGCTCTCCCGCGGCGAGAGCTTCCTCGAGAACCGCGTCTTCGCCGACCCCGACGACGTCGGCTGGGAGGCGCTCGACCTGGAGACCCGCAAGGACTTCGTCAAGCACTGCGACCGCGGCGTCTTCGACGCCGGCGTGATCGCCCGCCTGGCCGGCGAGCAGCGCTGCGGCTTCGAGCTCGGCCGCGCCATCCACGTCACCGCGGCGCCGGGCGGGGAGGAGGTCGAACTCGAACTCGAGACCGCCGCCGGGCCCGCGATCGCCCACCACGAGTACGTCGTCAACTGCACCGGCTTCGACCTCCTGGCCCAGCTCCGCGGCCTCTTCGCCGAGCCGGTCCGCGCCGACCTCGAGGCGCGGGTCGGGCCGATCTGGGACCGCCCGCCGGGGACCGAGCTGCGCTTCGACCGCTCGCTGGCGCTGGAGGGGATGGAGCCGCGCCTCCACATCCCCGGCCTCTCCGGCCTCAGCCAGGGCCCCGGCTTCGCCAACCTCGGCAGCCTCGGGCTGCTCGCCAACCGCGTCCTGTCGCCGCTGCTGCCGGCCTTGACCAAGGCGAAGCGCGGCGCCGCCGCGGCGGCGCTGACCCTGCTGGTGGTCGCGCTGCTGGCGGGCTGCGGCGGCGGCTCCTCGTCGTCCGACTCGGGCTCGGCGGAATCGAACCCCGGCGGCGAAGCCGGCGCCCAGGCCGGGCAGGAAGCCGCCTATCCCGGCGTCGACCTCGCCAACTCGCGCTTCGTCACCGGCCCGATCAACCGCTCCACGGCGCCGCAGCTGAAGCTCGCCTGGAAGGTGCCGAGCGAAGCGCAGTCCACCTACGGCGCCTACTCGGCCTCGCCGGTCGTCTCCGGCGGCATCGTCTACATGCAGGACCTCGAATCGAACGTCCAGGCGGTCGACCTCGAATCGGGCGAAACGCTCTGGGAAACGAAGATGGAATCGCCCGACCAGGGGCCGAACGGTGTCGCCGTCGCCGAAGGGATGGTCTTCGGGGCGACCGCCACCGAGGCCTTCGCGCTCGATGCCGAAACCGGCAAGGAAGTCTGGTCGGCCGAACTGACCACGGTGCCGAAGGAAGCGATCGACATGTCGCCGGGCGTCCACGACGGCCTCGTCTACGTCTCAACCGTGCCGACCGACGTCACCAGCGCCTACAACGGCGGCATCGCCGGCGTTCTCTGGGCGCTCGACGCGAAGACCGGCGCGAAAAAGTGGCATTTCGACACGGCGCCGAAAGGCCTCTGGTCGAAGGAGCACAAGAGCATCAACGCTGGCGGCGGCCTCTGGTACGCGCCCTCCTTCGACGAAGAAGGCGGGATGTACGTCGGGACCGGCAACCCGGTGCCGTTCCCCGGCGCCGAAGGCCTGCCCTGGGGCGCCAGCCGTCCCGGCCCGAACCTCTACACCGACTCGCTGGTCAAGCTGAACGCGAAGACCGGCAAGCTCGATTGGTACTACCAGGCGACCCCGCACGACGTCTATGACTGGGACTTCCAGGACCCGCCGATCCTCGCCACGGTCGGCGGCAGGCAGCTGGCGATCGGGGCGGGAAAGAACGGCATCGTCGCGGCGGTCGACGCGAAGACCGGCAAGCTCGTCTGGCGCACGCCGGTCGGCCGGCACAACGGCCACGACGAAGACGGCGTGCTGGCGATGAAGGGCGAGACCTCGAAGCTGCCCAAGCAGGCGACCGTCTACCCGGGCCTGCTGGGCGGCGTGATCGCGCCGATGGCCGCCTCGAAGACGACCCTCTTCGTGCCGATCGTCAACCACCCGCTGACGATCGAAAACGGCGAAACGATCGGCGAAGGGGAAGAAATGAGCGGCGAAATGGTCGCCCTCGACCTCGCCACCGGCAAGCAGAAGTGGAACGAGACCTACGAAACGGCGGCCTTCGGCGCGCCTGTCGCGGTCAACGACATGGTCTTCTTTGCCACCTTCGACGGCACCCTGCACGGGCTCGACGCCGAAACCGGGGGAGAAGTCTGGGCGGAAGCCCTGCCCGCCGGGTCGAACTCCGGAGTGACCGCCTCCGGCGACAGCCTGGTCCTCGCCGCGGGCCTCCCGGTGGCCGAAGGTCAGGTGCCCTCGCTGGTCGCCTACCGGCTCGGCGGCTGAACGGCGCGGGTGGGGCGGACGCGGTGGAGGCCGCGTTCGAGCCACCCGCCGAGCAGGTCGGCGACGCGGTCGATGCGCTCCCGCGCCGGCCGCGTGAAGAGGACCAGCGCGGCGGCGCAGCCGAGCGCCGCGCCCGCGACCACGTCGCTGGGGAAGTGGACGCCGATCGCCACCCGTCCGACCGATAGCAGCGCCGCGGCGATCAGCGCGACGGTCCCCCAGCGGCGGTTGCGCAGCCAGATCGCCATCGCCACCGCGAACGCCCCGGTCGCGTGGTCGCTGGGGAAGCCGGGGTCGGCGGCGTGGGCGCTGAACAGGTGGACGCGGTGCGGCTCCTCGACGAACGGGCGCGCCCGGTCGACCAGTTCCGAGATCACTTTGCCGATCGCCAGCGCCAGGCCCGCGCTGAGCCCCGCGGCCACCGCCGTCCGTCGCCAGGCCCGCAGGCGCTCGCCGTTGGCGAAAAGGAAGACGATCACGAGAGTCGCCACGAACAGCGCCTCGGACACATTGATGTAGAAGAGCAGCGGGTCCTCGACCGCGTCATGGCGGTAGAGGAAGTCGTTCAGGGTGTGGAGAATGCTCCATTCCATGGTCACGGCGATGTAACGAGGTTGTAAACGGGCCTGATGAGAGAATGATGAGACCGGGCGCGCGGTGCTACCCTCGCCCGCATGTCACCGGTCGGTGACAAGGCGACCGCCACCCGGCGCCCGCACGACGCCGAGGCATCCCGCCGCGCCCTTCTCGAGGCGGCCCGCCGGGTCTTCGACGAGGTCGGGTACGACCGGGCGACCACCCGCGAGATCGGCGAGCGGGCTGGCGTCGACCCTGCCCTGATCGCCCGCTACTTCGACTCCAAGGAAGGCCTCTTCATCGCCGCGATCGCGGCCGGCACGGCCGAAGAGGAAGGCTTCGAGTTCGACCCGCGCGCCCTGGTCGCCTTCCTGCTCGAGCGCTGGGACGAACGCGGCCACAGCCCGATCAGCCGCGCCCTCGCCAGCCCGGCGCTGACCCCCGGCGCCCGCGAGCAGATCAGCACCGTGGTCGGCGACCGCGTCCTGCTCGGCCTGGTCGCCGAGCTGCGCGACCGCGGGGTCGCCGACGCCGACCTGCGCGCCGAGCTGCTCGTCGCCCTTGCCGTCGGCGTCGCCGTGACCCGCGCCAACGGCACCTTGGAGACGCTCGCCGCGACGCCCCGCGAGCAGCTCCTCGCCACCCTCGCCCCCCTCCTCGACGCTTTGGAAGCCTGAGGCCCGTGGCGACGAAGCGCAGCTCGGGCATCCTCCTCTACCGAAACCGCGACGACGGCGTCACCGAGTTCCTGCTCGTCCACCCGGGCGGCCCCTACTGGGCGAAACGGGACGACGGCGCCTGGTCGATCCCCAAGGGTGGGATCGAGGCCGCGGAGGATTCGCGCGAGGCGGCGTTGCGGGAGCTCGACGAGGAGCTCGGCGCCGCCGCGCCCGAGCTCGAGCCCGGCGAGCTGATCGACCTCGGCTCGATCCGCCAGCGGGCGGGCAAAGTGGTCGACGCCTGGGCGGCGGAGGGCGACTTCGACCCGGCCGCCCTCGACAGCAATACATTCGAGATGGAGTGGCCGCCGCGCAGCGGCCGCGAGGTCGAGTTCCCCGAGGTCGACCGGGCCGACTGGTTCGAGTTGGAGGCCGCGCGCCGAAAGCTCCTCCCCGCCCAGGGCGAGTTCCTCGACCGGCTGCTCGAGCATCTGGAACGAACGGTCGCCGGCTGACGAGTTCGCACTTATCCGCGGTATGCGCGGATTACTGCGAACGCACTCCTCGGGGCTAGACTCGCCCCATGGCCGAGGAGAGCACGCCACTCGCGGCCCGGCTGCTGGGCGCCGGAGCCCGCGGCGCGGGGGCGGTGGGCCGCGCGACCGGGGTCAACAAGGCGGTCGAAATGGCGGCCGAGGAGGCGATCGTCTCGGCGGTCGAAAGCGAGGCGGTCGAGCGGGCCCTGGCCAGAGTGCTGGAAGGCCCCCTGGTCGAGGACGCGGTCCAGGGCGCTCTCGACAGTGCCGCGGTGAAGAAAGCCATCCTCGAGACGCTCGACTCGGAGCTGGTCGACGAGGTCTGGCGCCGGTTGCTCGCCGGGCAGCAGGTCCAGCAACTGGTCGAGCGGATCGCCGAGGCGCCGGAGCTACGCGCCGCGATCAGCGCCCAGAGCGTCGGCCTGCTCGGCGACATCGGCCGCCAGATCGCCAAACTCGCGCGCGACCTCGACGACACCCTGGAGCGCATCCTCCGCCGCATCTTCTTCCGCCGCCGCCGGCCGCTGCCGACCAACCGCGCGGGCCTGGTCAGCCGCGGCGCCGCCTTCCTGATCGACGCGGTGATCGTCAACCTTTTCTTCACCATCGTCGCCGGCGCGGTCACCCTGCTTGCAACCTTTTTCGGCGGCAGCGGCGAGAGCGTCCCGCGCGGCGCGATCGCGGTCGGCTCCTTTTTCTGGCTTGTTGTCGTCGGCACCTATCTGGTCGGCTTCTGGGCCCTCGCCGGGCAGACGCCGGGCATGCGCTTCCTCGGCATCCGCATCGACGGCGGCCGCCTGCCCATCGGCCGCTCGATCCGCCGCCTGATCGGCCTCGGCCTCTCGATCATCACCTTCGGCATCGGCTTCCTCGGCATCGTCTTCGGCGAATCGCGCCGCAGCTGGGCCGACCGCATGGGCCACACCGAAGTGATCTACGACGAGCGCCGCCCGGCTCCGGCGCCCTGGTCCACCCTGACCGAGCCTGCCCCGGCCCGGCCGCTCGCGGCGGCTAGCCCACCAGCTTCAGAACCTTGAAGGTTTTTGTCCCGCGCGGGGTCTCGACCTCGACGCTCGCGCCGACCGCGGCGCCCATCAGGGCCTGGCCGATCGGGGACTCGGCGGAGAGCTTGCCTTCGGCAAGGTTGGCCTCGGTCGAGCCGACCAGGGTCCAGGTGTTGGCCTCGCCTTTGGATTCGTCGAGGACTTCGGCGGTACGGCCGAACGCGAACGCGTCGCCGTCGCCCTCGTCGGCCTCGACGACGACCGCCATGCGGAGCCGCTGCTGGAGACGTTTGATCCGCGTCTCCATCATCGCCTGGTCGTCTTTGGCCGTGTGGTACTCGGCGTTCTCCTTGAGGTCGCCGAGCTCACGGGCGACGCGGATGCGCTCCGCCATCTCCTGACGACGCGGCCCTTCCAGCTCGGCCAGCTCAGCTTTCAGTTCCTCGATGCCGGCGGCGGTAATCGGCTCGCCGCTGACGTTCTGGTTCGTAGGACTCATCCCGAAAGGTTGTCAGAAAGAACCGAACGACGATCAGTCGCCGCCGCTTTCCCCGAGCAGCGCCGGGGCCGGCGTCTTCACTTTCGCTCCGCCTGCTTCGGCCAATTGACCCAGACCGAACAGTTCCTCGCTCGTGCGCAGGAGCGAGTAGGGGGTATAGGGAGCGGCGTCGGTCGAGCCCTTGGTGATGAACTTGGAGACCAGCACGGCGCCGGTCTTCAGCGGGTTCGCGGGCGGCGCGGGCGCGGCTTCGCCTTCGGCGGGCGGGGCCGGCGGGTTGACGCCGCCGAAGGCGACGATCAGTAGGCCGTCCTTCTTATAAGCGGGGGATTCGAGGATCTCCGGCGCCACTTCGGCGAGCCAGGCGTCGGCCGCGGCGGCGCCGTCGGGTGAGCCTTCCGGACACTGCCCCGCGACGCCCGCCGAGCAGAGGTCGGGCGAGATATAGGAGAAGCTAGGCGTCTTCGCTTCGCTCTTCAGGTCCTTTTTCAGCTCGGTCAGGGGCACGTCGCCTTCCGCGCATTCGCCCACGTCGAGCAGCGAGTGAAAGTGGGTGAAGGGGTTGAGCCGCGCCGCATAGCCGCCGGTTTCGACCACCTCTTCTTCTTCGCCGCCGGGGTAGACGCAGTCTTCCGGCTCGCCGGTGGTCGGGCTCGCCATGCCTTCCATGTAGGCGCGCCAGGTGAAGCCGCCGACGCCGAGCTGCTCGGCGATGGTCTCGGTTTCGACCGGATAGAGGCATTTTTCGAAGACCGGGCACTCCGCTTCGGTCGGCTTCTCGGGCGGCTGGCCGCTGATCGCCGCGATCCCGTTGGGGGTGATCGCTTCGGTGAGGACCGAGTAGTTGGTCAGCAGCAGCCCTTTGGGACGAAGGGTGCCGTTCAGGTAGGGCATCCGGGACGCGGTGCCGGACCCGAAGGCGGCCTGGTAGCCGGAGCTGACGAGGGAGATGAGGAAGACGTGCTTGATCCGACCCGCTTCCCGTTTGCTCGGGGCGGGAGCCGTTTCGGATTCTTCGGCCGGTTCTTCTTCCGGCGCCGTTTCGGGGGTGACTTCCGGCGCCGGTTCTTCGGAAACGACGACGGGTTCAGGCGTCGGAGTGGGGGCGATGGTCGGTTCCGGCGCGGGCGTCGATTCGTGGCCGACCGGTTCGGCCGGGCCGGCTTCGAGTTCCGGTTCGGGTTCGGCTTCGAGCAGGGCGGGCGTCGGCGCCGGGGTGCGGTCGGCGGCGAGGCTGTGGCCGAGGATCGAGGCCAGCGGGCTCGCTTCCGGCTGGTTGGTCGCCGCCGCGGCGACGATCGCCGAGGTCGCGACCAGGGAGGAGGCGACCAGCAGCCCGAATCGTTTGCCGGTCAGCGTTGCCGCCGCGGCAAGCGCGGCGCGCAGCCGGGTCCGCAGCCAGCCGCTCACGAGCGGGCCTCGGTGGGGACGAGCGGCGTCCCGCACTGGGCGCAGAAGCGCACCGCGTGTCCGTAGGGGGCGCCGCAGCCGGGGCAGAGCCCGGCCGCGTCGGCGCGCTCGAGTTCGAGCACCCGCTCGACCGCCAGCAGCTCGGCGTCGACCCGCTGCAGCTCGGCCGCCTTGCGGGTCAGCACGTCGAGCCGCACGTGGTCGCGGATCGCCATCTCATAGAAGGCGCCGCCGAGGTCCGCCTGCATCACCGTGAACTTCTCCAACAGCCGGTCGCGCTGGGCGATCAGCTCGGCGCTCTCCTCGCCACTCTTCGGCGCGGGCGGCTTCGGCGGAGGCAGGTCCTTCAGCGGGGTCGTCGTCGGCAGCTTCGCGGTCCGCCCGTTCGACCCGGCGTTCACGGTTCCACCCCGGCCGGCAGTTCTTCTTCGCTGCCGGTCCCTTCGCCGCCGACCACGACCACATCGGGCAGGTTCTGCTGGGCCTTTATGTAGTTTTCGCCCGTCTGTTCGGGGTTTTCTTCGACCAGTTTGGTGTCGGCTTCCTCGGTCGCCTTGGTCGGTTCGTAGCCGGTGACCTGGTGGACCGTGCCGTTCTTCGTCTTGGCCAGCACCTTGCCGTGGCCTTCGGCTTTCTTCGCGGTCTCTTTCGCCGATTCTTTGCCGCCTTTCTTGGCGCCTTTCGAGGAGCCTTTGGCGGCTTTCTTGGTCGGCGTTTCCGCCGTCGCCGTTTCGGCTTCCACCGGCGCCGCCGCGACCTGCTGCTTTTCGGCCTGGTGGAGTGCCCGCAAGAGCGCCTCTTCGTTCGAGTCGCCCGAGCCGCTGCGCCCGACCACGACCCCGAGCGCCACCGCGATCGGCAGCAGCGCGAAGAACCCGACGGCGGCCGCGCGGCTGCCGCCGCCCGGCGGCTTGGCCTGCGACCGGGTCAGCGGGCGGCGCGATTTTTTGCTCATCGCGGCGAAGTACCGGGAGGCCGGGTTCGACCCGTTGCCGCGCCGGGCCGCGCATTCGACGCAATAGCGCTGCCGCGGGTCCATCGGCGCCCCGCACTCTTCGCAGGGCTCATACCCCTGCGCCTTCGCCGGCGCCCCCTCCTCGCTCACCGCCCCTCCTCCTGTTGATGGGCCGATTTCTCCAGCCCTGCTTGAGTTTTCGGCCCACCAACGTGGTGCTGATGGTGCGGGTGCGCGGACTTGTGGCGCTTGCGTGCCTTCTGGCGCTTAGCGCGGGCCTTGAGGATGTGTTCGGCCTTCGCCTGCTGCGCCGCCGCCTTTTCCTGCGTGGACGAGCAGCCCGCGGCACCCGCGCCGAGCAGGCAGACGCAGGCGGCGGCCGCCAGCAGCCGCATCACACCAGGCCCGCGCACCCCGTTTCGCCTAACCGAACGCACCGCTGACGTACTCCCGCGTCCGCTCCTGGGCGGGCGAGTTGAAGAGCCGGGTGGCGCTGTTGTACTCGACCAGGTCGCCGAGGTACATGAAGGCGGCGTGGTCGGCGATCCGGTAGGCCTGCTGCAGGTTGTGGGTGACGATCACGATGGCGACGTCGTCGCGCAGTTTCACGATCAGGTCCTCGATCACCGTGGTCGACTGCGGGTCGAGCGCCGAGCAGGGCTCGTCGAGCAGCAGCACCTCCGGCTCGGCGGCGAGCGCCCGGGCGATGCAGAGCCGTTGCTGCTGCCCGCCGGACAGCTTCAGCGCCGGGTGGTCGAGGTTGTCCTTGACCTCCTCGAAGAGTCCCGCCCGCTGCAGCGCCGAGTGGACCTGCGGCGCCAGCGCCTTCTTTTTCATCCGCCGCGAGCCCTGCTCGCGCAACACGTAGGCGATGTTGTCGAACACGCTCATCGGGAACGGGTTCGGCTGCTGGAAGACCATCGTCACGCGGCGCCGCAGCAGGGTCGGCTCGATCAGCCGGATGTCGACGTCGTCGAGCCGGATCGAGCCGGTCAGCTTCGCCGCCGCGGTCAGCTCGGTGAGCCGGTTGAGCGAGCGCAGCAGCGTCGTCTTGCCACACCCCGACGGCCCGATCAGCGCCAGCACCTCGCCCTGGCGGATCGGCAGCGACACGCTTTTCACCGCCTCTTTCGCGCCGTAGTGGACCGAGACGTCGTCGACCTCCATCCGCCGGATCGAGAACTGCGGCGCCGCGATCGAGCGTTTGGCGGCGACGAAGTTGGTCGCGGTGGGGGCGGACTCCCGCGCCGGGGTCGGGTCCTGCGGATCGAGCCGCCGGATCGGCGGCGGGGCGCTCAGTGACTCCACGTTCCTACCTTTCGGGCGCGGCGGTGGACGAGGTCGGTCGCCGCGTTTAGGGCCAGCACCATCAACAGCAGGACGAAAGCCGCCGCGTAGGCTTTCTGGGGCTGGTTGAGGTTGCCGGTCGGCGACGCCTCGTAGACGAAGTTGGTCAGCGAGGTGCCGGCGCCGCGCAGATAGTTGAGCGGGAAGCCCACGCCTTCGACCGGGCTGAAGTTCTGGGTGGCGCCGAGAAGGACGACGATGATCGCGGTGTCGCCGATGATCCGGCCGAGCCCGAGCATTCCGCCGGTGGCGATCTGGGGACGGCAGGTCGGCAACAGGATCCGCCGCGTCGTCGCCGCCTTCGTCTTGCCGACCGCGTAGGAGGCCTCGCGGACGTGGCGGGGGATCGCGTTCAGCCCCTCGCGGGTCGAGGCGACGATCAGGGGCAGTGCCTCCAGCGCCAGCATCGAGGACGCGGCGAAGAAGGAGCGGCCGAAGACGACACCTTCGTTCGAGCGGCTGAGGAACCCGAGCGCGGTGCTTGAGAAGATCACCGTGCCGAACAGGGCGAGCACGACCGAGGGGATGCCGGCGATCGCCTCGATCGTCATCTCCGTCACCCGGGCAAGCGGCGCCGGGCGCCCGTACTCGACCAGCCAGACCGCGATCGCGACGCCGATCGGCAGCGCCATCGTGATGCCCATCGCGCCCAGGATCAGGGTGCCGACGAAGGCGTCGGAGAAGCCGCCCGATTCGCCTTCGGTGAAGCCTGCCGCGGCCGGCGTGACCAGCATCGAGAGCTTCAGGAACTTGATCCCCTGGAGCAGCAGGTAGATGACGATCGCCGCGGCGATCGCGCAGAAGAGCAGCCCCAGGAACCAGCAGAAGGCGAGGCCGAGGCGGTCGACCAGGCTCCAGGTGGCGCTGCCCTCGACCGCCTTGGTCGGCGGCTTCCCCTGCGGCGGAGTCTGAGGTGGCGGGGTTGCGACGGAGGACTCCATCACGGCGCTCCGTACTTGCCCATCGCCCGCCGGGTCATCGCGCCGGCCAGCGAGAAGAGGGCGGCGGAGAAGAGCAGGAAGGAGGCGATCGCGAACAGCGTCGCTTTGGCCGGCGGCGAGCTCAGCTGGTCGACGCTCTTGACGATCGTCGGTGCCAGCGGGCGCGACGGCTCGAAGACGAAGATCAGGCCGTCGATCGGGTTGGGGGCGAAGCCGGTCGAGCCGGAGATCATCGCCAGCATCACCGACTCGCCGATCGCCCGGGCCAGGGCCAGGACGGTGCCGGCGACGATCGCGGGTCGGGCGGCTCGCACACCGATCTTCCAGATCGTCCGCCAGCGGTTCACCCCGAGCGCCAGCGACCCCTCGAGCCAGCCCGGTTTCACCGAGCTCAGGGCGTCGGTGAAGATCGACACCATCAGCGGCGCGATCATGATCGTCAGGATGATCACCGCCGCCGTCAGCGAGTAGCCGGTGAGCGAGATGATCCCGGCGACGGAGGCCTTCTCGTGCTCGGTGATCAGGTGGTTGCCGATGAAGGGAACCAGCACGAGGACGCCGAGCAGGCCGTAGATCACCGATGGCACACTGGCCAGGAAGCGAACCACCGGTTGCAGGATGTTGCTCATCCAGGTCGGGGCGAACTCGACCAGGAAGACCGAGATGAACAGTGCCGTGATCAGGCCCAGGACCACGGCACCCCCGGCGATCAGGATCGTCGACCAGATCAGGGGCCAGGCGTGGAAGGTGTAGATGTAGCCGCCCGCCGATTCGGCCGACTGTGAGATTTCGTTCAGCTGGTCGTCGACGTTGCCCCCGGCGGTGAACCAGGAAAGGCCGTTGTGGGCGAACGACGGCCAGCCGTTGGCGACGACGGTGACGATGAGTGCCAGCAGCAGCACCACCACGCCAAGCACCAGCGCGCCGAGCATCCGCTCGACGCGCTGGTCCGACCACTTCGGTCCGTACTCGGGTTGGAGCTCTTCTTCCAACTCCGGCCCTTACTTCTTCTTGGCCTTCTTGTTGAACGCGGCGACGCCGCCGGCCTTGTTGATCACTTCACCGGCTTCCGGGCTGGTGCGCGCCCAGTCGACGAATTTCTGCACGGCAGGGCTGGGGCTCGTGGTCGGCAGGACGACGAAGATGTACCGCGACAGCGGGTACTTCAGCGGTTCCACGCTGATGTTCTTCGATTCGCAGCCGACACCGTTCACCTTCACCGGCTTGATGCCTTTTTTCTGCCAGGCGAGCCCGGCGTAGCCGATCGCGTTCGGGTCCTGCTTGACCGCGTTGACGACGAGGCCGTCGGCGGTCAGCGCGTTCACGTTCGACGCGGGCGGTTCGTTGTTCAGCACCGACTGGAGGAAGAAGGTGTAGGTACCTCCGTTGGTGTCACGGCCGACCGGGTCGATCGTCGTGTCGAGCCCGGAGCCGGGAACCTGGCTCCAGTTGGTGAGCAGCCCACGGTAGATGTCGTGGAGCGACTGGGTGCTGATGTTCGTCAGCTTGTTCTTCGGGTTGACGTCCATGCAGAGGCCGTCGAGGTACAGCTTGATGTAGGTGGTCCCGGCATCGCTGGGGAGCGGCGTGCGGGCCTGCCCGGCGAACTGGCTGGTGCCGTTCTGGACGTCTTTGATGCCGGCGTTGCCGCCGTCCGCCGTGTAGACGAAGTGGATCTTCGGGTTGACGTTCTTCATGTACGCGGCGAAGAGGGCCTGCAGCACGGGCTGCGCGGCTACGGAGCCCGACCCGATCAGGGTCTGAGCGCCGGCCGACGCCGGCACGGCCAGGCCCAGCAGGGCCAGCACCGTGATGGCGAGGGTCTTGATTCTCATTCGGGTGATTCCTCTCTGCCGGGTTGGGAACAGTTTCTTGACCAACTTGGTCGCCTTACGCTATCACTTTATGTAGTTTATTGACGAGCATTGTCAAGAAAGGCCGCCCGGCAGGCCACGAAAGCGAGGAATCAAGTTGTTGAAGAAGAGGCTCTCAACCCCCAGAGCGGCGACCGTCATCGTGCTGGCGGCCGTGGTCGCCCTCTCGGTGACGGTGGCGCCGTCGATCGCGGCGTCCTTTCTGACGCCGCAGCAGGCGTCGAAAAAGTTCGTGACCAACAAGAAGGCGGCGCAGACCTATGTCACCAAGAAGCAGGCCGACGCCACGGCGACGAACTACCTGACCAAGAAAGCGGCTGCCAACACCTACCTGCCGAAAAAAGGCGCGCAGCTGCAGCCGACGGTCGCGATCGCGGCGAGCAACACGTTGTTCTCGGTCAACACGTCGACCGCGGGCTACATCCCGACCGCCTTCGTCTCGTTCGCGACCAAGGCCAACGTCTCCGACGCGGTGATCACGTTCTCGGGCAACGCGAGCTGCTCCCTGCCCGGAAAGGCGCCGACCGTGGCGCAGTCCTGCCCGATCAACATCCTGGTTGACGGCCAGGCGGCGGCGAGCAAAGTCGGCTTCGCCCCGGCGACCTCGGAAGGCACGGCGAAAGAACCGGTGGCAGCGCTCAACCACACGGTCGTGCAGACGACGGTGCTCGGCAAAGGCGGTCACACGATCCAGATCCAGTACGCGGGCGCCGCGTTCCTGAGCTTCCAGCTCAAGTCCTGGAACCTTGCCGTCCAGGTCTACCCGCAGGCGGAAGAAGAAGAAACGACGACGAGTCCAAGCGGTTCGAGCTCGAGCGGCAAGTAATCGCGGCCGGGCCGCGCTCCGGGGAAAGGAGCGCGGCCCGGCCCGCTGCGGTCCGTCGCCGGGCGAGGCGCGCCCGTCCCCACCTAGGTCCGGCTGGGTAGGTGGGGACGGGCGCGCCCGGGCGCCGGCGGCGAGACGGCCCCGGCTCGGCCCCCGTGCGCCTTCCCGGGAGCCGATGTTGATGGGCCGAAAACTCAAGACATGGTTGAGTTTTCGGCCCATCAACGAGACCGGCACGGGGGCATGTCCACGTCCACCCGCCCGGCCGGGCCCTCGGGTGAGTTCGCAGCTAGCGCCACATATTGTCGTTAACTGCGAACGCACCGGCTGGGCGGTCCGGGTGTGCCCATCCCTGCGGTCCGCGCGCGCTGGAGGGGCCGGGTGCCCGGCGAATCAGCGCCCGGGGCGGGGGAGGTTCTCGCCGAGCACGAGGCGGGCGCGGTGGAAGATCGCGTCGTCGACGCTGCCCTGCGAGTCGTCGCGATTGGCGGAGCGGGTGGTCCGGTTCGGGCCGGTCCCGGCGGGCGCTTCGTCGCGGATCAACCCGGCGATCCGACCGCGATTGGTGAAGGTGGTGCGTGAGACTTTCTTGCCCATCTCTGCAGCGCTCCTTTCTGTAGTTTCTTGATTCAGTAACTCAAGATAGCACGGAACGAGAAATCCCTTGAACGGTCTCTCCTATCGCCGGCGGAACTCTGGGTGCGTTCGCGCTTATCCCGAACCATTCGGGATGAGTGCGAACGCGGTGGCGGGGCGCCGGGAGATCGGCGATGATGCCGGGACAGAGCGGCGAAGTGGGCGGGGCGCCACCCGGCAAAGCGCACCCCGCCCGTCGCCTCTTCAAGCGGCTGCGGTTATCTCCGCATCGCCACCGTCCGGGGACCCTTGGGGAGTCGAGGCCCCATGGGGGTTGGACGGTGCCGAACCGTTGAAGCTTTTTGCGTGGACCGGGCGCAGGTAGGCGATCTGCCCCTCCCGCAGCTCCAGTCGCTGCAGCTCGCCGCGGGTGAGCTGGGCCCAGACCTCGGTGCCGTCGCCGAGCACCAGCTCGACCCGGATCTCGAACCCGAGCGCGACGATCCGCTGGACCATCGCCTCCTCGGTCGAGTCGTCGCGGTCGCGCACGATCTCGATGTCGTGGGGCCGCACGAAGTGGTCGCCGAAGCGGTTCACCTCGCCGACGAAACTCATCACGAACTCGTTGGCCGGCTTGTCGTAGAGGTCGTCGGCGCTGCCCGACTGCTCGACCCGGCCCTGGTTCATCACCACGAGCTGGCCGGCGACGTCCATCGCCTCCTCCTGGTCGTGGGTGACGAAGATCGTCGTCACGTTCATCTCCTCGTGCAGCCGGCGCAGCCAGGTGCGCAGGTCTTTGCGGACCTTCGCGTCGAGCGCCCCGAACGGCTCGTCGAGCAGCAGCACCTGCGGCTCGACCGCCAGCGCCCGGGCCAGCGCCATCCGCTGCCGCTGCCCGCCGGAGAGCTGCGAGGGGTAGCGGTCGGCGAGCCCGTGCAGCTGCACCAGGTTCAGCAGCTCGTCAACCCGCGCCCGGACCTTGTCCTTCTTCCACTTGCGGATCTTCAGCCCGAAGCCGACGTTCTCGTACACCGTCATGTGCTTGAAGGCGGCGTAGTGTTGGAAGACGAAGCCGACTTCGCGCTTCTGGGTCGGCTTCTTCGAGACGTCTTCGCCGTCGATCAGCACCCGGCCGGCGTCCAGCGTCTCCAGCCCGGCGATCGCCCGCAGGAGCGTCGACTTGCCGCTCCCGCTCGGTCCCAGCAGCGCGGTCAGCGAGCCGTCCGGGACCTCTATCGATACCTCGTCAAGCGCCTGAAAGTCACCGAAGCACTTGTTGGCTCCCTCAACTGAGATTCCCATCAGGCGGCCTCCTTTCGTTTGAGCAGGTTCATCGCCATCAGCACCACCAAGGCAAGGAGGGCCAACAGCACGGCGGCGCCGAAGGCGCCGGGGAGGTTGAAGTTCTCGTAGTTCTTCTCGACAAAGAGGGGCAGCGTCTGGGTTTCGCCGGAGATGTTTCCGGAGACGACCGAGACGGCGCCGAACTCGCCGAGCACGCGGGCGGTGGAGAGGACGACGCCGTAGACGACGCCCCAGCGGATCGCAGGCAGGGTGACCCGCCAGAAGGTCTGCCAGCCGTTGGCACCGAGCGTCTCCGCCGCCTGCTCCTGTTCGGTGCCGATCTCCTGCAGCACCGGCACCGTCTCGCGGACCACGAACGGCACCGAGACGAAGACGCAGGCGAGGATGATGCCCGGGGTCGAGAAGAGGACCTTGATGCCGGCTTCCGCGAGCCCCGGTTCGAACCACCCCTGTTTGCCGTAGAGGAGGAAGAGGGAGAGGCCGATCACCACCGGGCTGATCGCGAACGGCAGGTTGATCACCGCGTCGATCAGCCAGTTGCCCTTCCACTTGTGGCGGACCAGGAGCAGCGAGCAGATCACCCCGAAGACGGTGTTCAGAGGCACCGCGATCACCACGGTCAGCAGGGTCAGCTTCAGCGCGTGCAGGCCGTCGCCGGAGGTGATCGCTTCGAACGGCGGCGCGATCCCTTCTTCGAAGGTTTTGTAGAAAAGCAGGATCAGGGGCGCGACGAGGAGCACGGCGATGTAGCCGAGCCCGAGGGCGCGTAGGCCCCAGCGGCTGGAGGTCGATCTACTCACGTTGGCCGTCCTCCTGGTCGAGGTGCTCGGCTCCGGGGTCAAGCGTCTCCATGCCGCCGTCGGCGACCGGCATCACGGTGAGGCCTCCGGCCCCGGCGCCCTGGGCCCGTTCGTGGCGGGTCCCCCAACGCTGGATCAGGGTGATGACGAAGAGGCAGACGAGCGCCATCAGCAGCAGCACGATCGACACCGCCGAGGCGCCGACTTCGTTGCCGGTTTCGATCTGCTGGCCGATGAAGATCGAGGCGACCTGGGTGTCGGGTTTGCCGCCCGCGAAGAGCAGCACCGAGCCGTACTCGCCGAGCGCCCGGGCGAACGCCAGGGCGACGCCGGCGGCGAGGCCGGGGAGGAGGTTGGGGAAGATGATGCGGCGGAAGATCGTGAAGCCGCCCGCGCCGAGCGAGGCGGCCGCCTCCTCCATGTCGCGGTCCATCTCGATCAGGAGCGGCTGCACCGCGCGGACGACGAAGGGCAGGGTGACGAAGCAGAGGGCGACGACGATCGCCGTCCGGGTCAGCGCGATGTCGACCCCGACGGGAGAGTTTTTGCCCCAGAGCTGGATCAGGATGAGGCTGGCGACGATCGTCGGCAGCGCGAAGGGCAGGTCGATGATCGCGTTGAGGATCGACTTGCCGGGGAAGTTGTCACGGACGAGGAGCCAGGCGACGATCGTGCCGAAGACGGCGTTGATGCCCGCCACGATCAGCGAGCAGACGAGGATCAGCTCGAGCGACTTCTTCGCCTGCCCCTGGCTGACCTGGTCCCAGAAGTGGCCGATCCCCTCGCTGAGCGATTTGTCGAGCATCGCCGCCAGCGGCAGCAGCACGATGATGCTGAGCCAGAGGACGACGACGCCTCGGCCGAGGCCCGCGCCCACCCCGGGCAGGCGGAACTGCCTGCTCCGGGGCGCGACGGGACGGTGTGCGGCGTGGGCCTCCATCGATCAGCCGGAGGTGGAGACGCCCAGTTCCTGCTCGATCTTGGCGACCGAGCCTTCTTCTTCGTCGAAGTACTGGTCCTTGACTTTGGCCCAGCCGCCGAACTTGCTGATCTTGAACAGGCCTTTTTCGGGCGCCGGGAACTCTTTCGGGTCGACCAGCTTCTGGTTGACCGGCCGGTAGCCGTTTTCGGCCCACAGTTCCTGGCCTTCGTCCGACCACATCCACTTGACGAAGTCTTCGGCCTGCGGCTCGGGGGCTTCCTGGGTGACCGCGATCGGGGTTTCGATCTGGATCGTGTAGGGCGGGATGACGTATTCGACGTCTTCGCCTTCCTTTTCGGCCTTGATCGCTTCGTTCTCGTAGGTGAGGAGCACGTTGCCCTCGCCCTGCGAGAAGGCGGAGAAGGCGTCACGACCGCTGCCCGGCTGGGCGGTGGTCTTTTCGAGCACCGTCTTCACCGCGTCCAGCGCTTCGGCTTCGGAGGCGCCTTCTTCGATCGCCGAGCCGTAGACGGCCATGATGTTCCAGCGGGCCGAGCCGGAGCTGAACGGGTTCGGCGTGATCACTTCCGCTTCTTCGTTTGCCTCCAGGTCCTTGAAGGAGTGGATGTTCAGCGGGTTGCCTTTTTCGACCAGGATCACGACCACCGAGTGGGTGGCGATGCCGCCGTAAGGCTGTTTCGTCCAGTCTTTGGAGACGATTTCGCCTTCTTCGACCAGCCGTTCCATATCTGAGCCGGTGGAGAAGTGGACGACCGAGGCGGGCTGGCCCGCGGCCACCGCGCGGCTCTGATCGCCGGAGGCGCCGAACGAGTTGCTGAAGCTGACCCCGTTGCCCTGCGAGGTTTTCTCGAAGGCCGGCTCGAGGACTTCGGCGTAGACCGATTCCGGCGTGGAGTAACCGACCACGCTGAGCTTGGCGCCTCCCGAGGAGCCTCCGCTCGATCCGTTCGAGGTGGCGCCGCCGGAGCTGGTGCTGCTGCCACCGCCACCGCAGCCGGTGACGATCAGTGCGACCAGCAGGGTGGTGAGGACGGCAAGTAGGCCGGCCGTCACGCCGCGCCGCCGGGTGGTGCGAGCGTTCCGCATCTAGATGTTCCCTCCTTTTTCGACTGACTAACTAATAATTGGAAGGACGGGACCGTAGCACAAAGTCGAGCGACAAAGTAAGGAATGCCGATCGCTTGCCAGGCTTTCCCTTTCGCCCGATGCGTTCGCAGTTGGCCACGACAGTTGTCGCTAACTGCGAACGCACTAGCCGGCGGGGCGCGCGGCGGTTAGGGTCGTGCGCATGGAGGCGGGGGCGGGGGTCTCAAGGACGCCGGATGAGCGGTTGGTCGGGTTGCCCGACTTCCCGTTCGAGTCGCGCTACGAGGAGATCGACGGGCTGCGGCTCGCCTACCTCGACGAGGGCGAGGGGCCGCCGGTCGTCTTCTTCCACGGCGAGCCGACCTGGTCGTTCCTCTGGCGCAAGGTGATCCCGCCGGTCCGCGACGCGGGCTTCCGCTGCATCGCCCCCGACTACGTCGGCTTCGGCCGCTCCGACAAGCCGACCGACGTCGGCTTCTACACCTACGACCGCCACGTCGGGCTGGTGGCGGAGCTGCTCGAGCGGCTCGACCTGCGCGGCGCGACCGCCGTCGTCCACGACTGGGGCGGCCCGATCGGGCTGCGGCTGGCGGTCGAGCACGCCGACCGCTTCGACCGCCTGGTGATCATGGAGACGGGGCCGTTCACCGGCCACCAGAAGATGAGCGATGCCTGGCTCGCCTTCCGCGACTTCGTCCGCAACGCCGAGGAGGTGCCGGTGGGGATGCTGGTCCGCGGCGGCTGCAAGCACGACCCCGGCGACGAGGTGATCGCCGCCTACGAGGCCCCTTATGTGGACGCGGCCGCGAAGGCGGGGGCGCGGGCCTTCCCGCTGATCCTGCCGACCGAGCCCGACGCGCCCGGCGCGGCGGAGGGCAAAGCGGTCGCCGACGCGCTGCGGGTCGACGAGCGCCCGGCCCTGGTGCTCTGGGCCGAGGACGATCCGGTGCTGCCGTTCTCGGTCGGCGAGCGCGTCTCCTCGCAGCTCAACTTCCCGCCGCCCCGCCCGATCGCCGACGCCTCCCACTTCCTCCAGGAGGACGCCGGCCCCGAGATCGGCGCGATCATCGCCAACTGGCTCCGCTCCTGATCCCGCGGGAGCGGGCGACGAGGGTGACCATGTCGTGGTGGGTGCGGTCGCGGAGGAGCTCGACGCGGCGGGGCGGGCCCGAG
>DASXMH010000149.1:0-20248 GCA_036495785.1 Solirubrobacterales bacterium
CTCGACATCGCCCACGGCGAGATCAAGAAGCTGACCGCCGCGATGGAGGAGCTGCAGCAGAAGGCCGGCAAGGAGAAGCTCCAGGTCGACGCGCCGTCGATCGACGAGGGCCTGCTGAGCAGCATCCGCGAGTCGCACGGCCAGGCGCTGGTCGACGCGATCGCGACGGAGGGCAAGCTCGAGCGCTACGAGGCGATCGACGTGGTCAAGGACGAGGTCGTCGCCAAGTACGCGCCGGAGAGCGGTGACGAGGAGGCCGTGGCTGCCCGCAAGGCCGAGGTCGGCGCCGCCTTCGATGCGATCGAGAAGGACACGATCCGCAAGGCGATCGCGGTCGACAAGAAGCGCCCCGACGGGCGTGCCCAGGACGAGATCCGGCCGATCGAGACCGAGGTCGACATCTCCCCGCGCGTCCACGGTTCGGCCCTGTTCACCCGCGGCGAGACGCAGATCCTCTCCAACGTCGCCCTCGGGACGACGCGGATGGACATGCGGATCGACACGCTCGGGCTGCAGACCACGAAGCGCTTCTGGCACCACTACAACTTCCCGCCCTTCTCGGTCGGGGAGGCGGGCTTCATGCGCGGCCCGAAGCGGCGTGACATCGGTCACGGTGCGCTCGCCGAGCGGGCCCTGGCGGCGACGATCCCCGACGAAGAGTCGTTCCCGTACGTGATCCGGGTCGTCTCCGAGACGCTCGAGTCGAACGGGTCCTCCTCGATGGGCTCCGTCTGTGCCTCCTCGATGGCCCTCCAGGCGGCGGGCGTCCCGGTCTCCGCACCGGTCGCCGGCGTCGCGATGGGCCTGATCAAGGAGGGCGACGACTACATCGTCCTCACCGACATCGCCGGCGTCGAGGACCACCTCGGCGACATGGACTTCAAGGTCGCCGGCACCGCCGAGGGCATCACCGCCCTGCAGATGGACATCAAGATCACCGGCGTGACGTTCGACATCCTGCGGGACGCGCTGGACCAGGCCCACAAGGGCCGCCAGTTCATCCTCGGCAAGATGGCCGAGGCGATCGACGGGCCGCGCGAGAATCTCTCGCCGCACGCCCCGGCGATCGAGTCGATCAAGATCGACCCGGAGAAGATCGGGGCCGTGATCGGCAAAGGCGGCGAAACGATCCGCGGCCTCTGCGAGGAGTTCGAAGCCGAGATCGACGTCGAGGACGACGGCACGGTGCGGGTCTACGCGCCGACCGGCGAACTGGTCGACGGCGTCGTCCAGCGGATCACCTCGATGACCAAGGAGGCCGAAATCGGCGATCGCTACAACGCCGCCAAAGTCGTCAAGACGACGACCTTCGGCGCCTTCGTCGAGCTGGTCAAGGGCACCGACGGCCTGCTCCACATCTCCAACGTGAAACCGGGGGAGAGGGTCGACTCGGTCGACGACGTGCTGTCGAGCGGCGACCTGATCGACGTCACCGTGGTCGAGGTCGACAAGGAGCGCGGCCGGATCGGCCTGCGCCTCTCCGACGACCCCTCGGTCGCGGGCAAATCGCCCGAGGAACTGGCGGCGGTCGGTTCCGGCGACGGCGGCCGGCGCAACGGCGGCGACCGTGACCGCGGTGGACGCGGCCGTGATCGCGACCGCGGTGGCCGCGGCGGCCGCGAGCGCGAGCGCCGTAATTGAGCGCTCGCGTAACCACCCTGGACTCGGGCGTCCGGGTCGTCACCGAGGAGGTTCCCTCGGTGCGCTCGGTCGCGCTCGGGCTTTGGGTGCGCACCGGATCCCGTAACGAGACCCCGGCACAGGCCGGGGTCTCGCACTTCCTCGAGCACCTGCTCTTCAAGGGCACCGCGCGCTACTCGGCGATCGAGATCTCCGAGCTCTTCGACGGGCTCGGCGCCTCGGTCAACGCGGCGACCGGCAAGGAGACCACGCACCTCCACGCCCGCTTCCTCGACGAGCACACCGACGAGGTCTTCGACCTGCTCGCCGAGATGCTGCTGGCGCCGACCTACCCCGACATCGACTCGGAGCGCCAGGTCGTGATCGAGGAGATCGCGATGTACGACGACGAGCCGCAGGACCGCGTCCACGACGTGCTCGCCGAGGCCGTCTTCGGCACCCACCCGCTGGGGCGGCGCGTGCTCGGCGAGGCCGAGGTGATCGCCAACATCCCGATCCCCGACATCGAGAGCTACCACCACGCCCGCTACACGGGGTCGGAGATCGTCGTCGGCGCCGCCGGGCACCTCGACCACGAGAAGATCGTCGCGCTGGCCGAACGGCTGGTGCGCCCGCCCGCCGACGGCGGCGGCGTCGCCCCGGCGACGGCGCTGACCGAGCCGCCGCGGCTCTGCTTCCTGCAGAAGGAGACGGAGCAGTACCACATCTGCTTCGGCGCCCCCGGCATCGACCGCCACGACGAGCGGCGCTTCCAGCTCGCCGTGCTCGACGCGATCTTCGGCGGCTCGACCTCCTCGCGGCTCTTCCGCGAGGTGCGCGAGAAGCGCGGCCTCGCCTACTCGGTCGGCTCCTACAACGAGCAGTTCACCGACCAGGGCCTGGTCGCCACCTACGTCGGCACCCGCGAGGACAACGTCGAGGAGGCCTGCGCGATCATCGGCGCCGAGCTCGGGCGGCTGCGCTCCGAGGCGGTCTCGGTGGAGGAGCTCCACCGCGCCAAGGAGAGCGTCAAGGGGAGGCTCGTCCTCTCTTCCGAGTCGACCGCGGCGCGGATGACGCGGATCTCCCGCGCGGTGCTGTTCGGGCTGCCGATCGAAGACCTCGACGAAATGCTCGCCAAGGTCGACGCGGTCGAGGTCGACCAGCTGACCGAGCTGGCCGTCGAGCTCTACGCGGCGGACCGCCTCTCGGCCGCCTGCGTCGGCACCGACGAGGGCCGCTTCCGCGCCGCCCTGGCACCCGTCAGCGAGGCCCTGGTCGCGGCATGACCAGGGTCGCCGTCTCCGGCGCCGCCGGGCGGATGGGCGCGACGGTCGTCAACGCGGTCGAATCGGCCGACGACCTGACGTTGAGTGGGCAGGCCGATCCGGCCCTCCGCATGCCGCTCGCCGAGGTGCTCGGCGAGGCCGACGTGGTGGTCGACTTCAGCGTCCCGGCGACGGCGCTCGACAACGTCAAGGAGTGCCTGGCGGCGGGCGTCCACGTGGTGGTCGGGACGACCGGCTTCGACCTCGAGGCGGCGCGCGCCGCCGCCGAGGCCTCCGAGGCCAACTGCTTCGTCGCGCCCAACTTCGCGATCGGCGCCGTGCTGATGATGGTCGTCTCGCAGACGATCGCCAAGCACATGCCCGACGCCGAGATCATCGAGCTCCACCACGACAAGAAGCTCGACGCCCCTTCGGGGACGGCGGCCCGCACCGCCGAGCTGATCAACGCGGCGGGGGGGAAGGTCCGCGAGCCGATCCACTCGGTCCGCCTGCCCGGCCTCGTCGCCCACCAGGAAGTGATCTTCGGCGGCCTCGGCCAGACGCTCTCGATCCGCCACGACTCGATCGACCGCTGGTCCTTCATGCCGGGCGTCCTGCTCGCCGTGCGCAAGGTCGGTTCCCTGCCCGACCATTTCACGGTCGGGCTGGAGAAGCTCCTCTAGTTGGCCGACATGGCGCTCATCTCCGCCGTCCGCGTCGGGGAGGTACCCTGATGGCGATGACGGAGCTGCGAGGAGTCCTGGCCGCGATGGCGACCCCGTTCGACGAGGCGGGGGCGGTCGACCACGCCGGCGCGCGCCGGCTGGCCGCGCACCTGCTCGAACACGGCTCCCACGGCCTGGTGATCGCCGGCAGCACCGGCGAGTGCCCGACCCTGACCGACGGCGAGACGGTCGAGCTGCTCCGCGAGGTGCGCAAGGAGGTCGGCGACGACGTCCCCATCGTGGTCGGCACCGGCACCAACGACACGCGCCACTCCTGCGAACTGACCAGGATGGCCGCCGACGCGAGCGCCGACGCCTCGCTGGTCGTCGTGCCGTACTACAACAAGCCGAATCGGACCGGTATCCGCGCCCACTTCGAAACGGTCGCCGCGGCCGTTCCCGAGCTGCCGATGATCATGTACAACATCCCCTCGCGGGTGATCGTCAACGCCGACCCGCAGCTGCTCGGCGAGCTCGGCGCGGTCGACAACATCGTCGCCGTGAAGCAGGCCAACGACGACGAGCTGGGGCCGATCGACGGCCTCGAGGTCCTGGCCGGCAACGACAACACCTTCCTGCGGGTGCTCGAGTTCGGCGGCCCGGGCGTGATCTCCGTCGCCGCGCACGTGGTCGGCGACCGGATGCGTGCGATGTGGGACGCGGCGCAGGAACACGACTTGAACCGGGCGCGGGAGATCGACGTCGAATTGACCCCGATCTATGAGGGTCTCTCGGTGACGACCAACCCGATCCCGCTGAAGGCCGCGCTGGAGATGCTCGGCCTCGCCCCCGACCGGCTGCGCCTGCCGCTGGTCTCCGCCGACCCCGAACAACGGGCGGCGGTGCGGGCGGCACTGGAGGGCATCGGGCTCTCCGTCGTCGCCGGCTGAACAAACTTCGACAGAAAGAGTTACGAATTGCCCAGTAAGACACTGCGAGTGCTGCCGCTTGGCGGCCTCGGCGAGATCGGCAAGAACATGACGGTCGTCGAGTACGACGGCCGCATCGTGATCGTCGACACCGGCCTGATGTTCCCGACGGCGGAGATGCACGGCATCGACCTCGTCCTGCCCGACTTCACCTACCTGCGTGACCGGGCCGACGACATCGAGGCGATCATCCTCACCCACGGCCACGAGGACCACGTCGGCGCGCTGCCCTACGTGCTGCGCGAGATCGGCATGCCGCCGGTGATCTACGGCGGCCTGCTGACGATCGGCATGGTCCGCTCGAAGCTCGACGAGCACAAGCTCGGCGACAAGGCGCCGCTGGAGGAGCTGCCGGCGGGGGAGAAGGTGCGGCGCGGGCCGTTCGAGATCGAGCTCGTCCACCTCGCCCACTCGATCCCCGACATGCGGGGCGTCCTGCTCACCACCGAGCTCGGCTCGATGTTGATGACCGGCGACTACAAGTTCGACCAGACCCCGGTCGACAAGCGTCCCGCCGACATCTCACGGCTCGCCGAGATCGGCAGCGAAGGCCTGCTGCTGCTCTGCGGCGACTCGACCAACGCCGACCGGCCGGGCGTCGCGCCGTCGGAGTCGAGCGTCGGACCGGCCCTGCTGCACCAGTTCTCGCGCTGCAAGGGGCGAATCATCGTCACCTCCTTCGCCTCGAACATCCACCGCGTCCAGCAGGTGATCGACGCCGCGGTGGCGCTCGACCGCAGGGTGGCGCTGGTCGGCCGTTCGATGCGCAAGAACTTCAATATCGCCTCCAACCTGGGGATCGCGAACGCGCCACAGGGCGTCTTCATCCAGCCGCGCGAGATCGAGAACTTTCCCGACGAGAAGGTCGTCGTCATCTCCACCGGCAGCCAGGGCGAGCCGCTCTCGGCGCTGCGGCGGATGGCCAACAACGACCACCGTGACGTGCAGCTCCACAAGGGCGACACCGTCGTCTTCTCGGCGACTCCGGTGCCCGGCAACGAGCGCGCCGTCAACGAGACGATCGACCGCATCTACGAGATCGGGGCGACCGTGATCACCGCCAAAGACGCACCGATCCACGCCTCGGGCCACGGCTCCCGCGAGGAGCTGAAGTTGATGCTGAACCTGACCAAACCGCGCTACGTGATGCCGGTGCACGGCGACTACAAGCGGATCCGACTGCATGCCGACCTGGCCGAGTCGGTGGGGATCGAGCCGCAGAACATCTTCCAGGGCCGCAACGGGCTGCCGCTCGAGATCGACGAGTCGGGCGCCCGCTTCGGCGGGGACCTGCACGTCGGCACGATGTACGTCGACGGCGTCAACATCGGCGACCCCGACGACGCCGCCCTGCGCGACCGCCGCGAGATCTCCGCCGACGGCATCTTCATCGTCGTCGTCACGATCTCCTCCGACGACGGCGCGATCGTCGCCGACCCGGAGGTGATCCTCCGCGGCGTCGCCTTCGTCGACGGGGCCGACAGCCTGGTGGAGGACCTCAAGGACCTGATCGAAGACTCGCTCGAAGACGCCTCCGACTCCGGCACCCGCGAGCCCGACCTGATCCAGGAGGACCTCCACGAAACGATCGGCAAGTTCGTCTGGCAGCGCCTCCGCCGCCGCCCGATGATCCTCCCGGTCGTCATCCAGGTCTGAGGCGGCGTGGGGGCGCCTCGCGGTGTCCTCGGTCGCTCGCTTCGGGTCACGCACTGGTGTGCGCTCCCCTCAGTTCCCTTCCCTGCGTCCTGGCGAGGCTGGCCCACGCCGCCTCAGACGGCGGCGATGGTGGGTCGACGTCTGAAAAACGACATTAAAAAGCCCGCCGGGACAGTGTCTGGGGAGAAATCCCGGCGGGCTAGTGTCTCGTCCACGGGCAAATTTACGGACGAGAACTAAAGCGCCCCTAAAAGATCGAAGATGAATGCTTTTTCTCTTTGTCGACCCGATCGGCGTTCGCAATCGGGATGCGGGCGCGAAATAGCGCGCCGCCCGCGGACGACTCCGTAGCCTCGACGCTGCCGCCGTGGGAGGCGGCGACGGCGCTGACGATCGCCAGGCCCAGACCGGTGCCCGCGCCGCGGAAGGTGTCGGCGGGGCCTTCGCCGCGCACGAAGCGGTCGAAGATCTGGGTCCGCATCGCCTGCGGGATGCCGGGCCCGTCGTCGGCGACTTCGACCACCGCGTAGTCGCCCTCCTGGGAGAGCTTCAACTCGATCATCGCCCCGTCGGGGGTGTGCCGGGCGGCGTTGTCGAGCAGGTTGAGGACCATGCGGTGGAGCTCGTCGGCGCTGCCCTCGACCGGCAGCGGCCGGTCGTTGTCGATCTCGAAGTGGCGGCCACCCATCAGGGGCGCCGCCTCGGCCGCCGCGTCGCCGGCGACTTCGGCGAGGTCGATGCGGTGGTGTGGGGCGAGGCGGCCCGCGTCGGCCCGCGCCAACAGCAGAAGGTCCGAGACCAACCGGCTCATCCGCCGCGAGGAGCGGAGCGCCGAATCGACCACCTCGCGGTCTTCGGCCTGTTGGGGACCGCCCAGCGAGGCCTGCAGCAGCTCCAGATTGGCGAGCACACTGGTCAGCGGCGTGCGCAGCTCGTGCGAGGCGTCGGCGACGAACTCGCGCTGCTGTTGCATCGCCTGCTCGCGCTCGGCCCGCGCGGCGTCCAGCGAGCGGAGCATCTGCTCGAGCGTCTCGGCCAGTTCGCCGACCTCATCTTCGACCGGGGGCCGCGGCATGTGGCGGGAGGGGTCGCGGGTCTCGGCGATCTCGCGGGCGCTCGAGGTGAGCGAGGCGATCGGGCGCATCGCGCGCGCCGCGATCGCCACCCCGGCGAGGCTGGCGAGCAACGTGCCGCCGATGATCCCGGCCACGATCATCAGCCAGATGCGGTCGATCGTGTCATCGACGTGGGCGGTGCTGCGGCCGTACTGGACGTAGCCGGTGGCGACGCCTTCTTCGGACAGCAGGGCGGTCTCGATCCGCAGTCCGTTTTCTTCGGTGGTCCCGCGTTCGGGACGTCCGAGCTTCTTGGTGTTCGGAGATTTGGTTTCGGCGATCACCCGGCCCGCCCGGTCGAAGACCCGCGCGCCGGCGTCGTCGGGGAGGACGTAGGGACCGAGCGGCGGCCCTTCCTCATGGATCCGGCCGACCAGTGGGTAGACGACCCTGACTTCGTGCTGGAGGATTTCGACCGCGTTGTGGACCTCGCCGTTGAAGTCGTCGCGAATCCGGGTGGTGGCGATCTGGCCGATCACCACGCCGAAGACCAGGAGGATCGCCAGGGTCAGCCCGGAGGAGACCGCGGCGATGCGCCAGCGCACCGGCCAGGCTCGGGGGTGCGTGACTCGCCGCAGCCAGGCCGCGGTGTTGCTGCGGGCGGCGGCGACCATCAGTCTTTGAGGACGTACCCCGCGCCGCGTTTGGTGTGGAGGAGGCGGGGCTCACCGCCCGCCTCGAGCTTGCGTCGCAGGTTGGAGATGAAGACGTCGATCGTGTTCGTCGCCGCCATCGGGTCGTAGCCCCAGACTTCATCGAGCAGGCGCTCGCGGGAGACGACGAGGCGCTCGTTGCGCATCAGGAACTCGAGCAGCTCGAACTCGCGGTTGGTCAGCTCGATTTCGCGGTCGCCGCGATGGACCTCGCGGGTGTCGGGATTGAGCTGCAGGTCGCCCACTTCGAGGGAGGCGGCGCCGCGCGGCGGCCGGCGGCGCAGCAGGGCGCGGATGCGCGCCAGCAGCTCCTGGCGCTCGAACGGCTTCACCAGGTAGTCGTCGGCGCCGCTGTCGAGGCCGGTGACGCGGTCCTCGGTCTCGGCGCGGGCGGTCAGCATCAGGATCGGCACGTCGCCCTCCATACGGAGGCGCCGACAGACCTCGATCCCGTCGAGGCCGGGCAGCCCAAGGTCGAGCACGACCAGGTCGGGGACGAACCCGACGGCCATGTCGAGCGCCTCGACCCCGTCGGCGGAGGTGCGGACCTCGTAGCCCTCGTTGCGCAGGGAGCGACGCAGGACGTCGGCGATGTCGGCGTCGTCCTCGACGATCAGGACCCGGCCGCCCTGCTGGACCTCTGGATCGGTACTGAGCATGCAGCCGATGTTAAACGGCGCCCGGTGCCCGTTGCGGTCCTTTTATGGCGAATTTAGAGCGCCTTTGCGGGTTGGACGCGTAGTCGAGTAGGGGATGGGGGCTCGGCGTCGAAATCGGTCGCGTGTTCGTTCGACAGAAGCGCGCCCCTGCCCGTAAACCCAAAGGCAAGGCCAAACGTGGCAAAGCCGCCAAATCCCGCGGTGGATTCCGCCTCTTCGAGGGCCTCGAGCAGCGCCATCTCGACCTGATCGGCCTCTTCCTCGTCGCCGCCGGGATCTACCTGCTGTTCGTCCTGTTCTTCGGCTGGGAAGGGGGCAAGGTCGGCTACGGGATCGAAACCGCTCTCGAATACCTCTTTGGCTCGGTCGGGGCGCGGATCTTCACCCTGCTGATGCTGGTCGCGGGCGGGATGCTGCTGACCGGCACCTCGGTCTCGGCGCTGGCACGCGGGATCGGCCACGGCCTGCGGGTCCTGTTCTTCGGCGGCGTCCGCAGCGGCGAAGCGACCGCGCGCACCGTCCAGCGCGGCTCGGAGGAGTGGCGCCGGCGCCGCGACGAGCGCGGCGGACGGACCGCCGAGACCAAGGCCGCCGCGACCGACGTGATGAGGGACTACCCCGAGGACGACGAGGTCGAGCCGACGGTGGCCCTCGCGGAAGAGGACGACGACATCTTCGCGCCGGGGATCTTCGACGCCGACACGCAGGTCGACTTTGCCGACGACGGCCCGGCGGACGCCGAGCCGGAGCCGGAGCCCTCGCCCGGCATGCCCGGACGCGAAGCGGAGGACAGGCCGGTTGACGACGTCCAGGAAGTTCTCCCGGAACCCGTCACCGAAGAAAGCCCCAAACCGACCCCGATGGGCAACCTGCGCGGCGTCACCACCTCGGAAGAGATCGACTACCGGATGCCGTCCCCGCGCGTGCTCGAGCGCGGCAAAGGCGACAAAGGGCCCGACCCGCGTGACCAGCAGGCGACGGGTCGCAAGCTGATCGAGGCGCTCGGCCACTTCGGGGTCGAGGCGAAGATCGTCGGCGTCGTCAGCGGCCCGCACGTCTCCCTGTACGAACTGCGCCTCGCGCCCGGGATCAAAGTCAAGAAAGTCACCGAGCTCGCCAACGACCTCGCCTACGCGCTCGCCTCGACCGACATCCGCATCCTCGCGCCGATCCCCGGCAAACAGGCGGTCGGGGTCGAGGTGCCGAACGCGAAGCGCCGCATGGTCCGCCTCGGCGACATCTACCAGGGGCGCCCGCCGAAGGCCTCGCCGCTGGTCGCCTGGCTCGGCAAGGGGATCGACGGCAACGCGGTCTGGACCGACATCGCGAAGATGCCGCACGTCCTCGTCGCCGGCACCACCGGCTCGGGCAAGAGCGCCTGCGTCAACGCGATGCTCTCCTCGATCCTGATGGCGTCTTCACCCAACGAAGTGCGCCTGGTGCTGGTCGACCCCAAGCAGGTCGAGCTCAACCACTACGAGCACGTCCCGCACCTCCTGACCCCGGTGGTGACCTCGCCGCGCCTGGCCGCCAACGTGCTCGCCAACCTGATCACCGAGATGGAGACGCGCTACGGCGTGATGTCGCAGGCGCGCGCCCGCAACCTCGAGGAGCTGAACCGGGTCCGCCGCAAAGCCGGCGAGGCGCCGCTGCCGCACATCCTCTGCGTGATCGACGAGCTCGCGGACCTGATGATGGTCGCCCCCGCCGAAGTCGAGGACTCGATCATCCGCCTCGCGCAGAAGTCGAGGGCGACCGGCATCCACCTGGTGCTGGCGACCCAGCGCCCCTCGACCGACATCATCACCGGCACGATCAAGGTCAACATCCCGAGCCGGATCGCCTTCGCGGTGTCCTCGCAGACCGACTCGCGGGTGATCCTCGACCAGGGCGGCGCCGAGTCGCTGCTCGGCCAGGGGGACATGCTCTTCCGCGGCGCCGGCACCTCGAAGCTGGCCCGCGTCCAGGGCGCCTTCATCACCGAGGACGAGATCGCCGCCATTACCACCCACTGGGCGAAACAGGGTGAACCGGAGTTCGAGGAGGAGTTGCTGGAGACGCCGGAGGACGCCGGTGACGACGGCGGACGCGGTGAGGACGACTTCGATCCCGACTCCGACGACCTGCTGGACGAGGCGATCCGCCTGGTCGTACAGACCGAAACCGCCTCCGTGTCGATGATCCAGCGGCGCCTGCGGGTCGGCTACACGCGGGCCGGGCGGCTGATCGACATGCTCGAGCGGCGGGGCGTCATCTCCGGCTACGAGGGCTCCAAACCGCGCCAGGTGCTGATCACGCAGGCCGATCTGGCCCGGGTGGTCGGTGGGCCGGGGTCCGGCGGGGGCGGGACGCCTGGTGGCGCGCCCTCCACGGTCGGGGCCGACACCGACAACGGCCTTTCCTGATGGCGCCGGTCCGGTAGTTTCGTCCCGCGTGAAAGCGGGCGTCGTCAGAGCCGGGATCGTCGTCACCGGGACCGAGGTGATCACCGGGCGGATCTCCGACGCCAACGGGCCGTGGGTGAGCGAACGCCTGGCCGAGCTGGGGGTCGAGGTCGCCCACATCATCGTCGTTGCCGACCGCCCCGACGACCTCGAGGACGCGCTGCGTTTCCTGGCGGCCGAGGAGATGGACCTGATCGTCACCAGCGGCGGCCTCGGGCCGACCGCGGACGACCTGACGGCGGAGATCGTGGGGCGCTTCGCCGGGCGCCCGATGGAGCTCGACGTGGAAATGGAGGCGAAGATCGCGGCGATCCTGGGGCGCTTCGCCTCGCGGCGCGGCTGGCAGTTCGACGAAGCGGCCGTGATGGAGGCCAACCGCAAGCAGGCGATGGTGCCGGAGGGGGCGGAGGCGCTCGACCCGGTCGGGACCGCGCCGGGGTTGGTCGTGCCGGCAGGCGAGCGGGTGGTGATCGTCCTGCCCGGCCCGCCGCGCGAGCTGCGGCCGATGTGGCCGGTGGCGATCGCCACGGAGGCGGTGCAGGGCATCCTGGCGCGCGCCACCCCGCTGCACGGCCTGACGATGCGGATGTTCGGCGTGCCCGAGTCGGAAGTCGCCAAAAGCCTGCGCGAGATCGAGGACGACGACGGGGTGGACGTCGACGCGGTCGAGGTCACGACCTGCCTGCGGCGGGGCGAGATCGAGATCGACGTCCGCTGGCGCGATGAGACCGAGGCGGTGGCGATGGCGGTCCGCGATGGTCTGGCGCGGCGCCACCCACGCGAGACGTTCAGCCTCGACGGCGAGACGGTCGACCAACAGGTGGCGAAACTGCTGCACGGGCACCGGCTGGGCCTGGCCGAGTCGTGCAGCGGCGGCCTGCTGGCGGCGCGGATCACCGACGTGCCTGGTGCGTCTGACTACTTCGCCGGGAGCGCCGTCACCTACTCCTACGAGGCCAAAGAAGAGCTCCTGGGGGTGCCCAAGGCGCTGCTGGAGGAGAAGGGCGCGGTGTCACCGGAGGTGGCCAAGGCGATGGCCCA
Source organism: Solirubrobacterales bacterium (assembly GCA_036495785.1). Taxonomy (GTDB): domain Bacteria; phylum Actinomycetota; class Thermoleophilia; order Solirubrobacterales; family 70-9; genus VAYN01. The sequence continues at coordinate 12,111 of DASXMH010000149.1, forward strand.
GGGGGCGCTGGAGCGCTTCGAGGCCGACGTCGCGGTTGCGATCACCGGAATCGCCGGGCCGGGCGGCGGGACCGAGGAGAAGCCGGTCGGCTACGTCTGCTTCAACGCGCGCCTCGCCGACGGGACCGAGGTTGCCGTCGACCGGGTGATCCCCGGCAACCGCGCCGACATCCGCGAACGCTCGGCACTGGTCGCGATGCACCTGCTGCGGCGGCTGCTCCGCGGCGAAGGCACGGATTCGCGCCCCTAAATTCACAGAGAAGTTGCGAAGCGGCGTTGAGCCGCGCGCATTTGCTCCCTAGCTTGGCCGCATGGCAGGTCAAGGAGAGAAACCGAGGCGGCAGCGGCTGTTCGTGGCGCTCGACCTTCCCGAGGAGGTCCGCGACGGGCTGGCGGCGTGGGGGAGGGCCGAGTTGATCGACCCGGCCCTGCGCGTGACGCGGCCCGGGTCGCTGCACGTGACGCTGGTCTTCCTCGGCCACCGCGAGGCGGAGGAGGCGGAGGAGATCACCGATCTGGTGCGGGGGATCAGCGCCCCACCGGCGTTGCTGAAGCTCGAGGACCCGATCCCGCTGCCGCGCCGGCGGCGGGCGTCGCTCTTCGCGCTCCCGGCGCCGTCCCCGGCCACCACCGACCTGCACCATGGGTTGGTCGACAATCTGGTCGAGGAGGGCCTCTACGAGCCCGAGGAGCGCGATTTCTGGCCCCACCTGACGGTCGCCAGGGTGCGGCCGGAGGGACGCGGCTCGCGCCGTCCGGCGGCGGTCACGAGGCGCCCCGGAGACCTCCCGGACCGGCTCAAGGAGCCGTTTTATGCCGTCCGGTTGACGCTCTACCGTTCTCAACTCCAGCCGGGGGGCGCCCGATACGTCCCGCTGGCCCAAGTCGAGCTGTCCTGAAGCGGGCGGCAGTGAGGTGATGATCTAGATGGCGGATGACAAAGTGAACTTGAAGGGCCTGTCGGCGAAGGAGGCCAAAGCGAAAGACGCGGCCCTCGAGGCGACCGTCACCGGGATCAAACGGGAGTTCGGCGAGGGTTCGCTGATGCGGCTCGGCGACAAAGGCACGGTCAAGGTCGCCTCGATCCCGACCGGCTCGCTGGCGCTCGACCTGGCGCTGGGGATCGGCGGTGTGCCGCGCGGCCGGATCGTCGAGATCTTCGGCCCCGAGTCCTCCGGGAAGACCACCCTGGTCAACCACATCATCGCCCAGGCCCAGGCCCTCGGCGGCGTCTGCGCCTTCATCGACACCGAGCACGCGATCGACCCGGTCTACTCGCGGGCGATCGGCGTCGACACCGACGAGCTGCTGGTCTCCCAGCCCGACTACGGCGAGCAGGCCCTGCAGATCGCCGACCGGCTGATCGCCTCGGCGGCGGTCGACGTGGTGGCGATCGACTCGGTCGCGGCGCTGACCCCGAAAGCCGAGCTCGACGGGCAGATCGGCGACACCACGGTCGGCCTGCAGGCGCGGCTGATGTCGCAGGCGCTGCGCAAATTGGCGGGCAGCCTCAACCGGACCAACACGGTCTGCATCTTCACCAACCAGATCCGCGAAAAAGTCGGCGTCCAGTTCGGCTCGCCGGAGACCCAGCCGGGCGGCCGGGCGCTGAAGTTCTACTCATCGCAGCGCCTCGACATCCGCCGCATCGAGACCCTCAAAGAAGGGACCGAGGCGGTCGGCAACCGGGTCCGCGTGAAAGTCGTCAAGAACAAGGTCGCGGCGCCGTTCCGCCAGGCCGAGTTCGACATCGAGTACGGGGTCGGCATCTCCCGCGAGGGCGGCTTGCTCGATTTCGGCATGGAGCAGGACCTGGTGCAGAAATCCGGCTCGTTCTTCTCCTACGGCGAGACCCGCCTCGGGCAGGGGCGCAACAACGCCAAACAGTTCCTGAAAGACAACCCGGAGCTGGCCCTGGAGATCGAAACGAAGGTGCGCACGGCGCTCGGAATCGGCGCTACGCCGCCCGATGCGGTTGCGGAGCCGTCGGCGCCGATCGCGGAGGCCCAGGCCGCCTAGCGCGGCCTGGCCTACCCTGTAAGCACCGGGTCCGCCGCACCAATAGGATTCCGGCCGCGCGATGCACGAAACGCTCTTCTACATCTGCGGCGGCATCCTCGCCGCTTCAGCCGTCCTCGTCAGCCTCTTCGGGCTGAAAAACGACAATTTCCCCGGCAAATTCATGCCGCTGGTCATCGTCTGGTTCGCCGCGTTCGCGGTCGCCGCGGGCACCTTCGCCGTCCTGCACGGCAAGGACGAGTCGCGCGACCACGGCAAGGAGTTCGCCAAAGCCAGCGAAGAAATCCAGTTCAACGAGACCGAAGGTCCGTTCGTGAAAGCCCAGGAAGAAGCGGCCGAAGAAGAAGCCGGCGAAAGCGAAGGCGGCGCTGAACCCGAAGCTGAAGAAGGCGCGGAAACCGGCGAAGCCGAAGAAGAAGGGCCCGCTGAAGAAGCCGAAGAAGAAGGCGAAGAACCTGGCACCGAAGGAGCGGCCGGAGGCGGCGGCAACCCTCAAGAAGGCGCACTGGTCTTCTCCGAAAACTGCTCGACCTGCCACGGTGCCACCGGGCACGGTGGCAACGGCGGCCCCGACCTGACGACGATGCCGCTGGCCCAGACCGAAGCCGGAGCGATCCAGCAGGTCACCAACGGCGGCGGCGGGATGCCTCCCTTCAAAGGCATCCTCTCGGAAGCAGAAATCGAAAACGTCGCCGCCTACGTCGCCCAGGAAATCACCCACGGCGAATAGCCCCGGCGGGCGCCGCTCTCTCGGTACCCTGAGCGCGTGAAGCGCTTCCACGTCACCACCTTCGGGTGCCAGATGAACGCGCACGACTCCGAGCGGATGCGGGGCATGCTCACCTCGCTCGGCTATGAGGAGGCGGCGGAGCGCTCCGAAGCCGACCTGATCCTCTTCAACACCTGCTCGATCCGCGAGTCCGCCGACAGCCGCTTCATCGCGCACCTCGGCGAGGCGAAGCGGCTGAAGAGCGAAGACCCGGCGCGGACGGTCGGGGTCGGCGGCTGCTGGGCCCAGTCGGTCAAGGAGGAGGTGTTCGAGCGCTTCCACTTCGTCGACGTCGCCTTCGGCCCGGGCCAGATCCACAAGCTGGCCGAGTTCCTCAACTCCGACTCGCTGACCGCGCAGGGCTACTTCGAGTTCGAGGACTTCGCGGGCCACCTTCCCACCCGCCGCGAGCGCGAGTTCCAGGGCTGGCTGCAGATCTCACAGGGCTGCAACTGCGTCTGCTCGTACTGCATCGTGCCTTCGACCCGCGGCCGCGAGGTCAGCCGCGATCCGGCCGAGCTGCTCGCCGAGGCCGAGGCGCTGGCCGCCGACGGCGTGCGCGAGGTGACGCTGCTGGGGCAGAACGTCAACAGCTATGGGCGCGGCCTGCCGCGCGAGAGCCGCATCACCTTCGCCGAACTGCTGGCCCGGGTCGACGCGGTGCCCGGCATCGACCGCATCCGCTACACGAGCCCGCATCCTAAGGACATGAAGGAGGACGTGATCCGGGCCCACGCCCAGCTGCCCTCCCTCTGCGAGCAGATCCACCTGCCGCTGCAGTCGGGCTCGAGCACAGTGTTGAAACGGATGCGCCGCACCTACAACCGCGAGCGCTACATGGACCGCGTCGCGCTGATCCGCGAGCACGTCCCCGACTGCGCGATCACCACCGACATCATCGTCGGCTTCCCCGGCGAGACCGAGGCCGACTTCGCCGAAACGCTGGAAGTGGCGGAGGAGGTCGGCTACGACGGCGCCTTCACCTTCGTCTTCAGCCCGCGCCGCGAAACCGAGGCGGCGACGATGGACGGGCAACTGCCGCACCAGGTCAAGGTCGAGCGGATGGAACGCCTGGTCGAGGTGGTCCAGCGGCGGGCGGCCGAGCGGGCCCAGCGGTTCGTCGGGCGGACGATGGAGGTGCTGGTCGAGGGGCCGAGTCGGACCGATCCGACCAGGCTGCGAGGGCGGACCAGGCATGGGAAGGCGGTCAACTTCGAAGGGGTGGCGGCGCCGGGCGAGATGGTGGATGTGGAGATCGAGGGCGCGACTTCGCAGACCTTGTCGGGCGTCTCGGTGAAGCCCCTCTCTCAACTTTTTCGGTGATCGTCGCGATCTTCGGGCCCACGGGCGTCGGGAAGACCGGCGTCGCCGTGGAATTGGCTCGATTGCTGCGGGAGCGTGGCGAGGAGCCGGTGGCGGTCAACTGCGACGCGTTGCAGGTCTACGAAGGGCTCGACGTGCTCACTGGCACGGCGAGTGCCGAGGAGCAGGAGGTTCTGCCACACGAATTGCTCGGGATCGTGCCGGTTACGGAGGACTTCTCGATCGGGGAGTACATGCCGCGCGCGCACCAGGCGATCGATCGGGCGATCACCGCGGGGAGGACCCCGATCGTCGTTGGCGGCACTGGCCTCTACCTGCGCGCGGCGCTCGCGGATCTGTCGCTGCGAAAAGTCCCGGCGTTCTCCGAAGAGTCGGAGCTCTGGTCGGGGGACACGCGGCACCCGACCCGGATCTTCGGGCTCGACATGGACCGGGCGCGGCTGTACGAGCGGATCGACGCTCGGGTCGACGCGATCGTCGCCGATGGCGGGGAGGAGGAGGCACGGCGCGCCGACGCGCTCGGGCCCGGTCGCACCGCCCGCAAAGCACTGGGCCTGAACGAAATCCTCGCCGGCGACCTGGAGACGATGAAGCGCCGGTCCCGTAACTACGCCCGCCGCCAGCTCACCTGGATGCGCAAAATCCCGGACCTAACCACCATCGACCGCACCGACCTGACCGACCGCCAAGTCGCCATGTTGATGGGCCGAAAACTCAAGCCATAGTTGAGTTTTCGGCCCATCAACATCGTCGCTAGGGTGCGACGGGTGAAATTCGAGAAGTGGCAGGCGCTCGGGAACGACTATCTGATCCTTGAGGCGACGAACCTCCCCTGGGAGCTGAACGAGGCACGGATCGAGTGGCTCTGCGACCCACATTTCGGCGTCGGCGCCGACGGCGTCCTGCTGCTCTCCCGAAGCGAAGACCCGGAGTTCGTCGCCGACCTGCGGATCTTCAACCCGGACGGCTCGGAGGCCGAGCTGTCGGGCAACGGGGCGCGCGAGGCGATCCTCTACCTGCGCCGCCACGGCTGGACCGACGCCGAGGAGTTCGCGATCTCAACCGTCGCCGGGCCGATCCGGCCGACGATCACCGGTGAGCTGACCTGCTCGGTCGACATGGGCAAGGCGTCGACCACCTCCAAGGACTTCCCCTCGGGCGGCCCCGACGGCCGCGGCAGGGTGCGCTCGGCGGGGCGCGAGTGGGAGTTCCAGCACGTCTCGATCGGCAACCCGCAGTGCGCGATCGTCGTCGACCCGGTCGAGCTGGCCGACCTCGACCTGGAACTGGTCGGCCCCGAGATCGAAGGCTCGACGCTCTTCCCCAACCGCACCAACGTCTCCTTCCTGGCGATCGACGGCAGCCAGGTCCGCGCCCGGATCTTCGAGCGCGGCGTCGGGGAGACGCTCTCCTCCGGCACCGGCGCCTCGGGCGCCGCGGTCACCGCCTTCCTGCGCGGCGCGCCGAGCCCACTGACGGTCGAGCTCGACGGCGGCGAGCTGACCGTCGCGGTCGGGGAGGACCTGGCGGTGCGGCTCGACGGTTGGGCCGAGCCGGTCTACGCGGGCGAGCTCTCGCCGGAGCTCCTCGCCGCGCTCGCCGAGCAGGACTGACCCGGGGCCCCTCTGGATCATCCGGCAGATAGATTTCCGCGCCCATGGCCATCGCCGAACCATCGAAGCGCCTGCAGGCGATCCCTCCCTACATGTTCCAGGAACTGGAGCGGCGGATCGCCGAGAAGCGCGCCGCGGGCATCGACGTGATCAGCCTCGGGATCGGCGATCCCGACCAGCCGACCTACCCCTACATCGTCGAGGCGATGCAGCGGGCGGTCGCCGATCCGGCCACGCATCAGTACCCGTCGAACCGCGGGCGTGAGGACTTCCGCCAGGCCTTCGTCGATTTCTACGACCGTCGCTTCGGCGTGGAGATCGACCCGGCGAACGAGGTGATCCCGGCGATCGGCGCCAAGGAGTGCATCTACAACCTCTGCAACGCCTTCCTCGACCCGGGCGACGTGGCGCTCGCCTCCGACCCCGGCTACCCCGTCTACACCGGCGGCCCGCTGCTGCACGGCGCCACCGCCGAGCTCCTGCCGCTGCTCCCCGAGCGCGGCTTCGCGCCCGACCTTTCCGCCATCTCCGCCGAGGCCGCCGCCAAGGCGCGGCTGATGTTCATCAACTACCCGAACAACCCGACCGGCGCGGTCGTCCCCGAAGGCTTCTTCGAGGAGGTGATCGAGTTCGCCCGCGAGCACGAGATCCTCGTCGTCCACGACAACGCCTACTCGGAGACCACCTACGACGGCTACGTGGCGCCGAGCTTCCTGGCGACGCCGGGCGCCAAGGAGGTCGGGGTCGAGGTCTTCTCGCTCTCCAAGGGCTACAACATGACCGGCTGGCGCTGCGCCGCGATCCTCGGCCACGCCGAGGCGATCCAGTCCTACTGGCGCCTCAAGACCAACGTCGACTCGGGCCTCTTCGAGGCGGTCCAACTCGCCGGCGTCGCGGCTCTGCAGGGCCCGCCCGAACCGCTCGCCGAGATGAACGCGACCTACACCCGCCGACGCGACCTGGTCGTCTCCGCCCTCGGCGCGATCGGCGTCGACGTCACCCCGCCGAAGGGCACGATCTACATCTGGGCCCCGGTCCCTGACGGCCACACCTCGACCTCCTTCGCCGAGACCGTTCTCGAAGAGGCCGCCGTCGTCGTCTCACCCGGCTCGATGTACGGGCCGAGCGGCGAGGGCTTCTTCCGCATCTCGCTCACCACCCCCGACGACCGCATCGAAGAGGCCGTCGAGCGGATGCGCGAGCACCTGGCCTAGGCCGCCTCGCGCTCGGCTTTCTTACGCCAGTAGCGGTCGAGGCCGGACCACTGATAGGCGGTCGGGACGGCCTGGAACATCTCGTCCGCCGTCTCGGGCTCCAGCTGGGCGGAGATGCGGCGCTGGAGGTCGGTCTCGTAGGTCGGCTCGTCCATCCGGCGGGCGAGGTCGGCCTCTTCGCGGAGGCGACGCTTGGCCTCGGCCAGGTGGGCGGCGGGATCGTCGACCGGGCCGAAGTGGGTGAGGGCGAGCCGCTCGGGCGCCCAGCCTTCGACCAAGGCGATCGACTCTTCCCAGACCTCGACGTCGATGTCGTGGGGCGGGGTCGGGGGGATCACCAGGTCGGTGCCGGGGAGGCGGCAGGCGGCAACGTCGCCGACGAAGGCGGTGCCGGTCTCCTCGTGGAGATAGCAGACGTGGTGGGAGGCGTGGCCGGGGGTGTAGGCGACGCGCATGCCCCGCAGCGTCTCGCCGCCGGCCAGGGTCGTCACGTTGGCCTCCGGGACCGGCTGGATCTTCCCCCAGAGGTACTCGAGCTTGTCGCCGTAGAGGCGCTCCGCAGAGGCCAACAGGCGCGAGGGGTCGATCAGGTGGGGTGCGCCGCGCTCGTGGACGTAGACCGGCAGGTCCGGCCAGCGAGCCACCATCGCGCCGGTCGCCGCGGCGTGGTCGAGGTGGATGTGGGTGAGGAGGATCGCCTCGGGCCGCTGGTCGCCGAGCTTCTCCAGCAGGGTGTGTAGGGAGGACTCGGGGCCGGGGTCGACGAGCATGCCGTCGACCTCCCAGCAGCCGATCACGTGCGGATGGCCGAGGTGCTCGACATCGATTACGCGCATGGGCGCGAAGACTAGTGACGCGGTGCGCGGATGGTCATTCCACGGTCTGCGCGGATCGGGAAGGACGCGGCCGTCTCGTCCACGACCCCGGCAGGGTGTGGCCGTGGCCGAGACGGCCGGGTCTGTGGGGAATGTGGGATATCTGGGCGCAGGCCGGGGATCGTCACGAAGAAGCCGGGAACGTCACCCTTCCTCGCGTCTTCTTCAGACGTCACGAAGACGCGACCATCGTTTTGGCCCCCATGGGGGCCAAAAAGCACCCAGCGCGTCTGGGGGCCTCGATTCCGGCCCCCGGAGGGCCGGGAGGTGTGACGTTCCCGGCGTCTTCGTCGCCGACCGGGCCTCCCGGGCCTCACTCTCGGGC
>DASXMH010000150.1:0-10769 GCA_036495785.1 Solirubrobacterales bacterium
CGACCGGCTCGGCGGCTTCTTCGTGCTCGCCGCGATCCGAGAAATCGGCCCCTTCGTGACCGGCGTCTGCGTGGCCGGGATCGCCGGCACCGCGATCACCGCCGACCTCGGCGCCCGCAAGATCCGCGAGGAGCTCGACGCCCTCCAGGTGCTGGGCGTCGACCCGATCAAGAACCTGGTCGTGCCGCGCTTCCTGGCGCTGATGCTGATCACCGGCCTGCTCGACGTCTTCGCGATCATCGCCGGCCTCTCCGGCGGCATCCTCACCGAGATCCTCTACCACCAGAGCCTCGGCGGCTTCTTCGCGACGCTCTTCTCGCAGGCCTCGGTCACCGACCTCTGGGGTTCGGTCCTCAAGTGCACGCTCTTCGGCGCGATCATCGCGATCGTCTGCTGTTACAAAGGCATGACCGCCTCCGGCGGCGCCGCGGGAGTAGGCCGCGCCGTCAACGAGGCCGTCGTGATCTCCTTCCTCGCCTTCTTCGCCTTCAACTACGTCTTCACCCAGACGCTGCTGGCGACCAACCCCGAACTCCAGACGATCCGGTGAGCGGCGCTAAGCGATGAACGCCTGGCTCGAAGTCCCGCGCGGCTGGCTCGACTCGCTCGGCGAGATCGCCCGCTTCGGCGGCCGCGTCGCGGTGCTCGTCTACTCCGGCCGCGTTCTGCGCTTCTTCGGCGAGGCGCTGCGCCAGGCGGGGATCCTGATCCTCGGCTCGGCGCTGGTCATCTGGGGCCTCGTCTTCGTGCTCGGCCTGCAGTGCGGGATCGAGGGGGCCTATCTGCTGCGCGCCGACGGCGCCCCGGCCTACGCCGGCGTCTTCTCCGCCTGGTGCGACCTGCGCGAGGTACTGCCCTACGCCTTCGGCTACATGCTCTCGGCCAAGGTCGGGACCGGGATCGTCGCCGAGCTCGGCGCGATGCGGATCTCCGACGAGATCGACGCGCTCGAGGTGATGGGGGTGCCGCCGATCACCTTCCTCTGCGCGACCCGCCTGCTCGCCGCCTGGATCACCTTCCCCTTCATGTACCTGGTGGCGATCGGGATCATGTACCTGGCCAGCTACCTGGCGGTGGTGAAACAGATCGGCGACGTCTCCTCGGGCGGCTACTTCCTGATCTTCTGGCAGTTCCAGAACCCGCCCGACGTGATCTTCAGCCTGATCAAGGGAATGGCGATGGCGACCGCGATCGTGCTGGTCGGCTGTTACTACGGCTACACGGCGTCCGGGGGACCCGTGGGCGTGGGGACGGCGACCGCCAAGTCGATGGTCTTGAACATCGTCTTAGTCCACATCATCGGCATGCTTGGGACCCTTGTCTTCTGGGGGGCCAATCCGAGGGCACCGATAGGGGGGTGAACGCGATGCACAACGACGAGGAAGAGCGCTTCAACGAGCTCGAGGAGGAGCAGCACGAGGCGGAGGCGGAAACCAGCGCGGAGTTGGCGGCGACCGAACCGGTCGGCGCGACCGCCGGGGCGCCCGCCGCTGGTCTCCCGACTCCGGGCCATCCCGAAAGCGCCACCGGCGAGGGTCCTTACGTGAGCGAGGACGGCGCCGTGATGGGGCGCGACTTCGTCATTCCCGGGGTCGACCCGCGCGAGCACGACCCCTACCGCTTCCACACCGGCCGCAAGCGCGACCACGGCGGCACCGACGCGATCGAAATCGTCGACCTGGTCAAGCAGTTCGGTCGCGCCCGCATCCTCAACGGCCTCAACCTCGGTCTCCCCGAGAACCAGGTCTCGATGGTGTTGGGACCGTCGGGCACCGGCAAGAGCGTGCTGATCAAGCACATCGTCGGGCTGCTCTATCCCGACTCGGGTGACGTCCTCGTGCACGGCGAATCGATCCCGAACATGACCGACGACGAACTCTTCGAGGTGCGCAAAAAGTTCGGCCTGCTGTTCCAGGACGGGGCGCTCTTCGGCTCGATGAACATCTACGACAACGTCGCCTTCCCGCTGCGGCAGCACACCGACAAAGGCGAGGAGGAGATCGGCGAAATTGTCAACCGCCGGCTCAAAGAGGTGGGCCTCTCCGAGGCGATCTACAAGATGCCGAACGAGCTCTCCGGCGGGATGCGCAAGCGCGCCGGCTTCGCCCGCGCTCTGGTGCTGGAACCGGCGATCGTGATGTTCGACGAGCCCGACTCCGGCCTCGACCCGGTCCGCACGGCGCTTCTCTGCGAGCTCATCCGCGAGATCCACGCCGAGAACGGCGGCTGCTACCTGGTGATCAGCCACGACCTCAACACGGCGCGGCGGATCGCCGACTTCATCGCGGTGCTGTGGAGCGGCAAGATCGTCGAGTCGGGGCCGAAAGAGGAGGTCTTCGACTCGTCCAACCCGTTCGTCAGCCAGTTCCTCCACGCGGACGTCAGCGGCCCGCTGTCGATGGACTGACCCCGGTGGGGCGCTAACCGCCGGTGGGGCGCCGTCGCCCGTTCGGGGCGATCGCCGCATGGTCGGTGCGCCATGCCCGCGCGGTGCTCGTCGTCGCCGGGCTGGTCGCGATCGCCGCTGCCGTCGCCGCCACCCAGGTCGACACCGACGCCGGGCTCGGCACCCTGATCGACCGCGGCGACCCGACCTACACGGCGACCCAGCGCGTGCGCTCGGAGTTCGGCGAAGAACCGGTCGTCGTATTGGTCAAGAGCAACCTGCCGAAGCTGCTGCTCGGCAAGGACATCATCAGGCTGCTGCGGCTCGAGGGCTGCCTCTCGGGCAAGGTGCCGAAGGGGGCAAAGCCGCTGCCCGGCGCCTGCGAAGAGATCGCCGAAATGGAACCGGTCGCCTTCCTCGCCGGCCCGGCGACCTTCCTGAACGAGGCGGTGGTGCAGATCGACGCCCAGCTCGAACGCCTCTCCAAGAACCTGGCGCCCGCTCGCTTCCAGGAATACCTGCTCGAGGTGGCGACGAAATACGGGATCACCTCGCCACCCAGCATCGAGAACGAAGAATTCGTCGCCACCGTCGTCTTCGACCTCGCCAAGGCGCGCGGCACGCCGAAGGCGCGGCTCGCCTACCTCTTCCCGAACTCGCACTCCGCGCAGATCGTCATCCGCCTCAAGCCGGACCTGGGCGAATCCGAACGCAGCCGCGCGATCTCGCTGATCGAAGCGGCGGTCGCCGAAACGACCCCGCGCAAAGCCTGCGGCGAAGGCGGCAAAGCCGAACCCTGCTTCGTCCTCCAAGGCGGCGAATACGTCGTGACCGGCGCCCCGGTCGTAGTCGACGCCATCGCCGGCGCCCTGAAGAACGCCCTGCTTCTCCTCATCGCGGTGGCGATCGTCGTGATGGCAATCGTCCTGCTGCTCGCCTTCCGCAGCACCCTCCGCCTCCTGCCCCTCGCCCTCGCGCTGGCCTCGGCGGCGATCGTGTTCGGCCTCTTGGATCTGGTCGGCGGCTCCCTGACCATGGCGTCGGTGGCGGTCTTGCCAATCCTCATCGGCCTGGCCGTCGACTACGCGATCCAGTTCCAGGCACGCCTCGACGAGGTACAGGCGACCGGTGCCTCCGGCGAATCGGCAGCAAGGACTGCCGCCAACCTCTCGGGTCCCACGATCGCGACCGCTTGCCTGGCAACGGCCGCGGGCTTCCTCGTGCTTCTGCTCTCCCCAACGCCGATGGTCCGCGGCTTCGGCGTCTTGCTGGTGATCGGCGTCCTTTTGGCCTTTGCCTTGGTGATGACCGCCGGATTCGCCGCCCTGGGTTTGCGTCGCGGTTCGCCTAGACAAAGCAATCCAGCGGGCGGGTGGCGCCGCGGGGGGAACCATCCCGAGGAAGCTTCAGCTACCGGAGGGATGGTGGGGCCCCACGGCGACAGGACCCGCCCGTTGCAGGCCCTTGTCTCGCTGTCGATCAACCGACCGGTCACCGTCCTGGCAGTAGGGGTGACCCTCGCGGCGATCGGTTGGGGCGTCGGAACTCAGATCGACACCGTCAGCGAAGTCCGCCAGCTCGCCCCCCACAACCTGCGCCAGGTCGAAGACCTCAACGCCTTCGAGTCCGCCACCGGCACCACCGGCGACCTCGAAGTCCTGGTCGAAGCCCCCGACCTCACCGACCCGGCCGCGATCGAATGGATGGCGGCCTTCAAGCGCCGCGTCCTCGCCGCCGACGACGTGACCGCCGGCCCCGCGCTCTCCGACTTCCTCACCCGCGGCGGCAAGGTCACCAAATCGGGCATCGAAGCGACGCTCGCCGCGCTCTCGCCTTACTCGCTGCGCCAAGTCGCGCCGCTCGACCCGCGGACCGGCAAGGTCGGCCACCTGGCGCTGATCGGCTTCGGCATCCGCTCCCAAACGCTCGCCGAACAGCAGCACCTGCTCGACAGTGTCCGCGCCCAGATCGGCGACCCGCCGCCCGGGGTGGAGGTCCGCCTCACCGGCCTGCCGGTGATCGCCGCCGAAGCGGCCTCCGAACTCTCCTCCAGCCGCTACTGGCTCGCCCTCGCCGGCCTCGGCGCCGTCGCCCTCGTCCTGCTCGTCCTCCTGCGCTCCTTCCGCCGCGCCCTGGTCCCGCTGCTGCCGACCGTGCTCGCCACCGGCTGGGCCTCGCTGCTGATCTGGCTGACCGGCATCCCGCTCAACCCGATGTCGGCGGCGCTCGGCGCGCTGACGATCGCGATCGCCACCGAGTTCGCGGTGATCCTCTCCGGCCGCTTCGAGCAGGAGCGCTCGATCGGCGCGGGCGTCGCCGCGGCGCTGCGCCGCGCCTACGCCCGCACCGGCGCCGCCGTGCTCGCCTCCGGCCTCACCGCGATCGCCGGCTTCGCCGTCCTGATCGCCTCCGACATCCGCATGCTGCGCGACTTCGGCGCGGTCACCGTGATCGACCTCTCCGCCGCGCTGCTCGGCGTGATCGTGATCCTCCCGGCGACCCTCGTCCTGCTGGAGCGCCCGGGGGAGGGAGGATCGCGGGCGTGAAAGGCGTCACCAACCGCTACTCGCTCGCGGTCGGGCTGCTCTTCCTGGCACTGATCGTCATCGCCACCATCCACACCCTGAACGGCGGCGGCGAAGACACGCTCGGCCTCGACAATCAGCCCGCTCGCTGGCCGCTCCCCGAGTTCGCCGTCCCCGCCGCGGCGGGCAGCCTCGAAGGCGACGCCAACGTCTACCAGGACGACTGCTCGAGCTCCTCGCTGCCCTGCCCGGAAAGCTCGACCCGCGTCCCCGCCTGCCAGATCACCACGCCCGGGGCGATCCGCGTCTGCGATCTGTTCAACAAGCCGCTGGTGATCTCGTTCTGGTTCGGCACCTCGGGCGGCTGCGAGCGCCAGCAAAATGTCGTCAGCACCGTCGCGGCGCGCTACCGTGGTCGGGTGAACTTCCTTTCGTTGGACGTCCGCGATTCGCGCGGGTCGGTTCGCGAACTGGTTCGTGAACATGGTTGGGAGATGCCGGTCGGCTTCGACCGCGACGGCGCCGTGGCGGCGCTCTATCGGGTCGGCGGCTGCCCGACCTTCGCCTACGCCTACCCCGGCGGCACGCTGCAGAGCGCGACGATCGGCGAACTTGGCGTCGGCGGCCTCAGCCAACATGTGGGAGAACTGCTGAACGCGACGCGGGTGGCTGAAGGGGGCTAGAGATGGCGACCGAAGAGGCACGGGCAGCGATCGGGTGGGAGCCGGCGGCGACGCCGGGCTGGGTGGCACCGCATCTGGAAGCCGAGTTCCCGGGCTTATCGCTCGCCACGGTCGAGGTCGACGGCCGGCCCGGCCGCAGCCCCGAGCCGGTCCGTCGGCGCCTCCGCGACCTCTCCAACCGCCTCTTCGGCGCCGAGGCGATCCGCCTGCGGGGCCGGCCGATCCCCTGGGCCTACCGGGTCTTCTTCCGCCAGATCGGGCTCGACCCCGACCGCGACCGCACCCCGGTCGAGCAGCTCGTGCTCGAACGCCTACAGGACGGGGGCTTCAAGAGCCGCGGCCTGCCCGCCGACGCGCTGACGATCGCGACGATCGAGACCGGGGTCGCCCTGCGCTGCTTCGACGCCGATCGGCTGGTCGGCGAACTCTGCATCCGCGACGCCGCGCCGGGCGAGCGGCTGCCCGGTCGAACCAGCGAGCTGGCCACCGGGACGCTGACGGTCGCCGACGAATCGGGCCCGGTCGGCCTCCTTTTCGGCGACACCGCGGCGGGTCGCGCGGTCGAACGCGACAGCCGCCGCATCGCGATCGCCGCGGTCGGCGTCGGCGCCGTCCCCGCGATCTCGGTCGAAGAGGCACTCTGGATTGCTGCAGCGACCCTCGAGGCCGCTTAGAATCTCCCTATGCCGGATCTGCTCGACAGGGAGGCGGCGAAAGCGGGGGCCAACCGGTTGCCCTTGGTCGCCCAGAGGGCTACCAAAGACAACGGGTTCGACCTTGACGAGGGGCTTGCCCGCGTCGAGTTGCGGCGCCAGATCGGCAAGCTCGACCTCGAGCTTGGCCGGCTCGTCGCCGAGGGCTTCGGCCGGGTCGACGTGCCGCACCGGGTCGATGCCGCCGGGCCGCCACGGGTGCTCGGGCTCGGCGAGCTGGAGGAGATCCGCGACGCCCTCGCCACCCGCATCGCCGAGGCGCACCGGGCCCTCGCCGAGCGCGCCGGGGTCGAGGCCGCCAACCGCGAGCTCCTCGCCCAGATGCTCCTCGCCCCCGAGGAGCATCGCTGGCTGCGGATCAGCCGCGCCGACGTCGGCGAGCCGGGCTGCGGCCACTGGCACTCGCGACCCGTCCTCGGCCCGATCGGGATGCTGATGGGCTGGTGGCGGGTCAAGGTCTCATCCGGATGTCCAACAGGCGGGCGGCTGGCGGCCGCGCCCCTCACATCTCCAGCCCGGACGAGCGCCCGCCGGCGCCCTGGGGCAAAGCGCCGCTCGCCGAGCTGGCGATCCTCGGCGGGATCATCTGCCTCGCGATCGGCGTGATCGGCTCGCACGAGACTCTGATCGGCGTCGGCGTCGGCCTCGCCGCGGTCGGTGGCATGGAGGTCGCGATCCGCGAGCACTTCGCCGGCTACCGCTCCCACACCACGCTGCTCGCCGGCTTCGTCTTCGTGGTCGTGGTCGCCGTCCTCTTCTATGCGGCGGGGCTGGTGCTGGCCTACGCGCTGCCGATCGGCGCCGCCTGCTTCCTCGTCGCCTTCTACCTGGCCCGCCGCGCATTCCAGCGCGCTTCCGGAGGCCTCAGCTTCCGGGTCGGCGGAATGCGCGGCTAGCCCAGGTACGGGGGCAGCCTCGGGGGGGTCAGGCCAGGGCGCGGGAGGCGCCGGAGGATCGGGACGCGAGCTCGGCGGAGAGAATCGTGCGCTGGCGCGGGGTGAGGGTGCCGAGCTGCTTGTTCTCGCTCAGCGAGAGGGGCATCAAGAACTTGCGGGCGCGGGTGCGGCCCCAGCGGCGCTGGCTGGTCAGAAGCTCGGAGATGGTCATGCTCTCGGTCTGCCAGGGGCAGTCGCGGACGACCTCGGCCGGGTCGAGGTCCCCCCGCGCCACCGCGCGCTTCAGCTCCGCGCGAGCCAGCCGCACGGAGTTGGCGCGTTTGAGAGCCCTCATATGCTGGGGCGGTTCAGGAGATGCGGTCGTCGTTGCGGGTGCCATCGCGGCAGCTTCCACGGGGACTCCTCCCTTCAAAGGAATCGATAACTGGGTGGTCCTCGCCGACGGATCACCGTCAGTTCCCTGCCTCGTCGGACCGATGAGTGGAGGCCCGAGACGTCCCTTGGGGTGGCGTCGGCGAGGAGACGAAGCTACGTCTTCGGGGTGGTGGCCGTCAACCCGCGCCCGGCCGATCGCCGCCCGGCCCGGTCGCTAAGAGCAACAATTTCGGAAGGTCCCCGCGAAGACCGCTGTCCGCACAAGTCTGAACTTACCCCCGGTGGGGGATGTCACCGGGCGGTTAACCAACCGTTACAGTCTCGGCAGGTCCGGGAAGTCCCGAATCGTCCGCTCGATCGTCGCCAGCGCGGCGTCGAGGTTCTCCTTCGTGTGGGTCGCCATCAGGCTGGTCCGCAGGAGGGCGCCGCCGGGCGGCACGGCCGGGTCGATCGCCACGTTGGTGTAGACGCCGGCGTCGAAGAGGGCCTTCCAGAGGAGGACCGCCTGCCAGTCGTCGCCGACCACGACCGGCACCACCGGGGTCGTCGCGATGCGGCCATCGGGCAGCGTCCCCGGCTCGACCACGCGCAGGCCGAGGCCGCGCAGTCCCTCGCGCAGGTACTCGGCGTTGCCGAGCAGGCGCTCGAAGAGCTCGGGGCCCTCGGCGCGGATCACCCGCAGCGCCGCCAGGGCCGCGCCGACCGCGGCGGGAACCGCCGAGGCGCTGAAGATGAAGGCGCGCGAGGAGACGCGCAGGAACTCGACCACCTCGGCCGGGCCGGCGATGAAGCCGCCGCAGGAGGCGAGGCTCTTCGAGAAGGTGCCCATCCGCAGGTCCACCTCGTCCTCGAGCCCGAACAGCTCGGTGGCGCCGGCGCCGCGGGCTCCGAGCACGCCGGCCCCGTGCGCCTCGTCGACCATCAGCCGCGCCCCGTAGGCGCGACAGAGCTCGACGATCGCAGGCAGGTCGCAGACGTCGCCCTCCATCGAGAAGACGCCGTCGACGACGACCAGGACACCGCCGCCGTCCTCCGCGGCCCGTCCCAGCATCTTCTCCAGTTTGTCCATCCGGTTGTGACGGAAGGGCCGCAGTTTGGCGCCGGAGATGCGGACGCCGTCGAGGATCGAGGCGTGGTCGCCGGAGTCGCAGATCACCGTGTCGGCCGGGCCGAGGATCGTCCCGATCGCGCCGACGTTGGCCTGGTAGCCGGTGGTGAAGACGATCGCGTCCTCGGTTCCCATCCATTCGGCAAGCTCGCGCTCCAGGTCGAGGTGGAGCGGCGTGGTGCCGTTGAGGAGGCGCGAGCCGGTGACACCGGTGCCGTAGGTCTCGAGCGCCTCGCGGGCGGCGTCCTTGACCCGCGGGTCGCCGGTCAGCCCGAGGTAGTTGTTGGAGCCGAGCATGATCGTCTCCCGGCCCTCCATCTCGACCACCGGGCCGGCCTGCGAGGTCAGCAGGCGGAAGTAGGGGAGGAGGTCGTGCTCCTTGGCTGCTTCGAGTTGCTCGAGTCGGTCGTGTTCGCGCGCCTTGGCGAAGACGTCGACCGGCGCCTTGGCGGTCTCGCTCATCGGCCAGAGTCTAGGTAGAGCGGCGGTGGAAAGCGCATAAACCCGCTGTTTGCGGGGTTGCCGGGCGACCGGGAAGGACCCGACCTGACCCCTCGTTATCTTGGGTTCGGTGAGCGACCACCACCTTGATGGGGAGATCGTCGCCGAGGAAGACGCCGCCGCCGACGACGCCGTCGACCCGGTCCGCAAGCTTCCCAGCCGGGCGCCCGAGGCGGGATCCCCGGTGCTGCGCGGCGAGGTGAAGAGCGCCGCGATCGCCGCCGCGGGCGGGGTGCTGGCCGGCGCCGCGACCGTTGCCGCGGTTCGTGCCGTCTCGGCGGTCGGTTCGCGGGCGAGCTCCTCGCGCCGGCTCACCAGGCGCCGCCGCCCGGCGGGCAAGGTGATCGCCAGCCGCTCCTTCTTGGTCGACGTCCACCTGCTCGACCGCTAGCGCGGTGGGCGGGTCGATGCTCGAGGTCGAGGTCCGGCCACCCTCGCCGTTTCGGCTCGGCCGCGGCAGCGCCGACCGCACGCTGCGGGTGCGGGGCGGTATCGCCACCCGGCTCTTGACCGTCGACCGCGCGCCGGTCCTCGTGCGCGCCTGGATGCGCGGGCCGGGCCGGGTCGCCTTCCGCGCCGAGGCGGTCGACCCGGCCGCGCTCACCATCCCCGCGGCCTGCGAGGAGCTCCACCCGCCCGGCCGCACCGAGCTGGCGACGGCGGTCGAGCGCGTGCGCTTCGCGCTCGGCGTCGACGAGGACATGTCGGCCTTCCACCAGCGCTTCCGCCGCGACCCGATGGTCGGCCCGATCATCCGGCGGCTGCCCGACTTCCGGCCGCGCCGCCGGCCCTGGCCGTGGGAGGCGCTGGCCCAGGCCGTCTGCGGGCAGCTGATCGAGGCGAGCCGCGCGGCGGTGATCGAGCGGCGCCTCGTCGGCCGCTGGGGCACTCGCCTCGGCGAGGGGAGGGAGGCGCTCCGCGACACCCCTTCGGCTGCCCTGATCGCCGGCCGCGCGCCGGCCGAACTGGAGTCGATGGACCTTTCCGGCGGCCGCTCGGTGGCGCTCGCCCGGGTCGCCCGCGAAGTCGCCCGCGGCCACTGCGACGTCGCCTCGCCCGACGGCGACGCCCGCCTCCTCGCGGTCCCCCAGATCGGCTCCTGGACGATCCAGTGCCTCGCCCTCTTCGGCCGCGGCGACATGGACGCCCTGCCCGCCGGCGACCTCGGCTACATCAAGCTGGTCGGCCACCTCGCGGGGCTCGGCCGCCGCGCCACCGTCCCCGAGGTCGAAGAGTTCTACGCCCCGTACGAGCCCTACCGCGGCCTGGTCGGCTCGCTCACCTTGGCCGGCCTCCACCGCGTCGTCGCCGAAGGCCCGCGCCTGCCGCTGGCCGCCTGAGCCGGCGGACGGCCGGTGAGCCGGCGCGGGCGCGCCCGTCCCCACCTAAGTTCGGCTGGTTAGGTGGGGACGGGCGCGCCCGGGCGCCTGCGGCGTGACGTCCCGGCGCGGTCCCGCGCGCCTTCCGGGGACCCCGATGTTGATGGGCCGAAAAGCGCTCCATATCAGCGCTTTTCGGCCCATCAACCAGGCGGGCGCACGGACGCAGGTCGACCGCGCACGTAGGTGTGCCGACCGCGCAC
>DASXMH010000151.1:0-53676 GCA_036495785.1 Solirubrobacterales bacterium
GTCCACGCGCCCGGGCCCGGTTCGTCGCCGCGCGTTCGCAGTTGGCGCCACATATTGGCGTCAAGTGCGAACGCACCGGCCGGGCCCCCGATTTGAGTTCGCAGTTATCTGCGCTATGTGACGAGAACTGCGAACTCACTCCGTGGCTGCGGCCGAAGCGTCCCCGGACCGTCCCCGGGCACGCGCAGGCGCGCCCATCCCCACCTAACCAGCCGGACCTAGGTGGGGATGGGCGCGCCGACATCCCCGGCGGTCCGGGGACGGTCGGGACTGGAATCAGCCATCAGTGCATCTAAGACGCCCCGGCCGCCTGAGGGAGGCGGCGCGCTTGCCGACGCCTCGACCGCCTAGTTCGCGCTCGCCGCGCGGTGGCCGGCGGAGCGGGCTCGGACCGCCTCGACGATTGCGGCAGGCGCCTTGTGCGGGGCGCCGGCGTCGAAGGGCGGGTGGGGGTCGTACTCGATGCCGAGTTGGATCGCTTCGGCGACCTCGGGGCCGGCGTCGCGGCCGACCAGGTGGAGGGCCATGTCGATCCCGGCCGAGACGCCCGCCGCGGTCACGTACTTGCCGTCCTCGACCCAGCGGCCGCCGACCGGCTCGGCGCCGAAGTCGCGCAGCGGCTCGAGGTAGAGCCAGTGGCCGGTCGCCCGCCTGCCCTCGATGAGGCCGGCGGCGCCGAGGACCAACGAGCCGGTGCAGACCGAGGTCGTCCAGCGGCTCCCGCGGTCTACCTCGCGCACCCAGTCGAGCACCTCGCTGTCGTTGAGCAGGGCGCGGGTGCCATTGCCGCCGGGGACGAGGAGGACGTCGGCGTCGCCCGCCTCGGCGAGGCCATGGTCGGCGGTGAGGCCGAGGCTGCGGGCGTCGGTGCGGACCTCGCCGGGCCGCCTGCCGACGAAGCTCACCTCCCAGCCGGGGACCTGGCGCAGCACGTCGTAGGGGCCGATCGCGTCGAGCGCGGTGAGGCCGTCGAAAACGAGGATCGAAACCTTGGTGGTGGTCATGGGAATCATCGTGGCGGGGCGCGGCCGCTTCCGCCAGTGGCAGGAAAGACAATGTCCGCTAGATTTCTGCCATGCCGCGGACCGGCACACCGAAGATCCGCCAGGGCGCCCACCGGGTCGTCGCGCTCTGCCTGCCCGGCACCGTCGCCTTCGACCTGACCGCGCCCGCGCAGGCCTTCCCGCTCGCCCACGCCGCCGACTTCACCCCGCTCTACGGATTCACCACCTGCTCGGTCGACGGTGCCCCCGTCACCACGACGAGCGGATTCGAGATCGGTGTCGAGGCCGGTCTCGGGGCGCTGCGGCGCGCCGACACGATCGTCGTCCCCGGCTACTGGGCGATCCACGAGCCGCCGCCCCCCGAGGCGACCGCGGCCCTCCGCGCGGCGGCGCGGCGCGGCGCGCGGCTGATGTCGGTCTGCACCGGCGCCTTCGCGCTGGCCGCGGCGGGCGTGCTCGACGGGCGCCGCGCCACCACCCACTGGACCTGGGCGGCGGACCTCGCGGCGCGTTTCCCGGCGGTCGAGGTCGACCCCGACGTCCTCTTCGTCGACGAAGGCGACATCCTCACCTCGGCCGGGCTCAGCGCCGGGATCGACCTCAGCCTGCACGTCGTCCGCCGCGACCACGGCGCCGCCTGCGCCGACCGGGTCGCCCGCCACATGGTCGCGGCGCCGCACCGCGACGGCGGCCAGGCGCAGTTCTTCCGCGCGGCCGAGGAGGGCGCCGCCGTGCCTGCCGGCCACGGCTCGCTGGAGCCGACCCGCGAGTGGGCGCGCCGGCGGCTCGGCGAGCCGCTGACGGTCGAGGCGATGGCCCGCCACGCCAACGTCAGCCCGCGCACCTTCGCCCGCCGCTTCCGCGAGGAGACCGGGACGACGCCGCTGCAGTGGCTGCTCGCCCGCCGCGTGCTGGAGGCCCGGAGGCTGCTCGAGGAGTCCGACCTGCCGGTCGAGGCGGTCGCGGATCGGGCCGGTTTCGGCAACGCGGCCTCGCTGCGCGAGCACTTCCGCCGCGCCACCTCGACCACCCCGACCGCCTACCGGCGAACCTTCCAAACGGTCGGACAAGCCGCAATTTAGGCAGCCAGGCGACCGGCCAACGGGTATTCGATACAAAAATTAAGTACGCTCAGCAAGACTGATTGGAGTGAGCGTCGTCGGTCCCATCGGCAGGCGGCGAGCACCGAATGCATGTTGGAGGCGCTTAATAGCCCAAATGCGTTTGAAACGGGGACGACTTCCCCTGGCGTCCCCCGCCCAGGCCCGTCCTGGGACGCGCGGTTGCGAGGACTGGTCACCGCACTCGAGGCCCGCGTCCCAGGCGCGGCCGGACACTCACAGCGGGTCGCCGCCCAGAGCGGGCTGGTGGCCGGTCGCCTGGGGATCGAGGCGCGGGAGGTGCGGCGGATCGAATGCGCGGCCCGCGTCCACGACGTCGGCAAGATCATCGTCTCGCCCGAACTGCTCGAGAAACCGGGCCGGCTGACCCCGGCGGAGTTCGCCGAGGTCCAGCGCCACGCGATCTTCGGCGGCCGCCTGGTCGCCTCGCTCGAGGACCCCGAGATGACCGCGATGGTCCGCCACCACCACGAGCGGCTCGACGGCAGCGGCTACCCGGATCAGCTCATCGGCGAGGAGATCCCGCTCGGCGCCCGGATCGTCGCCGTCGTCGACACCTTCGACGCGCTCACCTCGGTGCGGCCCTACCAAGAAGCCCGCTCGGCGAGCTCGGTGATCGCGATGTTGCAGGACGAGGCCGGCAGCACGCTCGACCCGGACGTGGTCGCCGCCTTCGTGGTCTGACCCGGCCGCATTCCGTCGCATTCGTGTCGTACCCGTGCACGTTCGGGCCAACTCGGTACCCGCGCACGTTCGGGCCAACTCGGTGACAAGACCGATACATCTCGGTCACGGCGGTGTTCAAAACTGCCCCGGCCCGTGACCATCTCCCCGTCTCGCTACCCTGTCCAACTCCTTTGAGGCGACTGCTCTCCGCAGCCATCCTTCTGCTCGCCCTCGCCGGCGGCATCTACCTCCTCGAGCAGGGGTCGACGACCCCCGCCTCGGCCGCCGCGACCCCACACGCGCCGAAGGGCTTCTTCGGGGTCGATCCGCAGGGCTCGGTGAGCATCCAGGAAGCCGAATACATGAAGGCGGGCGGGATCGATGCGATCCGCTGGCCGATGCTCTGGTCGGCGATCCAGCCGACCAGGAAGGGCGGCTACAACTGGGAATCGTTCGACCCGGTGGTCGAAACGGCGGCGCTGAAGGGCCTCTCGGTGCTGCCCTTCGTCGTCGCCACGCCGCCCTGGCTGGCGAGGAAATACACGACTCTGCCGGTCAACAACGCGGCCCAGCGCAAGGCCTGGAAGCTGTTCCTCGAAGCGGCGGTGAAGCGCTACGGGCCGGGCGGCGAATTCTGGGTCGAGCACTCGCCGCGGGTGATCCACGAAGAAAAGGAAAAAGCGGCGCAGGGCCCCGATTACGAACTTGCCGGCGCCAAGCTGACCCCGATCCCGAAGCCGGTCCCGATCAAGACCTGGCAGATCTGGAACGAGGCGAACTTCTTCTACTTCGCCTATCCGGTCGACCCGATCGGCTACGCCAAGCTCCTCAAACAGTCCTCGCCGGTGATCAAACGCAACGAGCCGGGCGCCAAGGTGATTCTCACCGGCCTCTTCGGCCGGCCGACCAAGAGCGGCAAAAAAGGCATGCCCGCCGCCCAGTTCCTCGAAACGATCTACAAGGTCCCGGGGATCAAGAGCTACTTCGACGGGGTCGCCCTGCACCCGTACGCGATCGACAACGAAGAGCTTGAAGAAATCGTCGAAGAACTGCACGAAGTGACCGTCGCCGCCCACGACCGGGTGCCGCTCTACATCACCGAGATGGGCTGGGGGTCGCAGAACGACTTCAACGTCGACGCCTTCGAGCACGGCATCCGCGGCCAGGTCGAAGAACTGAAGGCCGCCTACACGTACCTGCTCGAAAACCGCAACCGGCTCGACCTGAAGCAGGTCTACTGGTTCTCCTGGAAAGACCTGCCCGAATCGTGCGCCTTCTGTGACTCGGTCGGCCTGTTCCGCGACAGCGCGAAGTTCAAGCCGAAGCCGGCCTGGCGCGCCTTCGTCCAGATCACCGGCGGCAAGCCGCGTCCCTGAGCAGGATGCGCGGCGCGCATGCGGCCGCGCCCTCGCCTCCCCGCGAGACCGCGACCGCGGCGGCGTAGCCCGCGTCGATCGGGAGTTGATGCGCGACCACCTCGGGGCCCGGGGGAGGGCCGGCGAGCCCCGTCCCGGTGCACTTGACCCGTGCCTCGTGGCGGGTCCAGGCGGCGTAGAAGGCCGCCTCACGGGCGTCGGGCTCGGCGGCGGCGATGGCGGCCGCATCGTCCTCGGGCAGCCGGCGGGCGGCGAGGCGCACCAGGTCGCGCCGCGGCCGCAGCCGCTCGACATCGACGCCGATCTCGACCCCTCCCGGCGCGATCGCGACGAGGGCGAGCGCACCGGAGTGCGAGAGGTTGAAGGAGAGCCGCTCCGGCCCCCGCGCGAGCCGCGGCTTGCCCCCTGGCCCCTCGGCGAGCGCCACGTCCTCGCCGCCGAGGTAGCCCGCGAGGACGTCGTGGAGCCCCGCCCGCGCCGCGCCGCGCCCTCCGCCGCCCAGCTCGATCCTGCAGACGTGGATCTCGCCCGGCCCCGGCGCGGCGGTCCCATGCGGTTCGGCCCCGCTTCGGGGGGTAGCCGTTCGATAGCGTGCGCCCGTCTGAAACGCCACTCGAAGATCATCTCAATCGGTTCCGCGCCCACTGATTCCGCCTCCTCGGTGGACGACTTCGGCGACGGCGCGGTCCTGCGCAGGTCGGCTTGAACCTCGAGGCCCTGGCCGCCCGCGTGGTGGCGCTCAGTGAGGATCGACGTTTCCGCCTCGTGGTCGGCGTCGCCGGGTTCGCCGTCGTCACCCTGCTGACCGCGCTGATCGCCCACCCGAAGATGTTCTCGGGGTTCAGCGCCTACGACGACGAGGGCTACATGCTCACGGCGCTCAAGTCGTTCGTGAACCACGGGCACCTCTACGACCACGTCTTCACCCAGTACGGCCCCTTCTACTACGACTTCTGGGGCGGCTTCTTCTCACTGTTCTCGATCCCGGTGACCCACGACTCGGGCCGCAGCGTGGTGATGGTCCTCTGGGTGCTCTCGAGCCTCCTCTTCGGCCTCGGGATCCTGCGGATCACCCGCAGCATCATCCTCGGCCTCGGCACCCAGATCCTCACCTTCGCGGCGCTCGAAGTGCTGACCAACGAGCCGATGCACCCGGTCAGCTCGATCGCCCTGATGCTGGCGCTGATCGTCGTGATCTCGACCTTCGTCGGCAAAGGCGAGTCGCGCTGGGCGATGGGCCTGCTCGGCGCCGTCGTCGCGGCCCTGGTCCTGACCAAGATCAACGTCGGCGCCTTCGCGGTCGTCTCCGTGGCGCTCGCCTGCGCAGTCAGCTACCAGCAGTTCTGGGGACGGCGCTGGCCTCGGATCCTGGTCGAGCTGGTCTTCCTCGCGATCCCGGTCCTCCTGATGGCGAGCAAGTTCGACGAAGGCTGGGCGCGCCACTACTCGGTCCACGTCTTCGCCACCGCGCTGGCGGTGGTGATCGCGCTGCGCGCCAACCAGCCGGTGCGCCGCCGGATCGGCGAGCTGCGCTGGCTGATCGGCGGCTTCCTGGTCCTCGCCGTCGCCTCCTGCCTGGCGGTCCTGGTCACCGGGACCAGCATCCACGGGCTGATCGACGGGGTGATCCGCCAGCCGCTGCGCCAGTCGAACGCCTTCACGATCCGGATGGAACTGTCGCGGCGGGAGTACGCCTTCGACCTCCTCTCGGTCGGCGCCGCCCTCGCCTACTGGTACGCGTCGCGCCGGCGCACCGAGCCCGGCCCCGCCTGGCTGGCCCTCGGCTCGGTCTTCGCGATCGTCGTCGGCCTGACGATGGCCTTCTCCGTCGTCGGCCAGCTGCTGCCCTTCAACGACCGCAGCCTGACCGGTTACGCGCTCAGCATGCTGCCCTTCGTCTGGGTTGCGCTGGCGACCACGACGACCGGCGAGGAGACGCAGGGCTTCGCCTTCGCCCGCCTGCTGCTGCCGCTGCTCGCGGTCCTCCAGGGGCTGCACGGCTTCCCGGTCGCGGGCAGCCAGACGCTCCTCTCGGTGGTCCTGGTGGTGCCGGTCGGGGCGCTCTGCGTCAGCAACGGGGTGCGCGGCCTCTCGCGCCTGGTCACGGTCGAGCCGGACCGCCTGGCCCTGCTCGGCTTCGGCGCCCTGGTCACGGTCGTGATCGCCTGGTTCGTCGTCGTCACCTACCTGCGCGACCCGCTCCGCCAGAGCCGCGGCAGCTACCACACGAGCTACGAGCTCGAACTGCCCGGCGCGCATGACATCCATCTGGGCAACCCGGAAGAAGTACGGCTATATGAGAACGTCGCCCACGCGATGCAGGAAAATTGCAGGCAGACGGTGATGGAGCCGGGGATGGACAGCTTCTACCTCTGGTCGGAAGAGGAACCTCCGTCGCTCACCGCGACCGGCTGGGAGACGCTGTTCGACGACGAAGCGCAGGAACAGGTGATCGAAGACACCGCCTCAATCGAAGGACTGTGCCTGTTGCGCAACAAAGAACGCGCGGCGGGTTGGGGTCTGCGTGAAGGTCCGCTCGTCACCTACCTCGAACACGGTTTCAAGTTGATCGGTAAGTGGGACGAATACGAACTGCTCCGGCGCGAAGGCCCGGCGCCCCCCTCCTCGTCGTGACCACCTGGGTCGTCACCCCGGTCTACCGCGACACGAGCTCCTTCCGGATCCTCCGCGAGCGCCTGCTCGAGGTGGTCGCGGGCGCCCCGGAGGCGGCGGCGCGCGGGGCGCTCCGCTTCGTCGTCATCGACGACACGGCGGGCCAGGACCCGGAGATCGCGGGCCTCGAGCAGCTCGCCGACGTGGTCGTCCTGCAGCCGCCCTTCAACCTCGGCCACCAGCGCGGCATCGTCTACGCGCTGCGCAAGATGCTGCCGCGCTTCGCCGACGAGGACGCGGTGGTGACGATGGACGCCGACGGCGAGGACCGCCCGGAGGACCTGCCGCGCCTGCTCGCGGCGCTCGACTCGGGCGCGACGCCGGAGCGCCACGTCGTCCTCGCGCTGCGCACCAAACGCCACGAGCCGCCCGTCTTCAAGGTCCTCTACCGCGGCTTCAAACTGCTCTTCCGGGCGCTCACCGGGGCGACCGTGCGGACCGGCAACTACGCGGTGATGCCGGGCGGCCTCGCCAAACGGGCGCTGCTCCACCCGACCTTCGATCTGGCCTACTCATCGGCGATCCTGGCCCTCGACATGCCGGTCACCTACGTCCCCTGCGAACGCGGCCGCCGTTACGAGGGCGAGTCGAAAATGACCTACGGCAAGTTGGCCATGCACGGGCTGCGGATGCTGATGCCGTTCACCGACCGGATCGCGATCCGCGCCCTCGCCGCCTTCATCGTCTTCGGCCTGGTCGGCGTCATCCTCGCCGTGGTCGTCGTCGTCCTCAAGTACTTCACCAGCTCCTCGATCCCCGGCTGGACCAGCTACATCGCGCTCGGCGCGCTGATCGTCTCGCTGGTCGCGCTCGGCAACTTCGTCAGCCTCTTCGTGCTCTTCTCGCAGACCCGGGCCGTCTCGCTGGCGTCGATCGAGGAGCTGACCGACGACGTCGAGCTGGCCGACGACGCGGTCCTCACCGACGAGGCGGAGCGCGCCTGATGCTGCGGGAATCCGGCGAGCTGATCGCGGGCCTCCTCGCCCACGGGATCCTGATCGGGCTCCCCGGCGTCGCCGCGGTGCTCTTGGTCATGCGGCGCGGGCTGAAGTCGGTGCCGCTGCTGATCGGGGTCGGCCTGCTCGCCTCCGGCGCCGTCTCTTACGCCGCCTTCTGGGCCTACTACGGCAGCGAGTCGATCGGCACCACCTGGGACTTCCTCGTCTTCGGCGCCTCGCTCCTGGCGATCGGCTTCTGCTGGCGCGAGGGCCGGCTCGACCGCGAAGTGCTGCGCAAGCTGCGCACGCCGCTCCTGCTCTGGATCTTCGGCAGCGCCTTCGTCGTCTTCTTCGGCTTCCTGCACGGCGGCGACAACAACCCGGTGGCGATGAGCGCGCTGCGCTTCTCCGGCCAGCTCCCGACCGACAACGACATCCCCCGCTACTTCGCCGAATGGTTCGCCACCCACGGCCACCAGCACCCGCCCGAATACCCGGGCGAATGGCTGTTCAGCGACCGGCCGCCCCTGCAGGTCGGCTACGTGCTCGCCCAGCGCGGCTTCCTCAACACGCCGCAGGGCCTCCATTACCAGATCCTCGCGGTGATCGAGCAGTGTCTGTGGATCCCGGCGATGTGGGCGGTGCTGGTCGCGGTGCCGCTGCGGCGGGTGACCCGGGCGGTGGTGATGCTGGCGGCGATGATCTCCGACATCGCGATCGTCCACGGCTTCTTCGTCTGGCCGAAGCTGATCGCCGCCGCCTTCCTGCTCGCCGCCCTGGCGGTGATCCTCTCGCCCGAGTGGAGCCGCGACCGCCGCGACCTCCGCGTCGCCGGGCTGATCGGGGCGCTGCTGGCCCTTTCGCTGCTCTCGCACGGCTCGAGCATCTTCGGCGTCATCCCCATGGTCATCTTCGCCGCCTTCCGCGGGATACCGAACTGGCGCTGGCTCGGCACCGCGCTCGCCGCGCTGCTCCTCTTCTACGTGCCCTGGACCGCCTACCAGCACTGGGCCGACCCGCCCGGCAACCGCCTGCTCAAGTGGCAGATCGGCGGCGACCTCGGGGTCGACTCGAAAGGCACCCTGGAAGCGATCGAGGACGGCTACGACGAAGTCGGGGTGAACGGGGCGATCGACCTGAAGGAGGAAAACTTCGAGGAAATGGCGGGGTGGCCGCGGACCAAGAACGAATGGAACGCGGCGATCGAAGCGCTCGAAGCCGGCAAGCCCGGGATCGCCCTGGAAAAGGTGCGCTGGGACCGCTTCTTCAGCCTCTTCCCGTTCCTCGGCATCCTGCTGCTGGGGCCGATCGCGATGATCGTCGCCTGGCTGACGAAGAAGCGGCGCGACCCCGGCGGATGGCGCGACCCCGACGAGTGGCGCTTCGCCCTGCTCTGCTTCGCCTTCTTCGCGATCGCCTGCATCAGCTGGGGGCTGCTCCTGTTCGGCACCCCGGACGCGCGGACGACGATCCACGTCGGCAGCCTCGCGGTGCCGCTGCTCGGCCTGGTCGGCTGCATCGTCGGCATGCGCTCGGTCTATCCGCGGGCGGGGATCGTGCTGGCGCTGGTCAACGTCGTCTTCGTGCTGCTTCTCTATGCGCCTTCGCTGACGCCGCCTGAACCGAATACCAGCTACTCGGTCCTCAACGGATTGCTGGCGGCGCTCAGCCTCGGCGGGATCGCCTGGGTGATCTTCAGCGAGGCGCGGCCGGACGTGCCGCTGAGCGCGAAGCTGCAGCGGCCCGGCCGCAGTCCGGAAATCCCGGTATCAATGGGCGGGTGAGCGAGACGACCGTCACCGCACCGATCGACGCGCCGCCCGCCCGGGTCGGAACCCTGGCGACGCTGCGGCGACGGGTCGACCAGGGACTGTTCCCGCGGGCCGAGGGGGCCGGGTGGCGGCTCTCGCGCGGCGAGGCGGGCGCGCTGCTGGTCGCATTCCTGCTCTTCGCCACGGTCCTCTGCCTGCTGCGCCTCGGCACCCTCGCCTACACGACCGTCTGGGCCGAGGACGGTCCGGTCTACCTGCAGGGGGCGCTCGGCCAGGGCTTCACCCACTCGCTCTTCACCCCCTACGCGGGCTACCTGGTCTTCTTCCCGCGCCTGATCGCGGCGGTCGCGGCGCTCTTCCCGATCGGCGACGCCGCCGCGGTGGTGGGGATCCTCTCGGCGCTGACCGCGGCGGTGAGCGGCGTCTGCGTCTGGTTCGGCAGCGCCGGGCACGTCCGCAACCCGTGGCTGCGCGGCAGCCTGGCGATCGCCACCGCGCTCGCCGCGACCGCCGGGCAGGAGACGCTCGACTCGGCCGCCTACGCGCCCTGGTTCATGCTGGCCGGCTCCTTCTGGCTGCTCTTCCTGCGCCCGCGGACCTGGTGGGGGGCGGGGCTGGCGGGGGTCTTCCTGCTGCTCACCGGCCTGAGCACGCCGGGGGTCTGGTTCTTCGCCGCGGTGGCGCTGCTGCGGATCTTCTCGGTGGGCCGGGAACGGCGCGCATACCCGGTGCTCGCCGGCTGGGCGATCGGCGCGCTGGTGCAGATCCCGGTCATCCTCGGCCAGGAACAGGGCTCGCCGCTCTGGTCCAGGCACATCTGGACGGCGCTGGTGCAGCGGGTGATCGACGGCGGCGTCTTCGGCCAGCGGCTCGGCGGCGGGCTCTGGGACCAGGGCGGCTGGAAATTCCTCATCCTCCTCTGCGTCGTCGTCGCGATCGGCCTGGTGCTGGGCCTGCGCCGCGGGCCGATCAGCGCCCGTTGGTTCGTCGCGATCGCGATCCCAACCTCCTTCCTGATGTTCATCGTCGAGGTCTACCAGCGCACGGTCGGGCCGAACATCTTCTGGTCGCCGGGCGTCTCCGGCGGCGTCTCCAGCCGCTACGTCGTGGTCCCGGCGATGATCTTCCTGAGCGCCTTGGTGGTGACCGTCGACGGGGCCTTCCGCGAGCGGCCGGGGGAGAGGGCCGGTGCCGATGCCACGACCGGGGCCGGATCGTGGCTCGCGAACTGGCGGGTCTGGCCGGTCGCGGGCGCCGTGGCGCTGATGCTCCTCGCCGTCGGCGTCTCCTTCGACATGGAGCACGAAGCGCGGGGCGGCCCCTCCTGGCACGAAGGCCTGCGCACTGCCGCGAACAAATGCGTCGCCAAAGCCGAACCGACGGCGGGCATCCCGACCACGCCGGAACCGTGGGGCATCGTCGTCCCCTGCACGGAAGTCGAATCCTGGGCCACGGTGCCCGCGCCGGCGAGCACGGCCTCGTCCGGGACCGCGGGTTAGGGCTGGACCTCAGGCGGAACTTGTAGCGTCAAGCCCCTTGAACCGCCTCCTGATCACCGGCGGAGCCGGATTCGTCGGCTCCAACCTCGCGTTCTCGCTCGCCAACCGGCACCCCGACTGGCAGATCACCGCGCTCGACAACCTCTACCGGCGCGGCTCGGCGCTGAACCTGCCGCGGCTGGAGGAGGCCGGGGTGGAGTTCGTCCGCGGCGACGTGCGCGAGCCCGAGGACCTGAACAAGCTGCCGCGGTTCGACGCGATCGTCGAGTGCTCGGCCGAGCCCTCGGTGATGAGCGGCGTCGACGGCGACACCGGCTACCTGGTCCACACCAACCTCACCGGCGCCTACAACTGCCTCGAGCTGGCGCGCCGCGACTCGGCCTTCTTCGTCTTCCTCTCGACCAGCCGCGTCTAACCGGTCGAGCCGCAGGTAGACCTGAAGCTGGAGGAGGCGGAGACGCGCTTCGAGCTGGCCGCCGAGCAGGATCTTCCGGGCGTCGGGCCGGCCGGGATCTCCGAGCGGTTCCCGCTGGAGGGTGCGCGGACGCTCTACGGGGCCACCAAGCTGGCCGCCGAGCTCCTGATCGAGGAGTACCGGGCGGCGCTCGGCGTCCCGGCGGTGATCGACCGCTGCGGGGTGATCGCGGGCCCCTGGCAGATGGGGAAGGTCGATCAAGGGGTATTCACCCACTGGATGCTGTCCCACCACTTCCGCAACCCGCTCTCCTACATCGGTTTTGGGGGGCATGGCAAGCAGGTGCGGGATCTCCTTCACGTCGAGGACCTGGTCGACCTGGTCGAGCGGCAGCTGCTCGACCCGCAGGGCTGGGACGGGCGCACCGTGAACGTCGGCGGCGGGCGCGAGTGCAGCCTCTCGCTCTTGGAGACGACCGAGATCTGCAGGCGCCTGACCGGCAACGAGGTGCCGATCACCCCGGTCGCCGAGACGCGCCAGGGAGACGTCCCCATCTATCTTTCCGATTGCGCGAGGTTGTTCGAGCTCGACGAGTGGCGCCCCAGGCGGAGCGCCGAGCAGGTGCTCGCCGACATCCACGGGTGGATCGCCGCCGACGAGGAGCGGATCGCCGAGGCGCTTGAAATCAATGCCCCCGCGGGGGGGAAGGAGTAGGACCGTGCCCGTAGCGATCATCACCGGTGCCGGGGGCCTGATCGGCTCCGAGGCCGTCGACCACTTCATCGGCCAGGGGTTCGACGTGGTCGGGATCGAGAACGACATGCGGGCCCGCTTCTTCGGGCCGGAATCCTCGACCTCGCACGTCACCCAGCGGCTGGTCGACGAGCACGACTCCTTCAAGTGGGAGAACGTCGACATCCGCGACGCGGCGGAGATCGAGCGGATCTTCCGCGACCACGCCGGGTCGATCGAGCTGGTCATCCACACCGCGGCGCAGCCGTCCCACGACTGGGCGGCAAGTGAGCCGCAGACCGACTTCGGGGTGAACGCGAACGGCACTCTGAACCTGCTCGAGGCGGCGCGCGCCCACGCGATCGACGCGCCCTTCATCTTCACCTCGACCAACAAGGTCTACGGCGATACGCCGAACCGGCTGCCGCTGCTGTCGCTGGAGAAGCGGCTGGAGCTGCCCGAGGACCACCCTTACTACAAGGGCATCGACACCTCGATGTCGATCGACAGCTCGACCCACTCGCTGTTCGGGGTCTCGAAGGCGGCGGCCGACCTGCTGGTGCAGGAGTACGGCTACTACTTCGACATGCCGACCGTGTGCTTCCGCGGCGGCTGCCTGACCGGGCCCCAGCACGCCGGGGCGAAGCTGCACGGCTTCCTCGCCTACCTGATGAAGTGCACCGTCACCGGCACCCACTACACCGTCTTCGGCTACGAGGGCAAGCAGGTCCGCGACAACATCCACAGCGCCGACCTGATCGCCGCCTTCGACGAGTTCCGCAAGGCGCCGCGCGCCCACGCCGTCTACAACATCGGCGGCGGCCGCACCTCCAACTGTTCAATGATGGAGGCGATCGAGGTCTGCGAGCGCGTCTCCGGCAAGACCCTCTCCTGGGAGATGGGCGAGGAGCCGCGGATCGGCGACCACCGCTGGTGGATCTCCGACCTGGCGCCGTTCGAAGCCGACTATCCGGCCTTCAAGCTGCGCTACGGGATCGACGAGATCCTGCAGGAGATGTACGAGCAGAACCTCGAGCGCTGGACGGCGGCCCCCGCATGAGGCGGCCCGGCCAGGTCAGCCCTCAGCGTCCTTCGGCTGGTCCCAAGGGTTGACCAGGGTGATGCCGACCGATTCGAAGTCGCGAATGTTCCTGGTGCCGAGCGTCGCGTCGCGCGACCGACAGATCGCGGCGATCTGTGCGTCGGCGATGGCGATCGGCCGACCGGCGTCGTCGCGAGCGGCGACGATCTCCGCATAGTGCGACGCTGCGTACCGATCGAAAGCGAATACCTTGCCCCTGAAGGGTCCGTCGATCATCTCCCGGATTCCTTCCGCGAGCCGGGCCTTCCGCGCGCCTTCCGGCAGGCGGGCGACTCCGTAGAAGAGCTCGGCGGCGGTCGTCGCCGTGATCGCGACATCATCTTGGGCGTCGACCCATGCGAGGACCTGCTCGCTCGGCGTCGGGCGCGCGACCTCCGAGATCACGTTCGTGTCGAGGACGATCACCGGTCGAAGTCGGCCGCTCGCGCCAAGTCGGTGCGAGGCGGAAACTCGAGCTCGTCCAGCTCGAGACCCGCAAAGCGCTTGTGGATCCAGGACCCGACTGCGCCGGCCGGCTGCTCGGCGAGTGATTCGCGCAGTATCTCGCGGGCCTCGGCCTCCATCGAGCGACCATGCTGTGCGGCGCGCACCCGCAGTCGCGTCTTCAGGTCGTCGTCTAGATTGCGCACCGTGATCACTGACATCCTTAATCTCCCATCATTGGCAGCGACGCTGTCAATGCTAGCAATTACTCCACGCAGGAATTCCATGGCGGCCCCCGCATGAGGCTGTCGGTGGTCATGCCGGCCCAGAACGAGGAAGGGTCGGTCGGGGCCACGGTCGAAGGCCTCGTCTCCACCTTGGAGGCGGCCGGGGTCGACTACGAGATCGTCGTCGTCAACGACGACTCCGAAGACCGCACCGAAGCGGTGATCGCCGAGATCGGCGCCCAGAACCCCCGCGTTCGCGTCCACCGCTCCCACTACGAACGCGGCTTCGGCAACGCGATCCGCGCCGGCCTCGACGTCTTCGAGGGCGACGCGGTGGCGATCGTGATGGCCGACGCCTCCGACGACCCCCGCGACCTGATCGCCTACCACCGACTCCTCGAAGAAGGCTGGGACTGCGCCTTCGGCTCCCGCTTCATGCCGGGGGCGGAGATCCACGACTACCCGGGCCTGAAGCTCTTCATCAACCGCCTCGCCAACCAGTTCATCCGCGTCCTCTTCCGCCATCGCTACAACGACACCACCAACGCCTTCAAGGCCTACAAGCGCGAGGTCATCGAGACCGTCCAGCCCCTCCTCTCCAAGCACTTCAACCTCACCGTCGAGCTCCCCCTCAAGGCGATCGTCCGCGGCCACAGCTTCGCCGTCGTCCCCACCTCCTGGACCAACCGCACCTCCGGCGAGGCGAAGCTGAAGATGAAAGAGATGGGCAGCCGCTACCTCTTCATCGTCCTCTACGTCTGGC
Source organism: Solirubrobacterales bacterium (assembly GCA_036495785.1). Classification (GTDB taxonomy): domain Bacteria; phylum Actinomycetota; class Thermoleophilia; order Solirubrobacterales; family 70-9; genus VAYN01. The sequence continues at coordinate 14,712 of DASXMH010000151.1, forward strand.
TGGAGAAAGTCCTGAGCCGCGGCGATTACCAGATCAGGGAGCCGCGGACGGGGCGGGCGCCGAGCGGCAGGGCGTGAGCGCAGCATGACGCCCCCGGCCCCCGCTAGGCTTGGCTGATGGCGAAGACCGCTTTGATCACCGGGATCACCGGCCAGGACGGCAGCTACCTGGCCGAACTGCTGCTCGACAAGGGTTACGAGGTCCACGGCATGGTGAGGCGGCTCTCAAGCGAGAACCATCACCGGCTTGAGGGCTTCCGCGACCGCATCAATCTCCACACCGGCGACCTGCTCGACCAGCGCTCGATCAGCGACATCATCCGCGCCTGCGAACCGGATGAGATCTACAACCTCGCCGCGATGTCGTTCGTCGGGGCCTCGTGGAACCAGCCGACCCTGACCGCCGAGTTCACCGGCGTCGGCGTAACCCGGATGCTCGAGGCGATGCGCGAATCACGCCCCGAGGCACGCTTTTACCAGGCGTCCTCGAGTGAGATGTTCGGCAAAGTGCGGGAGACGCCGCAGAACGAGATGACCCCCTTCTATCCGCGCAGCCCCTACGGGGTGGCCAAGGTCTACGCCCACTTCATCACCGTCAACTACCGCGAGAGCTACGGCCTCTTCGCCTGCTCAGGGATCCTCTTCAACCATGAGAGCCCGCGCCGCAGCCTCGAGTTCGTCACCCGCAAGATCACCCACACCGCCGCGGCGATCAAGCTGGGCCTCGCCGACGAGCTGGCCCTCGGCAACCTCGAGGCGCGCCGCGACTGGGGCTACGCGCCGGACTTCGTCGACGCGATGTGGCGGATGCTAGAGCGAGACGAGCCCGACGATTACGTGGTTGGCACCGGCCAGACCCACTCCGTCGGCGAACTGGTCGACATCTCCTTTGGCCATCTCGGCCTCGATCCGAGTCAGTACGTGCGCGAAGACCCCAAGTTCATGCGCCCCGCCGAGGTCGATCTGCTGATCGCCGATCCGAGCAAGGCTCGCGAACAGCTCGACTGGCAGCCAAGCGTCAACTTCGAGCAGCTGGTCAAACTCATGATCGACGCCGACCTGGCACTGCTGTCCGAAGGCAGCCCGGTCTCGACGGCGTAGGGCTCGAGTGCGTCTTCTCGACCGCCTGCGCGGGCGCTCGCTGCCCGATTCGGTCGAGATCGCGACCGACGTCGGCGCTCTTCTGTACCCGGCGAACTGTCAGATGATCACGCCCGAGGTGGCCCGGGAGGGCCGTTGGGACCCGTGGGACGCCGAGGCGCTGAAGAAGGAACTGCGTCCCGGCATGCACGTGCTGAACCTCGGCGCGCACATCGGCTATTTCGCACTGCTGGCCGCCCGCGAAGTCGGGCCTGATGGAAAGGTCACCGCAATCGAGGCCGAGCCGAGTAACTTCGCGCTGCTCCAGGAGAACATGCGCCGGTCGACGCTTGACAACGTCCAGGTCGTCCACGGAGCCGTCTCCGACCATTTGGGAACGCTTGCGATGAGTCTCTCGCCAACGAACACCGGCGACCACCGCGCCTATCGGTACGACGGGGCAACCGGCACCGTCAGCGTCCCAGCCGTCACCGTCGATGCGGTGCTCGGTCAAGCAGAGCAGGTCGATTTCGTGTTCGCTGACATTCAGGGGACCGAGCACGTGGCGATGCGAGGAATGAGTGACATGGTGGAGCGCTGCCATCCGCCGATGCTTCTGGAGTTCTGGCCGCAGGGGATCCGTGAATTCGGTGACGACCCGGCCGGGGTTCTGCGGACCTACCGCGACCTCGGCTATGTCCTCGACGTGGTTGGGCGCAACGTGGGTACCGATGCCACTGAACAGGAGCTCATCGCTGCCGCCGAGCCGGATGGCCCAGGCGGATTCGGGACCCTCCTGTTGAGACCGGTGTGACCCGCGTGTCAGCGTCGTGCGCGCCGGAATTCGCCCAGCCCCGCTGCCCGACTAACATCACGGCTCCGTGCGCGTTTTCATTTCACCGGGCCTGCTGACGAGCGCGTGAGGCGCTTCACAGCGCCCGAGATATTGCGCCGGCTTTCGTTGGCGGAGTGGGTTCTTGCTGCGCTCGTGTCAGCGGGAATCACCCTGCGGGTCATCGCGCTCGCCTCTTACTGGCCCGTCGTCACCAACCTCTCGGATTCGACCGTTTACGCGGAATACGCGCAGAGAGACATCGTCGGGAACCCGCAGCATCCCGCCGGATACTCGACCTTCCTGGCGATCATCGGCTTGATCAGCCACCAGGTCGCGGTCGTGACCGTATTGCAGCACCTGCTTGGCATCGTCACCGCGCTACTTCTGTACTACGCGGTCCGTCGGCTCACCCGGTCTCCCTGGCCGGGCCTGATCCCGGCAGCCGTGCTGCTTTTGAGCTCCGACCAGATCTTCCTTGAGCAGAACATCATGTCGGAGACGCTGTTCAGCGTGCTCCTCGCCGCGGGGCTGTATTGCGCGGTGCGGGCAATCGACTCACCAGACCCCTGGTGGAGGTGGCCTATCGCGACCGGCGCCCTGATGGGGATTGCTGCGTTCGTTCGAACCGACAGCGCCTTTCTGCTTCCGGTGTTGTTTCTCGCAATGCTGCTCGTCAACCCGCGGCGAACGTGGCGGAAACGACTGGTGGCGCCCGGCGCTGCGCTCGCAAGCGCTGTGGTGATCCTGCTCGGTTATGGGGTCGTCAATGAGGTGGCGCACGGAGAGTTCACTCCTGCTCCGTCGCCAGGCTGGCACCTGTACGGGCGCGTGGCCCCGTTCGCGGACTGCAGTCAGTTCACTCCCCCAGAAGGGACGGAAGCCCTTTGCAATCCGGAACCGCCCGGTGGTCGAGTCGGCAACGATTGGTACCTCTTCTATCCGGAATCTCCGGCGGTAAAGACGTTCGGGTACATCGGCCAGGAAGACCAGAAGCTCAAAGCCTTTGCGATGCAGGTGATCGAGCATCAGCCACGCGCGTACCTGAGCGCCGTCTTCGACACTTTGAAGACTTACTTCGTTCCCGACACGCGGCATGACCCGCCCATGTATTCGGATTCGGGCCTGAGCACCGAACTCGACTGGATCCGGGAAGTCCCCGAACCATTGCTGGGCGAGATCAGGAGCCAGATGGAATCGTTCTTCGATCCCTTCACCGTTCACGAGTCCCTTGGCGGAACCCGGTTTCTCATGGACTATGAGCACCCTTTCCGTTTCGGCGCGACGCTACTCACCCTCTGTTCATTGCTCACGTTGCTCGGGCTGTTGATCGGTGATCGACGCCAGCGCATCGGGGTCCTGCTGTTCGGCGTCGGTGGGCTTTCGATGCTCATCCTCTCCTCGTTTGGCGCCTGGTACGTAGGCCGCTACACCGTCCCGATCGCCGGCCCGGTCTCGGCGGGCGCCTCGATCGCCGTCCTGTCTTTGTGGCGTTTGGAGCGAGCGCGCCGCCGGGGGGCAACTCCGGGCGCAGAGCCAGACCCTGCCTGATCGCTCGCCACGACGTGCCCTAAGCGCCGTAGCCGAGATAGGTGACCCCGATGACCCAACCGTCCGCCGCGAGCTCCAGAAGCAGATCGTCGGATCGGTTGGGCAGATCGAGCACGATCGTGCGGCCATGGCCAGGGCCCCCGGGCGCGGTGCTCTCCACGCGGTCGTCGCTTCGCGTCATTGCGCGCACCGTCGTCTGGCGCGACTCGTCGACAACCCGGACCGCAAGTTGTTGGGTCGGCTCGGCAAGGAGGACGTGTAGCGCCGCATCGGATGACATGTGAATGGCTTCAGCGGCGTTCACGATGGCCGAATTCGAAGCCGGTCCTGGGAAGCCCACCCACGGGCGATGGAACGGTCCACGGCGCGGCGAAGGGTCCGGAGTAAGAATCAGGTCGATCCACTCGCGCGACCAGCACGGGTCCAAGTCGGGGCGGAGACGCGCGAACGTGCGGGCCAGCGCCACCTCCCCCGGATGGATCTCACGGTGAGGGATCACCTCCGGCTCCCAATTCGTCGCCACGACATGGTTGTTGATCGGGCCTCCCCAGGCGAGTTCGAACTCGTGGAAGCTTCCTCCGCGGCCGAACCGGCGGAGGGCCAGCAGCGCATCGACGTCCTCGCCGGCGGGCAGTGACGGGTCCCGTGCGCCAAGAACTTGTTCGCGGAACTCCGGGCGCTGCGCGTTGGCCAGATAGTCGAGTGCCAGCTCGTCGGGCAACTGAGAGACAAACGGTTCGAACGAGGAATGGTGGTCGAGAGGCGAGAGGCGGTTGGGCAACTCGACGACCACCACCACCCCATGCGGCCGCGCGACCTTACGCGCAGCCGAGAGAACGGCGATGCGCTCGGCGATCGTCAGATGCTCGACAACGGCATAGAGCAGCATGATGTCGATCGAGCCCGCGTAGTCGAGCAGAGCATCGATGATTTCGTCAGGAGGGTGGGCGTGAAAGGTGGCATGGGCCAGTTGATTCGCCCCATTTGCCACCTCGATGGCTTTCTGGTCGATGTCGAGGCCGATGTAGCGCTTGGCGTGAGGCGCCAGCGCCCGGCTGACCGAGCCCGGCCCGCAGCCATACTCGAGGACCGTGGAGTCGCGCAGCGGGCGAACGCGTTCGAGCCACGGCCGCCACACCCGGTCCGCCCAGTAGGTGCGCTCGTCGGCGCCCGACGGAGGGGCGAGGGCAGTGGGGCCGGTCAACGCCTGCGGCGCAGTGCGCTCTTGGCAGCGCGGAGGGGAGCGGTCATTCGCCAGCTCGCGGAACCCGTGACGTCGGCAAGTGCGGCCTGCGCCCTACGAGCTGCCTCGATCTCCTCGGCGGAGATCGGCTCCGGGGGGGTGGCTGCCACTCCATCGGAGACCATGCGCAGGACACGAATTCCGCCCCACTCGACGGTTTCGGCGCTCGCGTCCGGCGTCGACGCGCTGGAGAGCATTCCGCAGTCGACCAGGGTCCCGGAATGCTCCCGCAGAACCTCGTCGATGCCCTCCTGCACTTCGCCGTAGTGCGCGTCGTGCATGAGCATGTAGCCGCCGTCGGCGAGCACCTCCATCACGCCGACGACGTCGCGGACGACGCCGGCATGGCTGTGGTCGCCGTCGATCAGGGCCATTTCGAACTTCCCGCCTGCCGTTCGCTCTGCCTCGGGCAGGATCTCAGGCGAGGTTCCCTGCAGCAGGGTCGCCCGGTGTTCGACGCCGGCCCACACCTCGGGGGTCACCCGCGGTTCGGGATCGATGCAGACAAGTCGACCGCTGCCGATGTCATCGAGGGCAGCGACCGTGATCATCGCGGAGCCGCCGTAGAGCGTGCCGATCTCCAGACACCGCTCCGGCCGAACCCCGAACACCATCGAGTAGAGGAGGACGCGCTCCGACGGCAGCATGTGGACCGGCGCGTCGTGGATCATGCCGAATCGCGTCGGCTCGGATTGGACGTTCATGGCTTAGCGACCAGCTCCATCTCGGGGCACATGCCGTTTTGACGATCGGCGACAACCAGCTCGACCTCGGTGAAGCCGGCATGACGCAGGGCGTCCTCGAGCGAGGCGGGAGTGTACATGGCGAAGTGATCGTCGCCTTCGTAGTCCTGGAGGCCGAAGGTAAGCGTCTTGAAGACGCGATAAGGCATCTCACCGGCTTGAAGGCGTTCGATCATCGCCTCCCAGTTCGGGCAGACGATGCGCAGAATGCCGTCCGGGCTCAGGAGGGAGCGCCAGTAGGGAAGGAGCGTCTGGCGCAGCTGCTGTTCGCGGAAGTGCTCGACGAGGTGGAACGAGGCGATCTCGCCGAGCGACCCCTGCTCGAAAGGCAGATCTGATGCGTCGGCGACGATGTCGACGCCCTCACCCTGGCGCATGTCGACGTTGAGGTACTCGCGCAGCGGCTTCTCTCCGCATCCGAGATTGATTCGCGGAGCACCCTGTGCGGTCATTTCGCCATAGCGCCCCTCGTTGACGACACGAGGCTCCACGCGCTCGGCAGGCGCCGCATCCCCGGCGACCCGCTCGCGCAGATTCAGGGCGAGCATTTCTTGCTTGCGCTGCAGCACCTCGACCTGGTTACGCAGATTGCGGACGTCATCCGCTCGCGCGAGCGGCGGCCCGGAGACCGCCTGCTCGCTCTCGAGGGCCGATTCGCGAAGTCGTTCGAGTGCCTTTTCCTGGCGTGCAAGATCGCGGTAGCGGGCGATCTCGTCGTGGTAGGCCTCGGCTCGTAGCTGTTCGGCGTACTCGCGCACGATTTGCTCGAGACGAACGCTCTGGTCGAACGTGCGCTGCGCGTTCGATGGCGCCAACACGGTGCGCTTCACGTAGCGAAGCGCTTTGCCCAGACCCGGGGCCGAGCGCGCCCGTTGACGGAAGGTCCGTCGCGCAGGCGGGCTGGGCGCAACCTGAGGCGGTGGGGCCGCAACCGGGTGCTCCCCCCGCCGCGCGGCAACCCGGAGCGCTTCCTCGGTGTTCGCGATCGCGTTGCGGATGTCGTCGCGCGCCGTGCCGCGGCGGAGCTGGACGACGAACGGCGCGATCTCTTCACGCGTAGCGGGCCGATCGAGCAGCTCCTCGAAGAGGTCGAGCACGAACTCCTCGGCATCGGTCAGCGGCTCGGCCCGCGTGGCCGACTCGGAGGGGCGCTTGAGCAATCGCTTCGCGGCAGCGGCGGCGTCCGAGGCCGGGATGCCGGTCGCCGCGACGAGCAGCTCGGCAAGGCCCGTCGCCATGGCCTGATCGTCGCGATCCTGCGGGCTCCCGTCCCGAGCAGCCGCAGCACGCTCGGCGATCCCGCGGTAGGCCTCGGAAGTCCGGTCCACCGTTACGGGCCGGGCGAACTGCCGCTCAAAGGCGCCGCGGGCAGCGCTGCCGAGCCGGGCGCGTAGGTCCGGCTCGAGGACGAGCCGCCGAAGCTGCTCGGTCAGCGAGGCGGCGTCCCCCGGCTCCGCCAGCAGTCCGGTGACGCCCTCGTCGACGACCTCCTGCATTCCCCCCGCCCGGCAGCCGACGACCGGCTTCCCGAACGCCATCGCCTCGGTGAGGACGAGGCCGAACGACTCGTATCGCGACGGCGCGACAAAGACGTCGCAGTCGGCGTAGTGCTGGAACAGTTCCTCGTCAGACACCCCACCGGTGAAGGTCACTCGCTCCGCCCAGTCGGCGTCGCCGGATCGCCGCGTGAATGCCTCGCGATAGGTCTCGCCGATCTCGGTGTTCTCGGTGTCTTTGCCGACCACCACGAGTTCCACATCGGGTTGATCCGGCAACAGCTCCCCGGCGGCGTCGAGCAGCACGTCGACACCCTTGCGCCGCTCGAGACGACCTACGAACAGAATTCGCAGATGGCCGTCCCCATTGCGGCGCGAGGAGAACTCGTTGCTCGCGTCGCGGGTTCCCAGCGGCACCACCACCGCCACCTCCTCGTCGGGTCCGTACACCGACCGTGCGTCGGTGAGCACCGCCTCCGAAAGCGCATGCAGGTAGTCGCTGCGCTTCACCGTCGCTCGCTCCAGCTCGATCAACGCCTTGATCTGCGGGTCGTTCTCCCATGAGTCATGCAGGGAGGCGATGGTGTGCATCGAGGTCATCAGCGTGAGGATCGTCGGGAAGCGTTGGTCGAGCATGCAGACGCAGCCCTCCGACGCCCAGAGCGGGGCCGACACGACGTCGATCGGCGACCTTGCATGGATCCGGTCGAGCTCATGGGCGACGGTCGCGGCCCGGTAGATGTTGTAGGCGGCGGGTGCGTGAGCAAGCTCTGGCAACGCCGGCTCACGGGTGAGAAGGCGGTGGACCCACACGCCGTCCTCGAAGTCGACGCGGTCCTGCTCGTCGTCGGTGGTGATGACGTGCACCTCGTGGCCGAGTTCCGCGAAGCCGGCGGCGAGGTCGACCGTGTAGCGGCCGATCCCTCCGAACTCGCCCGGCGGGTACTCGGCGGAGACGAAGCAGACGTTCATCCGGCCGTCCGCCGGCCGCAGCGTGGGGAATGGCTTGAATGGCCCAGCCGCCGGAGCGAGCTCGCGCGACTTGCGCGCCCCCTCCAGGCCGCGGTCGAGCCCGGCGCGGATGCCCTCCTCGAGCCGCGACTCGAACCGATTGAGTTGCTCGGCCGTCATCAGGCCTTCCTCGCAGTGGAGGCGGGCGTGCGATCGGATCCCGTTCCAGTAGACCAGCTGCTCGTCGAGGATCACGGGGACGGAGCGGCTTGCCGTCCCGTAGCGCAGGGCGAAGTAAAGGCGGTTCTTGACCGTCGAGTAGGGGTCGAACACGATCCGGTCGGGGTTGCGGATATCGCTCGGCAGGTAGTGGTGGTGAACCGCTGCTGCCGGGAGCGAGCGCAGGACGTGGCCGCCGTCGATCAGGCTCACGCAGACCTCAGCCTCGTCGAGGTAGTACTCGATCTCCTCGTCGAAGCCGCCGATCTCTACGAGGCTGGCGCGGCGAAAGCTGGCGTTGGTCCCTTGCAGGTAGACGAACGGATCGGAGCCCGGCTGGAGGTATCGGTCAAACGGCGGCACCACGTCGAACCGGGGCTCGCCGATCCGATCGCAAACCGAATAGCGGTACTGCAGCTCGGCGCCGGTATGGTCGTAGACGATGCCGCCGGCCCCGGCGACGTCCGCGGTGTCGTAGGCAGCTTCGAGTTCCTCGAGCCAGCGCGGCTCGGGAATCGCGTCATCGTCGATGAACGCGACGATCTCCCCGGCCGCGGCTTCGATCCCGAGGTTGCGCGACTTGGACAGGTGGCGCTCGGGGCACCGGACGACGCGGATGTCCCCCTCGAACTCCGCGAGCACGTCGTCGGTGTGGTCCTCGGAGGGGCCATTGACGACCACGACCTCGAAGGACGGATGGGTCTGGTAGCGGAGCCCGCGCAGGGTGCGCCTGAGGCTGTCCGCCCGATCGCAAGTGTTGATGACGACCGAGAACTTCATGCAGGACCGAGGTTCCCCATTGGATGGAGCATATTCAGAGCGGTCTGCGGGGGATCAGTCCTCCTGGCCACTGGGCTCGTCGAGATTCTGGCTTCGCTGGGCCTCGCGGGCGGCCAGGAGTCGCAACCGCTCTTCGGCACCGGCGAGGCGCCCGTGGGTGTCGACGTCCATCTCGAGCGCGTCGGCCAGAGTGACGCGCAAGTCCTTCAATTCGGCGCGGACCTCCTCGAGCGCCTGGTTCGTCGTCTCGTTGACCTGGTGCTGGTAGGCGGCATACGGTCGCAGCAGGCGGTTGTAGGTGCGGACGGCCTGGCCCCGCATCTGCCCGGCCTCCTCGTCGGGTATCGCGCCTCCGAAGCTGAGGAGATGGTCGAGCTTGTTCGTGACCGAGGAGGTGGAGGACGACGGCCGATCGTCGAGCAGTCGCCCCACGGCGCCCGCGATGCGCGCTTCGCTGATCGTCGCGTCGATCCAGGCGGCGGCGGCTTCGGGCGAGTGGGTGAGTCGAATGTCGCCCGCCGCCCGACGGCCGCGCTCTTCGCTCGCCGCCGGGTCCCGAAAAGCGTCCCGCATCAGCTCGGCGACCCGATCGAGATCCGGTTCGGCCCATTCGCCGTCGGCCGGATAGGGATTCGCGTCCGGGCCGATCCGGGTTGGCCGGCTCGGCACCAGGAAGCTGTTCTCCGGCGTCATGAAGTCGAGGTTTCCCGAGTACGCGGTGGCGATCACCGGCTTGCCGAAGTACATCGCCTCGGCCATCGTCAGCCCGAACCCCTCGGAGCGATGCAGCGAGACATAACAGTCGCAGCTCGCGACCATCGCGTTCTTCGCGGCGGCCGAGACGTTGTCCTCGATCAGGTGGATGTCGGGACGACCGGCGATCGCGTCGGCGAGCTGTTCGCGCTGCCTGGGGAACTGGTCGCCAAAGATGGACTTGATCACCAGCGAAGGTCCCTCGCCGGGCGCGAATGCCTTGACGAAGGCCTCGACCAGGCCGAGCGGGTTCTTGCGTCGGAAGACGCTGCGGTAGTCGAAGACGAAGAGGAAGGCGAAACCCTCCGGCATCCCCAGCTCGGCCCGACTCAAGTTGGCGGGCTCAAGCGGCGTCACCGGTACCCGGATCGTCCGCACGGGGATCGGCGCCACCGGCCGCAGCGCGTCGGCGACGAACTCGGAGGCGACCCAGACCTCGTCAAGGTTCCGAAAGGCGGCGTGCCACTGCTCGGGGAACGTGGATACCTCCCAGAACCAGAGGCCTGCGGAGCGCCGGCCCTCAAAGAAATGTGGACCGAGCGCCGCAGCGATCGTCGGCAGCATGTCCGCGTTGACGCAGAGCAGGTTGAAGTCGTACGGGTGTTCGGCGGCGGCGAGCCCGGGCAGAACCCTCGCGATCTCGCGCGGCTCTGCCGGCGCGTCGATCTTCGCCGCCGGGATTCTGCTCGTGTCCAGTGCGGCCAGCACCTGGCGCGCTGCCTCGCCGACGCCCCGCTCGGAGCTGAGATAGCCGACCACGTTGACACCCGCGGTCGGATTTTTCGGCGGCTTGGCCGGAGCGGACGTGCCGCTCGGTTCCGGCGCGCTGCCGTTCGACCGTTCCTCGCCGAGCAACAGCTCGGTCGACAGCCCGGTTTCACCGCCGAAACGTCGGATCCAGTCGAGGTAGCCGGCCGCGTTTTCGCCTTCGATGTCGGGATAAGCCTTGCGTAGGTCCGGACGCGACTCCCAAAGGGCCGTCGCGAGGCGGCTGACGGGGGCGCTGCCGCCGTTGTAGACGGTCGCCGACAGGTATTCGGCGAAGCGCGCGGCGCCGGGACCTGCGAAGACGTTGTCGGTGAACCGGCCGCTCTCCACCCCCTCGCGGTAGAGCTCGCGGACGATCTGATCGAGCTTCATCCCGTCGGCGGCCTCGCTCCAGCCATAAGACCAGGCGATCGCCTCCTCGAAACCCTGGTCGAAAAGTTCTTCACCGTATTCGTCGCAAATCCGCGAGAGTGCCGCGTCGGAGCGCAGCGCGATCCGGTCCTGGTATTTGCTGAGCTCTTCCGGGCGACGCGGGTCGTAGCCGCTGAAGTGGAAGAAGCGGAGGGGTTCGCCGTCGACCCGGTAGCCCTCGTTGTCGATTTCAAGTCTTCGCTGCGGCAGGTTCCAGTAGGCGACGTTGTAGGCAGGGCTGCGCAGGACGTTCATGCCCGGCCACATCCCCGGCGCCAGGTCGATCCAGCGCTGGTCGACGAAGAGGCCGTTGACGGGATCGATCAGGCATTCGTCCTCCAGCCGCTTCGACCACCAGTCGAGCAGCGGGTCGGCGATCTCACCGTCGGCGCCGAGCGCGATGAAGCCGAGGTTGAAGGAGCCCGCGACCATGATCTCGGCCTCGCTCGGCTTGCGCCCGTCCCGGGGCAGCGGCGCGGTCAGATGGGGCGTCAACACCGCGCCGTGCTCGCGCGCGCGACGGTCCACCTCCTCGAGCGAGTCCTCGACCCGGATGTCGGGGTCGAGATAGGTGACGGTGTCGACTCCGTCGCGGTCGAGTAGGTGTCGCAGCAGCCACGGCTTCACCGCGGTGGAGAGCTCGAGAAGGCTGTAGAAGGCGGCCATCCGCTCGGCATCCGGAAGCCCTATCTCCTCGAGCCGGATCAGCTCGAAGGGCTCGGTCGCGGGATCGAGGTATCCGTCCGGCTCGTCGATCACGAGCACGCTGCAGTGGCCGTCCGGGTGGGTGGCCGCGAATGACCGAGCCAGCACACGAGCGTGCGCGGCGTAGTTCCTCGCGATGATCGTGCAGATGTTCAAGCGGTCTCTTCGGCCTTCGGGCTGCTGGTAATTTGCGAGCCATTATGGCCAAAGGGGTTGAGGACGCGCGGCAGATGATCGCCGTGCATGAGCATTGGTATCACCAGATAGAAGTGGCCCCAGGGCTAGTCACTCCCGGCATCAACGATTCGCAGCAGATCCTCGACGCGCTGCGCCTGCCCGAGCGCCTTGACGGCCTTCGGGTGCTGGACATCGGGGCTCGGGACGGCTTCTTCTCCTTCGAGTGCGAGCGGCGTGGCGCCGAGGTGGTGGCGATCGACTCGATGCCACCCGAGCAGACCGGGTTCCCGATCGCGAAGGAGCTGGTCGGCTCCCGGGTGGAGATGCTGCAGCGGAACGTCTACGAGCTCTCGCCTGAGGAGTTCGGAACCTTCGACCTCGTTCTCTTCCTAGGCGTCCTCTACCACCTGCGCGACCCGATGCTGGCGCTCGACAGGATCTGGAGTGTCTCCCGGGACAGGCTGATCGTCGAGACCCAGATCATCGACGACGCCCTGCTCGTCGCCCCGGGCCAGTTCAAACGGCTCGTGGACCTCAACCCGGAGCTGGAGAAGATTCCGCTGATGCAGTTCTACCCGGGCTACGCACTCAATGACGACCCGACCAACGTCTGGGCACCGAACCAGGCTGCTCTCGCCGCGATGCTCGAAGAGGTCGGCTTCGCGGTTCAGGACCAGGACCGCCTCGGCCACCGCGGCCTGGCGTTCGCCGAGCGCAGGGAGGATTGGGTGCTGGAGGCGCTGCGGCACCAGGACCGTGCGACCGGCAGCGGAACCGCCTGACGGCTAACCGCGCAACGCGGCCGGGCGGCGCTTACGGGGGCGGAACTTGCGCCTCTTGGCCCAGAGGAATGCCGAGGCGGCGCGGGGGATCTCGTTCTTGAGGTACGGGTTGCCGCAGCGGTTGCTCGTGGTCAGTCCGGCCCAACGGTGGAGGAGTTGGGCCTTCTCCCACTCCTCGACGTCGGAGGAGCGGCTGGAGGACTCGAAGTGGGTCATCACCAGGTCGGGGTCGTAGACGACGCGGCGGCCGCGCTCGACCTGCTTCAGGCAATAGTCGACGTCGTTGTAGTTGACCGGGAAGATGGAGCTGAGCCCGCCGACCTCCTCGAAGTGATCGCGCCGGGTCATCAGACAGGCGCCGGTGACGGCGAGTAGATCGCGGGCGATCCGCACCGCGTTGGCGTAGCCGGGCACGTCGCGCGGATAGCCGTAGTAGGGATGTCCGGGAAGGCCGCCCTCGAAGCCGACACCCGCGTGCTGGATGCGGCCGTCTTCGAGGAGGAGTAGGCCGCCGACCGCGCCGACGCCGTCGAGCGAGGAGTACATGACCATCCGCTCGATCCAGTTGGGCGTCCCCACCTCCATGTCGTCGTTCAGGAGGAGCAGGTGCTCGCCGCGGCTGTGGACGGCGCCGACGTTGATCTTCTCGGCGAAGCTGAACGGGCGGTCGTAGGGGACGAGGCGCAGGCGGTCGCCCGCCGCCGTCTCGATCTCGGCGATCGCCTCCGCCGGCGTGCCCTCGTCGGCGACGACGACGATCTCGTAGTTCCGGTAGGTCGAGTCGGCGACGATGCTGCGCACGCAGTGGCCGACCAGGGTCACCTGCTGGTAGCGGACTTCGCGCCGCTGTCCGTTGGTCGGGATGACGATGCTGACCAGCGGTTCCTCGCGCAGCGCCGGGTTCAGGTGGTAGACGCCCGGGTCGCCGGGGTCGCGTGCCACGGTCGCCTGCACGCCGGTCCGCTCACAGTGGGCGGCGATCGCCCGCGCGCCCGCCTCGAACGCCCACGGCTTCGCCGCCTCGCCACCGCCCTCTTCGACGGCCGCCGCGGTCGAGCCCTCGATCCCGCGCCAGTGGTAGAGGATCCGCGGGACGTGGAGGACGGCACGCGCCCGCTCGGTCACCTTCAGCACCAGGTCCCAATCCTGGGCGCCTTCGCAGTCCGGATCGAAGCCGCCGACCTCCTCGACCAGCGAGCGCCGCAGCACGCTCAGGTGGCAGGTATACATCTGAGTCCGCATCCGCTCCGGCGACCAGTCGGGCTTCAGGAACGGCCCGGCGTGGTGCCCCTTCGCGGTCATCTTGTCTTCGTCGGTATAGACGTAGTCGGCCTCGGGGTTGCCGAGCAGCGCCTCGTGGACGAGCGCCAGGGCGTCGGGGTGGAGCCGGTCGTCGTGGTCGAGCAGGGCGACGAACTCGCCGGTCGCCATCGCCAGGGCCGTGTTCGAGGCGGCGACGATGCCGCCGTTCTCGGGCCGGTGCTCGACCCGCACCCGCGGGTCCATCGCCGCGCACTGGTCAAGCAGATCGCGCACCTGCGACGAGGGCGAGCAGTCGTCGACCAGGCAGAGCTCCCAGTCGCCGAAGGTCTGGGCGAGGACGGACTCGATCGCCAGCCAGAGGACGTCGGTGGGGGTCTCGTAGACCGGCGTGACGATCGAGAAGCGGGGCGCCGGCAACGGTCTAGCGGCTGCTCGCCTGCAGCACCCGGAGGACGGCGCTGGCGATCCAGGCGAGTCCGGGGATCGGGATCCGCGCGACCAGGCGGGACATCCGCTCGGAGTGGTCTTCGATGATCTGCAGGCGGCCCTTGGCGGCGCCGAGTTCGGCGTCGCGGGCGATCAGGAGGTCGCGCAGGCGCAGGATCTCCTCGTCGCGGCTGGCAATCTCCGCCTCGTAGTCGACCTTGTCGCTTTCGACCGCGCGCAGTGAGTTGGTCGGATCTGGCATCCGCGTCGAGTCTACCCGCGGCCTAGAGCGCCTCTGCGATCCGCGGCGCTTCGCGATTGAAGTACCAGGCGCCGTACCCGATCACGCCGAAGAAGATGACGGCGGCGGGCAGGAGGCCGAGCCAGCCGCCGGCCGCCTCCACCGCCGTCGGCGCGGCGGCTTCGTGCAGGACCCAGACGCGGACCTGCTCGAAGATCACCGAGAGCGGATTGATCATCAGCAGGTGCTCCTTGGTTTCTTCGCCGAAGGAGTTGACCGGGTAGAGGATCGGCGTCAGGTAGAGGAGCACCTGGGCGACCACCACCCAGATGATCGCCGTGTCGCGATAGCGCACGTAGAGGGCCGAGAGGGCCATCGACACCCCCGCGGCGCCGACGAAGAGGAAGGCGAGGGCGACCGGGAAGAGCAGCCAGGTCCAGGCCGGGGTGACGCCGAAGGCGAGGACGAAGACCAGCACGATGACCAGGTTCAGCAGCAGGTTGAACATCGCCGTAACCGAGGTGGCCAGCGGGATCACCGCGCGCGGGAACTGGGTCTTGCGGACCACCCCCTCCTGGGAGACCACCGAGGTGACCGCGCTGGAGGTCGATTCGCTGAAGAAGGTGTAGAGGACGATCCCCATCAACAGGAACACCGGGTAGTGTTCGACTTTGTTCCCGCCCACCCGGAAAACCTGGGTGAAGACCAACAGCAGCACCCCGAACAGCATCAACGGGCGGATCAGCGACCAGAGGTAGCCGAGCACGGTGCCGAAGTAGACGCGCTTGAATTCGGTCGCCGAGATCAGCCAGAGAAGGTCGAAGAAGCGCCGCGAGCCGCCACCGAGCGCCGACGGTCCTCGCACCTCATGGAGCTGCGGCCGGCCGGCATGCGCGCTCATCGTGGACCCTCCCCGAGTTGGACGTCGTACTCGACTTCGGGGCTGATCAGCCCGCGGGTGTTTTCGGTCCCGAAGAGGACGAAGCTCAGGGCTTTCGGCACGTAAACGGAGATGCCTCCGTAACCGCTGATACCGCAGTGAAGGTAGTAACGCCCCGTGGCCAGGCGGTTCTCGACCGTAGCGGTGACTGTGATCGGTCGGTTCAGGGGGATCTCGCCGCCGAACATCTCCTCGGTGAGGAGCTCGCCGAACTCGAGGATCCCCAACTCGTCCTCATTGACAAGGACGAAGCCGACCTGTATCGCGTGGCAGGTCTGGAGCACTTCGACCTCGGCCCGCACCCGGAGCTGCTGGCGAGTTTCGAGCGTCGTCACCTCCTCGCCTTCAGCGCCGATCACTGCGGCACCGAGCAGCCGCGCTCCCTCACCCATCGTTGCGGCCTCCCGTGCCGCGGTGCCGCCGCCGCTGCCGGTCTCGAAGTTGAGCTTCAGGTACTCCCGCGCCGCGTCGGGCGGCTCGCCGATGTATCGCACGTGGCCGTCGGCGAGCAGCATTGCCCGGTGGCAATACGCTTCGACCGCGCCCATGTCGTGGGTGACCAAGACGATCGTCTTCCCGGCAGCTTTCATGTCGTGAAAGGCATCGGCGCACTTCTGCTGGAAGGCGGCATCGCCGACCGCGAGGACCTCGTCGATCAACAGAACGTCTGCGTCGGCCTGCAGCATGACCGAGAACGCGAGGCGGACGAGCATGCCCGAGGAGTAGTTCTTCAGCTTCAGGTCGGCGAAATCGTGCAGCTCGGCGAAGTCGATGACCGCGTCCTCGCGCCCCCGCACCTCTTTCGGGGTGAGGCCCATCATCACCCCGTTGAGGAGGACGTTTTCGCGTGCCGTCAGCTCCTGATTGAAGCCGACCCCCAGCTCGATGAACGGTGCAAGGCGTCCCGCGATCTGGATTCGGCCCGAGTCGGCACGGTAGATGCTGGCGAGGAGCTTCAGCAACGTGCTCTTGCCTGAGCCGTTGCGGCCGACGATGCCGAAGAACTCACCCTGGCGGATCTCGAAGGAGATCCCGTCGAGCGCGTGCAGCTCGCGGTACTCGCGCGCCGCGAAGGGGTGGACCGCCCGCTCTTTGAGCGAATCCACCCGGTGGGTGGGGATCCGGAAGGACTTGTGCAGATCTTCCACCCGGATCGCGGCAGGGGCGTCCGGTTCCGGCGTGGCCGGCGCTGCCGCGATGCTTATGGCGTTCTCGGTCGACATCAGTTACTGGCACCAACACGGGATGAAGGCGTCAGGCGCGCCCCAACGCTAGCGCGATGTCCGGCCGGGCCGCCCCCGACATATACGCCGTCCTCTGTCAGGCTGGTCCCGTTGAGCCTCGAGACGCACACCGTCGTGGTGATCCCAAGTTGGAACTCGGGCGACCTGTTGGCCCGCTGTCTCGACTCGTTGGACGGTCAGGGCGATGGGCTCGAGCTGCTGGTGGTCGACAACGGCTCTACTGACGGGACGTTGGAGTTGCTGCGGGAGCGGAGGGTCGAGCACGTCTCTCTGCCTCGGAACATCGGGTTCGCGGCCGCGGTGAATCTGGGGGTGGGGCGCACCTCGGCTCCCACCGTTATGGCCCTGAATGCCGACACCGTGCTGGCGCCGGGGGCGGTCAGAGCGCTGACGGCGGGGCTCGCGACAGACCCGGCGCTCGCGGGGGTGCAACCGCGCATCCTCCAACTTGAAGGAGAAGAGCCCGTTGATTCCGTGGGCGCGCGCCTCTACAGCGCTGGGATGGCGCTGACCGCCGATGGGCGCGCGATTGAGACCGGGGCGGGGGACGCGCAGTCGGATGCCTGGATGCGAGGACGCGAGATCTTCGGCGTTTGTGGTGCCGCCTGCCTCTTGCGGCGGGAGCTCTTCACCCAGCTCGGCGGATACGACGAGAGCTACGTGTCCTTTTATGAGGACGTCGACCTGAACGTGCGGGCGCGGATCGCCGGCTGGCGCTTCTCCTACGTGCCCGAGGCGGTTGTCTGGCACGTCGGCAACGCCTCCTGGCAGGTTGGCTTCGAGCGGCCCGGGGCGGAGAACGCGCGCCTCGTCGCCCGCAACCGGATCGCCACCCAGGCCAAGTTCATGCCGATCGCGGCGCTGCCCCGGCTTGCCGTGGTCGAGGCCGGCGCAGTGGCCCGCGCCGCTCGTCAGCGTCGTCTCCGCGCAACCCTGCGCGGGAAGCTCGAAGGGTTGGTGCGGCTGCCTGGCAGTCTTCGCGAGCGCCGCCGTCTGGCCGCGAGCGGCGACCTCGACCGCGCTCGCGCGTGGCTCGGCCGCACCTGATCAGCCGCGCCGGCGCCGGCGGAGGGCGAGCGCTTCGCGGGCGCTGAGGTCGAGAAGGGGGGCGGAGCCGACTTCGCGGCGGGGGAGGCGAGAGCCGTCGCGGAAGCCCCGCAGCCGCCCGACGATGCCCTGCGCCGTGCGGTCGCGGAGCAATTGACCGGCACTGATCGCGGCCTCGCACGCAAGAGCGCGGAGGGCGAGGGCCGGGTCCCGCATCACGCCATAGCGGCGCAGCATGTAGCCGCGGCTCCAACCGGTGCGCGCGTACTTGGCGCCGCTGGCGGCGCCAAGGCTCGCCGAGTAGGCGTGGATGGCGCGCGCCCCCGGCGCGAGCCGGCAGCGACCGCCGCCGGCCGCGATACGCAGCGCCAGGTCGAGATCCTCGTAGTAGAGGAAGATCCGCTCGTCGAAGCCGCCGACCGCCTCCCAGGCTTCGCGCCGATAGAGCGCCGCGCCGCCGGTCGGGCCCAGCGGGTCCGGAGCTCTCTCCGCCGCCGCGATCGGTTCGCCGTGCAGGTAGTCGAAGCCCATCAGGGTGTGGTCGGCGACCACACCGGCGCTGTCGATCAGGCCCGGCTCGCGTTCCTGCAGCAGCACTCCGGCGACCATGTCAACGTCATCGGCGAGCCCCGCCAGAAGCGCCTCGCAGAAGCCCGGCTCGCACTCCACGTCGCTGTTCAGCAGCACGATCGCATCGGCCGGGTGCGCCGCAACCGCGCGGTTCAGGGCCGGTCCGAAACCGAGGTTCTCACCCAGTTCCATCACCGTCACCTCGGGAAAGTCGCCTCGCACCGCCGCGATGGACTCATCGGTCGAGCCGTTGTCGACCACCACCAGGTCGAGCCGCTCCGTCTGCCGGCGCAGGCTCTGCAGCGTCCGCGGCAGCCAGCGCGCACCGTTGAAGTTCGGGATGTAAACAGCCGCTCTCACAGCACCTTCCGCCAGTGGTTAGGGTTGCAGCGTCCGATGGAGCCCCTGAAGGGACTAATTCTCTCTGGAGGTGCCGGCACCCGCCTGCGCCCGATCACGCACACCTCCGCCAAGCAGCTGGTTCCGGTCGCCAACAAGCCGGTCCTCTTCTACGGCATCGAGGCGTTGGTCGAGGCGGGCGTCAAGGAGATCGGGATCATCATCGCGCCCGAGACGGGCGACGAGATCCGCGAGGCCGCGGGCGACGGCTCGCAGTTCGGCGCCACGATCACCTACATCGTCCAGGACAAACCGGCGGGCCTCGCCCACGCGGTGCTGACCGCGGAGGAGTTCATCGGCGGCTCGCCGTTCGTCATGTACCTCGGCGACAACCTCCTGAGCCACGGCCTGCGCGGCCTCGTCTCGACCTTCGAGAAGGACGAACCGGACACGCTGATCCTGCTCACCCCGGTCGACGACCCGCAGTCCTACGGCGTCGCCGAGCTCGACGGCGACGGCGGCATTGTCCGGCTGATCGAGAAGCCGAAAGACCCGCCCTCGAACCTGGCGCTGGTGGGCGTCTACCTCTTCAGCCCGCTGATCTTCGACGCCTCGCGCCGCCTCGAGCCCTCCTGGCGTGGCGAGCTCGAGATCACCGAGGCGATCCAGACGCTGATCGACGACGGCTGCCGCGTCCAGTCCGAGGTCGTGCGCGGCTGGTGGAAGGACACCGGCCAGCTCGCCGACATGCTCGAGGCCAACCGGCTCGTGCTCGAGGAGATCGAGGAATCGAGCGAGGGCGAGGTCGACGAGCACTCCCGGGTCGAAGGCCGGGTCGTCGTCGCCCCCGGCGCCAAGATCGTCCGCTCGACCGTCCGCGGCCCCGCCGTGATCGGCCCCGGCGCCACGATCGAAGACGCCTTCATCGGCCCCTACACCTCGATCGGCGACGAGGTCGCGGTGCGCCGCTGCGAGGTCGAGCACTCGATCGTCCTCGCCAACTCGACCGTCGAGGACCTCGGCACCCGGATGGAGGCCAGCCTGCTCGGCCGCAACGTGAAGCTGACCCGCAGCGAGGGACTGCCGAAGACCCTCCGCCTCCTGGTCGGCGACAACTCCGTGATCGAAATCCAATAGGACGGCCGCGGCCGACCGCCGGTCAGCGCGACGCCTGCCCCGACGCCGCCGACCGCCCGTAGCGATCCTCGAGCCGCAGGACGTCGTCGAGATGAGGCGTCGAGACCTCCAGCACCACCGAGTCCTCGATCGCCTCGATCGAGTGGACGGTCCCCGACTCCACCCGCCAGGCGAATCCCGGCCCGATCTCCTCCTCGCGCAGGTCGTCGACGCTCGGACCGCTCGTGAGCAGCAGCCGTCCCGAGAGCACGTAGGAAGACTCGTCCTTCTCGCGGTGGAGCTGTAGTGAGAGCCGGTGCCCCGCCTTGACCTCGAGGATTTTCCCGGCGTAGGCATCGGTCTGCGCCCACCAAAGCTCATGGCCCCACGGCTTCTCCACCCGGCGCGCCTCCCGATTCGACATCGCGGCAGCGTATTGCAGCCTCCGGTGCCTCGGACGCCGGATGCTGCGACCAGGACATTTGGGCAGGCTGATGCTCGATCGGATATCATTGAGTCGTGACGCCCGGTGAGCTGCTCCGAGATGCACGGCGCCGACACGGACTGTGGCAGCGCCGCCTCGCCCTCCGGGCGGGCGCCAGTCAGGCCTGGATTTCGCGCGTCGAGAAAGGCGAGGTATCGCCGTCGGTCGCGTCTCTCGAACGGCTGCTGATGGTAATGGGGGAGAGGCTCAGCATGCAGGTCGAGCGTGCCGGCGACGAGGACGACCGGACGTGGCGCGAGATCCACCGCGCGCGGCCGATGTCCGAGCGGCTCGAACGAGCGTTCGACGCCGCCGCGTTCGCCGGAGAGCTCCGCGGCACGGCCAAAACGCCGTGAGCGAGCAGAGCTTCTCACCACAGGAGATCTTCGCGGCGCTGCACCGCCACCGCGTCGACTACGTGGCGATCGGCGGGATCGCGGCGAACGCCCACGGGTCTCGGCGCCTGACCCTCGACGTCGACATCATCCCGGAGCCGGAGGAGTCGAACTACGAGCGGCTCGCCGCGGCGCTCGACGAGCTCGGCGCGCCCGACTCGGCAGTCGACTCGAAGTTTCGCGATCTCGACCCCCGCGACAGCTTCGACCTCGCCCGTGCGGAGATCCTCAAGCTGCCGACCGCCGCCGGCGACCTCGACGTGCTCAATGGAGCCATCGGCGCACCGCCCTACGAAGACCTGCGAAAGCGGGCGGTGGAGGTCGAGGTCCGCGGCACGCCGGTTCGGATCGCCTCCCTAGACGACATGATCGCGATGAAGCGGGCCGTCGGACGCCCACAAGACCTCCGCGACATCGCCGAGCTGACCGGCTTGGAGGGGTCCGACGATTGAGCGGCCCGGCCGGGCTGCGGCGCACCTTTCAGGGCAATAGCCTGTTGCGGCCGTTGAAGATGAAGCCGAACGCGGGGGAAAATCGATGAAGGTGATGGTCGCGGGGGCCGCCGGGATGCTCGGGCGCGACATGGTGCTCGCGGCAACCAATGCCGGGCACGACGTGGTCGGGTTCGGACGGGCCGAGATGGACGTCACCGACGCCGATCAGGTGCGCAGGCGGATGGACCTGGAGCGGCCCGACATCGTCATCAACTGCACTGCCTGGACCGACGTCGACGGGGCCGAGACCGCGGAGGAGGCCGCGTTCGCGGTCAACGGGACCGGGGCGGGGAACGTCGCGGCGGGCGCGCGGGAGGTCGGCGCCGCGGTCGTCTTCGTCAGCACCGACTACGTCTTCGACGGGCGGAAGGGGTCGCCCTATGTGGAGAGCGACCAGCCGGCGCCGCAGTCCGCCTACGGACGCACCAAGCTGGCCGGCGAGGAGGCGACGGCTGCCGCCAACAAACGCCACTTCATCGTCCGCTCCGCCGGCCTCTTCGGCATCAACGGCGGCAACTTCGTCGACACGATGCTGCGGCTCGCCGAATCGACCAACGAGGTGCTCGTCGTCCGCGACCAGGTCACCTCGCCCACCTACACCTGGCACCTCGCCTACGGGCTCACGCGGCTGATCGAGGGGATCGAGTACGGCATCCACCACATGGCCGCCGCGGGCAAATGCTCCTGGTACGAATTCGCCCGCGAGATCTTCGAGCAGGCGAAGACGGAAACCAAAGTGCTCTCCGGCACCACCGAGATGCTCGGCCGCCCCGCCCCGCGCCCGGCCTTCTCCGCCTTGCAGAGCCAGCGCGAGCACGCGATCCGGCTGCCGTCCTGGCACGATGGCGTGGCCGGGTACCTCGCCCAGCGCGAGTCCGAGACGAACTAGACGTCAAGCGACGAGGGAGGAACGCACTCCATGAAGCTCCTGGTCACCGGCGCCGCCGGATTCATCGGCTCCACCTACGTCCGCATCGCCGGGCAGGAGCACGACATCGTCGTTCTCGACAAGCTGACCTACGCGGGTCGGCCGGAGAACCTGCCCGAGGGCACGCCGCTGATCGAGGGCGCGATCGAGGACCGGGCCATCGTCCGCGAAGCGATGCAGGGCGTCGACGCGGTCGTCAACTTCGCCGCCGAGTCCCACGTCGACCGCTCGATCGACGACCAGGACGCATTTGCCCGGACCCACGTGATCGGCACCGGCACGCTCCTCGACGCGGTCCGCGAGCTCGGCGTCCAGCGCTACGTCCAGGTCTCCACCGACGAGGTCTACGGCTCGATCGACTCCGGCTCCTTCACCGAGACCTCGCCGCTCGACCCCTCCTCGCCCTACTCGGCGACCAAGGCGGCGGGTGACCTGCTCGTGAGCGCCCACGTCCACACCTACGGCCTCGACGCCTCGATCGTCCGCGGCTCCAACAACTACGGGCCGCGCCAGTACCCGGAGAAGCTGATCCCGCTGATGGTGCTGAACGCCCTGCACGGCGACTCGCTGCCGGTCTACGGCGACGGCAAGCAGGTCCGCAACTGGCTCTACGTCGAGGACTTCTGTCGCGGCATCCACACCGTTCTCGCCAAGGGCAAGGCGGGCGAGGCCTACAACGTCGGCGGCCCCGACGAGTGCGAGAACATCGAGGTCGTCAAGCGCGTCATCGGCCTGGTCGACGGCGACGAGTCGCTGATCGAATACGTCACCGACCGCCCCGGCCACGACCGCCGCTACTCGCTCTCCTCGGAGAAGCTGAAGCGCGAGCTCGGCTGGGAGGCCCAGGTCCACTTCGACGAGGGGATCGAGAAAACCGTCGCCTGGTACCGCGACAACGAGGACTGGTGGGGCCCGATCCGCTCCGGCGAGTACCGGGAGTACTACGAACGGCAGTACGGCAAGGCGCTGGGATGAGCGCCACGCTGGAGACCGAGAACGTCCTCTGGGACCTTGAGCACCTGAAGGAGGCGCGCGGGCTCTCCGAGTGGATGTTCGAGCAGTTCGACGGCGACGTGCGGGGGCGCGTACTCGAGGTCGGCGCCGGGATCGGCACCTTCAGCGAGCTGCTGCTGGAGAAGCCGATCGAGCATCTGCTGGCGATGGAGCCATGGGAGCCGTGCGTCGAGTACCTGAACCGTGAGTTCGCCGGCAACGAGCGCGTCACCGTGCTCGCCGAGGCACTTCCCGGCGCGCCCAGCCTCGAAGGGCAGGACGGGACCATCGACTTCATCCTCTGCCAGAACGTGCTCGAGCACATCGGCGACGACCAGGGCGCGCTGAACGCGATGGCGGCGGCACTGAGGCCAGGCGGCCGATTGCACCTCCTGGTGCCGGCGAACCCGCGCCTCTATGGCCCGCTCGACAAGTCCTACGCGCACTTCCGCCGCTACACGAAGGCTGTCGTGCGCGAGCGCCTCATGCTTGCCGGCCTCGAGGTGGACGACCTCTATTCCTTCAACGCGCTTGGTATCCCCGGCTGGTGGGTGCAGAACCGGCGTGGCACCGACGCCGAGATCTCCAGCAGTTCGCTGAAGGCCTACGAAGCGCTGCTGAGGCTCTGGAAGCCGATCGAAAAGCGCTGGCGGCCGCCGATCGGCCTCAGCGTCATCGCCCGGGCGCGTAAGCCCGAGTAGTCCGCGGCATCAGGCGCGGGCCATCGCGGCGCGACATTCGACCAGGGTGCGCACCACGCGCAGGCCGTCGAGCGCGGTCAGCTTCTTGCCTTCCTCGCGACCGCGCGCCCGGTAGCGCACCGGCACTTCGTAGATCCGGTGGCCGCGGGCGAGCACCTTGCCGGCGATCTCAGGCTCGATATCGAAGCCGTCGCACTTGAGCTCAAGCGAGCGCCAGATCTCCGTCGACATCACCTTGTGACAGGTCATGATGTCGCTCAGGTAACAGTTGAAAAGCAGGTTGGCGACGAGCGTGACCCCCTTGTTGCCCATCACGAACCAGAAGTTGAAGGCCGAATGGGACTCGAACCCGCGCGAGCCGAAGACGACCTTGGCCTCGCCGTCGAGGATTGGTTCGAGCAGCTTGCCGATGTCGGAGGGTTCGTACTCGAGGTCGGCATCCATGATCGCGGCGTAGGTCCCATTGGCGTTTTGGATCGCGGTACGGACCGCGTCGCCCTTCCCTGAGTTGCGCTCGTGCTCGATCAGGTTGATCCGGGTGTCCTCGGCGGCAAGCTCGCGAAGGATCTCGTCGGTGCCGTCGGTCGACCCGTCGTTGACGACCACCAGCTCGACCTCGTCGACCGGGTAGTCGGTCTCGCGGATCCGGTCGATCGCCGAGCGCACGGTGGGCCGCTCGTTGTAGACGGGGATCATGATCGACAGCTGAGGCGTCGGCATCGGCCGCACCATATTCATTACGATCGCCGGCGCGATGGCTGAGCGGGGCGAGACGAAGCTCGAGGGACTCGTCCTGGTCGAACCCCAGGTTCATGGCGACGAGCGGGGCTTCTTCGTCGAGACGTATGCCCGCGAGGGCTGGGCGGAGCTTGGGGTCGATGTCGAGTTCGTCCAGCACAACCACTCGCGCTCCTCGCGGAGGACGCTGCGCGGGCTGCACTTCCAGACCGAGCCCGGGCAGGCGAAGCTGCTGCGCTGCGCGCGCGGCGCGATCCTCGACGTCGCCGTCGACCTGCGCAGGGGCTCGGCGACCTACGGGCAGTGGGAGGGGCACGTGCTGGACGACGAGAAGCACCACCAGCTCTTCGTGCCGATCGGGTTCGCGCACGGGTTCGTGGTGCTCAGCGAGGTCGCCGACGTCGCCTACCTCGTCTCCTCTTATTACGACCCGGCCACCGAGGCGGGGATCGCCTGGGACGACCCCGAGGTCGGGGTCGACTGGCAGGTTGCCGAGCCGCTGCTCTCGGCGCGCGACAAGACGGCGCCGCGGCTGGCGGAGATCGCCGATTCGCTGCCTTGGTGACCGCCTGCCGCTGACGTAGGCCGCCGCCGCCGCGACGATGACCTCGCGGCGGGACATGCGGATCACGCCGGCGGCGATGACGCTGTCGAGCTCGATGATCCTGGTCGACCAGACCGCGGTGCCGCTCGCCGCGCCGCACGCGATCCTCGGGCTGCACGCGCAGATCAGCCAGTCGCAGTGGCTGATGACCGCGAACATCCTGCCGCTGGCGGCGCTGATGATGCCGACCGCGCTGGCGATCGTCAGCGCCGTCTACCCCGACGAGGAGAAGGGTGCGGCGCTCGGCATCCTGGCGGGCGCCTCGGCGTTCTTCGCCGCGCTCGGGCCGGTGCTGGGCGGCGTGCTGACCTCGATCGACTGGCGGCTCGTCTTCCTCGTCAACGTGCCGCTGGCGGCGATCGCGATCGTCCTCACCCTGCGCGCCACGCCGGAACTGGAGCCCGACCCCGACGCCTCGCGCGAGCTCGACCTGCCCGGCGTCGTCACCTTCGCGGTCGCCGTCGGGGCGCTGCTCTTCGGCCTCAACCAAGGGCCGGAGGCGGGCTGGGGCAGGTCGGGACGCTGATCCCGGCGACGACGCGATCGCCCTGGTCGGCGCGCTGACCAGCTTCGTCCTCGTCCGCAAGCGCGACCGGGTGAAAGCGGCGGGCGTCTTCACCCGCCGCTCCCGCTGGATCTTCGCGACCAGCGGGCGCTCGCCCGCGATCACTCGCCGGCCGCTGCCGCGCCCTGGGGAATCGGCGACGGGCTAGCCGCCGCCCGCGGCCGCATCACCGCCAAGACGACGACGAGGGCCACGGCGATCAGGGCCGCCGAGACGACGATCGTGGTCGGCACCCCTTCGGTCAGCGCCTGCGCGCCGCCCGGCGAGTCGCTCGCCGCCGCGAAGACGGTGACGAGGAGGCCGATCCCGAGCGAGGAGCCGACCTGCTGGAAGACGTTCACCAGGCCCGAGGCGGCGCCCGCGTCGCGGTGGTCGACACCGGCGATCGCCGCCTGGGTCAGCGGCGTGAAGGCGAGGCCCATGCCGGAGCCGATCAGCAGCATCGGGATCGCGACCCCGGTCCAGTACTCGGTCGTGGTCGAGATCCGGCTCAGCCACAGCAGGCCGACCAGGGCCGGCACGAGGCCGCCGATCAGGGTCCGCCGCGGGCCGACCCGGCCGAGCAGCCTCGGCACCACTTTCACCATCGCGAAGATCGTCAGCGTCACCGGCAGAAAGGCGAGCCCGGCCTTCAGCGCGCTGTAGCCCTCGGCGCCCTGCAGGAACTGGGTCAGGTAGAAGAACATCCCGAACATCCCGCCGACCATCAGCAGGCGGCCCGCGTAGGCGGCGACGCGCTCGCGGCCGGCGAAGAGGCGCAGCGGCGTGATCGGCTGGCGCGCCCGCCGCTCGACCCTGACGAAGGCGGCGAGCATCACCGCGGCGGCGGCGAACGAGCCGAGCGCGACGGCGTCTCCCCAGCTCGTTTCGGCGGCCCGGACGAGGCCGTAGACGAGGGCGCTCATGCCGAGCGTCGAGGTCGCCGCGCCCGCGAGGTCGAACTCGCCAGTGTGGCGCTCGGTCTCGGGCAGGTAGCGGGGCGCCAGGGAGACGAGGACGACGCCGATCGGCACGTTGATGAAGAGGCTCCAGCGCCAGGAGATCCAGGTGGTCAGCATGCCGCCGAGGACGAGGCCGATGCTGGCCCCGGCGCTGGCGACGGCGCTGTAGAGGGCGATCGCGCGGGTGCGCTCGGAGCCCTCGGGGAAGGAGACGGTGAGGAGCGCCAGGGTCGAGGGCGCGGCGATCGCGGCGCCGATGCCCTGCACGGCGCGGGCGGCGAGCAGCCAGGTCTCCGACTGGGCGAGGCCGCCGAGCATCGAGGCGGCGGTGAAGACGGCGATGCCGCCGATGAAGACCTGGCGGCGGCCGAGCAGATCACCCATCCGCGCGCCCAGCAGCAGCAGCCCCCCGAAGGCGAGCGCGTAGATGTTCTGGACCCAGGAGAGGCCGGCGGGGGAGAAGTGGAGGTCGGTGCGGAGGTCGGGGAGCGCGGTGATGACCACCGACGCGTCGAGCACCACCATCAGGTAACAGCCGAGGATGATCGCGAGGACCATCGCCGGGTTGGTCGCGGCCTCGGCGCGGGTGCGGCGGGCAGCGGCCCGCCTCTGGAGCAGGGAGATCATGCGGGGAAAGATCCTTTGGGGGAGGTGGGGGGTGTTAAAATGGAGCCATCCTCCGGGTAATTTGGAGGACGCCTCCGCTTCACCAGGCACTATACGGAGGCTGCCTCTGTTTTGTCGAGGAGCAAATCGATGTCCGTGACCCCCGAGACCACGACCGCCGACCTGACCGCCTTCGCGGCCCGGCCGAAGCGCGCCGACGCCCGCCGCAACTACGACAAGCTGGTCGCCGCGGCCCGCGACGCCTTCGCCGAGGAGGGGAGCGCCGCGACGCTGGAGGAGATCAGCAAGCGCGCCGGGGTCGGCATCGGCACCCTCTACCGCCACTTCCCGAGGCGCGAGGACCTGCTCGAGGCGACTTACCTGGGCGGGGTCGAAGAGATCTGCGCCGCCGCCGCCAAGTACGCCGACCTGCCGCCCTGGGAGGCGCTTACCGGCTGGCTCGGCGAGTTCGTCTCCTTCGCCGCCACCAAGCGCGCCCTGGCCGAGGAGATGTTCGCCTACCTCGACCGTGACGCCCCCGTCTTCAAGGGCTGCGGCGGGGCCATCTACGGCGCCGGCGAGCCCCTCCTGAAGCGCGCCCAGGCGGCGGGCGAGGTCCGCGGCGACGTCGACATCTCCGACGTCACCAAGATGATCAGCGGCATCGCCGGCCTCCGCCGCACCGAGCCCGAGCAGATCGAACGCCTCGTCGCCGTCGCCCTCGACGGCCTCCGCCCGCCCGCCTGAAAGCGCGAGCGCGCCCGCAGCGTGCCGTCCACATGCTCCGGCTCAGTCCCCCGGAGTGCGTTCGCAGTTGGCGACGTTATTTGTCGTTAAGTGCGAACGCACCGGCTGGATCTTGAAACTCACCGCAGGGGCTGCGACGGAACCATCTCGGACCCGGGTTGCCGGACGGCTCATCTGCCGTCTGTAGCCTGCGGCTCCATGAATGGGGCGAAGCGGGTCCCGGTCTGGGGCGGCCTGATCGTCGCCCTGCTGGGTTGGTGGGTCGCCTTCCAGACGCCCGGACCCGGGCTCGACCCGAGTTGGAACGCCGGGCTGGCGATGGCGGTCGACCAAGGCCTCCGCTTCGGCAAGGAAGTGGTCTTCACCTACGGGCCGCTCGGCTTCCTCAACTCGAGGCTCGTCTTCTTCGGCGGGCTCGGGGTGATCAGCTTCCTCTACGCGGCGGTGCTCTTCGCCCTCTTCTGCATCGGCCTGGTCTGGGCGCTGCGGCGGGCGATGCCGCTGCTCGTGGCGATGGTGGTCGCCTTCGTCGCCGTCGCCTGGCTGCCGATGCCGCTGCTCGAGGTCGCCCTGCTGAGCGCCGTCTTCGCCTGCTTCTGGCTGCTCGAAGCGGAGCGCTCGCCGCGGCGGCTGGACGCCTTTGTCGTCTGCGCCGCGACCTTCGCGGCGCCCGCGGCGCTGGTCAAACTCTCGACCGGGCCGCTGGTCGCGGTGGTCCTCCTGGCCGCCCTGATCGGGGCGCGGGCCGGGACGCGGCGGATCGTCGCCTACCTCCTCCTCTTCGCCGCCGAGGTTCTGGCGCTCTGGTTCGCCACCGGCCAGAGCCTCGGCGACCTCCCCGCCTTCGTCCAGCACACGGTCCAGATCTCGGCCGGCTACAGCTCGGCGATGCTGCGGAGCACCGATGTCGCGCCGTGGAAGGTGACGGCGGCGGTGATCGCCGCGATCGTCTCGAGCCTCGCCCTGGTCGGCGCCGCCTGGCTGGCGGGCGGCCGCGACCGGCTCGGTCGCTGGGCGGCGGTCGTGATCGCCGCGCTCGTCTCCTTCGCGATCTATAAGGAGGGCGTCGTCCGCATCGACGCCGGCCACCTGACCGTCCTCTTCGCCAACGCCGCGGTGCTCTGGGTCGCGGTCGGGCTCGGCGGCCCGACCCGACTGCGCCGGAGCTGGGTGCTGGTCGCCGCGGCGATCGTCTTCGCGGCGAGCCTGCCGGTCCGCCCGTCCGGCCTCGAAACGCGCTTCGACCCGGTGTCGAACGTGAAGCTCGCCTTCGAAGGGGCCCGCAACCTGTTCAGCCCGGGACGCCGCGCCACGATCACCTCCAACGGGCGCGCCGCGATGCAGCTGACCTACGGGCTCGCGCCGCGCGGGCTGGCGGCGCTGCGCGGCCACACGGTGGCGGTCGAACCGTGGGAGATCGGCGCCGCCTGGGCCTACGAACTCGACTGGCGCCCGCAGCCGGTCTTCCAGAATTACAGCGCCTACACGCCGGCGCTCGACCGGCTGAACGCCGAAGCGCTCGAAGACCCCGATGGGCCGGAACGACTGCTGCGCCAGAACACCCAGGTGGTGCAGCCCGAATTTCCCGGCCCCGACCTCGACGACCGCTTCCTCGGCTGGGACCCGCCGCAGCAGGCGCGCGCCGCGCTCTGCAACTTCGCGCCGCTCTACACCGATGAACGCTGGCAGGTGCTCGGCCGGGTGCCGGACCGCTGCGGCGACCCCCGCCCGGTGGCGACGGACGAGGCGGCGGCGGGCGAAGCGGTCGACGTGCCGGCCCCGCGCCCCGGCGCCGTCGTCTTCGGGCGAATCGACGGGGCAGGCGTCTCGGGGCTCGAACGCGTGCAGACCTTCCTCTTCCACGCCGCCTCGCGCCACGCCGTCGTCAACGGCGAAACGCGCTTCCGGCTGGTCCCGGAAACGGCGGTCGACGGGCTTCTGCTGCGCGCCGCCCCGGGCATCGTCGAACCGGGCCCGTTCTCACCGATCCCCGAAGCGCGCACCCTCGCCGTCGAAGGCGGCGCCGACCACCTCACCTTCAGGTTCTACGAAATGCGGGTGCGCGCCGCCCGCCCCGGCGGATAGGGAAAGTGTCGGGCGGTGTATCACCGCCCGCCGAAGAGCCATCCGGTCGCGATCACGGTCGCCCTCGTTCTGGCCGCGCTGGTCGGGGTCATTGCGATCGCCTCGATCTGGGCGAACCGGGAGCTGCTCGACACCGACAGCTGGGTCTCGGTGAGCGGCCGGCTGCTGGAAAGCCACGACGTCCGCCACCGGGTCGCGACCTTCCTCGGCGAAGAGCTGGTCGACGAAACCGAAAAGCACCTGGACGACGCCGGGCAGGGCCAAGTCGCGGATCGGGTGGTCCCACCGCTGCGGCGACGGCAGGTCGAGCTGGCCGAAGAAGTGATGGCGACGCCGCAGTTCAAGGCGATCTGGCGGCGCGCCAACCGGGTCGGCCACCGGGACCTGCTGCGGGTCCTCGACGAAGAAGAGCCGGCCGGCGAAGACTCGGTGGTCGTCGACCTGACGCCGGCGCTGCGCCAACTCGCCGAACTGGTCGGCCGCGACGGGCTCGAACGCGAACTCGGCATCTCCGACCTCGGCCGCCTGGTCGCACCCGGCGCGGCACGGATCGACGTGCTGGAAGCCGAAGAGCTAGAAGTCGCGCAGGACGCGGTGCGGGTGGTGCGCCACCTGACCGTGCCGGCGGTGATCGCGGTGATCGCGCTCTACCTCCTCGCCCTGCTCCTCGGTCGCCGTCGCCTCTCGCGCGCCTTCCTCGGCGTCGGCATCGCGCTCGCCGCGACCGGCGCGCTGGCGCTGCTTGCCCGCGCTCTCGCGGGCCACGAGGTGGTCGACCAGGTGGCCCGCCAAGGCGACCGCGAAGCGGCGCGGGCGGCCTGGAGCATCGCCACCTCGACCATCGTCCACCTCTCGATCGGCGCGATCGTCCTCGGCGCCCTCGTCCTCATCGCCGCTCTCCTGGTCGGCCGGCGGCGGCGCCGTTTGGTGAGTTGAGGGGTCCAGGACGCCCTCAACTCACCAAGCGCGTCAGGCGCCGGCGCGCGATCGTCGCCCGCAGGCCCCGCACTCCTTCTAGCCGCGGCCGCGCAGCGCGGTGATCGCCAGGCTGACCGCCAGCTTGGCGCCGATCCCGAGGTAGACGGCGAGGTTCAGCAGCGGGTTCGCGGCCGGGGCGTCGAAGCGGCGGTAGAAGCGGCCCATGCCGCGGTGGAAGGCGATCTCCTGGCGCGGGGCGCGGCGTCTCGCACTCGATCCACCCTTCACATGGAGTGCCGTGGCCTTGGGTTCGTAGAAGACCTTCCAGCCCGCGTCCCAGAAGCGGTGGCACCAGTCGAGGTCCTCCATGTAGAGCCAGTAGCCCTCGTCGAGCAGGCCGACCTGGGCGACCGCCTCCGCGCGGCAGAGCATGAAAGCGCCGTTCACCGCGTCCACCTCGCCCGGTTCGTCCTCACCGAGGTGGGTCGCCCGGTACTGCGATAACGAGGCGCCCGCGCCCTCGCCGCGGCCGATCCCGGTGAAGTGGGCGAGCGCCGCGAGCGGGGTGGGGAAGGAGCGTTTGGCGGCGTGGTCGAGCTCGCCGTCCTCGCGGACCAGCTTCGCCCCGACCATGCCGATCGACGGGTCGGAGGACAGCCGGGCGAGGGAGGTGTCGAGCGTCCCCTCGTGGACCTCGGTGTCGGGGTTCAGCAGCAGCACCGCGCCGGCGCGACTCTCCCTCAGCACCAGGTTGTTGGCCGCCGAGAAGCCGATGTTGCCGCGCCGCTCCAGGCGAACCTCGCCGAACTCGCGCTCGACCATGTCCGGCGTCCCGTCCGGGCTGCCGCTGTCGACCACCGTCACCCGCATCGTCGCGCTCCGCGGCGGGTGCGCCCGCAGGCTCGCCAGGCACCGCCGCAGCAGTCCCTCGGCGCCGTGGCTGACGATCACGACCTCGAGCGCCGCGTCGGGCACTGGGTCCGGCGGGTCCCCGGATGGCATGTGCCGGAAGCTAGTAGGCGCCTTCGCCGCGCACGATCGCCCGCGGCGTCCGCATCAGGATCTGCAGGTCGGTCAGCAGCGAGAGGTTGTCGAGGTAGTCGCGCTCCATCGCCAGGCGCTCCTCGAAGGTGAGGTCGCTCCGTCCATAGACCTGCATCGGGCCGGTCAGGCCGGGCTTGATCGCGAGGCGGCCGCGCTGGCGCTCGTCGTAGAGGGCGACGACCGCCTCCTCCTCGGGCCGCGGCCCGACCAGCGACATCTCGCCGCGCAGCACGTTGATCAGCTGCGGCAGCTCGTCGATCGAGGTCCGCCGCAGGTGCTTGCCGACGCCGGTCACGCGCGGGTCGTCGGGGATCTTGAAGGCCGGCTCGTCGAGCTTCGAGAGGTCGATCAACTCGCCCAGCCGGTCCTCGGCGTCGGCGTCCATGGTGCGGAACTTCATCATCGTGAAGGGCTCGCCGTCCTTGCCGGCGCGACGCTGGCGGAAGAACACCGGCCGGCCGGAGTCGATCAGGATCGCGATCGAGGCGATCAGCAGGAGCGGCGAGATGAGGACCAGGAGGAGGCCGGAGACGATGACGTCCATCACCCGCTTCATCGCCTGGGTCGAGCGCGGCGGGTCGGAGAAGCGGAAGTCGAGCACCGGCAGCTCGGCGAGGCGGTTCAGCTCGATCCCCGGTCCCAGCAGGCCGTAGTGCTGGGGCAGGAAGGTGAGCGCCAGGCCCGCCTCCTTGCACTCCTCGATCAGCCGCTCGGCGGCGGGCTCGCTCATTTGCTGTTCGGTGACCACGACCCGCTCGATCCCGGTCGCCTGCGCCACCTCGGAGATGTCGGCGGGGCTGCCGAGCCGCGGCAGCTCGGCCGAGTCCCGGTCCTCGGTCGCCGAGAGGTAGCCGACCAGGTGGAGGCGCGTCTCCGGGTGGGTGACGACGCGGCGGGCGACGGTGTCGACGGTGGCGGGCGGGCCGATCACCAGACCGAGCGCCAGCGGCGTCGCCCGATGCCAGACCCAGCGCAGCAGCCCGCGCAGGACGAAGCTGCCGATCAGCGTGCCGACCCCGAGCGCGATCGCGCTCTTCGGCGAGAGCGGCCCGACCGGGCTGATCGCCAAAAGCCCGTCCAGCACCAGCGTCCCCAGCACCGTCGCCGAGACCAGCGAGGGCACCTCGTCGAGGGTCGAGTGGCGGATCCGGCGGTGGTCGTGGTCGTAGAGGCCGTGGAGCTTGACCACGAGGATCCAGCTCGGGCTGAAGAGGATCGCCCAGAAGAGGTCGGCCACGTCGGTCGAGGAGGTCGTGGCGGTGACCGCGCAGAGGGCGACGATCAGCGCCGTCCAGTCGCCCAGCGCCAGCAGGCGGCGCAGCAGCGAGCCGCGCCGGCGCGAGCCCTCGGGCCCGCTCAGCCCGAGCCGGTCCGCCGCCCGGTAGGAGATCGCGGCGGGGCCACGCTCCGGGGCGGAGGCGGCACGGCGTTCGGCGGCGATCTTCTCGGTGTCAGGCGTGCGGGTCATCCACAACCTTCAAACCCTTCGGTGAGGCAAGTTTCGAGTGGGTTGAGACGTTTTGCTTCGTTGAGGTCGTTCTGGGCGGCTTCGTTCTGCCCTGCCTGGTGCTCCGCCTTGGCCCGCAGGTAGTAGAGGACCCAATTGTGATCCTCGCGGTCGATGGCCTGCTCGAAGCTGCCGATCGCCAGTGGAAGTTCGCCTTTCGCCTGCGCCAGCAGGCCGAGCTGCAGGTAGGGGGTCGCCGCCCAGGGCTCGATCGAGCGCGCCGTTTCGGCGTGGTCGACCGCGCTTTCGAATTCCTGCGTCGCGACGGCCGGCTCGGATACGGCGTTGGCGGCGGCGATCGCGGCGTTCGACTCGTGGATCTCGTGGTCGACCAGCAGGGG
The DNA here is from genome assembly GCA_036495785.1 of Solirubrobacterales bacterium. Classification (GTDB taxonomy): domain Bacteria; phylum Actinomycetota; class Thermoleophilia; order Solirubrobacterales; family 70-9; genus VAYN01. Next base: position 48,479 of record DASXMH010000151.1, read on the forward strand.
GCCGGTGAGAGCGAGCATGGTCAACCAGGCTATGGCCAATCCGGCGATCGTGAGGCCGAAGCGCCGACTTTCGACGTTTTCCTCCGGATTGATGCCTTGACGCGCCCGGGCCGCGGCGCGGGCGTTCCAGAGCTGCCCGCAGCGCGCCGCGACCAGCGCCCCGGTCGCCATGAAGAAGACCGAGCCGATCACCGCCAGCTGCCAGAACCAGTCGTAGGCGACCCCGACCGCGAAGGCGAGGCTGATCCCGAGCAGGGCGGCGTAGAGCTCGCGCTCGCGCCCGCCCGCGGCGCGCCAGGCGGAGAAGCCGACCCAGAGCAGGTAGAGGACCAGCCCGAGGATGAGCACCCCGCCGACGATCCCCAGCTCGTCGAGCGCCTGCAGGTAGAGCGAGTGCGCCTGGGTGTTGGCCATCGGCAGGGTGCGGAGCTGGTCCCAGGCGAACTGGTAGGTGCCGGCGCCGTGGCCGACGATCGGCTTTTCGCCGAAGGCTTCGAGGGCGACGTCCCAGAACTGGATGCGGCCGCGGCTCGAGGCTTCCGTGAGGCCCGAGGGGGTGCCGAGGTCGGCGCTGGTGAACTTGTCCCAGGCGCTCTCGCCGTAGAGGATCCCGGCGACGATCGCGAGGACGAGGCCCGCGATCGCGATCCCGCCGAGCACGCGGCGGTCGCGGGAGATCGCCAGCGCCCGCTTGACCGCCGGCGAGCCGCCCATCTCCAGCCGCCGCATCCACCAGAAGGCGAGCAGCGTGACCGCGATCCCGAGCAGCAGGATGCCGCCGTCTTTCAGTCCCTGGCCGACGATCGGGGGGAAGTCGAAGTTGTTGGCGAGTTCGGTGTAGGAGTGGGCGGCGAGGAGGGCGGGCATCGTCAGCGCCGCGGCGATCAGGAGCGTCGCCAGGTACCAGAGGCGGTCGCGCGAGAGGACGATCAGCGTCCCGGCGCCGAGGATCAGGGTGAGGACGCCGCCGCGGGAGTGGGTGAAGTAGAGGGCGAGCAGGACGGCGGGCAGGGCGCCGACCGAGAACCAGCGCAGGGCGCGGCTCAGCGAGCGCCGGCTCATCCACAGCAGCAGGGCGGCGGCGAAGGAGAAGACGATCGAGTCGGCGTTCCAGTAGCCGAGCGGGTACTGGAGGCGCGAGCCGTGGGTTTCTTCGAAAGAGAGGTTGAAGACGTGCGGCAGGAGGCGCGTCGACAGGGCGAGGATCGCCAATAAGGCCAAGGCGATCGCGATCCCTTCACCGAAACGTTGGCGCCTTTGGTTGGTTTGGGCGAGCAGGAACGCGGCAAGGAAGACCCCGAGGTAAACGAGCACGCGATCGGCCTCGGTGACGCTCAACTCGACAGAACCGGACCAGAGAGATGAGATTGCAGACCAAATTGCAAAGCCCAGGAGCAGCCCCGAAGCCCAATAAAACGGCTTCGCAAGCAGTGACCGCCCCGCCACACCGAGCGCCAGCAGGCCTACGACGATCAGCCAGACGATCAGTCCGGCGATATGTCGGGAGGCCACCGAGAAGCCTCCGCCGGAGAGGGCAAGACCCCCGATCAGGGCGATCGGACCGAGGAACGCCGCCGATTCCTCTAACCTCCTCCGGAATGCAAGGTGCCCCCCGCCGCCAGGCCCATAGCTCGGCCCGCTCCTTCTTCTTGCTTCCGTCAGTGCTCGCTCTGCTGGCATTGGCTCTATTTCCCGTGTTGGCTCACGCGGAACAGAACTCGGGCGGAGCCGTCTACACGCCGGAAATCCCGAGCGTTGAAAGCGCACCGTCGACGACGACGCACCATTCGACGGAAAAGCCTGCCACCCATCACAAGACCCCTAACAGTCCTCCGGCCAAAGGTTCCGCTGCCAAAACCGGCGGCGTCGGCACGGGTGAATCCGAAACGGAAAACGGGTCGGCTGAAGGGAACAAGGCGTCAGGGGAAGGTTCTTCGAACAAAGGGGAAGGCAATCCTCCCACGGGCGGTGGCGGCGGTGGCAATCCGCCCAACTCCGGCGGTGGCGGCGGTAAGCCGGAAGGCAGCATCTCCGGGGCGAAGGAAGTTCCGCAGACGCAGTCTGGGACGAACGCCTCGCACAGCGGTGGCGGCGGGTCCTCGCCCGTCGTGCCGATCCTGATCGCGGTCGCGGTCCTCGCGGCGATCTCGATCGGCGTGGTGCTCTACCGCCAGCGCAAGTCGCAGGGCGGCTCCGACGGTCGCGTCTCCTCGTCCAACGCGAGCTAGACAACAACCCCATGGAGGGATCGATGCTTCAAGCCAACAGGAAGGCGCGCGCCCTGACGGCCGCGTTGGCCGTCGTCCTCGCGCTCGGCGTCTTCGCCGCGAGCGCCGCGGCACTCCCCGCCAAATTCTTCGGCGTGGTGCCGCAGTCGACGCTCAGCCAGGAACAGTTCAACACCCTCAAGCAGGGCGGCGTGAAGAGCATGCGGGTGGCGATGATCTGGGGCGCGGTGCAGCCCCAGCGCGGCGCCGCGCTCGAATGGTCCTCATTTGACCCGATCGTCGAACGGGCCGCGAAAAGCGGCATCGAACTGCTGCCATTCGTGATCGGCACGCCGACCTGGGCGGTGCCGAACGCGACCGTGCCGGGCGCCGGCGGCGCCAAGGCGCCCGCCCACCTGCCGGCCACCGGCAGCGCGGCGACGGCCTGGACCTCGTTCCTCAAAGCGGCGGTCGCCCGCTACGGGCCGGGCGGCACCTTCTGGAGCGAAAACCCGCTGGTCCTGGACAAACCGATCAACACCTGGCAGATCTGGAACGAGCCGAACTTCAAGTACTTCGTCGCGCGGCCGAACCCGGCCGAATACGGGAAGCTGGTGAAGATCTCCTCGGCGGCGATCAAGTCGGCCGACCCGAGCGCCCAGGTGATCCTCGCCGGCCTCTTCGCGAAGCCGGCCGGGGCGCGCCTGCTGAAGGGCAAAAAGGTCCTCCACCCGACCAGCCCCAACTACTTCGGCTCCTACTTCCTCGAACAGATGTACAAGACGAACCCGGGGATCAAATCGCGCTTCCAGGGCGTCGCGCTGCACCCCTACGTGGCGCGCTACCGCCAGCTGCCGGCGGAGATCGAAGAACTCCGCGGCGTCATGACCCGCGAGGGCGACGGCGCCAAGGGCCTCTGGATCACCGAGCTCGGCTGGAGCTCCGAACCGCCGCAGGGCCCGTCCAACGTGTTCGCGGTCGGTGCCGCGGGGCAGGCGCGCGAACTCAAAGGCGCCTTCACCCTGCTGAAAGCGGACGCGACCAAATACCGCCTCCAGCACGTCTACTGGTTCTCGGTCGACGACGCCGCGGAAACCTGCAATTTCTGCAACGGCTCGGGCCTCTTCAAGAAAGGCTTCGTGCCGAAGAAGTCCTGGACCGAATTCGTCAAGTTCACCGGCGGCACCCCGTAACGAGTCCCATCAGCACACGAGCCGGCCCGGAGAGGTGCGTAAGATCGATGGGTTGGCGACTCGATCGAAACCACGCACGGACTCTGACCCCCTGGCGCCGTTCTCGGCGGCGACCAGACGCTGGTTCGAGGCCTCCTTCGAGGGCCCGACGCCCGCCCAGGCGGGCGGCTGGGCGGCGATCTCCGGCGGCGACAACGCGCTGATCTGCGCCCCGACCGGTTCCGGCAAGACCCTCGCCAGCTTCCTTTGGGGGATCGACAAGCTCGCCCGCGAGCCGGATCTGGGGACGGGCGTGAAGCTGGTCTACATCTCGCCCCTCAAAGCGCTCTCCTACGACATCGAGCGTAACCTCCGCGCCCCGCTCCGCGGCATCGGCGCCGACATCTCGGTCGGCCTCCGGACCGGTGACACCTCCCAGAAAGACCGCCGGGCGATGGCGAAAACGCCGCCCGACATCCTGATCACCACGCCGGAGTCGCTCTACCTGATGATGAGCAGCAGCGTTCGGGAGATTCTCACCGGCGTCGAGGCCGTGATCGTCGACGAGATCCACGCCGTCGCGCAGACGAAGCGGGGGTCGCATCTGGCGCTGACCCTTGAGCGCCTCGATCATCTCGTCCGCACCTTCGGCCAGGAGAGACCTTCAGGCGATCGCGCCCGGATCGCCGCAGCGGATCGGATGGCGGCAAGTCGCGGGATTCAGAGGATCGGGTTGTCGGCGACGCAAAGGCCGTTGGAGCGGATTGCTCAGTTCCTGGTCGGGCCGAAGCGGCAGTGCAAGATCGTCGATGCGGGGCGGAGGAAGCCGCTCGATCTGGAGATCGTGGTGCCGGTCGAGGACATGGCCGACCCCGGCGCTCCCGCGTATCCGAGCGAGAACGGGACGGCGCAGCCGTCAGAAGTCGAGCCGAGCGCTCACGTGCGGTCGATCTGGCCGGCGATTTATCCGGAGCTGCTGCGGCTGGTCCAGACGCACACCTCGACGATCATCTTCGTCAACAACCGCCGCGCCGCCGAGCGCCTCGCCAAGCGCCTGAATGAGCTCGCGAACGGGGAAGGAGAATCAGAGCTTCCTGCCACCGAGCACGCCGGGCATGCGGGGGTCACGGGCGTGCCCGTGGAGATCGCTCGCGCGCACCATGGGTCGCTGTCGCACGAGGAGCGGACGCTGGTCGAGGAGATGCTGAAGTCGGGGGAGCTGCCTTGCCTCGTGGCGACCTCCTCGCTGGAGCTGGGGATCGACATGGGCGCGGTCGACCTGGTCATCCAGGTCGAGTCGCCGAAGTCGGTGACCCGCGGGCTGCAGCGGATCGGGCGCGCCGGGCACGGGATCGGCGAGACCTCCAAAGGCCGGATCTTCCCCAAATACCGCGGCGACCTGCTCGAGTGCGCGGTCGTTGCGCGGCGGATGCGCGAGGGAGAGATCGAGGAGACGGTGATACCGCAGAACCCGCTCGACGTGCTTGCCCAGCACCTGGTCTCGATGGCGGCGCTCGACGAGTGGGAGGTCGACGAGGTCGAGCGGGTCGTCACCGCGACCGAGTCCTTCCACGACCTCTCCCGCGAGCAGCTCGAGAACGTCCTCGACATGCTCGACGGCCGCTACCACTCCGACCGCTTCGCCGACCTGCGCCCGCGGATCGTCTGGGACCGGATGGAGGGGACGATGCACGGCCGCAAAGGGTCGCGGCAGCTGGTCGTCACCAACGCCGGGACGATCCCCGACCGCGGCCTCTACGGCGTCCACCTGCCGGACGGCCGGCGGGTCGGCGAGCTAGACGAGGAGATGGTCTACGAG
>DASXMH010000152.1:0-9040 GCA_036495785.1 Solirubrobacterales bacterium
GCCGTACATGACCGCCTCCGGCCGCGGCGGGCAGCCGGGGATGTGCATGTCGATCGGCATGAACTTGTCGGCGCCCTGGACGACGGCGTAGTTGGCGAACATGCCGCCGGAGGAGGAGCAGGCGCCCATCGAGATCGCCCACTTCGGCTCCAGCATCTGGTCGTAGAGGCGGCGGACGACCGGCGCCATCTTGATCGAGACGCGGCCCGACAGGATGATCAGGTCGGCCTGGCGCGGGGAGGCGCGCAGGGCCTCGGCGCCGAAGCGGGCGAGGTCGTAGCGGGCGGTGACGATCGAGATCGGCGCCTCGATCGCGCAGCAGGCGAGGCCGAAGGTGAGCGGGAAGATCGAGTTGGCCCGCGCCAGGTTCAGCATCTTCTCGAAAGTCGTGGTGACGACCCGCTCTTCGACGTAGCGCTCGAGGTCCTCGCCCTCGAGGTCGCCGCGGAGCATGTCGCGGGCGGAGGCCTGTCGGCTCTCCAGGCTGCGGCGCTCTACCTCCAATCGAGGGCTCCCTTCCGCCAGACGTAGACGAAGGCGAGCATCAGCAGGACGACGAAGGTGATCAGCTCGCCGAGCACGAAGACGCTCGAGGCGCCCCGCATGATCACCCCGACGGGGTAGAGGAAGACGACCTCGATGTCGAAGAGGATGAAGAGCATCGCGATCAGGTAGAAGCTGACGCCGAAGCGGAAGTTCTTCACCGGCGCGACCGGGATGCCCGACTCGTAGGGCTCCTGCCGGCGGCGGCTCGCGTCGGTCGGGCGGGTCGGCTTCTTCGGCCCGATGATGTGGTTGAGGAAAGCGAAGACGCCGCCCACGGTGAGGCCCAGCACCGCGAAGACGAGGATCGGGAAGTAGGTCTTGAGCACGAAGTGGTGTGATGTCTCGGATCTTGGGCCCGGGACGGCCCGTCGCGGCCCGGCGGTAACCCTTAGCCGTGCTTTATACAAGCACATTGTGACAACTTGCTACATAGTGATTTTCCGCATCAGCAAGCGGAATCCCGACCCTTTCAGGAGGATTTAGGGCAAAATGGTTGGCCTACACATCGCGGTCGGATGCCTGGTCATCCTGCTCAACCTGGCCGCCGGCGTGATCGGCGGTTGGGCCTGGTTCAAAGTCCGCCCATCGGTGCCGTTCTGGTACCTGCTGCGGTTTGCTCAGGTCGCCGTCTTCGTGCAGGCCGCTCTCGGCGGCCTCCTCTTGGTCAGCGGCCACTCGGCGAAGGAAAACCTCCACTACCTCTACGGCATCCTGCCGCTGGTGATCTCCTTCATCGCCGAGGGCGCCCGCCTCGGCGCCGCCCAGCGGGAGCTCGGCGAGCTCGACATCGAATCCTTCCCTCCCGAGGCCCAAGAGTCGATCGCGATGCAGATCGTCCGCCGCGAGATGGGCATCATGGCCGTCAGCTGCATCGTCATCTTCTTCCTCGCCGTCCGCGCCGCCACGACCAGCGGGATCTGACGCCAAGGGTCTTGATCATTCAGAGATCTTGATCAAACTCTCCTCGGTCGGACCGATCGGCTCGACAAAGAGGACAAAGAGGGAGAGATCAAGATGCGAATCAAGAAATTGGCGGTCGCACTGGCCATCTGCGTGGCCTTCGGCGCGGTCGCGGCGACGGCAGCGCAGGCGACGCTGGCGTGGACAGTCGGTGAAGCAGAAGAAGTGCTGTCTTCCGAAACGATTGACGCGTTCGTCAACCCGCTGGAAACCTGGGACTTCGAAACGAAAATCGCCGGGTCGACCGTCGATATCGTGGCCGAAGGCTTGAGCTGTTCCGGCGCCGGCGAATGCACGGTCTTCGGCGCCGGGAAAAGCAAACTGAAGCTGACGTTCACGAAAGTCTCGGTCACGAAACCCGAAGGCTGTGCGGTCGAAGGTGGAACGTTCACCACCAAAGCGCTCAAAGGCCAGGTCTTTATGAGCACGTCGCCGCTTTCCGTCTACGACAAGCTCGAACCGGCGGAAGGACCCGTCTTCTTCAGCGTAGGCCTGACGGGATGCGCGCTGGCAGGCAAATACGCGTTTCAAGGCAGCCTGGTCGGTGAAACGACAAATCCGACAGGGTCGGTGACGCCCGACTGGATGCTCAAGTTTGACCCGCAAGTGCAGTCGACGATCGATCCGGAAGGTGGCCTGAAGGTCGGCACGCAATCCGTCTCGACCAAAGGCGCAATGCACAACGAACTGATCGGCGCGAACAAAGGCGCGAAGTGGGGGGTCATGGAATGACCCGTGCGCTTCCGTGGTTGGTTTTCCTCGTATAGCGAGGATTTCCAACCACGGAAGGCGGCCCGGCCGCGGGCGCGCCGGGTCAGTCGTCGATGCGGAAGACCGGGTGGTCGGGTGCGATCGCGAGGAGCTCGGCGTCGGTCGAGTCCGGGCCGACGCCGCCGAAGAAGGTGCCGACCTCCCACTTCCACTTCTTCAGGTAGGCGCGGAGGATCGGGACGGCGGGCTCGGCGATGACCTCGGTCGCCTTGAAGTCTTCGGTCTTCCGTCCCAGGCGCAGGCGGCCGCCGTCGGAGACCCGCATGTTGCGGACCCACTCGGTGTGGCCGCGGGGGGAAACCAGGTAGCGGGCGCCCTCGAGCTCGAGCAGGTTGACGGGCGTCGAGCGCCACCGGCCCGATTTGCGGCCTTTGACTTCGAGGACGCGGGAGCCGTAGATGCTGACCCCGAGCGCCATCAGGCCGCTGACGGCCCGGTTGAAGACGTTGCGGGTGAACCAGCCGGGCTCCTGAAAGCGTTTCGCGGAGGGAGCAGGCGGGGTCTCGGCGGCGCTCACCTGGCGATTGTCCCACGGCCGGGCGCGCGCCGTGTGCCCTCCTCGTGAACAACGAAAACCCAACACATTCCCGTGTAGGGTTGCGCGCGTCCTGAGAGGCGAACACTGATCGGTAATCGAGGCGAGGAGGGCGGGGAGATGCCCGGCAAAGGGGCGGACGAACGAACGGAGCCGCGGCCGTCGCCACGCAACAAGCGCGCCGAGATCGTCGCCGTCGCGACGGAATTCTTCGGCGAGAACGGCTACGAAGACACCAAATGGGCTGACGTCGCCTCGGCCGTCGGGCTTGGACCGACCGCCCTCTACCACTACTTCGAATCGAAGCAGCACTGCCTCTTCGGGATCATCGTCGAAGCGCTCGAGGGCGCCCTGGTCGAGTTCCGGCGGCTGAACCAGGGCGACTTCACCGCCGCCTTCCCCGCCGTGGTGCGGGGCAGCTTCGCGCTCAGCGACCGCGAGGCGCGGCGGGCTCGCCTGCTGGCCGCCGAGCAGGGCCTGGTGCGCCACCAGCGCCCCTCGCCGCGCGAGGAGTCCACGCGGGTGCGCGCCTACGGCCTGATGAAGGAGTACGAGGCGGGTTGGCGCGACCTGCTCGTCGCCGGGATGAGCGAGGGGGCGATCCCGACGGTCGACGCCGACCTGCTGACCCGCGCGGTGATCGGCGCCTACAACAGCGTCTGGCAGTGGTACCGGCCGGAGGGGCCGCTCGGGCTCGACCAGGTCGCCGATTTCTACGTGCCGCGCCTCCTCACCCTCGCCGGGCTGCAGCGATAGCCTGGCGGCGTGCTCGACCACGTCGGCATCGAGGTAGGCGACTTCGACCGCTCGCGCGCCTTCTATGAGTTGGCGCTCGCGCCGCTCGGGCTCGAGCTGGTGATGGAGCCGATGCCCCAGATGGCGGGCTTCGGCAGCGAGGGCAAGCCGTGGTTCTGGCTCCACGCCCGCGGCCGCCCGACCGTGCATGGCGTCCACCTCGCCTTCCAGGCCGCCGACCACGACGCGGTCGATACCTTCCACGCCGCCGGCCTCGCCGCGGGCGGGACCGACAACGGCGCCCCCGGCCCGCGCCCGCTGTACCACGCCTCCTACTACGCGGCGTTCGTGCTCGACCCCGACGGCAACAACGTCGAGGCCGTCTGCCACGCGCCGGTCGGCTGAGCGCCGCGCTCGTCCTTAGCTCAGCGGCCGGTACTCGCCGCCGAAGAAGACGAGCGGCGTGCCCGCCGAGGTCTCCAGGTCGGTGACCGCGCCGGTGAGGATCACGTGGTCGCCCGCCGCGATCACGTCCTCGAGGTCGCAGGCGACCCAGAGCAGGGCGTCGTCGATCGCCGGCAGCCCGTCGCGCTCGCTCCAGGCGACGCCCGCCCACTTCTCGGCGATCGGCGCCTTGGTGGCGAAGGAGCGGGCGACCTGCTCCTGACCGTCGTGGAGGACGCTGATCGAGAAGCGGTCGGCGGCCTGGGCGGCGAGCAGGGTGCGGGAGCCGCGATCGAGGCAGGCGAGCATCAGCATCGGCTCGATCGAGAGCGAGGAAACGGCGTTGACGGTGGCCCCCGCCGGGCCGTCCTCGCCGCTGGTCGCGACGATCGTCACCCCGGTCGGGAGCCTTGCCATCGCGGATCGGAAGCGGTCTGGGGAGGGAAGGGGCATCGTCAGAAGGTCCAGATCGGCGCCAAACAATATGATCCGCGCCGCGTGCGTCCGAAAGGAATGATCCTGATAGCCGCGGTGATCGCCGGCGCCCTCGGCATCTCTGCCTGTGGGTACGGCGAACAGGGCCTTGCCCTCAAGCAGGACAACCCCGACTACAACGGGGCGGTCCTCTTTGCGCAGCATTGCTCGGGCTGCCACACGCTGACCGCGGCGGGTACGCAGGGCAGCGGCAACCGCGGCGAGCGGACCCAGGGACCGAACCTGGACCAGCGCGAAGAGAGCGAAGAAGACGTCCTTTTCGCGATCCGCAACGGCGGTTTCTCGGGCGCGATCATGCCGCAGAACATCGTCGTCGGCAAAGAAGCCGAACAGGTGGCGAAGTTCGTCGCCAAGTACGCCGGCGTCGACGCCGAAGAATCGCCTCGCCCCGGCGAGGAAACCGGCCCAGCCGCTCCGTAGAGCTCGGGCGATGCTCGACCTGAAGCTGCTCCGCTCCGACCCCGAGCGGGTCAAGGCGGCTCTGGCCCGCCGCGGCGCGGGCGATGCGGTCGACGAGCTGCTCGCCCTCGACGCACGCCGGCGTGAGCTGCTGCCCCAGGTCGAGGACGCCCAGGCCGAGCGCAACGCCGCCTCGAAGCAGATCGGCGAGATCAAACGCGAGGGCGGCGACGCCGAGGCGGAGATCGCCGCGGTCGGCCGGCTGCGCGAGACGATCGACGCCGGCAAAGAGGAGTTGGAAGCGATCGAAGGGGCGCTGCGCGAGCTGACCCTGTCGGTGCCGAACATCCCCGACGACGACGCTCCCGACGGGATGGCCGAGGAGGACGCGGTGGTGCTGCGCGAGGTCGGCGAGCCGCCGAGCTTCGACTTCGAGCCGCGCGACCACCTGGAGATCGGCACCGAGCTCGGCCTGATCGACATGGAGACGGCGGCGCGGCTCTCGGGCTCGCGCTTCGCCTACCTGAAGGGGGACCTGGTGTTGCTCGAGCTGGCGTTGGTCCGCTTCGTCATCGACCTCGCCCGCGGCGAGGGCCACGAGCCGGTGGTGCCTCCGGTGCTGGTCCGCGAAGAGGCGCTCGAGGGGACCGGCTTCCTCCCCGAGGCGCGTGAGCAGATCTACGAGATCGAGAAGGACGGCCTCTTCCTCACCGGTACCTCCGAGGTCGCGTTGGCGGGCCTGCACGCCGGCCAGATCCTCGAAGCCGACCAGCTGCCGCTGCGCTACTGCGCCTTCTCGACCTGCTTCCGCCGCGAGGCGGGCGCCGCCGGCCGCGACACCCGCGGGATCTTCCGCGTCCACCAATTCGACAAGGTGGAGATGTTCTCGTTCGTCGAACCGTCGGAGTCGAAGGCCGAGCACGAGCGGCTGCTGTCGATCGAGGAGCGGATCCTCGGCGCGCTGGAGATTCCCTACCGGGTGGTCAACATCCCGGTCGGCGATCTTGGCGCCCCCGCCGCGAAGAAGTACGACTGCGAGGCCTGGATTCCCTCGCAGGGTCGTTACCGCGAGCTGACCTCCTGCTCGAACACCACGGACTACCAGGCACGTAGGCTGGGTTGTAGGTATCGGCCCGGCGATGGCGAATCACCGGAGGCGGTGCATACTCTGAACGGGACCGCAACTGCCGTAGGAAGGACCATCATCGCCTTGATCGAGAATCGACAAGAAGCGGACGGGAGTTTTTCGCTACCCAGTTCTTTGCATCGTTACGGCGCTCCTGACAGAATCCCGGCGGCATGAGCACCGGGGTGAGAGAGTCGCGGCGCGTCGTCCTCTGCGACGACCACGAGATCGTCCGCGAGGCGATCAAGGCGCGGATGTCGGATTCGAGCGTCGTCGAGATCGTCGGCGAGGCCGGCAACGGCCGCGACGTCGTCGACGTGGTGAAAGAGCTGGAGCCCGACGTCCTGATCATCGACGTCGAGCTGCCGAAGCGCGACGGCATCGAGGCGACCCGCGAGGTGCTGAAGGTGCGCCCGCGCACCAAGGTCATCATCTTCACCGCCCACGCCCAGCCCGACCTACTGGCGCTGGCGCTGCGCGCCGGGGCGAGCGGCTACGTGCTGAAGTCGGCGCCCGCCGAGGACATCGCCAAAGCGGTCAAAGCGGTGACCGGCGGCGGCACCTTCCTGGGCGGCGACTTCGCCGGCGGCAAGCCGTCGGAGGTCGAGAAACTGCTCGAGCTCTCGCCGCGCGAGCGGCAGATCCTCGAGCTGCTGGCCGAGGGGTTGCGGGTGAAAGAGATCGCCGAGCGGCTACAGCTGAGCCCGGCGACCGTTCACACCCACGTGCGCAACGCGATCGCCAAGCTCGAGGTGGATACCCGGACCGAGGCGGTCGCGCTGGCCGTCAAGTTCAGCTATCTCGGGGCTGGGGGGACGGCTTGAAGTCCAGCGCGCAGCCGTTGATGCAGTAGCGCATCCCGCCTGCCTCGACCGGACCGTCCTCGAAGACGTGCCCCAGGTGGGCGTCGCAGTTCTTGCAGACGACCTCGGTGCGGCGCATGAAGAGGCTGTTGTCCGGGCGTAGTTCGACGTGCTCGAGGTTCTTCGGCTCGGTGAAGCTGGGCCAGCCGGTGCCGGAGTCGAACTTGGTGTCGGAGTCGAACAGCTCGGTGCCGCAACAGACGCAGTCGTAGGAGCCCTCGGCGTGGTTGTCCCAGAAGGGACCGCTGAAGGCGCGCTCGGTGGCGGCGCGGCGGGTGACCTCGTACTGCTCGGGGGTCAACTCCTGGCGCCACTGCTCATCAGTTTTCTCCACTTTCGTGGCCATAACGTCCATTCTCCTTTCGTCTCTAGGTCCAAGGGTACGCCGTCCTTCTTACAAGCCGTTACGTAGAGCCGACCTGAGGAGGGATGAAGAAAGCCCTCCCGGTCCTCCTTTTCCTGACCGTCGTCATCGCCGCCCTCGGCTTCGCGCCCGGGGCCGGCGCCCGCATCTTTCCGGGCACCGAAGTCGCCCCGTTGGAAACCTGCCCGAACCAGACGGACCCCGAACTCGCGGCCGCCGAACAGGCGGAAGTGATGCTCTGCATGACCAATTACGCGCGCGCCGCCAACGGCCTGCGCCCCCTGGCCGGCTCGCGCCAGCTCGGCCGGGCGGCCGAACAGAAGTCGAACGACATGATCAACTGCGACGAATTCAGCCACGAAGCGTGCGGCCGTCCCTTCACCTTCTGGGACCACCGCTACGGCTACCTGAAGGGGTGTTGGAGGACGGCCGAGAACATCGCCTGGGGGACCGGCACCGACTCCAACGTGCGGACGATCTTCACCGCCTGGCTCGAATCCCCCGAGCACCACGCCAACATCCTCGGCCCCTACCGCGAAATCGGCATCGGCCTCCGGGTCGGCAACATCGAAGGCCACGAAGCCGCGGCCGTCTGGACCCAGGACTTCGGCAGCCACAGGTGCTGAGCCGCGCGCCTAGGATGGCGGCGTGCGTGCGTTCTATGAGGCCGATGGGGGGCGGTATCTCGCCAGTGAGCTGACGCGGGGTCCGTGGGACCCGGGGGCGCAGCACGCGGGGCCGCCGGCGGCGCTGCTCGGGCGGGAGCTGGAGCTGCTGCCGGGAGCCGAGGACTTCCAGGTCTGCCGAATCACCTTCGAGATCCTGCGCTCGATCCCGATCGGGCCGGTCGAGGTCGAGGCGCGGATCGTGCGGCCGGGGCGGCGGGTGCAGATGTTGGAGGCCGAGCTGCGGGTCGACGGCGAGGTGCTGATGATGGCCCGCGCCTGGCGGCTGCGGATCGCGCCGGTCGATCTGCCCGCCGAGGCGGTCGCGATCCCGCCCGGCCCGCCCCTGCCGAGCGAGCCAGGCCCGGCGAGCTTCTTCCCGACCGGCGAGAGCGTCGGCTACCACACGGCGATGGAGGTGCGGTTCGTCTCCGGTGCCTTCACCGAGGTCGGCCCGGCGACCGCCTGGCTGCGGATGCGCCAGCCCCTGGTCGGCGAAGATCCGCCGACGCCGCTGCAGCGTCTCCTGGTCGCCGCCGACGTCGGCAACGGAATCAGCGCCGCGCTCGACTTCCGTCGCTTCGTCTTCGTCAACGTCGACCTCACCGTGCAGTTGGAGCGGCTGCCGGAGGGCGAGTGGGTCTGCGTCGACGCCGTCACCCTGCCGCGCGAGCGTGGCAACGCGACCGCCGAGTCGGTCCTGAGCGACGAGGCCGGCCGCCTCGGCCGCGCCCTGCAGACGCTCCTCGTCGCGGCGCGCTGACTCGCCCGAGGGTCGATCCCCGGCCGCCCGAAGCAAACGACCGCGGTCGTCATGGCGCTTGGGCGCCGAGCGAAGAGTCGGCCACCCGCTGGAGGCGGGTAAAGGACGACCGCCCTTCAAGGGGGCGGGAGGGGGACCGGCTGAGCGAGGCGCGCCCGTCCCCACCTAGGCTCGGCTGGTTAGGTGGGGACGGGCGCGCCCGGGCGCCTGCGGCGGTGACGGCCCCGGCACGATCCCGCGCGCCTTCCGCGACCCCCGATGTTGATGGGCCGAAAAGCGCTCCATATCAGCGCTTTCCGGCCCATCAACGAGACGGGCGCACGGAGGCAGGTCGACCGCGCACGTAGGTGTGCCGACCGCGCAAGGAAGCATGT
>DASXMH010000153.1:0-8062 GCA_036495785.1 Solirubrobacterales bacterium
GTTGGGGGCGACGATGCGGAGGATCTCGGCGTGACCGGGGGCAGGCTAAGCCATCGGCGGTGGCGCCTCGGTCCAGGGGCCGGCCGACACGGCAATGCGGGCGCCGACCTCGGCGATCGGCGCGGCCCGGCCGCCGCTCGAGCCGCATCGGCGTCAGTCGGCGACCTCTTTGGCGATCGCCGCGCGGGCGTCGGCGGGCTCCAGCACGACCAGGTCGCCGGCGCCGCGGAGGATCTCCCGCACCAGCCAGGCCTTGCCCGCGTAGGGCAGCTCGACGACGACGGCGCCGTCGGCCAGCTCCTCGACCACGGTGCGCTCCTCGCGCAGCCAGCGCGCCCGCTCCGGCGAGACCCAGACCCGCGCCACCTCGGCGGCGGGCACCTCGCCGTGGGTCATCCAGCCCTCGACCCGGGCGAACTCCTCAATCTCGGGACGCGGTTGGAAGCTCTGGCCGGTGAGCGTCGCCTCCTTGATCCGGTCGAGCTTGAAGTGACGGACGCCCTCTTTCTTCAGATCGTAGGCCTCGACGTACCAGCCCTCGCGACCATTCTGCAGGCGGTAGGGCTCGATCGAGCGCGAGTTCAGTTCGTCCTCGTTCTCCTTGTAGTAGGAGAGCTCCAGCACCTTGGAGTCGGCGATCGCCTGGTTCAGGAGGCGCGCGACGCTGGCGTCGCCACCGCCCGCCGGGACGATCTCGAGGCCCTCCTCGGAGGGATCGTGGCCGAGCGCCTTGACGATTTTCTCGCGCGCCTTCTCCAGGTTCGACTGCGGCAGGTGGTCGCCGAACAGGTCGATCGCGGCGATCAGCGCCTTCGCCTCCAGCGGCAGCAGGCGGGCCGGGCGGGCGAAGTTGTCGCCGTAGGGCTCCGAGTCGACCTCGATCTCGTCGCCGAGGATTTCGGCGTAGAGGACGTAGGTGCCGCCGCCGAAGTTGACGACGTTCAGCAGCTCGATGTCCTCGCGCAGCTCTTCCTCGGTCAGCTCGAGGCGGGCGCGCAGGTCGGCGACCTGGAGGCGTTCGCCGGCTTTCGCCGCTTCGATCAGCATCCCGGCGAGGGTGACCAGGCGGGCGAAACGCTCCGGCCGGATCGCCGCGTCCCCGCGCCCGTTGGAGCGCGAGCGCCGCGGTTGGTCGCGCAGCGGCCGGTCGACGATCTCGGCGGGCTCGAAGCCGTTCTTGTGGCGGTCGCGGAGCAGCTCCAGGCGCGCCTCGGCCTCCTCGCGCAGGTCGTCCGGCGCCAGCACCCGCGCGTTGGCGCGCCAGCGCAGCACCCAGGCGATCAGCTCGCGGTGGGAGGCGTAGTCGGTTTCGAAGATCTTCCCCTTGCCGGGCGCCTTGTCGGCGGACTTGGCGTCGCGTAACTCGCCGTAGGTGCCGAAGTCGCGCTCGATCAGCCAGGCGATCCGCTCGCGGATCCAGATCTTCGCGCGGCCCTGGGTCTCCCCCAGCTGCCAGTCGGCGCGGCTGCCGTAGTCGCGGCGGTCGAAGTCCTCGGGCGGCGAGAAGTCGTGCTCGGCCTTGGTCGCGTAGCCGACCTTGCCCTGGATGCGGGAGAGGCGGAACACGCGCACCGCGTCGCGCTCGTGTGCGTGGCCGATCAAATAGAACTGGCCGCCGCGGAAGACCAGGTGGAAGGGGTCGACCTTGCGCTTCGAGGTGTCGCCGCGCTCCATCGTGAAGTAGGTGAACTCGATCGTCTTGCGGCGCGAGATCGCCGTCTCGATCTTCGACAGCCGCTGCGAGAGGTCGCGGCCGCCCGCACTCGCCGTCATCGCCATCTCGACCGGGGCGCGCTCGCCCTCGGCGAGCGGGTTGGGATGACCCCAGGCGACCTGCTGTAGCGCCAGCCGGAGCGGCTCGGCGTAGGCGAAGCCGCCGTCGGTGAGCAGCAAGAGCGCGGTCGAGAGCGCCGCCAGCTCGGCGTCGTCGAAGGAGATCGCGTCGAGGTAGAAATTCTCCGGCGGCAGCGAGTAGAGCTCGGCCTCGAAGAACCCCTCGCCCGGCTTCTCCACGCCCAGCTGGATGCCAAGGCTCTCGAGCTCGGCGCGGTCCGCGTAGAAGCGCCGCGCGAAGGCGTCGTCGTTCATGTCGCTATAGCCCTCGACCTCGCGCTTGATCTCGAGAGCCGAGACCGGCCTCCCCTGAGCCATCAGGAACGAGATCAACGAGAGCTGTCGAATCAGCTTCTCGGTGTCCTTTGCCACTGCGCCCCAGGATAGTCTGCGAGCGCGTAATGGCACTCCTGCTCGCGCCTCTCCGCTGGCTGACTTCCTCGATTATCCGGCTCGCGGTGGTGGCCGGAATCCTCGTCGCCGCCTATTTGTTGCTGCTAAAGCCGGCAATCGACAGCGGCGAGAAGTCGGTCCGGCACTCCCTCCACTCGCTGGAGAAGAAGGCGAGCCCGGCCCACCTCGAGCGCTGCCTCAAGCACGCCGACGGCGACGTCGAAAAGATGAAGCGCTGCGCGCGAGTGTTCTGAGACGCGCCCGAGACTAGGCGAGCGCCGAAGTTCGGGTTAGGCTGCCGCGCGATGGAATTCCTCACGAACCTTTTCGGCAATCTGACTTCGGGGATCATTCGGCTTGCCGTAGCGGTCGGGATCATTGCTGCGATCTCCTACTTCCTCCTGCGACCGGCGCTCGAGTCGGGCGAACACGCCATCGACAGCGCCAACAAGTCGTTCGAAAAGTCGTTCCAGCAGTCGTCCGTCGACACCAAGGCGATCGAAGCCAAAGTCAACAAGACGATCGAAGACGTGAACCGGCAGGTGCAGGTCGAAGTCGAACGCTCATTCCACACCGCCAAGGTCCACGGCAACCCGGGCAAGCTGCTCAACTGCATCCAGCGGGCGAACGGGAACGTCCACCGGATCGAACGCTGCTCGCGGCGCTACTAGGCGGAAGTCGCTAGGCGGCGCGCTGGGAGAACCAGGCGGAGCCGGAGAGGGCGCGGTCGAATCCCGACCAGGACTCGCCCTCGGGGAGCTGGCGCTCGAGGCGGTCGAAGGAGCCGAGCCTGCCGCCGAGGTTGTCGATCATGTGGACGAGGACGGCCTCGCGGGTGGCGGGCACGACCGGCGAGCCGTGCTCCAGCGAGCCGTGGTGGCTGAGGATGATGTGGAGGACGCACTGGGCGAGGTGGGGGTCGAAGTCGGGGATGTCCTCGATCGCGCGGCGCACCGTGTAGTAGCCGAGCGGGATCTCCCCCTGCAGCCGGCCGGCGTCGGTGAGGTCGATCGCCAGCGGGTCGTCGTTGTAGGCGATCAACTTGCCGATGTCGTGCAGGAGCGCGCCGGTCACCGCGACGTCGCGGTCGATGCCGGGGAAGAAGTTGGCGGCGGCGGACACCGCCTGGGCGACCGAGAGCGTGTGCTCGAGCAGCCCGTGCCGGTAAGCCTGGTGGTAGGTCTTCGCGGCGGGGGCGTCGCGGAACCGTGCCCAGGTCTCGCAGTCGGGGGCGAAGAACAGGTCGAGGAGCTCCCGCAACTCGACGTTCTGCACCGTCTCCAGCAGGTCGCGCAGATCGGACTCGAGGCGCTCGGCCGACACCTCCGAGGGAACCGCCAGATCGTTCAGCTCGTACTCGCCGTCCTCGGCGGCGCGCAGGTCGGTGACCTTGATCTTCGCTCCCCACCTTTCGGAGGTCTCAAAGACGCCGCTGACGTGGATCGGCGTGCCGGAGGCGCAGAGCGCGTAACGGACCTCGGCGTCGTCCCAGCAGACCGCCTCCGCGGTCCCGGTCGCGTCGCCGACGGTCATCCGCAGCCACGGCTCGCCGTTGCGCTTGCGCCGCAGCTCCCGCCCGCGGACGGCGTAGACGCCGCTCACCCGCTGCCCGTCCTCGAGGTCGCGGATCGCGACCCGGACGCCCGCGGTGGCCGACTCGGCGGCGGGAGCGGCCTCCGCCACCGGCTTGGGTGCGCGCCGCTGCACAGGCTCCGGTGAGCGCTCGACTGCGGGTTCCGGCTCCACCGGGGCGAAGGCGGGCTCGCCGGCCAGGAGGCTGTCCATCTGCGTCTGCTCGGCCATCTCCCGACCCAAAGTAGAGAGCGCCCCGGACGGTTGGCTTAACAACTTCCGCTTAGAGCGTTGTCTCGAAAAGCCCCGCAAAGAGCGACTTTTCTCGACGCGACCGAGAGTCCTTTCGGGCTCCGACCCGACTCCTCACCCCAAGGTGATGGCCCGCTGAATCGACTGAACGTGGACGATGTCGCCCTCGCAGGCGAGCGAGAGAGCGAGGTCGCGCCAGCGGGCGGCGCGGTCGGGGTCGTCGACGACGTCGACCCAGAGCGGCACGTCGCGCCGCAGCGCAAGGACGCGATCGCCATGCGGCTCCCCCTCACCGCGATACCCCCAGACCCCCCGCAACGCGGTCGCTCCCGGCGCTCCCTCGCGCCGTAGCGCGTGAATCAGTTCGAGGTAGACCGGGTGAGCGCCGCGCGACGCGACCTCCGAGGTGACCAGCGTGACCCGCGTCGCCCCGCCGTGGTGACTTACTCCCGCTATGCGGGAGGAACTCTCCACAGCGCCCTCGGTGTGCTCGACGGTGACGAGGTGCGTGGCGCCGTCGACCTCGCCGAATGCGGCGACGACAGCTGCGCGGTCGCCGACCGCGACCGTCATCGCGGGGACGCCGCGGTTGCCGGCGAGGAATCGGGCGCGCTGCCGCTCGCCATCAAGGACACCGTCGACCCCGAGCAGCACCGTCGCCGCCTCGGCCCCGTGCCGCCTAAACGCCGCGACCGCCTCGAGGTGCGGCGCCGTCGGCCCGCTGCGCGGCCCCCAGATCGTCGCCCTGACGACGTCGCGCGCACCGGCATCCGTGTCCCCCGCCCGACTCCCCGACCCTTCCCCCTCGTCCTCCGGGCCCCTGACCACCGGCACTCCCACCTCACTTGCATTTGGGGTGGGAGTGCTGGTGGTCTGAGTTCCGACAGCTCCAGCGTCCGCCGCATCCCGCAGCACCTCAACGGGCTCGAGAACAATCAGTCCCTCGGCGGCGATCTCTTGCACCTCCTCCGCGAGGGCTTCGACCACCTCCGCCTCCCCGACCGCGACGGCGACCAACGGCGTGTCTTCCGAGAGCGACAGGAGCCGATCGGTGCGGAGGTGGTGCTTCGCACCGTAACCCTCGACGCCGCGCATCAATGCCGCGGCGCGCACGCCATGCCGGAAGCAGGCGTCCATCACCGCCGCGTCGAGCGGGCCGTCGCCATCGCGGTCGCGCTCGCCGAAGTGGAAGCGCATCTGCAGCGCGCCGCTCACAGCAGTCCCCCGATCCAGTTGCCGAGGGCGACCGCGGCGAGGCCCGCGGCCAGCGACACGGCGATGTTCGCCCACAGCACCCGCGCGTCGCCGTCCTCGCCCGCCCGGTGGGACTCCAGCATCCAGGTCGAGAACGTCGTGTAGGTCCCGACCCCGCCGCCGGCGACGATCGTGTACGCCGTCCCCGAGAGCGCCGCTCCGGCGAGGACGCCGAGGACGATGGCGCCACTGAGATTGACCGCCAGCGTCCCGACCGGGAAGTCGCCACCCAGCCAGTCCTCGCCCAGCCGCGTCGCGACGGTCGTGTCGACGAGGAACCGCGCGATCGCCATTGCGCCGCCGAGCGCGCCGACGGCGACCCATGCGAGCGCCGTCACCGCGCCCACCCCCCGACGCGTTCGCAGTTAGCCACAACTGTTGTCGTTAAGTGCGAACTCACCGGAGGACCCTCGCCCGGCGCGTCGCCACGGTCCCCAGGTGCACGCAGGCGAAGCCGCCCGCCAGCGTCGCCGCCGCGTAGGCGACCGCCAGCCCCACGAAGCCGCCTTCCAGCATCCGGAAGAGCTCCAACTGCAGCGTCGAGAAGGTGGTCAGCGCCCCGCACACCCCCGTCCCCAGGAAAGGGCGCCTATAGGTCGACGGGGGCAGCCGCTCCCCGAGCCGCGTCACGAACCACCCGAGCAGCGCCGCCCCCACCATGTTCACCGCGAACGTCGCCCACGGCCACGCGTCCACGCCGTGCGGCAGCGCCTCCGAGAGCCCGACCCGGCCCAGCGCGCCGATCACGCCTCCCGCGTAGATCGCGGCCAACTCGCGGCGATCCCATCGTCTCTGTCTCATTCCGCAGCCTCCTACGCGCCTCGTCGACGTCGGTAGGAGCCATCAGCGGTCGCGCCGCGGTTATGGAGCGAGCCCCATCGCTCGGGTCAGGAGGCGAACCTTAGCCAAGGTCGAAGGATTACCCGAGAAACCACCTCGAGGAGGCAGAGATGTTGCGCGCAGTCCTACGGCGACTCACCTACGCCAACGTGATCGCGACCCTGGCGCTCTTTCTCGCCCTGGGCGGCGGCGCCGTCTGGGCGGCGTCCCACAAGTCGGCCAAGGTCGGCACCGGCAAGCTGAAGCCGAACGCGGTGACGGCGGGGAAGATCAAGGCCAACGCGGTCACCCAGACGAAAATCCGCAACAACGCGGTGACCAACGCGAAGATCCGCGAAGGGTCGGTGAACCTCGGCAAAATCGCCGCGGGCACCTTCGTGATCGCGAGCGCGACGAGCTCGCCGGTCTCGGTCGACGGGCCGAGCGCCGTCCAGGTCAACTTCAACGCGCCGCTCACCTTCACCCCCGCGGCCGGGAGCGTCTACCTGATGAGCATCGAAGCGCGCGGCGCCAACCTGGCCCGCTCCGGCACCGAACCATGCCGCGTCCAGGTCGTGCCGCTGGTCAACGGCGCCGAATGGGGCGGCGGCGCGCCGCTCGTCCTGAGCGCCTTCGAACCGACCCCGGAAGCGCCCTCGGGGACGATCCCGGCGGCCGGCCAGACCAGCCCGATCGGCCTCGCCGCGACCGGCGCCACGCAGACGATCGGCGCCAAGCTGATCGGCGGCCCGCGCTGTTCGTCGTCGGCCTCGGCGACCGTCGCGGTGGCGGTGACGCAAGCGAAATAGTGGACGCCAGCCAGCCGACGGTCCGCGTTCACTAACCTTCCGTAAGTGGACCGAATCGTCGCCTGGCACTTCTCCGACCCAGCCTGCCCCTGGGCCTACTCCTCGCGCCCCTCGATCGCGCGGGTGCGCTGGCGCTTCGGCGACCAACTCGACTGGCGCCTGGTGATGATCGGGCTCTCGGAGACCGCCGAGCGCTACGAGCAGATCGGCTACACGCCGGGGCGCATGGCAGCCGGGCACCGCAAGTTCGAGCAGCGCTTCGGGATGCCGTTCGGCAGCGGCGTGAAGTCGCGGATGGCGCCAAGCTCGCGCGCCTGCCGGGCGATCATCGCCGCCCGTGAGGAGTCGATGGAGCTCGGCTACGCGGCGCTGCGGGCGATCCAGCTGATGCAGTTCACGACGCCCGGGCTGCTTGACGACGACGCCGATCTGCGCGGCGCGCTCGAGCGGGTCGACGGCCTCGACGCGGCGGCTGTCGTCGCCCGCATCGACGACCCGGTGATCGTCGCCCTCTACGAGGAGGACAAAGCGCGGACCCGCTCCGCCGAGAACCGCCCGACCCATGCCCAGAACCGCCACTCCGAAGCGGACGGCCCGGTCCGCTACACCGCGCCCTCGGTGATCTTCGAGATGCCCGACGGGCGTTGGCACGAGGTCGGCGGCTTCCAGCCCTTCGAGTCCTACGACAACTCGCTCGCCAACCTCGACCCGACGCTGGAGCGCCGGCCGGCCCCGGAGCGCGCCGCCGACGCGGTGCTCGCCTACCCGATCGGCCTCACCACCGCCGAGGTCGCCTCGATCATGCGCCCCTCCGACCTCGAAGACGCCGACCGCCACGCCGCCGAGCGCGAACTGATCGCCGCGGTCGACGCGGGTGAGCTGGTGATGGAACCGATGGGCACCGACGCCCTCTGGCGCCCCGCCTCCGCGGTCGCCGCGCCCGGCGAGGCCGACGCGCCCGGCGAGGCCGACGCGCTCGGCGCCGCCGCCTAGTGGTGTGACCACCAACGTTTGCCGGTTTCCATAACCAGGCTCCGGCGCCTCGCCGCCGAAGTGGTGCTCTGAGCGCAAGCGACGATCGGGGGCCAGGATGGCGGCGAGGGTGGAGCTGCGGGAGATCACCAACGAGG
>DASXMH010000154.1:0-22774 GCA_036495785.1 Solirubrobacterales bacterium
ATTTTGCAGCCCGAGCAGCTCAATTTCGAGAATTCGAGCTTGATTTTCGAGGAGCCGATTTCTGTTTCCAGAGCCCCGTTTTTCGCTGCGGATCCGTTTACGGTCTTGGAGCCGGTGAGTTCCGCGCCTTCGACGAAGAACTTCTCTCCTACTGTTTCAACTGCTGCCGAGGCACTACTCGCCATGGCGGCTCCGATCGCCAGCAGGACAGTCAACAAGAGGCCGGGTTTCTTGATTGTCATGTCGTTTCGCTTTCTGTCTCGGCGAGGTGGATGCAGATGAGGGTGACGGCCACGACGGTGACTAAGACCGGCAGGGGTCCGCGAGATCGGTCTGGATTCATGGCACTCGATTCGCAGATGCCTGGACCGGGGAAGTCATGGCATCTGCCTGTGCCCGGATAGGGCTGCTTGACCCATAAGCCGAGTATCGCCGAATAATCAAGAAAAGGCAATCACTAAGTGGCCACGTAAGCAAAGTCCTTCGCTCGCCCCGGGGCGAAAACGTCCGCCCGCACTTCGACCGTTGGCCATTGCCGAGATGCAGGGGGCGCGGGGCGACTGCACGGGTGGCGGCCGGGGTGGCCGCCGGCGCGACCAGCCCGCTTCCGCGACAGGTTGACTGCACAAGCCGCTAGGGCAAGCAGATCGAACGATTCGCGTTCCAAGATGTCTCGACCGAAGTTCTTTGCTTTCGGGGCGTTGGCGCTGTACCGGTGGGCCCCAGGCCCGTGTGGTTGACGCCGGCCGGCCGACGGTCAACGAAGCGGTCCCGCGGGCCGCGCGTGCCGGCTCGGATGCCGTGGTGAAGTAATCGCCGCGCCAGGGCTGGCCAGGGTGATCGCCGACGCAGAAGGGAAGATGCTCTACAACTCCCACCGCGATAACCCGACGCTTCACCAGTTCAACCGGTCACCGATTCCCGTCGTGCAACCGGGCCTGCACGGAGATCTGGCCACCTCCGCGCCGAAGGCGATCCGCGGGGCGGAGGCGGACCTGGTCGGGACGATCACGCGCAAGGCCGGAAGTAGGCAGGTGACCTACGGCCATCGGCTGTACGAGTTCCGCGGGAACGCACAACCGGGCGAAACGACGGCGACGATCTACTCAGCTTTGGGTCTGAGTGGCACGCTCTCGGACAGGATGTGAAGAGCCGACGGGCGCGGCCAGACAGCCCGAGCGCTTGGTTCACCGCCAAAGCTCGCGGCGCAGCAACTCGTTGCCGCGCTCGAGCTGGTCGATGGTGGCGTTGGCTACCGAGCGGACTCGGGTGCCGCGGTTGATGCGGGCCTGGATCTCGCGGTGGGACTGGCCCGTGCGGCGGGCGACGTCGGCGACCAGCCGCCGGCGCTCGTTGCGCAGGCGCTCGCGGGTCGCGTAGGCGGACTCGCGCTCGGACTCGCGCTCCTCCGGCGGGGCCGCGGGGCCGGCGATGGCCACCCTCTTCGCCGGCTTCGGGTCGTCGGTGGGGAAGAGCTGGAGTGCGGTCTCGCTCATGATCGCGTCGTCCAGCTCGGCGCCGCCCGAACTGAGGACGGCGAAGCCGCCGCCCGGGTCGCCCTTCTCGGGGACGGGCTCGTCGAACTCCTCGCCCTCGTCCTCCTCGGCCGCCGGCGAGAGCTCGAGCGCGTGGCGGCGCTCCAGCTCGATCTCGTGGGCGAGCGCCTTGAGGCGCGGGTCGGCCGGCATCAGGAGGTAGCTCATCTGGCGGCGCGGGCCGCCCGGGGTGGTGCGGATGAAGCGACCGACCACCTGGCGGAAGAAGAGCTCCGTGCGGGCCGCGGTCGCGTAGACGCCGACCCGCAGGCGGGGGATGTCGACGCCCTCGGAGACCATCAGGACCGAGACCAGCCAGCGCCGCTCGGAGGCGGCGAAGTCGGCGATGCGCCGGCTGGCGCCGGGCTCGTCGCTCATCACGATCTCCGGTTGCTGAAGCGAGATCGCCCCGAGCCGGGCGGCGATCGCCCGCGCGTGGTCCTGGTCGGAGGCGATGACCAGGCCGCCCGCGTCGGGGTGCCCTTCGGCCCGCACCTCGCTCAGCCTCGCGTCGCCGTCGCGCAGCACCTCGCCCATCCACTCGCCCGCCGGGCTGAGCGCCGTCCGCAGGCGCCGGGCCGACTCCGCCGCCGGCAGGACGAGGTCGAAGTCGGCGCTGCGCAGCCGCCCGTCGGACACCCACTCCATCTCGCCGTCGTAGGGCAGGAAGGTGATCGGGCGGCACACCCGGTCGATCAGCGCCTGCGGATAGCCGTAAACGTAGTCGGCCCGGCTGATGCCGTCCTCGTCGTAGGTCACCCAGGGAATCGCCGAGTTGTCGGAGCGGAAGGGCGTGCCGGAGAGGAGCAACCGGAAGCGCGCGCCGTCGAAGGCCCGGCGGGCCCGCAGGCCCCAGGCGGCCTGATCGCCCATGTGGTGGGGCTCGTCGGCAATCAGCAGGGTCGGCCGGCGGCCGGTGGCCTGCCGGTGCGTATCCGGCCCGGCCGCGATCGTCTGGTAGGTGACGGCGACGCCGTGGAAGTCGGCCGACTCCGGCCCATCGGAGTTCGGCCGGTTCGGCTCCAGGTCGATGCCGTAGCGGGCCGCGTCGGCGGCCCACTGGCGGCAGATGTGGGTGGTCGGCCCGGCGACCACGACGCGCGAGACGAACCCGGCGCTCAGCATGCGGTGGGCGATGTGCAGGCCGAAGGTGGTCTTGCCCGCCGCGGGCGTCGCCGAGGCCAGGAAGCTCGCCGCCGAGTGCGCCCGCACGGCCTCGGTCGCCTCCTTCTGCCACGAGCGCAGGGGGCGGGCATCGGGCCAATCGTGAAGCGATCGGGCGCGCGCACCGGCGCCGACCGGGTGCTGGGAGGGCTCGTACAAGGGCCGGCAACAATAGGGGGCGTCGGAGCGGAAGGACCCCGGCCATTCCGCGCCGGCCCAGGAGTACCCTGGGAGCTTGGCTCCCGACCCATCTTCCGAGCAGGCCGCCGAGCAGGCTCCGCCCCCGAAAACGCCGCCGACGACGCCGCACCCCTCCGGCTTCCGCGTCGACCCGGCGCCCGACGGCCGCGGCGCGCCGCCCCAGCAGAAACCCCCGCTGATTCCCCGCAACCGGGTCTTCATCTGGATCCTGGTCGGGTTGCTGGCGGTGAACGTGCTGGTCGCGATCCTCACCAGCGGTCCCGAGAGCAGGCCGCAGGTGCCCTACCAGCCGTTCTTCGTCGAACAGGTGAGCGCCGACAACGTTCTCGAAATCAGCTCGACCGAAGACTCGATCGACGGGACGCTCAAAAAGGAAGCGACCTACACGCCGCCCGGTGAAGAAGAACCGGTGACGGTGAGCGAAGACTTCAAGACCGAGGTCCCCTCGTTCATCGACAACCAAGCGGTCACCGAATTGCTCACGGAACACCACGTCGTGATCAACGCCTCGGCGCCCGACTCCGGCCGCTCGGTGCTCGGGACGATCCTGCTCGGCTTCCTGCCGACGCTGCTGATCATCGGCTTCTTCCTCTGGCTGATCCGCAAACAGACCGGCGGGGGAGGCGGCGGCATCCTCGGCGGCTTCGGTCGCTCGACCGCGCGGCGGGTCTCGGCGGACAGCCAGGACCGGGTCACCTTCAAGGACGTCGCCGGGATCGACGAGGCCGAGGAGGAGCTGGAAGAGATCGTCGACTTCCTCAAAAACCCCCAGCGCTACACCCGGCTCGGGGCGCGCATCCCCCACGGCGTGCTGCTCTACGGCCTGCCCGGGACCGGCAAGACGCTGCTGGCGCGCGCCGTGGCAGGCCAGGCCAATGCCGCCTACTTCCACATCTCGGCCTCGGAGTTCGTCGAGGCGATCGTCGGCGTCGGCGCCTCCCGCGTCCGCGACCTCTTCAAACAGGCCAAAGCCGCGGCCCCGGCGATCATCTTCATCGACGAGCTCGACGCGATCGGCCGCTCGCGCTCGGGCAACGTCGCCGGGCTGTCGGGCGGGAACGACGAGCGGGAGCAGACGCTCAACCAGATCCTCACCGAGATGGACGGCTTCGAGCCCGGCACCGACGTGATCGTGCTCGGCGCGACGAACCGTCCCGAGGTCCTCGATCCGGCGCTGCTACGGCCGGGCCGCTTCGACCGTCGCATCGCGGTCAACCCGCCGGACCGGAACGGACGGGTCGCGATCCTCCGGATCCACACCCGCCACGTGTCGCTCGCCGACGACGTCGACCTCGAACGGATCGCCGCCTCGATCCCCGGCTCGACCGGCGCCGACATCGCCCTGCTGGTCAACGAGGCCGCGCTCTTCGCCGCCCGCCGCGAACACCCCAAAGTCGAGCAGCGCGACTTCACCGACGCGATCGAGAAAATCCTCCTCGGCGCCGAGCGCCAGGTGGTGATGACCGACGCGGACCGGCGGCGCACGGCCTACCACGAGGCGGGCCACGCACTGGTGGGGATGCTCACCACGGGCGCCGATCCGGTCCGGAAGATCTCGATCATCCCCCGCGGGCAGGCGCTCGGCGTGACGCTCTCGACGCCCGACAGCGACCGCTACAACTACCGCCGCGAGGACCTGGTGGCGAAAATCAAGGTCGCGCTCGGCGGCCGCGCCGCGGAGAAGGTCGTCTTCGACGAGATCTCGACCGGCGCCGAGTCCGACATCCAGAACCTCACCCAGGTCGCCCGCGGGATGGTCGGTCGCTGGGGGATGAGCGACTCGGTCGGGCCGATCGCGGTCACCGACGGCCGCCGCGACGGGCTGCTGCTGCCCGGCTCGATTCCCGCCTCCGAGCCGACCCAGGAGCTGGTCGACAAAGAGGTCCGCCGGATCGTCGACGAGGCCGAGGACGAAGTCGTCGAGCTGCTCCAGCACCAGCGCGACCGGCTCGAGCGGCTGGCCACGGCCTTGCTCGATCGCGAGACGCTGGACCAGCCCGAGGCCTACGAAGTCGCCGGCGTGCCGCTGCCCGACAGCGAGCTCGCCACGCCGGAAACGGCCCCGTCGCCCGCGGTCGGGCAGACCTGGTCCCGTTCGTAGGTCGGCACATCCCGCCCCCGCGCACCGGTTGTCGGTCGGTCGATGATCAGTTAGCTTCGATCGACCGATGGGAAAACCCGGGCAGGGCAGAGAGCTCCGCTCCGGTCCAATTTCAAACTAGGGAGTAGCTCATGCCTGCTCTGTATCGCGTTCGTACGCGTTTGCTCCTGTGCGTCGCCGCCCTCGCCGCACTCGGAACGCTCGCGCTCGCTCCGGCAGCCGGCGCCCACGGCGTCGGAAACACTTACCTCGCGCTCGGCGATTCGCTCGCCTACGGCTACCACCAGGCCCAGTTCCAGCAGGAACTGAAAGAAAAAGGCTTCGTCGAAGCGGCCAATTTCAACGACGGCTACGCCGACGATTTCGGCAAAGCCCTGAAGCTCTTCAATTCCAAGCTGAAAGTCGTCAACGACGGCTGTCCGGGGGAGACCACGGAAACGATGATCCACGGCTCCGGCGTCGGCCCTGAATTCTGCGCCGGCGGCCCGACCGGGACCCCGTTCCCGAAGGCGTTCCTCCACCACGCCTATCCCGGCACGCAGCTCGAAGACGCGCTGGCGGTCGCCAAAGAACCGGGGGTCGGCACGATCACGCTCGACATCGGCGCCAACGACGTCCTGCAGTTCCTCGGCCACACCTGCGGCTTCCCGGTGACGTTTACGTGCAGCGAAGAACAGATCGCGGCCGAGTTCGGGCACATCGCCGCGAACGTCGGCTTCATCCTCTCCCAGCTGCGCGCCGCCGCGCCGAAAGCGAAGATCATCTTCGTCTCCCAATACAACCCTTATCCGACGGTGCTGCAGCCGGAAGGCAGGGGCGACGCGTCGGTCGAAGCCCTGAACGCCGCGCTGAAGAGCGTGGCCGCGAACTTCGGGGTCAGCTTCGCCAACACCGCCCGGGTGATCAACTTCTCGGGCACCCACGGCGGTCCGGAAGCGGGCGACATCCACACCGTCTGCCTCTTCACCGCGATGTGCCCGGGAGGCGTGTTCAACCCGGCGAGCCCGGAAGCCGACATCCACCCGACCAAGCTCGGCTATGCCGCGATGGCCGGGGTCGTGGGAGCCGCGTACCTCTCGCACTGACCCGCCACAACCAGAGGCTCCGTTCGGAGCCGCCGCGCTCCCCCGGCCGAGCTAGGACTCCTCCGTGGAGTGTCCGGCTTGGCGTCTCGCCGGTGTCGTGCCGGCGAGGCGCCGTCCCCTGGCGACCGCTCAGCGCAGGGCGACTTCGGTCGAGCTTTGCCCGTGGCGGGAGCCGCTGCGCCATTCCCAGCGCAACCGCAGACGATTGACGAGGGAGGCCGTTCGGGCGCCCCCCGGCAGGTGGAGGATCAGGGAGCGACTGCCGCCGGCGGGGACCGTCACCTTCGTGCCCCAGGGGCCGATCGACCGCGAGCCGCTCGCTTCCCCCGACCCGCGGGTCCCCACGATCCTCGTCCGCACGAGGACCCGACAGCTCTGGTCGGACGGGCAGGTGAGCGTCCCGGCTCGCAGGCTCGCGCCATCCAGGTGGAGGGGGCGCCCGGCGAGGCGCAGGGCGACCCGCGGCGGGGCGGACGACCTGGCCGCAGAGACCGCGGTGGCCGTTTCGGCGAAGCCGCTGAGCGAGGCGGTCGCGACCCCGCCGGTGCTCGCGAGCCGCAGGGTCGCGCTCTGCATGCCGGCTTCGTCGGGGGCGAAGCGGACGCCAACCTGGCAGGAGCCGCCCGGGGCGAGCATCGTTTCCGAGCAATCGTCGCGGGAGATGCGGAACTGGTCACGGTTCTCGCCGCCGAGCAGCGCGCCCGTGAGCTCGGTGGCGGCGCCGCCTTCGTCGGTGAAGGTGAACGACTCGGTGGGGCTCGCGGTTCCCACCCGCTGTGCACCGAAGGCGTGGGCGGCGGGGACCGGGGTGGGGTGGCCGGGTTCGATGCCGGTCCCCAGCAGCGGGATCTGGCGCCCGCCTTCGCCGTCGCCGAACATGCTGAGGGTCGCCTTGCGCAGCCCCGCCGCGGTCGGCTGGAAGCGGACGACCGCGTGACAGCTGCTGCCGGGCGCGACCGGGATGCCGGTGCAGTCCTCTTCGAGCAGTTGGAAGCTGCCGGTGTCGCCGCCGGAGATGACCGCGATGAAGAATCCGCCGGGAAGGTCGCCGCTGTTTTCGATCGTGACGGTGCGGGTCTCGCCGCGGGAGCCGACCGCGGCGCTGCCGAAGTCGAGCGGGTTCGGCGAGGCGGAGAGGATGGCTTCGCCCCCGCGGCCGCTCAGTTCGGCGCCGAAGGTCGCCCCGCCGGAGCTGGCCCGAACCTGCCCGGCGTAGGCGCCGGTTTCGTTGGGGCGGAAGTAGACCTGTAGCGAGCAGGTGCCCGCGGGCGGCAGGGTGGCCCCCCAGCAGTCGCTGTCGCCGATCGAGAAGGCACCGGCGCCGCCGCTCGTTTCGAGCCCGACCTGGGTCGCCGCCGGGCCGACGTTGCGCAGCACCATCCGGGTCCGTTCGCCGCCTTCGTTGGTGGGGGTCAGGCCGAAGTCGAAGCTGCCGGGTTCGAGCTGGAGCTGCGCGGGGGCGGCGAGGCCGGACAGTTCCACCGTCGGGCCGCCGCCGGGACCTTCGGCGTTGATGTGGAGGAAGGCGCGCTGTTCGCCTTCGGACTGGGGAGAGAAGCGCACCTCGATCATGCAGCTCGAGCCGACCGACAGCGCGCCGCCGCAATTCGAGCCGCTGGTCCCGAAGGACCCCGAACCGGGACCTTCGAAGTTCGTGCCCCAGATCGTCACGTCGACGTCGCTCTTGTTGGAGACGGTCAGCGGCAGTTCGCTGCTCATGTACCTGGTCGTCGTCGGGAAGACGAGCGAAGGGGAGACCGTCAGTTCCTGCGACAGGCCGGTGCCCGAGAGCGCCGCGACGCTCGGCGAGCCTTCGCCGTCGTGGAGGGCTTCGAGGGTCGCTTCGCGCACGCCGCCCTGGGTCGACTCGAAGGACTGCGAGCCGGGGGAGAAGACGGGCGTCGCTTCGGCGGCGCGCCCGCTCGCCGGCGTGGCAAGCAGGACGAGGAGGGTGGCGGCGAGGAGGCCGAGGAGCGCCCCGCCCTGACGGTGGCATCGCGTGGGACGGGTCATGGCCGTCTTATCGGCGGCACCGAGGCGGGCGCATGAGCCAGCCTCCAGTTAGCAACATTTATCTCAAGGTCAAGGCACGACGGGACCTTGACGACCCGCCTACGCGAACACCTCGCGGTCGCGGATCTTGGCCGGCGTCGTGTAATACGGCTTCCACCACGGTTCCTCACCCGGCTCGCTCGGCGCCGGCTTCAGCGTCAGCGTTTCGTCGACGTCTTTCGCTTCCTGATCGACCACGCGGAAGTGGTAGTGGTCGAAGATGCGCAGCGCCTCGATCGCGTAGGAGGTCGCGATGCGCCGGTCGCGGATCAGGAGCAGGTTCTCGCCGTTTTTGGTGTCGGCGGAGATCGAGAAGTTGTAGGAGCCGAAGTGGACCCGCGCGGTGGGCTTGTCGAAGTCGATGACGACGAACTTGTGGTGCATGCGCGCCCCGCCGCCGCCTTTGGGCTCCGATTTGAACGGCTCCGGGACGTGTTCGGTGAGCGCCGCCGGCGAGGCGGGGAGGACGTTGCCGTCGGGCTTGTGCACCTCGATCCCGCCGGTGCCCTTGTCGGTGACCCCGTAGACGAAGGTCGCGTCGTCGTCGGTGGCCCGCTGGATCGCGTTGCGGACCTTGCCGGGAGTCTGGGAGAGGAAGGCGAGGGAGTAGAGCAGCGAGGACTCGGTCGTGTCGATGTCTGCGGCGATCCCTGCCAGTTGGGCGTTGTGGGAGGAGTGGGGCGAGAAGGTGAGGTGCGCGTCGATGTCCTCGAGCTTCAGGTCGATCGGCTCGGCCGAACCGGTGGCGGCGAAGCCCGCGGCGTCGTCGCTGTGGTCCCAGTAGGAGTCGAAGGCCTCGATGAAGGCTTCGATCGCCGCCTCCTCGCGCAGCACGACGGCGTTGTTCGACTGGACGAAGAAGCCGCGCCAGCTGAGGTTGGTCGAGCCGCAGACGGCACCCTTCGCCTTCGGCCCCGAGACGACGATCGTCTTGTTGTGCTGCAACGACGCCATGTGCTGACGCTTCACCCCGTCGACCCCGGCGGAGGCCTTCAGCCGCGTGGCCGCCTGGCTCTCGGCGGAATCCGCCTCGCCATGGCCTTTGGAGTGTTCATCGACGGAGTCGTCGATGATGACCTTCACTCGATCGCCCAGCTTCTCCAGCCGGTCGACGAGCTCTGGCAGGTTGAAGTCGTAGGCGACGACGCGAACCTGGGCGTCTGGGTCGACGAGCGCCTCGTCGAGCAGGCCGAGGATCGCCCGCCGCGCCTCGAAGCCCATCCAGCTCCACGCTTCCTCGGCCTTCGGGTTGGTCGCCTTGAAGGTCAGCCCTTCGGCGCCTTCTTCGGGGATCAGGTCGGCGATGCTGTCGTCTTCGTCGGCAAACCGGTCGACGAACGCCTGCGAGGAGACGAAGCCGCGGGTGAAGGCGACGTTCAGCTCGGGATAGGTGTCGCCGCCGAGGACCACCGCGGCCGTCTGCGCCTCCTCGCCGTAGGAGAGCGCGCCTTTCGCGTCCATGAAGACCGGCGTGACCCGGTATTCGAACTCGCCCTCGACCTCGGGGTTCGACGGGAAGTCCACCCAGCGGAACTTCTGGAAGGGCGAGAGGTCGGAGCGCTTGGTCTTTGGGTCGACCTTGCCGTCCGCGGTCGGGAAGGCGATCCGGTTGCGCAGCGGCCGGAAGTCGACTTTCGGTTCCTTGCGCTCGATCTCGAAGCCGACGAAGTCGTCGGGCGGTTCGCCCTCGCGCCAGTCCATCGAGACGAGCGCCATCCCCTCGCCGCGTCGCACCTTCAGCGTGAACGGCGCCCTGTCGTTGCCTCCGGTCGCTTCGAAGCGCGCACCCATCAGCCGACACTAAGGCCGCATCAGGACCAATTGCAATACGCAGCCGTACCTCCCGCGCTCTCGCGAGCTACTCGCTCCGCAGGTCGACGACCTCACATGAGTGGTCGGCGGCCCGCCCGATGATCTCCGGGTCGCCGGTACAGAGCGGGGCCTCCGCATGAAGCGCCGTGGCGATGCAGAACGCGTCGGCGCAGGAGAGACCTCCGCCCGCCTTGATCGAGGCCGCCGTTGAGACGAGCGCCCAGTCGGACTCGATCACCTTCAGGAGGTGAAGTACCTGGTTGATGTCGGCGCGCGCCGATCGCTCGCCGTCGGCCCGGATACGGATGTAGAGGACCTCACCGAGGTTGATCGAGGAAATCGCCGCGCCCTCATCGAGCCAGATCGTTTCGATTCGCCCGGCCGCCGGCTCACCGCCCAGATAGGCGAGGAGGGCCCAACTGTCAAAGACGACCAACGCCGCGTTCCTGCGCCCTGCGCTCCTCAAGCTCCCGCTCCCGGCGCCGCTCGGCGAGCAGCGCGTCGGTGCCGGTGTCGGCGCCGTCCCCGGCCCAGATGCCTCGAAGGGCTTTGATCCGATCGGCCTGGGCCCCGATATCCCCGATCCGTCGGATACGGACCTCCTCGCCGTCGGAGTCGAAGGCGACCTCGTCGCCGGGCCGGATCCCGATCCGATCGCGGATTGCCTTGGGGATGACGACCTGGCCTTTGGTGCCGACCTTATGAGTCATACCGATAAGTATAACTAACGATCGGAGCTGTCAGAGCGGCCCGGCGACCCCCGACGTCATGCAGGGCGAAGGTGGTCGAGGACATGGCGGCGGAACTGGGTCGGGGATTCGAGGGGGGCGAGGCGGCCGCACTCCGGGATCAGGATCGTGGTCGCGTGGGAAGGGTGGTGGCGAGCTGGTCGACGGCGTCGATGAAGTCGGGCAGGTCATGCTCGCCGGGCGGCGACCGGCACCGGGCAGTCGATCGATGCCACGAGGCCGGGGTAGAGGTCGAGCGGGTCCTCGGCGAACTCGACGCTCTCCGCTGGGCGCCACAGGAGGTTGTCGCGGTACATCGCCGTGGTCGCGGCGCCGAGAAAAGGGCCATCCCGGAGACCCTCTCGGGGGGAGCGCCGCGACCCGCAAGGCGACGGCGCCGCCGAAGGAGTGCCGGTGGGCGATGCCGCGCCCGCGGCGTAGCCGCCGTAGATGACCAGCCGCCGTACCCGCTCCGGGTGGGCGGCGGCGAAGGCGATGCCGATCGGGGCGCCGGAGGAGCCGGCCATCAGCTCGACCGCCGTCGCGCCGGAGGCCTCGACCACCGCGGCATCCCCTTCGACGACGACACCTGCGACACCGTCGTCTCGACCCTCGTCCTCTGCACCGTCTCCGATCCGGCGCGATCGGTCGCCGAGATCGCCCGGGTGCTGAAGCCCGGAGGCCGGCTGCTCTTCTGCGAGCACGTCGAGGCGGACGCGGGTTGGCGGCGGTCGCTGCAGCGGCGCTCGGCGGGAGCTTGGGCGGCGTTCGCCGACGGCTGCCGCTGCGACCGCCCGATCCTGGCGACTATCGAATCGCGGATGCGGGTCGAGTCGAGCGAGCGGAGCAGGTGGCGGGGGATGCCGGCGATCGTCAAGCCGCTGGTCTGGGGCACGGCGAGCGCCTGAGCGCGGCTCGAAACCCGAGCCGTATCGAACCTGAGCCGGCGAGCGTCCGTAGGCACCGCATATGCATCTGCTGGGGATGTCTCGTCCACGGTTTTGGCGTGCGGTCCTGGCCGCGCTCGCTCTCGCACCGGGCGCTTTCGCCGCGACCGCCGACGCCAAGCCGATCAAGGCCACCGGGTTCGACGCGAGGATGGTCCTCCGCGCGAGCCACGGCTACCGCATCGCGATCGACGGCTCCGATCGCCTGGTCGACCTCAGGGCCTTCTCAGGCTCTGATGCGGAAGCCGAGTACCGCGTCCGCGGACGGGTCACCGCGCACCGGTTGAAGGCCAACTCGCTCCTCTGCCGCGGGAAGATCGAAACCGGCCCGTTCGAAAGCTGCGCGAACGACGCGAACTCGCTGTTCTTCCTCGCCCTCCTCACCGAACCGTAGCCCCGGACCGCGGGCACAAGGGCAATTCGCGGGCCGAGGGCGCCTCGCTCCGCCGTCCGTCGGACGGCGGTTGGTCGTCTCACCCGAGCGGGAACCGGTGCGGAGCCGGTGAAAGCCGCTGGGCCCCTCGGCCGCGGTTGCCTTGTCAGCGTACCCCCGGGGTGGTGCGCGTAACGGGCGGGTCGGCATGCAAATCACTCGAAATCCTGCTAAGTAATCAATAGCTTCGCTCACAACCATTGGGAGGCGCAGGATGAGGAGTTTGAAGACCCCGTTACTAGCCGCTGCGGCCACGCTGGTCGCGATCGCCGCCTTGGCGGGACCGGCGTCGGCGTCGGCCTCGGTCTGGCTGCACAACGGCGAACCACTCGCCAAACACGTGGAACTTCCCCTCAGGGGCGGGGAAGTGATCCAGGTCCCCGCCGGGGCATTCCACTGCAACGCCGAAGCAACGCTGAGCACCGAAGGCGGAAGCACGGCTCAGATCACGGCCTACAACATCGAACTGGAAACCTGCGAAGGCCTGCTCGGTGAATTCAACGAATGCCAGGTCACGGCGGCGACGGTGAACAACCTGCCTTGGTCCGTCACGGTCAACGCCGAAGATCTGACCGTGAAAAAAGTCGGCATTTCCTACTCATTCGACGAAGCGTGCCCGATCCACAAAGTCGAATCGAGCCTTCCTGAAGTCACCGTGACGCTCGAAGAACCGAGTGCGATCCGGCTGCTCCAGTTCGGACAGGAAGGCACCGGCAAAGTCGACGGTGAAGAAGGATTCCTGATCGACAGCGGCTTCCTGCAGTTGTCTGAAGAAGACTCCGGCCAATACGGAATCGGCTGACGGGGCTCCGGTGGGCCCGCGTCAGTTCCGCGGGCCCACCGGGCCGATCAGAGGATGCCGAGCTGTTTCATCTGGGAGGCGACGTCGACGACGCCCCAGGTCTCGACGATGCGCCCGTCGGCGAAGCGGAAGGTGAAGATCTCGTCGTAGGTGATGGTCCGGCCGGTGGGCGCGACACCCATGTGCTCGCCCTGGTGGGTGCCGGTGACGGTGTTGCGGCTGACCACCTTGTCGCCCTCGGCAATCAGGTCCTTGATCTCGACGTGGAGGTCCGGGAAGGCGCGGTGAAGATGGTCGATCACCTCCTTCATCGCGTCCGCTCCGCTCGATTCGAGCGGCAGCGGGGTGCGGATCAGGACGTCGGGATCGACGGCCTCGTCGATCGTCCGCTCGGCCTGCTCGGGATCGCCGCCGAACGCGTCCTGAAGTCGGCGGACGGTCGCCTTGTGCTGCTCCTCAAGCGTCGCCATTCGGGGCCTCCCGGATGAGCAGCAGGTCGATGTCCAGTTGGACCTCCCAGCTGAGCGTGAGGCCGCCGTTCGGCAGCTCCATCTGCCAGTCGAAGCCGAAGTCGCGGCGGTCGATGGTGGTGTGGAGCTCCAGCGCGGCGATCGCGCCGAAGGAGACCTGGCGCGTGCCGGTGTAGCGGCCGCCGGCGCTCACCGGGCGGGTGATGCCCGCGATCGTCAACTCGCCGTCGAGCTCGACCCGGTCGTCGGCGAGCAGGCGGATGTCGGTCGAGCGGAAGGTCACCTCGGGGTGGCGCCCGGTGTCGAAGAAGTCGGGCCCGAGCACGTGCTCCCTCATCGCCTCCGGCTCCTCGATCGAGATCGACTCGACCCGGGCCGAGCCCTCGAGCACCAGGCCGTCACCCCCGGCGCCCAGCCTCGCCTCGACCTCGGGCACCCGTCCCCGGAACCAGAAGGTGTCGGAGTGGCGCACCGCGAAGGCGAAGGTCGAGGCCGTGGGCTGGGCGACGTAGGTGCCGGCGAACGGCTGCGCTGCAACGTCTGACACGGGAGTCCTTCCTTTCGTATTGGTCTCACATGCCTGACAACGCGGCGGGCGGAGATGTGACAACCGACGGTCCGGCGAAGGGCGCCACCGGGGTTTCGACAGCCGGCGGCTTACTTCTGTGCGTGGCCGGGACCGGCGCCCGAGGTGCCTTCGGCCGAAGCGCCACTCGTGTCCGGTTCCGCGACGACTTCCACGCCTTCGGCCGACTTGCCGGCTTCCGGGGACGCCGATTCGTCGGCGGTCGTCGCCGAATGCGACGGATGTTCGGGGTGTGCGGCGTGGGTCTCGGCGGCCGCGCCCGATTCGGCCCCCGAGGTGTCCGGGTGAGCAGGCTGCCGGGGATGGGAGGGGTCCTGCGGATGCGGCGAGCCCTTCGCCCGCGCGGGGTGCTCGGGGTGGCTCGGATGGGTGCTATCTGGGGCGTGCGCCTGACCTTCGTGGTGCTCCGGACGGGCCGGGTGCTCGGGGTGTCGCGGATGTTCTCGCTGCGGCTTGGCGCCGCCCGAGGCGCCCCTTCCGTGCGGCGGCGCCGACGCGCCGGCGGTGGGGGGTTCGGCGTGCCGATGCGCCGAGCCGTCGGCGCCCTGACTTCCGGCGAAGGGCGACCCACCGCGGGCGCCCGGCCCATTCAGGCCCGCGACCTGGGCCCGTCGGCCCAGGGCCAGGGTGGCGCCGGATTGACGCCCGCGATCCGCGACGCCGGGCCCCGCACGATTCGCCGTCGTGATTTCGGCCAGGTCTTTCTGAGCGTCGCCCGCCGTCGTTCCGGCCTGACCGCGGTCGCCGGAACCATCGCGGGCGACCGTCGCCCGCTCCGGCGCTGCCCCTGCCGGCGACCCACGCCCGTGGAAGAGGTGCCCGTGGTCGACGGCGACGGCGCCCACGGCGACCACCGCGATGATGCCCGCGGCGGATTTCAGGATCGCTCCGGTCGAGGCCGCTTTCGCCGCCGCCCCGGCGGCGACGCCGGCCGCGCCGCCCGCACCGCCGGTCGAGGCCCCGCCGCCCACGGCTCCCGACAACGCGCCCTTCGCGATCGCCGCCGCAGCCACCGCCGGCAGCGGCGAGATCGCCGCCAGCGTCTCGCGGCGGCTGGTGATCGCATCCGCGAAGCGGCGGCATTCGGGGCAGTCGCGGAGGTGGGCGCGGACGTCGCGCCGACGGGCGACCCGACCGTCCCGTTCGGAGAGGATCGCGGTGACCGAGTCGCAGCGCATCTCACGCCCTTCGCTCATCTGCTGGAGGCCGCGCCGCGCCTCGTAGAGCACCTGGCGCGCCGCCGCCGGAGAGGTGTCGAGGGCCGCGCCGATCTCCTCGAAGTCGAGCCCCGCGAGCTCGCGCATCACCAGCGCCCCGCGTTGGCGCTCCGGCAGCTCGCCGATGTCGGCGAGGAGGTCGCGCAGCCGCCGGCGGTCGGCGGCCCGCTGCTCGACGCTCGCGCCGAGCGCCGGCGCGTCCTCTCCCAGCGGCTCGCTCGGCCGCCCACGGCGGCGCAGTTCGACCGACTCGTTGTGGGCGACCCGGTAGAGCCACGGCTTCAGCTCGATCTGCCGTCGCTCGCCGGGCAGCGCGGCCAGCGCCTTGACCATCGTGTTCTGCAGCGCGTCCTGGGCGTCCTGGGGATCGCCGAGGATCGTGACGCAGTAGCGGTAGAGGTCCTGCTGGTAGCGCCGGAAGATCGCCGCGAAGGCGTCGCTGTCGCCTCGCGCCGCCCGTCGGACGAGCCGTCGTTCATTCCACACACCCCCTTTTTACCCCCGGACCGCGGTCTCGATCCAGGGGGCGGGGTCGATCGGCCCGCTCAGCCGGCCGACTGTTCGCTCGCCACTTCCTTCTTCACCTTCGCCGCGGCCACCACGCAGCGCGAGAATTTGGTGCCCTTCTGGCCCGCCACGTGTTCCTTCGAGAAGACCTTGCACGCGGCCTTCGCGGTCTGGCCATTGGCCGCCTTCGCCATCGCCGTGACGCACTGGCTGAAGGGCGTGCCCTTCTGCCCCTTTTCGTGCGTTTTGGGGAAGGCGCGGCACTTGACGCCGTAGGCCTTCGCCTTTTCCGGCAGCGGCGCCTTCGGCCCGGGCGTCGGGTGGGCGGGGTGGGTGGGATGTGCGGGCTTGTATTCGGGGCCGTTCGCGAGCGCCGCGGCCGGGGTCAGCAACAGTGCGAGCGCGCCGACGAGCGCGGCGATCCTGGTCTTGACGTTCATTTCTCTCCCTCGTGGACGGCCCCGCGCGGGGCCGGTCGGATTCCGGTCTGGGGATGCAACGGGTGACCGGGCCGAACGTCAGGCTCTATCTGGGCGAAGGCGCCTCGGGGTCGCGAGGACCTATGCTCGACCCGGTGATCGCCGATGCCTGAGCAGTCGGGGGCTCCCGCGGAGGACCCCGCCGGACGCGCGCCGACCAGCCATGAGCGACGCTCGGGCGAGGCCTGGGACGTCTCCTACCGCGACCGCACCGCGCCCTGGGACATCGGCCGGCCCCAGGGGGCGTTCGAGCGGCTCGCCGCCGAGGGCCG
This sequence comes from Solirubrobacterales bacterium, assembly GCA_036495785.1. Taxonomy (GTDB): domain Bacteria; phylum Actinomycetota; class Thermoleophilia; order Solirubrobacterales; family 70-9; genus VAYN01. The sequence goes on from DASXMH010000154.1 coordinate 16,392, forward strand.
CTGGGCCGGCGCGGTGCTCGATGCCGGTTGTGGGACGGGCGAGCACGCGCTCGGTGCCGCCTCGCTGGGGCTTCCTGCGCTGGGCGTCGACGTCGCCGAGACCGCGCTCGCGCTGGCCCGCGAGAAGGCGGCGGCGCGCGGGCTCGACGCTGAGTTCCTCACCGCCGACGCCCTTCACCTCGACCGCCTCGGCCGCACCTTCGACACGGTGCTCGACTGCGGCCTCTTCCACACCTTCGACGCCGACGAGCGCCCCGCCTACGTGGCGAGCCTCGCCGCGGTCACCGGGCCCGGCGCGACCCTCTTCGTCCTCTGCTTCCGCCCTGCCGGGGCCGAGGAGGTCGGCCCCCACCCGGTCGGCGAGGATGAACTGCGCGCGGCCTTCTCCGCCGCCGCCGGCTGGCGCCTCGCCGACCTCGAGCGGTCTCAGATCGAAGTGACCTTCGACATCGGCACGTTCCCCGCCTGGCTGGTGACGGTCGACCGGATCTAGGCGATCAACCGCGCCGTGAGGCCGCACCCTTCAGGGCGCGAGGCGCTGGATCTGCCAGGCCTCGCCCGTCCCCTCGCCGCCCGCCTCTAGCGTGTACAGGAAGCGGTCGTGGAGCCGCGCCTGCTGTCCCTGCCAGAACTCGATCGTCTCCGGGCGCAGGACGAAGCCGCCCCAGAAGTCGGGCCGGGGCACCTCCTCGACCTCGGCGAAGCGCTCCCGCACCTTGGCCAGGCGCCGGTCGAGCTCGGCGCGGTCCTCGAGCGCCCGGCTCTGCGGTGAGGCCCAGGCGCCGAGCCGGCTCGCGCGCGCCCGGGTCGCGAAGTAGGCATCTGAGTCGGCGGCGGGCAGCTGCTCGATCGGCCCGCGCGCCCGCACCTGGCGGTCGTGCTCGCGCCAGTAGAGGATCAGCGCGCCGCGCGGGTCGGCGGCGATCTGGCCCGCCTTGGCGCTCTCGTAGTTGGTGAAGAAGCGGAAGCCATCGGAGCCGTGGCCCTTGAGCAGGACCATCCGCGCGTCCGGCGCCCCGTCGTCTCCGACTGTCGCCAGCGTCATCGCCTCGGCCAGCGGGATCTCCGCCGCCGCGAACTCGTACCAGCGGGCGAACTGCTCGAAGGGGTCGGGGGAGAGGTCGCCCTCCTCCAGCGGCGAGAACCTTCGCCTCTCGGTCATCCGGACACTCCGAGCGCGAAGACGATGACCGGCAGGTCGAACACCTTGTCCTCGCGCAGCGGCTCCAGCGCGAGCCGCTCGGCGACCGCGATCGAGGCGGTGTTCTCGGGCATGATCATCGAGGTCAGGTAGGGGACGTCGAGGTCGCGGAATCCCCACTCGAAGCAGGCCCGGGCGGCCTCGGTGGCGAGTCCGCGGCCGCGGGCGGCGGGGTGGAGGACCCAGCCGACCTCGACCTCGTCGAACTCCGGCCAGTAGCGCAGCCCGCTGCGGCCGAGGAAGGCGCCGCTCTCGCGGTCGAGCAGGGCGACCCGGCCGTGGCCGCGCTCCGCCCATTCGCGCTGTGAGGCGACGATCCAGCGGACCAAGTCGTCGCGGGTCATCGCGCCGAAGAACCGCAGCACGACCGGGTCCTGGTGAATTGCGACCAGGTCGTCGAGGTCGGTCATGCCCACCGGTCTCATCCGCAGGCGCTCGGTCAGAAGCTCCACCGGCGAAGTGTCGCGGCTCGTGCGGCGGGGTAGGGTCGAGGTCACGCGGCTTGCCGGCGCGGGAGGCGTCGCCACCGTCCCAAAGCCAGAGGAGTAGAGCGATGCCTTATGTGACTGTCGGTGCCGAGAACAGCGCCGACATCAGGATCCACTACGACGACCACGGCTCCGGCAAACCGGTGATCCTGATTCACGGCTACCCGCTCGACGGGAAGTCGTGGGAGAACCAGGAGCGTGCGCTCCTCGCCGAGGGTTGGCGCGTGATCTGTTACGACCGGCGCGGGTTCGGTCAGTCGAGCCAGCCGACCGTCGGCTACGACTACGAAACCTTCGCCGGCGACCTGAAAGCGCTGCTCGAACACCTGGAGTTGGTCGAGGACGTGGCGCTGGTCGGCTTCTCGATGGGCACCGGCGAGGTCACGCGCTATCTCGCCAAGTACGGGTCTGCGGGGGTGAACAAGGCGGCACTGCTCGGCGTCATCCCGCCCTTCCTGCTGAAAACCGACGACAACGAGAAAGGCGTGCCGGGGGAGGTCTTCGACGGCATCAAAGAGACGGTGCTGAAAGACCGCTACCTGTGGTTCGACCGGTTCTACGAAAACTTCTACAACACCGACGAACTGGCGCCGGAGAGGATCGGCGAGGCGGCGCTGCGGGCGAGCTTCAACGTCGCGGCCGCCGCCTCGCCGTACGCAAGCTACGCGTGTGTCGACAGCTGGTTGACCGACTTCCGCGACGATCTGCCGAAAATCGACGTGCCGACCTTGGTCATCCACGGCACCGCCGATCGCATCCTGCCCTTCGAGGCGACGGCGCAACGGCTGCGCGACGAGAACCTGATCGCCGACATGGAGTTCGTCGAAATCGAGGGCGGCCCGCACAACATCGCCTGGACCTTCCCCGAGGAGGTGAACGCGGCGTTGTTGCCGTTCCTCGCCAAGTAGGTTTCGGGCATGGTCGAGCGGATCGAGGAGATGCCGGCGGGGGCGATCGGGTTCAGGGTCGTCAAGGAACTGACCGGCGACGACTACCGGGAGCAGATCGAGCCGGCGCTCGGCGAGGCGGCCGAGAACGTCGAGGTGCGCCTCCTGTTCGAGATCGACCAGGGCTTCGGGATGGACGCCGGGGCGGTGATCGAGGACGCCAAGACCGGGCTCAAACTCGGCCTCGGCCACATGAAAGCGTGGAAGCGCACGGCGATCGTCACCGACGTCGAATGGATCCGCAAAGCGATCAAAGCCTTCGGCTTCATGGCCCCGGGCGAGGTCCGCGTCTTCGGGCCGGGCGAGCTCGGCGCGGCCAAGGTCTGGGTCGCCGAGTGAGCTGAGCCGGTTGGACTTTCACCTTGCCAGGGCAGGGTCAAACTCCAACGCGCACCCCAAACTGGCTGTCCAGCCGGCACAATGCCCCGGATGCCCGGGGAGAGGGAGCACGATGTCGCGCTATTCGGCGCCACCGGGTTCACCGGCGGGCTCACCGCCGACTACCTCGCGGCCGACGGGCCCGCCGGGCTGCGCTGGGCGCTGGTCGGCCGCAATCGCGCCAAGCTCGAGGCCGTCGCGGCGCGCCTTGCCGCCGCCAACCCCGAGGCGCCCGCGCCGGATCTGCTCGAGGCCGACGCCGCCGACCCGGCGGCGCTGGCCAAGGTCGCCGCGTCGACCAAGGTCGTGATCAGCACCGTTGGTCCCTACGCGCTCTACGGCGCGCCGCTGGTCGCCGCCTGTGCCGCCGCCGGCACCGACTACGTCGACCTGACCGGCGAGCCGGAGTTCGTCGACCGGATGTGGCTGGAGAACAACGCGACGGCCGAAAAGACCGGCGCGCGACTCGTCCACTGTTGCGGCTTCGACTCGATTCCGCACGACCTCGGCGCGTACTTCACGGTGAAACAGCTCCCGGAGGGCGTGCCGCTGACCGTCAACGGCTACGTGCGGATGAACGCCGAATTCTCCGGCGGCACCTTCCACTCGGCGGTCAACGGCTTCGCCCGGGGACGACAGACGCTTGCCGCGGCCCGCGCGCGCCGCGCCGCCGAGCCGCGCCCGGCCGGCCGCAAGATCCGCTCGGCTTCCGCGCGGGTCCGTCGCGCTCCCGAGCTCGGCGGCTGGACCGCGCCGCTGCCGACGATCGACGGCCCCGTCGTCCGCCGGTCCGCCGCCGCGGTCGAGCGCTACGGCCCCGACTTCACCTACGGCCACAACCTCGTCGCCCGCCACCTCGCGACGATCGGCGGGATGAGCGTCGGCGTCGGCGCCGTCGCCGTGCTCGCCCCGATCCCGCCCGTCCGCAACCTGCTGCTGAGGGCGAAATCGCCCGGCGAGGGGCCGGACGAGGCGGCCCGCGCGGGAAGCTGGTTCAAGGTCCGCTTCGTCGGTGAAGGCGGCGGCAAGCGGGTGGTGACCGATGTCTCGGGCGGCGACCCCGGCTACTCGGAGACGTCGAAGATGCTCGCCGAGTCGGCTCTCTGCCTGGCCTTCGACGACCTGCCAGAGCGCGCCGGTCAGCTGACTACCGTTGCAGCGATGGGTGACATGCTTCTCACAAGGCTCCAGAACGCCGGGATAGCTTTTCAAGTGCTGGAGGGGGCTTGACCGGCGCCCTGCCCCCGCCCCGCCGGCCAGACGGAGGAGATTGACGTGAATTCAGAGACCCTCACCAAGACCCCCGGCCCGGGCCCCGATCCGGCCGAGCCGGAGCGCATCGACGTCCTCATCGTCGGCGCCGGCATCTCCGGGATCGGCGCCGCCCACCACCTGCAGGAGCGCTGCCCCGGCAAGTCCTTCGCGATCCTCGAGGCGCGCGAGGCGATCGGCGGCACCTGGGACCTCTTCCGCTACCCCGGCATCCGCTCCGACTCCGACATGCACACGCTTGGCTACCGCTTCCGCCCCTGGACGGCGGCGAAGTCGATCGCCGACGGCGAGTCGATCCTCGAATACGTGCGCGAAACCGCACGCGAGGCCGGGATCGATCGCAAGGTGCGCTTCGGCCACCGGGCGCTGCACGCGTCGTGGTCGAGCGAGGAGGCCCGCTGGACGGTGACCGCGGAGCGCGACGACGGCGCCACCGTGACGATCTCCTGCGCCTTCCTCATGAACTGCACCGGCTACTACCGCTACGACCAGGGCTACATGCCCGAGTTCGAGGGGATCGAGGACTTCGGCGGGCGCGTCATCCATCCCCAGCACTGGCCCGAGGAGCCCGAATACGAGGGCAAGCGGGTGGTCGTGATCGGCAGCGGCGCGACCGCGGTGACGCTGGTCCCGGCGATGGCCAAGGACGCCGCCCACGTGACGATGCTGCAGCGCTCGCCCACCTACATCGTCTCGGTCCCGGGCGAAGACCCGATCGCCGAGCTGCTGCGCAAGTTCCTCCCGAACCGCGCGGTCTACCCGATCGTCCGCTGGAAGAACGTCGCGATCCAGAGCTTCTTCTACCGGCTGTCGCGGAACCGCCCGCGCTTCATGAAAAAGCTGATCCGCAAAGGCGTGATCAACTCGCTGCCGGAGGGCTACGACATCGACACCCACTTCAAGCCGAAGTACAACCCTTGGGACCAGCGCGTCTGCCTGGTTCCCGATTCCGACCTCTTCGAGGTGCTCTCCGACGGCAGCGCCGACATCGTCACCGACCGGATCGAGCGCTTCACCCCGAACGGGATCAAGCTCGAGTCGGGGCGCGAGCTGGAGGCCGACGTGGTGGTCACCGCGACCGGGCTCAACCTCCTCTTCTTCGGCGGGATGAAGGTGGAGATCGACGGGGTCGAACCCGAGCAGGGGCACCTGCTCACCTACAAAGGGATGATGCTCGGCGACGTCCCCAACCTCGCCTTCACGATCGGCTACACGAACGCCTCCTGGACGCTGAAGGCCGACCTCGTCGCCGAATTCATGTGCCGGCTGCTGAACCACATGGACGCCAACGGCTACGACATCTGCATGCCGCACCTGAGCGACCCGAGCGTGACCGAGGAGCCGATCCTCGACTTCAGCTCCGGCTACGTGGTGCGGGCGATCGCCGACCTGCCGAAGCAGGGGTCAAAGGAGCCATGGAAGCTGCGCCAGAACTACGCGGTCGACCTGCGGGCACTGCGCTACGGCTCACTCGAAGACGGCGCGATGACGTTCTCGCGGAAGGTGCGGGCGCCGGAGAAGGTCCCCGCCTGAGGCGAGCGCTTCCCCTCGCGCTCGTCGCGGTCTTCTTGATCGCCGCGAGCGCGGCCGCCGCCAAGCCCTGGATCGGGGTGCGGGGCTCCCACCTGGTCGACCGCTCCGGGCGCGTCGTCCGCCTGCTCGGGGTGAACCGCTCGGGGACGGAGTACGCGTGCCAACAGGGCTACGGGTTCTTCGACGGGCCGAGCGACGCGGCGTCGATCGCGGCGATGAAGTCCTGGCACATCAACGCGGTGCGGGTTCCGCTGAACGAGACCTGCCGGCTCGGGATCAACGGGATCGAGTCCCGGTACGGCGGGGCGGCGTACCGGCGGGCGATCCGGGGTTGGGTCTCGCGGCTCGAGGACGCCGGGCTCTACGTGATCCTCGACCTCCACTGGGCGGCGCCGGGACGGAGCAGGCGACCGGGATCATCCCGATGCCCGACGCCGACCACGCGCCGGACTTCTGGCGCTCGGTCGCCGTCGAATACAAGGACGACCACGCGGTCCTCTTCGACCTCTACAACGAGCCGCACGAAGTGGGGTGGGGGTGCTGGGAGCACGGCTGCCTGATCCA
>DASXMH010000155.1:0-18006 GCA_036495785.1 Solirubrobacterales bacterium
CCGGGAGTGAGGCCCGGGAGGCCCGATCGGTGACGAAGACGCCGGGAACGTCACACCTCCCGGCCCTCCGAGGGCCGGAAACGAGGCCCCCAGACGCGCTGGGTGCTTTTTGGCCCCCATGGGGGCCAAAACGATGGTCGCGTCTTCGTGACGTCCGAGGAAGACGCCAGGAAGGGTGACGTTTAAGGCATCTTCGTGCCTCCCATACCGCAGGCGCGCCCAATGTGGAGAGTTGGTTGCGCATAGAGCTACTTTCCCTCCACAAACCGGCCGTCTCGGCCACGGCCACACCCTGCCGGGGTCGTGGCCGAGACGGCCGCATCCCTTTCCCGGGCGCCAGCTTCACCGGCCCCATCCCTTCCCCGGGCGCCAGCTTGACGAGGCCCGTCCTTCCTGGGCGCCACCCCGACCGGGCCTCACCCTTTTTCCGGCCGCGGCCGGCGGGGAACAACCGCCTAATCGCCGACCTCGATCCGGTCGACGATCTCGATCGTGCGGCGCTCCTCGCCGGCGTGTTCGAGGCGGACCTCGAGTGCCGGGCGGCCGAGCCGCCCGGCGCCGGCCGCGGGCCACTCGACGAAGGTAACGCCGTCGCCGCCGAGGTAGTCGTCGAGCAGCGCCGGGTCCTCTCCCTCCATGTCCTCCAGTCGGTAGAGGTCGAGGTGGGAGATCGGCAGGCGACCGCCCGCATAGCGCTGCCCGATCGTGAAGGTCGGCGAGGTGACCGGTTCGACCACGCCGAGGGCGCGGGCGGCGCCGCGGATCAGCGTCGTCTTCCCCGCCCCGACCTCGCCGGAGACGACCACCACGTCGCCGGGGCCGAGCCGCTCTGCCAGGCGGGCGCCGATCGCTTCGGTCTCCGCCGCGGAGTTCGTTTCGGTGCGCTTGTCGGTCATCAGGCGCCGGGCTCGCCGAAGAAGCCGAGCTGGTCGGCGGGCGGCGGCGGCGCCTCCTCCTCGGAGGAGGCGGTCGCCTCGGCGATTTCCTCGGCGCTCGGCATCGGCTGCGGCAGCGCCCGTTCGAGCAGTGCCGGGATGGTCGCGAAGTCGCCGCGCAGCTGTTCCTTGACGGCGGGCGTGCGGAGCGCCGCGGCTGGATGGAAGAGCGGCAGCAGGTAGACCGTGCGGCCGCCGAGCTGGTGGGTCTGCGGGGTGCCGCGGACGCGGGTGATGCCGGTCGGGCTGCCGGTCAGGAGCTTGGTCGCGAAGTTGCCGAGCGTGCAGACGACCCGCGGCTCGATCAGCCGCACCTGCTCGAACAGGTAGGGCTCGCAGGCGGCGATCTCGGTCGGCAGCGGGTCGCGGTTGTTCGGCGGCCGCGACTTCAGGACGTTGCAGATGAAGACGTCCTCGCGCGAGAGCCCGATCTCGCCCAGCAGCTCGTTCAGCAGCTGCCCGGCGCGGCCGACGAACGGCAGCCCCTGGCGGTCCTCTTCGGCGCCCGGCGCCTCGCCGACGAACATCAGGTCGGCGTCCGCGTTGCCTGCCCCGAAAACCGCCTTCGTGCGCGTCTCGTGCAGTGGGCACTTCGTGCACTTCGAGACCTCTTTGTAGAGCGCGACCAGCTCCTCGCGCCGCGTCTCCGGGTCGGTCGCGCTCACGGCCTCTCCCCCGCCGCCCGCCGCTTCCGCGACTCGCTCAGCCGGTCCTGCCGCGCCGCCTCCCGCTCCCGCCGCCGCGATTCATCCGACCGTACCTCCGCCCCCCGCGGCGTCCTGCCGGGCGGCGACACCGCCGAGATCAGCCGCCGCGTCCGCTCCGACCCGCACTCCGGACAAGGCGCCGCCGCGGTCCCCGCAGCAACCAGCTCCTCGAAGCACGCCCCGCACCCTTCGCACTCGAACTCGTAGATCGGCACAGGGACGAAATCTATCCGCGCCCGAGGCCGGGCCCCGGGGCGAGGTAAGGTTGACGAGGTTCCAGCAGGTGAGGACTGGGCGGCGCCATCGACAACCGCGACGGCCGCAGGCCGCGGCATCTGCGTCAGAACAGGAGTTCCTCCATGTCCCTCTCACGCCTCCACGTGGCGGCCTTGGCGTCGGCGTTGGTAGCCGTAGCCTTGATCGCCCCCGCCACCACCCAAGCCGCCGGCACGACGGTCTCGCTCGGCACCGCCTCGGGCATCGGCAAGGTGCTGGTCACCGGCAAAGGAGTGACGCTCTACCTCTTCGAGAAAGACAAAAAGGGCGGCGGCAAGTCCACCTGCGCGGGCAGCTGTGCGAAATTCTGGCCGCCCCTGATCACCAAGGGGAAGCCGGTGGCGAGGGGCGGCGTCAAGTCCTCGTTGCTGGGGACGATCAAGCGCTCCGACGGCACGAGCCAGGCCACCTACGCCGGTTGGCCGCTCTACACCTACACCGGAGACAGCAGGCCAGGGCAGGCGAACGGCACCGGGCTCACCGCATTCGGCGGTACCTGGTTCCCCCTGCACTCGACCGGCAAGAAGGCGGGCTGACCCCCGCCGTTCCGTCGCCCGCCGTGAGTCGGCGGGCGACGGTATTCGCCCAAAAAAGTTTGGACGGTCCGGCGAATGGGGACTAGGCTGACTCTTCGACCCGGCCAAGACTCGCCACCGAACAAAGGACTTCCCCGATGTTTTTTTGTGAGCGATGCGAAAGCAGGTTCAACGCCACCATCGCGGCCTCGGCAGGTGACTGCCCGCGCTGCAAGGAGAGCGACGGAGTCTCCAGCCCGTTGCGTTTCCGCCTCTTCGAACCCTCGGCGCTGAAGGTCGCCGGACTGCGTCCCGCCCGCACCGCCGCCGCGCCGGGGAGCCGGCCGGCGAAATAACAAATACTCTGCCCTTGTGAGAGCAAAGGCAATCGCGCCGCTCCTTGCGGCGACGATCGTCGCCGTCCTGCTGCTTTGCGCCGTGGCCGGGGCGGCGGAGAAACCCAAGAGCCGTCGGCTTCCCGCGGAAGTCACCGAGCAGTTCACGACCCACGGGACCAACGGGTTCTCGGTGAAAGTGTCCGTCCGCGATCGGCGGCGCCTCACCCTCTCGGCCGGCATCGGCGAAGGGCTCGCTTTCGAGTCCGTCGATTACGAGCTCCCCGCCCGGCAGAAGCCTGGCTCGGAGGAGATCAAGGCGCGGATCGGCAGGCTCGGTCGGATCGATGTGCGGTTCGTCCCCGAATCCGTGCACAGGGAAAAGCCCTTGCTCAGGATCTGTCACGGCGCCAGGACCGTGGTCGAAGAAGGGCACTTCGTCGGCCTGGTCGCGTTCCGCGGCGAGGAAGGCTTCACGCGGGTCCGCACCCACCGCGTCGCCGGGACCATCACCAGGCAGCCCGCGCTGACCTGCCAACCCCATGGCGGAGCGGCACCGAGCGAAAAGCGGGCGGAACGCGAAGCAGAAGCGAACGAACGCGAAGAAGAAGAACTCCGCGAAAAGATCGAGCAGGTCGAGCTGATCGCGGTCGCGCCGGGCCATCGCGTCGCCTTCGCGGCGTCGAAAACCGCCGCCGAAGCCAAGAACGGCGAAAAGTTCTCGATCACCGGCTTCGTGGCCGCCGGCATCCGTCATCGCGGCAGGATCAAGGAGGAGAGCATCGCCCTCGACCTCTTCGCGAAGGGCAGGTACTTCCTCACCCCAGAACCGCTCCTGCCGACCAGCGAAGCCATCCTGAAGCCGCCCGCCCCCTTCTCCGGCTCGGCGACCTATCGTCGCGACTCGTCGAAGGCAGCGAGCTGGACCGGCGACCTGAAGATCGCCCTCCCCGGCTTCGGCGACGTCCGCCTGACCGGCCACGGTAGCCACGCCGCGATGTGCGAACCGCCCGCCTGTGGCGGCATCCCCGGCTTCTCCTCGGACGCGCTTCGGTCCGTCGTTGAAGCAGCCGGCCTCGGCGGCGCCACCATCGTCGGCAAGAAGCGCTCCTAGCTGAGCGGCTCCCACTCCCAGGCCTTCGCCGAGGCGAGGGCCTCGTCGTCGACGTGGCGGCGGAACTCGGCGAGCTCCTCCTCGTCGATCGCGTAGACGTGTTCAGGCCCGGGGAAGGAGCCGGTGCGGACCTCGTCGGCGTAGCGACCGACCGCGGCGACCATCTCCTCGTGAACGTCGGCGTAGCGCTTCACGAATTTGGCCATGTGGCCGGTGGTGATGCCGAGCAGGTCGTGGTAGACGAGCACCTGGCCGGAGGTGCCCGAGCCGGCGCCGATGCCGATCGTGACGACGTCGAGGCGGGCGGCGATCGTCGCCGCGATCTCCGCCGGGACCGCCTCGAAGACGATCGCGAAGCAGCCGGCGTCCTGGAGGGCGAGGGCGTCGTCGAGGAGCCGGATCGCCGCCTTCGCCGACTTGCCCTGGGCCTTGTAGCCGCCGAGCGCGGTGGCGGTCTGCGGGGTGAGGCCGAGGTGGCCCATCACCGGGACGCCTGCCTGGACGATCGCCCGGGCGCGCTGGGCGGAGATGCCGCCCGCCTCGAGCTTCACGGTCTGCGCGCCGGTCTCCTTGATCAGGCGCTGGGCGCTCAGCACGGCCAGTTCGTCGCTTGCCTCGTAGCTCCCCATCGGCATGTCGGCGACCATCAGCGGCGTCTTCAGGCCGCGGCGCACCGCCTTGCCGAGCACGATCATCTCCTCCATCGAGACCAGCTCGGTGCGGTCGTAGCCGAGCACCACGTTGGCGGCCGAGTCGCCGACCAGGACGAGGTCGACGCCCGCCGCCTCGGCGACCGTCGCCGAGGGGTAGTCGTAGGCGGTCACCATCACGATCGGTTCGCCGCTCCGCTTCATCTCGACGAGGCGCGGCAGGGTCATCGCGACGCGGTCGGCCTGGGGGACGGTGTGGGAACGGACTCCAGAGCTCATGCGACAAGCACCTCCGGACGGTCGTCGATTGCGATGGGCCTGTTGTCGTCACTGACGTGGACGACGAGCGGCGCGTAGCGCTCCAGGTCGGCCTCGTCGTAGGCGGCGAAGGAGGCGACGATGATCTTGTGGCCGGGCTCGACCAGGTGGGCGGCGGCGCCGTTCACCTGCATCGCGCCGGAGCCCGCCTCGCCCTCGATCACGTAGGTGACGAAGCGCTCACCGTTGTCGACGTCCCAGACGTGGACCTGCTCGTTGACCAGCAGGTCGGCGCCCGCCATCAGCTCGGTGTCGATCGTGATCGAGCCGATGTAGTCGACGTCGCAGTCGGTCACCGTGGCGCGGTGGATCTTCGACTTCAGCATCTGCCTCTGCACGTTTGCGATCTCCTTGTGGCTCTTTGACGAGGGTCAGCCGCCGAGCGGCTCGATGACGACGTTGTCGATCAGTCGGGCGCCGCCCACCTGGGCGGCGACCGCGATCAGGATCGGGCGGCCGGTCAGCCCTTCGGCCGGCTCCAAGGTCTCGGCGTCGCGGGCCTCGAGGTACTCGGGCTCGATCGCCGCCGCGGCGAGCTCGATCCGCGCCGCGGCGAGGCCGGCCTCGAGCGAGTCTTGGGCGAGCGCCTGCTGCTCGGAGGCCGCGAGGGCGCGCGAGAGGGCGACGGCGCGAGCGCGGTCGGCGGGCTCGAGGTAGGCGTTGCGGCTGCTCATCGCGAGGCCGTCCTCCTCGCGGACGATCGGCATCACCTCGACCCGCAGTGGAAAGTCGAGGTCGCGGACCATCCGCTTGATCACCGCGGCCTGCTGGGCGTCCTTCTGGCCGAAGTAGGCGACGTCCGGGCCGACGATGTTGAAGAGCTTGGTGACGATCGTGGTGACGCCGCGGAAGTGGCCGGCGCCGCGGCGGTCGGCGTCGCCGTCGAGGACCGAGGTGAGGTTGCCGCCCACCTCGACCGTGCTGGCGAAGCCATCGGGGTAGAGCTCGGCGACGTTTGGAGCGAAGACGAGATCGACGCCCGCCTCGCCCGCTCGGAGCAGGTCGTGCGCCTCGTCGCGGGGGTAGCGGTCGAGGTCCTCGTTCGGGCCGAACTGGGTCGGATTGACGAAGAGGCTCATCACCACCACGTCGCATTCGGCGCGGGCGGCGTGCAAGAGCGAGACGTGGCCGTCGTGGAGGAAGCCCATGGTCGGGACCAGGCCGATCGTCTGCCCCTCGCGGCGGGCCGGCGCCAGCGCGGCGCGCAACTCCTCGACGCCGCGCAGGACGCGGGCGGTGGCAGGGGTGGACACGGTTTCGCCGGGGAAGGGATTCAATGTCATCAGGTCCATGCCTCGATGGGTCACGGCCGTAGGCCGAAGTATAGGCACATGTGCGCGTTTCGTTACATGCGCGCCATGCGCGCGGGGATTGATCCGCTTGCGCGCGAGGTTCGCAAGGAACTCCCGAAAGCGGTTCATCCCACTCGGAGGAGGCACTCGAATGAGTTCCCACCAGCTTTTGGCCCGGTTCGACCAAGACGGGGCGATTGCCGAAACCCACCACGAGGCGGTCGAGGCGCTCGAGGAGGGCGACAGCCGCCGCGCGTTCCTGAAGAAGGCGGGCCTCGGCGGGGCCGCGGTGATGGGGTCCGGCGCCCTGCTCGCCACCCTCGCCCCGGCGGGCGCCGCGGCCGCCGCGGGCAAGGGCCGCCCGCCCGCCAAATTCGGCAAGGGCGACATCGGCATCCTCAACTACGCGCTCACCCTCGAGTACCTGGAGGCGGCGTTCTACAACGAAGCGACCAAGAACAACGTCGCCAAGAAGCCGTTGGCAATGTCGTTCCTGAAGCGGACCACCGCCGACGAGAACGCCCACGTCGCCTTCCTCAAGAAGGCGCTCGGCAGCAAGGCCGTGGCGGCGCCGAAGGTCGACTTCGGCAGCGCCGTGAAAAGCGAAGCGGCCTGGCTGAAGACCTCGATGGCGCTGGAGAACACCGGCGTCAAGGCCTACGGCGGCCAGGCGCTGAACATCGCCAACCCGACCTACATCGCCGCGGCGCTGTCGATCTGGGCGGTCGAGGCGCGCCACGCGTCGGTCGCCGGCCTCCTGGTCAAGAACGCCCCGGACAGCATCTCGCCGGAAAAGGGCCCCTTCCAGACGACCGCCACCGCGGCGGAAATCCTGAAAGCCGTGGAAGCGACGGGGTTCATCGTGGGATGAGCGGCCCTCGGCGGAGGGGTTCGCCTCAGCGCTCCTGGGGCGCGCCGTCTCCCCGGCGGTAGTCGATCGGGCGGATCGGCTTGGCGGGCGCGCCGGCGCAGATCGTCCGCGCCGGCAGGGCGCGGTTGACGACCGAATTGGCGCCGATCACGCACCGCTCCCCCACCGTCACCCCGCTGGTCACCGCGCAGTTGACGCCGAACCAGCAGTTGGCGCCGATCTCGACCGGGCCCTTCGAGGTGAAGCCCTGCCAGGTGACCGGCAACTCGGGGTCGTCGAAGCGGTGCTCGGCGTCGCCGACGAAGCAGCCGTTGGCGAACATCGTGTGGTCGCCGATCGCGACGCGCGTCTGGGCGGCGATCATCGTGCCCCGGTTGAGGAAGCACCCCTCGCCGATCTCGATCTCGGCCTCGGGCGCGAGGGTCAGCCAGCAGCCCGGCTCGAGCAGCGTCCCTTCGCCGATCCGCAGTCGGCCGTCGTCGAGCGCCTCGAGGATCTCGCCCTCGACCGGGTGCCGGACGAAGAAGCCACCCCGGGCGGCGTGCCGGTCGATCCGCAGCCGCCGCGAGAGCCGGTGGTTGCGCTCGTACCAGCGCCGCTTCGCCCACCAGATCCGCCACCCCGTCTGCGCCATCTCGGCACCGTACCTCCTGTTGATGGGCCGAAGACTGAAGCCATGGTGGAGTTTTCGGCCCATCAACATAGACTTGCGGCCGATGAGTGACCTGCGCGGGGGCATCGATCTTGGTGGGACCAAGATCCAGACCGCGGTGATCGACGCCGGGGGCGAAGTCAAGGGCGAAGCGCGGCGGCCGACGCCGACCGACGGCGGTCCGGCCGGGGTCGCCACGGCGATGGCCGAAGCCTTGGTCGAGGCGGCACAGGCTGCAGGGGTCGAGACCTCAGCGCTGCAGGGCGTCGGGGTCGGCTCACCCGGCGACGCCGACGAGAAGACCGGCGTTGTCTCGAACGCTCGCAACCTGCCCGACTGGGACGGCAGCTTCCCGCTCGGTGAAACGCTCGAAAAGGCCCTGGGGACGAAGGTGCGGATCGGCAACGACGTCACCGTCGCCACCGATGCCGAGTTCCAGCTCGGTGCCGGCCAGGGGTTCGACAGCCTGATCGGCGTCTTCTGGGGCACGGGGGTCGGCGGAGGGCTGATCCTCGGCGGCAAACCGTGGCTGGGCCGCGGCGCGGCGGGCGAGATCGGCCACATGGTGATCAAACGCGGCGGCGCCAAATGCCCGTGCGGGCGGCGCGGCTGCATGGAGGCCTACGCGGGTCGCCTGGCGATGGAAGCCGAGGCGCGGCGGCGCCAGGAGGACGGCGAGAAAACCGACCTCTTCAAGCTGATGGAGAAACACGAAAAACCGCGCCTCACCAGCGGCGTCTGGGAACGGGCGATCGACCACGGCGACAAGCTCGCGGCCGAACTGATCGACCGGGCGATCGAGGCGCTCGGAACCGGCATCGCCTCGGCGATCAACCTGGTCGACCCCGAGGCGATCATCATCGGCGGCGGCCTCGGCCTGCGCTTCGGCGACCGCTACATGGACCCGCTGCTCGAGGAGATGCGCAAACACGTCTTCTTCGAGACGATGCCCGCGGTCAAGGTCGCCACCCTCGGCGACCTCGGCGGCGCCATCGGTGCGTCACTGCTCGTCTCTCGGTAGACGGTTGACCTCACTGGGGCCGTGCTGCGGCCGGGCGCGATCGTCCCAACCGGCGCCATGGACGGGAAGGACGATCGCCCCACGCGAAGCGCGCCCGTCCCCACCTAACCAGCCGAACTTAGGTGGGGATGGGCGCGCCGGGGCCCCGGGGGCGGGGGCGCGCCGGGGCTAAGCCCGACCGCGCGTCTGCCGCTGCTGTTTGGCGATCGCGTCGACCAGCACGGCCAGCAGCAGCACACCGCCGGTGACCATGAACTTGACCGCCGAGGAGAGCGAGAGCAGGTCCATGCCGTTGGAGATCGAGCCGATCACCAGGGCGCCGAGCAGGGCCGTCCAGACCGAGCCGCGGCCCCCGAAGAGGCTGGTTCCGGCGATCACCGGGCCGGCGATCGCCAGCAGCAGGAGTTCGTTGCCGCCCGAGCCCTGGTTCACCGCCAGGAGCCGCGAGGCGGCCATGATGCCGCCGACCGCGGCCATCGCCCCGGCGATCGTGAAGACCGCGATCCGTACTCCGTTGACGCGGATCCCGGCACGACGGGCCGCCTCGTCGCTGCCGCCGACCGCGAAGACGTGACGGCCGAAACCGGTCCGTTTGACGACGAACTCCATTCCGACCACGAAGGCGAGGAAGATCAGCACCGCGAGGGGCACCCCGCGATCGCCGTTGAAGATGACGACTGCGACGATCGTCGTCACCGCGACCACAATGAAGCGGAAGATCACGGGGATCGGATTGCTGTCGGCAAGCCCCGCGGCCACGCGGTTGCGGAAACCCCACGCCGCGACCAGTCCGTAGGCCACGATCACCACGATCGCCATGATCCAGCCGACGGTCTTGCTGTAGAAGATGTTGGCCAGGCCGACGACCTTCGGATCGGTGATGTTGATCGTGCCCGTCTGTCCGAGCACTTGTAACAAGGCTCCCTGCCAGGCCAATAAGCCCGCCAGGGTGACGACGAAGGAAGGCACGTTGAAGCGGCTGAACAGGAAGCCCTGGGCGCAGCCGATCGCGGCGCCGGAGGCGACCCCGGCGGCGATCGCCAAGTAGGGGCTCCACCCGTGCTTGACGTTGAGCACGGTCATGATCGCGGCACAGAGGCCGCTGACCGCGCCGACCGAGAGGTCGATCTCGCCGAGCAGCAGCACGTAGACGATGCCGACCGAGATCAGGCCGATCGCCGTGATCTGCAGCATCAGGTTGGTGAGGTTCTGGTCCGACAGGAACCGCGGTTCCTGGACCTGGAAGATGATCCAGATCAGGGCCAGCCCAAAGACGACGCGAACCGAAGCCAGGTCGCCCTGGACGATCCGGCGCACCTGGTGCCTCAGATCCAGACCGACTTTCTCCTCGGTGGACTCCTCGGTGGTCGGATCGGCCGGTGCCGGCGTCGTGCTCATGCCGTCCCCTCTCCGGGCGCCGCTTTCGGCGCTTCGGTCTGTTTGTTGTTTCCGTCGCCGAGCCCGGTGATCGCGGCGACGACGTGCTCCTCCGTGACGTCGGTGGAACGGAAGTCGCCGGATTGGCGGCCGAGACGGAGAACGAAGATTCGATCGGCGACCTGGAAGACGTCGGCCAGGTTGTGGCTGATGACGACGACGCCGAGGCCGCGCTCTTTCAGCCGTTTGATCAGGGCGAGCACCTGCCTGGTCTGCGGGACGCCGAGTGCCGCGGTCGGCTCGTCGAGCATCACTACCTTCGGTTCGCCGAGCAGCGAGCGGGCGACCGCAACCTGCTGGCGCTGACCGCCGGAGAGCGTCCCCACCTCGCTGCGAAGGCTGGGGATCGTGACCGCCAGGTTCGACAACAACTCCGCCGTCTGGTGCTCCATCGTCACCTCGTCGAGCTGGCGGGTGACCGTCCCCACGCCGGAGGCGTGGACCTCGCGACCGAGGAAGAGATTGGCGACCACGTCGAGGTTGTCGCAGAGCGCCAGGTCCTGGTACACGGTGGCGATGCCGAGGGCCACCGCATCCTGTGGTCGATGGATCGACACCTCTTTGCCTTCGAAGCGGATCGTGCCCGAATCGGGGCTGTTGATGCCGGCGATCGCCTTGACCAGCGTCGACTTGCCGGCGCCGTTGTCGCCGACGAGGCCCACGACCTCGCCGGCGTCGACGGCAAAGTCGACCCGGTCCAAAGCTTGGACCGGGCCGAATTGCTTACTGATCCCTTCTAGCTCGAGAAGGGGGGCATCCGGACTCATGCTCAGCCCGAGATCCCTGCTTCTTTACACGCCGAGGCGAAGCTGCCTTCGCAGAGTTCGGACGTTTCGACGAACCCGTCGGCGACGACCGTGCTCTTGACGTTGTCTTTGGTGACGGCGATCGGTTTCAGCAGCACCGCCGGAACTTCGGCCTTGCCGTTGTTGACCGTTTCGGTGACCAGTTCTTTCGGGACTTCTTCACCGCGGGCGAGGGCCAGGGCGATTTCCCCTGCGATCTGCGCCTCCGGTTCGATTTCCTTGTAGACCGTCATGAACTGTTCGCCGGTGAGGATGCGCTGCAGACCGGCGACCGTCGCGTCCTGACCGGTGACCGGCTTTTCTTCCGGATTGATGCCGGCGCCCTTCATCGCCGCGATGGCGCCGCCGCCGGTTTCGTCATTCGCCGCGTAGATGCCGGCGAAGCCGTTGTTGCCGAGCGCGGTGATCGCCTGCTGCGCCTCCTTCTGGGCGTTTTCGGCGCTCCATTCGGGGGTATCGTATTCCTTGGCGATTTCGACCCCGGATTTTTCGAACCCGGTGTGCGCGCCTTCTTTGAACAGGGCGGCGTTCGGGTCGGCCGGGTCACCGTTGATCATGATGATCGGGCCTTTCGAGTTGCCGTCTTCTTTGAGTTTTTTCGACAGCGATTCGGCCTGCAGTTCGCCGACTTTTTTGTTGTTGAACGACACGTAGGCGGCAACTTCACTGTTTTCGGTGAGTCGGTCGTAGCTGACCACCGGGATGCCCTGAAGGTGGGCTTTTTCGGCGATCGCGGCGGCCGATTTCGAGTCCTGCGGATCGAGGACGATCACTTCAGCGCCCTGGGTCAGAGCGGCTTCGCCCTGACTCTGCTGCTTTTCGACGTCACCGCCGGCGTTGAAGTAGCTGATTTCGCATTCGGGGCATTCTTTTTCGATTGCCTTTTCGAAATCAGGCCGGTCGTCGGTTTCGTATCGCGGCGTTTCGTTTTCCGGCAGGAGGAGAGCGATCTTGAAACTTTCGCTCCCCCCTTCGCCGCCACCTCCGCCTTCACTGCTTTCTTCGCCGCCGGTATTGGTCGTGCTGCTGCCACCGCCACCACACCCGGCGACGACCGCGGCAATCGCGACCAACGCGAAGGCTGCGAAAAGAGTTCTCTTCATCCAAGCTGATTGGGGCATCACTCCTCCTTTTGTCTCCCCCCAACGTTCCCGCCGACCATACCCCTGCGGCCCGATGGCCATACATTGATGCAGGGGTTTCCTCGCAAAGGACAACGGTCCGCCAAGTTCGTGGACGGAAAGTCCAACCGTACTACGCAGCTACCGGAAATTTGCGTGCCTTTCTGGACTTGGCCGGTTCGACCAGTTCGGCGAGGAACCGGCCGGTGTAGGAGGCGTCCACGGCGGCGACCTCCTCCGGCGTGCCGACGGCGACGATTTCCCCGCCGCCTTCGCCCCCCTCGGGGCCGAGGTCGATCAGCCAGTCGGCGGTCTTGATCACGTCGAGGTTGTGCTCGATCACGACCACGGTGTTACCCGCGTCGACCAGCCGGCCGAGCACGTCGAGCAGCCGCTGCACGTCGGCGAAGTGGAGGCCGGTGGTGGGCTCGTCGAGGATGTAGAGGGTGTCCCCGGTCGCCACTTTGGAGAGCTCGGTGGCCAGCTTGATCCGCTGCGCCTCGCCGCCGGAGAGCGTCGTCGCGGGCTGGCCGAGGCGGATGTAGTCGAGGCCGACGTCGCGCAGGGTGCGCAGCCGGCGAGAGATCTTCGGCACGTTCTCGAAGAACCCGACGGCGTCATCGACCGACATGTCGAGCACGTCGGCGATGTTCTTGCCTTTGAAGCGGACCTCGAGCGTCTCGCGGTTGTAGCGCTTGCCGTGGCACTGCTCGCAGGGCACGTAGACGTCGGGCAGGAAGTGCATCTCGATCTTGATCTGGCCGTCGCCTTTACAGACCTCGCAGCGGCCGCCCTTGACGTTGAAGCTGAAGCGGCCCGGCTTGTAGCCGCGCGCCCGCGCCTCCTGGGTCTGGGTGAAGATCTGGCGGATGTGATCGAAGACGCCGGTGTAGGTGGCCGGGTTGGAGCGCGGCGTGCGGCCGATCGGCGACTGGTCGATGTTGATGATCTTGTCGATCTGCGAGAGGCCGTCGATCCCATCGTGGGCGCCGGGGCGCAGTTTCGCCTGGTGCAGGCGGTTGGCGACCGAGGGATAGAGCGTCTCGTTGACCAGCGTCGACTTGCCCGAGCCGGAGACGCCGGTGACGCAGCAGAAGACGCCCAGCGGGATCGTCACGTCGACGTCCTTGAGGTTGTGTTCGCGGGCGCCGCGGACCGCCAGCGCGCCGGTCGGCTTGCGGCGCTCCTCCGGCAGTTCGATCTTTTTCTTGCCCGAGAGGTACTGGCCGGTCAACGAAGCCGGGTCCTTGGCGACCTGCTTCGGGGTGCCCGCCGCGATCACGTGGCCGCCATGCTCGCCCGCGCCGGGGCCGAGGTCGAGGAGGTGGTCGGCGGCCATCATCGTGCCCTCGTCGTGCTCGACCACGATCACCGTGTTGCCGAGGTCGCGCAGTCGGTCGAGGGTCGCGATCAGCTTCTCGTTGTCGCGCTGGTGGAGGCCGATCGAGGGCTCGTCGAGCACGTACATCACGCCGACCAGGCTGGAGCCGATCTGCGTCGCCAGGCGGATCCGCTGCGCCTCGCCGCCCGACAGCGTGCGGGCGGTCCGCGACATCGAGAGATAACCGATGCCGACGTTGTCGAGGAAGGTCAGCCGTTCGGTCACCTCGCGCACGATCAGCCGCGCGATCGCCCGCTCGGTCTCGGTCATCTCCAGGTCTTCGATCCACTCCTTGGCGCGCCGCGCCGAGAGGTCGCTGTACTCGGCGATGCTGAGCCCGCCGACCTTGACCGCGAGGCTCTCCGGCCGCAGCCGCGCGCCGTGGCAGACCGGGCACGGCTGCTCGGCCATGTAGCCCTCGATCCGCTCGCGGTTCGTCTCCGAGTCGGTCTCTTCATAGCGCCGTTGCAGGTTGTTGACGAGCCCCTCGAAGCGCACCTTGTAGGAGCGGCGGCGGCCGAAGCGGTTGGTGTAGGTGACCTGGTGGCGCTCGTCGCCGGTGCCATAGAGGAAGATGTCTTTCTCGGCTTTCTCCAACTGCGACCAGGGCTTGTCGACGTCGACGTCGTAGGCCTCGGCGACCGAGGCGATCAGGCGCCGCCAGTAGGCGGTGACGCCGCGGTTCCACGGCTGCAGGGCGCCCTCGGCGAGCGACAGGGTCGGGTCGGGGACGACCAGTTCAGGGTCGATCACCTTCTGGAAGCCGAGCCCGTGGCAGCGGTCGCAGGCGCCGTGCGGTGAGTTGAAGGAGAAGATCCGCGGCTCCAGCTCGGGGATCGAGGTGCCGCAGTTGAGGCAGGCGAACTGCTCGGAGAAGACGAGCTTCGGCTCGTCGCTGTCGACGAACTCGACTTCGATCAGCCCGGCGGCGAGCCCGGCGGCGGCCTCGACCGACTCCGAGAGGCGGCGCCGCAGTTCCGGTTTCATCACCAGCCGGTCGACCACGATCGAGATGTCGTGTTTGAATTTCTTGTCGAGGACGATCTCCTCGTCGAGCCGGCGCAGCTCGCCGTCGATCTCGGCCCGCGAGTAGCCCTCCAACCGCATCTGCTCGAGCAATTTCCCGTACTCGCCTTTGCGGCCGCGGACGACCGGCGCCATCACCATGAATTTGCGCCCGTCCTCGATCGTCATCAGCCGGTCGACGATCTGCTCCTGGGTCTGGCCGGTGATCTCCTGGCCGCAGGTTGGGCAGAACGGCCGGCCGATCCGCGCCCAGAGCAGCCGCAGGTAGTCGTAGATCTCGGTCACGGTGCCGACCGTCGAGCGCGGGTTGCGCGAGGTCGTCTTCTGGTCAATCGAGATCGCCGGCGAGAGCCCCTCGATCGAGTCGACGTCGGGCTTCTCCATCAGGCCCAGGAACTGCCGCGCGTACGACGACAGCGACTCGACATAACGTCGCTGGCCCTCGGCATAGATGGTGTCGAAGGCAAGGCTCGACTTGCCCGAGCCGGACAGCCCGGTGATGACGATCAGCGCGTCGCGAGGCAGCTCGACCGAGATGTCCTTGAGGTTGTGCTCGCGGGCGCCGGTGATGACGATCTTCTCTGATGCAGGCACCAATGATGAGTCTACCCAAGCGAACAGATGTTCCCCCGCCCTTCGACTGACCCTGCCCCGCCCGGCCATCCGCGTCGGGCCCAAAACGCCGCACCGTGCGCGACTTTGCGTCGGCGCGCGGCCCCTGCGGGGGGAGAACCCGACCCGCGTTCGCACTTAACGACACCATGCGTCGCCAACTGCGAACTCACAAGCGGATGGCCGACCTGGCGGCACGCCAGTACGGCATCGTCACCCGCGAGCAACTGGCCGAGCTGGGCTACACGGATCGCATGGTCAACCACGCCCTGCAAATCGGACGGCTGCAAGCCTGGCATCGAAACGTCTTTGCCGTCGGCCACGGCGGCCTCAGCCCTCACGGACTCTGCATGGCGGCGGTCCTCTTCCGGGGCGGGGGGGCGCTGATCAGCTACCAGTCGGCGATCTGGCTCTGGGGGCTCGAGCGCAAGCTTGAGATCCCGGTCCAGGTCAGCGTCCGGTGGCGTGGGCATTCACAAGGTGCGATCGGCCTTCATCACTGTCCGGCGCTGCGCGACGAGGACTTCTCGATGATCGAGCGACTCCCGGTGACCTCGGTGCCGAGGACGCTGCTCGACTACGCGTCCACTGCAGCGACCTATCGTTTGGAGGGTGCGCTCGACCGCGCGGATCGATTGGACCTCCTCGATTCGGCGGAGATCGACCGAATCACCGAGGAGGTACGAGGACACCACGGCTCCAAGCGGCTCCGCCGTGCGATGACGCTCTACCGGGAGAGGGGATTCACCCGCTCGGGCGGCGAGAAGAAGATGCTCGCGGTGCTCGCCGATGCGGGTGTCCAGCGCCCCGCGATCAACAACTTCATCGAGGGCTACGAGTTGGACTTCTACTGGGAGCGGGAGCGGTTCGCCGTCGAACTGGACAGTTGGGAGCATCACCGTACGCACCGGTCCTTCGAGGCGGACCGCAGACGACAAGAGGAGCTGGCCATGGCCGGGATCGAAACGATCCGGATCACCGGGACCAGGCTCAAGCACGAACCGAAGCAGGTCGCCGACCGCGTCGCCAAGCACCTCGATCGCCGTCGTCGCACCTCACCCCATCGATGAGTTCGCAGTTAGCTACAACTGTTGGCGCTAAGTGCGAACTCGCTTGGGCGACGCGGGGTCAGAGGGCGGCGGAGAGTTTGCGGCGGTAGTCGCGGGCGGTGGGGTCGGCGGGGTCGAGGTCGGCGAGGATGCCGATGATCGCCTTGCGGATCAGGCCGCGGCGCTCGCTCGGGTCGAGGTCGTCAGGTCCCGATCCGTTTTCCGACAATGCGGCGAGCAGGGCATCGAGCGCCTCGGTGCGGTCGCCTTCGTCGAGGGACGGCCACGCGTCGCCGGCGATGCCGGCCTGGGCGAGCCGCACGCGGGCGGCGATGCCGGCGGCGCCGAAGTCGTCGGGGAAGTCCTCGACCGCTTCCAGCGCTTCGGCTTCGGCGCCGCGGGCGAGGCGGGCCTTGGCGAGCGCGACGGCGATGTCGGCGCGGCGGGGCTCGAGTTCGGAAGCCTCGCGGAGCGAGAGCTCGTCGCCCGCCGCCAGTAACTGGTCGGCGCGCGACGGCGCGAGGCCGTCGAAGAAGGCTTCGACTTTGGCGGGCGGCACGGCGCCGACGAATTCGTCGACGATCTCCCCATCGCGGAAGGCCTTCACCGCCGGGATGCCCTGCACGCCGAAGCGAGCCGCCAAGGGCTGGTTGGAGTCGACGTCGACCTTGGCGAGGACGACGTCTCCCCCGCGCTTGCCCTCGGCCGCCTCCAGCGCCGGGCTCAGTTGCCGGCAAGGCCCGCACCACTCGGCCCAGAAGTCGACCACGACGGGCACTTCCTTGGAGCGCTCGATGACGTCGCGCTCGAAATCGGCTTCTGCGGTATCGATCGGCATGGAGAAAGCTTAGGGAGCGGCGATCGCCCGCCCGGCTAGGCCCCCGCGGTCATGCCCTCGAGGTCGCGGCGCAGCTCGCGGAGCTCGTCGCGGATCCGGCCGGCCTCCTCGAAGCGGAGGTCGTCGGCCGCCGCCAGCATCTCCTCCTCGAGCGCGACGATCGTCTTCTCCAGCTCCTCCGGGCTGTCCCAGCGCTCGGTCCGTTTGCGACGGCGCCGGGCCGGGGCGCGGTCTTCCATCGCCAGCAGCTCCGACATCTCGGAGATCCCCTTGCGCACCGTCGTCGGGGTGATCCCGTGCTCCTCGTTGTAGGCGATCTGGATCGCGCGGCGGCGGTCGGTCTCGCGCATCGCGGCACGCATCGCGTCGGTCTCTTTGTCGGCGTACATCAGTACCCGCCCGTTGACGTTCCGCGCCGCCCGCCCGATCGTCTGCACCAGGCTCGTCTCGCCGCGCAGGAAGCCCTCCTTGTCGGCGTCGAGGATCGCCACCAGCGACACCTCGGGCAGGTCGAGCCCCTCGCGCAGCAGGTTCACCCCGACCAGCACGTCGTACTCCCCCAGCCGCAGGTCGCGGACGATCTGGATGCGTTCGAGCGTGTCGATCTCGGAGTGCAGGTAGCGGACTTTGACGCCGTACTCGAGCAGGTAGGCGGTCAGGTCCTCCGCCATCTTCTTGGTCAGCGTCGTGACCAGGATCCGCTCTCCCGTCTCGGCGACCTTTTTCGCCTCGTTCATCAGGTCGTCGATCTGGTTGCGGGTCGCGCGCAGCTCGATCGCCGGGTCGACGATCCCGGTCGGCCGCACGATCTGCTCGACGATCCGCCCCGATTCGGCTTTCTCGAACGGCCCCGGCGTCGCCGACACCATCACCAGTGACTGCACCCGCTCGAGGAACTCCTCGAACGTCAGCGGCCGGTTGTCGATCGCCGAGGGCAGCCGGAAGCCGAAGTCGACCAGCGTCTGCTTGCGCGAGCGGTCGCCGTGGTACATGCCGCCGATCTGCGGGATCGTCTGGTGGCTCTCGTCGACGAAGCAGATGAAGTCGTCG
>DASXMH010000156.1:0-11038 GCA_036495785.1 Solirubrobacterales bacterium
CCTCGTTGGTGATCTCCCGCAGCTCCACCCTCGCCGCCATCCTGGCCCCCGATCGTCGCTTGCGCTCAGAGCACCACTTCGGCGGCGAGGCGCCGGAGCCTGGTTATGGAAACCGGCAAACGTTGGTGGTCACACCACTAGCAGTTTTCCTGAGGCCGAATTCGCAGGATGCCTTCCTTGGCAGCGAGGCCACCTGACTGTTTCATGGAGAGGTCCCCGAGGACGAGTACTCCGATCGCTTATCGGCCACCAATGCCTGGGGAATCGATGTCGATGATTTGAAGGGATTGATCCGCAGCAGCTTCGGGCGGATCGAGGGCACGGACTCGGTGATCAAGGATCTAAAGGCTGAGTGCTACCGGCTCGGACTGCTATCGGTCCACGCGCGAGAGTGGGTGAGCTCTGCGAGGAGCGTTTTCGCCACCACGCCGCCGCCTTCGATGTCGCCGCCTATTCCTTCGAATGGGGCATTTACAAGCCGGAGCCGGCGGCATACGCAGAGGCACTGTACGCCCTTGAATCGACTCCCCGCGAAACCGTCCTCCTCGATGATTCGGCGGTCAACGTCCAGGCGGCCGTGACTCGGCTTGCCGTCCATCGCCTTCGAGGGAGCGCATGCCTCTCGCCCACCGCGAGCAGGAGCAAGGTCGGCTTCGACGCGGCCATATCGATGGTGAATACCGCACCCCAGCGCCCGTCAGGTTGCGGGATGTAGAACTTGGCGCAGCCGCCAAGGCGAGTGCCATCGCGGGCATCGGCGTCACACGGTCGCAGTGAGCCAACCGGCACGCCGTCTGACGAGGGGTTTGCAATCGCCCGCTCGACCGCGGTCCTCGCCGCCTCGGTCGCATGGCCGAGATCCTCCGCGAGGCTGGCGTCATCGATGCGAAGATCGAAGCGCGGGCCCCCCGCCCCGCCGGCGATATCTACCCCTCACCGTCGGGCGGCTGCATCAGCGGCCCGTGCTCCTGCCAGAACTTCTCCGACTCATTTGGGGTCATCGCTCTCGTCCCGGTGCGCCCGCGAATCTCCTCGATCGAGGTCGCCCTCGAGGGCCAATCCGGCGCGTAGATCAACTTCACCTCGGCAGCTTCCTCCTCGGTCATCGACTCGACCTGCGCGATCAACTCGGCCTTGGTCATATGACGGATCGTAGCGACGGGCTCGGTGGTCGGCGACCGGGCGGCGGCATCCGCTCGACGCGCTCGAGCGACGTCGATCAGATGGGCACGCTGCGCGAGGGAGCTGGTGCCGATCCGCGAAAGCCTGAAGTTCCGCGTCGACCGGCGTGACGCTCGCCCGGAGGCTCCTCGGAGTACTCGCCGGCGAGAGCCCAGACCTGCCACAGGCAGAGGAGGCCCAGGAGGATCGAGGCGGCGCCCGCCGGATACCGGAGGTAGGTCAGCAGGTACCCCAGGTGCTTCGGTGCCGCGACGACGCCGCCGATGATGTTGGAGGTGGGCACGTGCCAGGGATCGGCCGTGCGGTTGGCATCGCCTTTGGTGGTGATCCTCCCGTCCGGGCTGATCGCCATCAGGCGGTGGCTGACGACGTCGCCGTGCTCGAGGAAGGAGACCACCTCGCCGACGTGGTACTCGCCTTCCCGCACGATCACCGCGCTTTCGGGCGGGATGGTCGGGATCATCGACCCGGTGTGGACGACGTAGACGCGGTAGGGAAGGCTGCCCGTCTCGCGCATGACGAACGCGCTCCCCGCGAGCAGGAGGAAGAGCGCCGCGAGGACCGACACCAACCGCGGGAACTTCAGGACCACGCTCCACCCGGAGCGTGGGTGCGCCGCGCGAGAAGACCACCTCGCGCGGCGCTCCGGAGCGGCCGGGATCACATATCCCACGGCGCTCCCGTCGGTTCCTCGGGCGTGTTACCTAGGGTTCGACGCCGACCTGGGTGGCCACTACCTCGTAGGGCAGGCCGCTGCCTTCGACTTCTCCGGGTTCAACTTCCGGCGGGTAGGAGTTGAACGGCATTTCCTCCTGGGAGTTGCCGATACCGCCTTTGTAGGTGGTGTAGCCGAACTGGAATTTGAACCAGCTGCTGGCGCCCGGGCTCACGTTGCTCGCCACCTTGTACTTGGTGCCGAGCGGCCAGCAGCCCGCCGGGTTGAATTCCCCGCAGGTGCCCGAGGCCGGGGGCAGGTTGTCGTTCAGGTTCGCCGAGTGGAAGATCACTCCGCCCGAGTTGGAGAGCGTCACTTCGCCGTAGCGCCCGAGGTTGTTGAGCGCGTGCAGCGCGGCCGCGTTGTCGAACACCACCCACACGTCCTGCGGGTTGTGACCAACGTTCTTGATTCCGACCGTCGCGGTCTGCGGTTCACCCGGCAACAGGTTCTGGGCGGTAAACGTCAGGCCGTTCGCCCCGCTCCCGCCCGAGGTGTCGACGCGGATCGAACCGGTGCTGCCGGTGATTTCACCCTGCTTGGAGTCGCTGAAGTAGGCGCCGGTGGCCCCGGTCGCCATCACGACCAACGCTCCCGTCAGCAACAGCGAGGCGCCGATGGCGCCAATGCGAACCTTGACTGACCTGCTCAAGGCGTTACCTCCCGTCTTTCGTCATTCACGTCGACGTCGGTTTCGCCATTCGCTCTCCGCCGGCCAGGCGACCAGATTTCGGCCTGCGTGTCTAAGCGTCGTCGCCCCTTGCGGGGCGGATGAGTATCACGGGCAACGGGGGTCGAGACCCCGAAAAAGCCTCTAGCGCGCCAGTTCTATTCGAATTTCGTACTACGTTCGGCGCTCAGCCGAGCGCGTCGGCCCAGGAGCTGAGGCGACCGGAGAACTGCGGCGTCGCGGCGTCGACCTCGACGATCTTGTCCGCGGGCACGTCGGCGCGGCGGGCGGCGGCGAGAATCGCGTCCGGCGAAGGGGCCTCGTACAGGCAGTAGGTGCGACGCCGGTCGGCGCTGAGGAAGGAGAAGAGCCAGCGAACGCCCTCCTCGCCGTTGACCTCCTCGATCAGCTGGACGTCGTCGTCGGTGAGCTCGAGCTGATCGGCGAAGCCGCGCTCGATCATGAAGAGAGGCATGTGGCAACTGTAGCGTGGGGAACGACTCAGGCCGAGGCGAGGCCGTGACGATGGGCGAAGGACGCGGCCTCGGTGCGATTGGCGCACTCGGTTTTGCGCAGGATCGCGCGGACGTGGTTGGCGACGGTGTGTTCGCTGATCGACAGCTCGGCGCCGATCTCCCGGTTGCTGAGGCCGCGGGCGACCAGGGCGAGGATCTGGGCCTCGCGCGGGGAGAGGCCGGCCGGAAGCTCTCGCGGCGTCACCCCCACCCCGAGTGAGCGGATCTTGGCGAGCAGGCCCGCCATGCCGATCCGGTCGGCCAACGCCGCCGCCTCGTCGAGGAAGGCGCCGGCGCGGCCGCGCCGGCGTCGGTCGGCGGCCAGGAGGAAGCGCCCGTACTGGTAGGCGGTGTGGGCGAGCCAGGTCGACGCACCCATCCCCCGGTTCATCGCCAGCGCCTGCTCGAAGTGCTCTTCGGCCCGCTCGTGCTCGCCGAGGGTCGCCGCCAGCATGCCGAGGTAGCGATCGGCCGATCCGTAGCAGGCGACGAGGTGCCCGATCATCACGTTGGTGCCGGCGAACGGTTCGAGCTCCGAATAGACGATCGCCGCCGTCGCCTCGTCGCCGACCGCACTGCTCGCGTCGGTAAGGTAGGTCAGCGTTGCCAGCCAGAGCGAGGCGCGGTATCTCTCGATTCCGCTCGCCGCCACCCGCGAGAGCTCGCGTCTCGCCTCGCTCTCCATCCCCAGCTCGGCCAGGACCGCGGTCAATCCCGGGCGCCAGGACCCGTCGCGGTCAGGATCGCCGGCGAGGATCCGCACCGCCGGCGCCAGCTCGGCCAACCGCCCTTGCTCGCGCCTGATGCCGAACATCTGGACGCCGTAGGTCCCGGACGCGTCACGCCCGGTCAGCAGCTCCCCCCACTCGCGGGAGCGGTCGGCGGTGCGCTCGGCCTCCGCCAGGTCCCCTTCGCAGAGGGCCAGCGCCGAGCGGTAGTGCTCGGCGATGTGGTGCATGAACGGCTGGGCGGTCCGCTCGGCCATCTCGGCGAGCCGCCCGACCTCGACCCGGGCCGCGCCGAGGTCGCAGAGGGCGACGAAGGTCGGCACCCGCCAGCCCATCGCTTCGGCGTAGGTCTCGGCGTCGCCGAGCTCGGAGGCGATGTCGCGCGCCTCGGTCAGCATCTCGAGGGTCTCGGCCAGCGGCGTCGAACCACGCGACCAGTAGGAGCGGACCAGCACCTTGGCGAGCCCGAGGCGCTCGTCCCCCGCCCGGGCCAGCGCGACCGCGCTCTCGCGGACGATCGCCGCCCGCTCGGGCTGGCTCTGGAAGCCGAGCGCCCGGGCCAGGCCGGCGAGCAGGGCGATCCGCAGCTCCTGGTCGGAGTCGTCCAGGTCGGCGAGCGCCTCCTCCAGAAGGGCGACGGACTTGCCCTCGACGAAACCCGGGCGCCAGCAGGCATCCTCGAAGCCGATCGCCGCCTCGGCGAGGATCGGCGGACTGCCCAGCTCGCGGCCGATGTCGGCCGCGGCGGCGAACGCGTCGAGCGCCTGCGTCGACTCCCCGGCGCGGTTGGCGGCGGCGCCGAGCTCCAGCAGGACGGCGGCGCGCTCGGCCGGCGACTCGATCCCGATCTCGACCGCGGCGCGCAGGTGGGCGGCGGCGTCGGCGTAGGCGAGGGCGCCCGCGGAGCCGCTCGCGGCCTGGCGGTGATAGTCGATCGCCCGCTCGGCGCCGCCGAGGTCGGCGGCCTCGCCGAAGTGCCGCGCCAGGTCGACCAGCCGGCGCCCGGACGGCGATCCCACCGCCTCCAGGCCCTCGCCGATCCGGAGGTGAAGTTCGGCGCGGCGCAGCAGCGAGAGCCGGTCGTAGAGCGCCCGCCGCACGAGCTCGTGGGTGAAGCGGAAGCCGAGGCCGCGCCCGGCGACCTCCTCCAGCACGCCGCTGCCGATCGCCTGCCGCAGCGCCTCGAGCAGCTCCGGCTCCGGCATCCTCGCCGCCTCGCGGATCGCGACCAGCTCGAACTCGGGCCCGGCGACGGCGGCCAGCTCGAGCAGGTCGGTGGTCTGCGGGTCGAGGCGGGCGAGCCGCTGGCTGACGACCTCGCGAACGCTCTCCGGGCTGCCGAGCTCCGAGAGCGGCGCGGTGACCCTGACGCCGCCGGCGTCGATCTCGACCACGCCGGTCTCGACGAGGGCGCGCCAGAGCTCGCAGACGAGGAAGGCGTTGCCCGCGGTCAGGTCGTGGATCGCCGCGGCAAGCTCGGCGAGCTCCGGGTCCGACGGCCCGCCGGGGCCGGGGTCGCCGCCCGCCGCGCCCGCCACCAGCTCGGCGACCTCGGCGCCGGAGAGGCCGGCGAGGCGGATTCGGACGACGTCCTCGGAGCGCCGCAGGTCGGCGAGCAGCTCGCCCATCTCGGGCGGCTCGGACTCGTCGCGGTAGGTGACCAGGAGGAGGAGCCGGGCGCTCCAGGCGGAGCGGGCGAGGTGGCGGACCAGCGCCAGGGTCGGGCGGTCTGCCCAGTGGGCGTCCTCGATCGCCAGCACGATCGGCCGCCGCCGGCTGAGCCCGGCAAGCGTCTCGCTGACGGCCAGATGGAGGCGGTGGCGCTCGGTGTCGGGGTCCGCGGCGATCGGCTCGGGCAGCTCGCCGAGCAGCGAGGGCAGCTCCGGCAGGAGGCGCGACAGCTCGCCGCTCGCGCCGATCGCGGCGCGCAACTCGGCGGGCTCGGTGACCCGGGCGAGCCGGTCGAGCGCCTCGACGAAGGGGCCGTAGGGCGCGCCGGCCGCCGCGTCGCAGGCGCCGTAGAGGACGAGGGCGCCGGACGCCGCCGCCGTGGCCGCGAACTCCCGCACCAGGCGACTCTTGCCGACCCCGGGCGCGCCCGCGATCAGCGCGACCCGTCGCCCCTCCCCCTCCGCCCGCGGCAGCAGCGTGCCGAGCTTCTCCAGCTCGCCGGTGCGCCCGGCGAGTGGATATGCGGACTGAGAGCGCAGCGGGCCCGGTAGGTCCGGGGCCTCGATGGCCATGGAGAAAAGATAGTCAGACCTGACCATACGCACCGGAATTGGTGCGATCGGGTGCCTGGAAGTGGGTCAGGTCAGGTCATGACAGGCCCGGGGAGCGCTCCTAGTGTCGCGGCAGATAACCGAACGAACCCTGAGGAGACCTGATGAGCACCGACACCAGCACCCTGTCCCAGAGCGCCCGCCGCGAGCTCCCTCACTTCGGCGGACAGTTCGTCGCGCCGGAGGACGGCGGCTATGACGAGGCCCGCGCCGTCTACAACGGGATGATCGACCGCCGCCCGGGCCTGATCGCCCGCGTCGCCGACCCGCGGGACGTCGCCGAGGTCGTCTCCTTCGCGGCCGCCCACGATCTGCTGCTGGCGGTCCGCGGCGCCGGCCACAACGGCGCCGGGCTGGGGACGGTCGACGACGGCATCGTCCTCGACCTCGCCGGACTGAAGTCGATCGAGGTCGACCCTGGCGCTCGTACGGTGAGGGTCGGCGGCGGGTGCACCTGGGGCGAAGTCGACGCGGCCACCGGCCAGCACGGGCTGGCCACGCCGAGCGGGATCATCTCGACCACCGGCGTCGGCGGATTGACCCTCGGCGGCGGCCTCGGCCACCTGACCCGCAAGTGCGGGCTGACGATCGACAACCTGCTCGAGGCCGAGGTCGTATTGGCGAGCGGCGAGACCGTCCGGGCGAGCGCCGAGGAGAACCCGGACCTCTTCTGGGCGATCCGTGGCGGCGGCGGCAACTTCGGCGTCGTCACCTCCTTCCTCTTCCGCCTCCACGAGGTGGGGACGATCGTCGGCGGCCCGACCTTCTGGTCGATCGAGGACTCGGCCGAGGTGCTCCGCGCCTACCGCGATTTCCTGCCGAGCGCGCCGCGCGAGCTGAACGGCTTCTTCCTCTACGGGTCGGTGCCGCCGGCACCGCCGTTCCCGGAGGAGCTGCACCTGCGGAAGATCTGCGGCGTGGTGTGGTGCTACGCGGGTGCGCCCGAGGACGCGGCGGCGGCGATGGCGCCATTGCTCGAGGCCACCCCGGAGCCGCTGCTCCACGGCGTTCAGGAGATGCCGCTGCCGGCGCTGCAGGGCGCCTTCGACCCGGTCTACCCGGCGGGCGACCAGTGGTACTGGCGCGCCGACTTCGTCAAGGAGATCCCCGAGGCGGCGATCGAGGCCCACGCCAAGTTCGGCCCCGAGATGCCGACCTGGCAGTCGACGATGCATCTGTACCCGATCGACGGGGCCGCCCATGACGTCGACTCCTCGGACACCGCCTGGGCCTACCGCGATGCCCGCTGGGGTTCGGTCTTCGCCGGGGTCGACAAGGATCCCGCCAACGCGGAGAAGATCAAGCGCTGGACCGTCGACTACTTCGAGGCGCTGCACCCCTACTCGGCCGGCGGCGCCTACGTGAACATGATGATGGACGAGGGTCAGGAGCGGGTCCGGGCGAGCTACGGCGACAACTACGACCGCCTCGCCAAGGTGAAGGCCGCCTACGACCCGGGCAACCTCTTCCGGGTCAACCAGAACATCGCCCCGGCCGCGAGCTGAATGCCGCTCTCACCGCCGGACGCCTTGACGCGGGCTCCCGGCGGTGAGAGCTTCGCCTCCCCTACCGAACGGAGGAGCGGAGATGGCCGAAGGCGTGATTCTCGAGTTCGACGGACTGAGCCTTGAGGACTACCGACGGGTGAACGAGTTGCTGGGCATCGACATGGACAGCGGCGAGGGTGACTGGCCCGCGGGCCTGCTCACCCACGTTGGCGGCGCAAAGGACGGAGGCTGGGTCGTCTTCGAGCTCTGGTCGTCCCGTGCCGACCAGGAGCGCTTCCTGGCCGGGCGACTTGGCAAGGCACTGTCGGAAGCCGGGATCGAGGGACCGCCGGCCCGGCTGGAGTGGATCGAGGTCGCCGCTCACCAGACGCCGGGCTCCTAGCCCGGCGTCGGGGCCCGTCCCCGAACCGTGGCAGTGCCGGGATCGGGCCGGCGATTCAGCGCCGGCCCGGCAAACTGGGTGGAGCGCGATGATCGACCTGCACTGTCACATCCTCCCCGGGGTCGACGATGGCGCGCTCGATGTCGAGGACAGCCTCGGCCTCGCGCGCCAGGCGGTCAACGACGGGATCGAATTGGTTTGCGCGACGCCGCACATCCGCCATGACCACGACGTGCGGATCGAGGAAGTCGCCGACCGGGTTGAGGTCTTGAACGAACGGCTGCGCGCGGAGGACCTGCCGGTGACCGTGCTGACCGGCGGCGAGGTGGCGGAGACGGCGGTCGAGGGCCTCGGCGAGGATGAGCTGGCCCGGGTGGCGCTCGGCCGCGGCCGTTGGATCCTGCTCGAGCCGGCTCCGGGTCCCCTGTCGGACACGCTCCTGGCGCGGGTCGCGCACCTGTCCGAACGCGGCCACCGCACGCTGATCGCCCATCCCGAGCGCCACCTCTCGGCCGACATGTACGAGCGGATCGCCGCGCTGATCGCCGCCGGGGCCCTGGTTCAGGCGACCGCCGATTTCTTCCTGCGCGATCAGACAGCCGCGGGCATGCGGGCGCTGGCCGAAGCCGGCCTCATACACGTCCTGAGCAGTGACGCGCACTCCTCCCTTGGCGGTCGGCCGCTGCACATGGCCGCGGCGTTCGGCGTGCTCGAGGGGATCGAGGCCGTCGCGCCGCACCTCGGCTGGATGCGCGACGCGGCCCCGAAGGCGATCGTCGAGGGCGACGACGTCGTGCTGCCCTTCGGACCGCTCGTCTAGCCGACTAGATCGGGCGCAGCTCGACCTTCCGCGCCAGGTCCTCGACGACCTCTCGCGAGCCACTGCCGAGGCCGTGGCGGAGGAAGTTGGCGGCGCCGGCGGCGGCGATACTCAGCGTCTCCTCCCAGTCGAGCCCGGCGGAGATGCAGGCGGCGAGGGCGCCCATCATCGAGTCCCCGCAGCCCTCGCGCGAGCCGCGCTCGAAGCTGGGCGGGATGAGCTCCCAGGCCTCCTCGCCGCGCAGCACCATCGCTGGCTCCCCGGCGCGGGTGATGATCGCGGCGCGCGCCCCGGCGTCCAGCAGCCGCTGCGCGGCGTCGCGCATCCGCGCGGTGGTGTCGACCGGTCTCTCGACGTAGCGGGCCAGCTCCCAGTCGTTGATCTTGACCAGGTCGGGGCCGCCCTCGAGCGCGCTTTCGAGGCGGGGCGGGGAGAGGTCGACGATGACCGGGGTGCCGTTCTCCCGCACGTCGGCGACCAGGTTGCCGTAGATCTCGAGCGGCAGCGCCTCGCCTGGGTACGGGCCGCAGACGGCCAGGACCGAAGAGTCGAGAGCGGCGGCCACGGTGCTGGAGAAGAGCTCGTCGACCTCGTGCCGCGAGGGCGCCGTCGCGGCGGTTTGGGCGATAGGAACGCGCTCGCCGCTGCGCCGATCGTGCAGGTAGGAGCCGCTCGAAGCGGCGGTCTCGACCAGGCGGAGCTCGACCGGAAGGCGCTCCAGCAGGGGTCGCAGTACCACCCCGGTCTCACCGCCGATGAAGCCGCACAGAACCGGGGCGGCTTCCAGTTCGGCCGCCATCCGCGCCACCCAGACCCCCTGTCCGGCGGCGTGCACGTGGGTGTCGTCGCCACCGTCGCCGGCCAGCGACTCGATCGTGATCGAGAGCATCGGGTGAGGGCCGAAGACCGTCACTTTGCCGCCGCCGAGCATCGCCAGAGGCTAGTCGGGCGCGCGGCGCTAGCCTGCGGGCGCGATGACGATCGAGGCTGTCACCTTCGACTTCTGGAACACGATCGCCGTGGCGCCCGCGGCCGGCGCGATGCGCGAGGCGCGGCTGGCCGCCGTGCTGGCCGCGTGCGAATCGTGCGGCCTCGAGCTGGACTCCGAGCAGGTGGCCGCGGGCGTCGCCGAGGTGATCCGCAGCCGGGAACGGTCGTGGGAGGAAGGCCGGCATGTGTCACCCGATGAAGGAGCGGCGACGCTGGTGGAGTCGCTGGCCGTCGAGGCCGTCGAGGCCGAGGCGATCGGCGCGGCGTTCCTCGACGCCGGTCGCCGCGCCGAGCTGGTCCTCGCCCCGGAGATCGGCGCGAGCCTCGAGCGACTGCGTGATGACGGGCTCGTCCTCGGGATCGTCTGCGACGCCGGCTTCACCGGCGGCGCGATGCTGCGCGAGCTGCTCGACCGTGCGGGTCTCCTCGGCCACTTCTCGGGCTGGGCGTTCTCCGATGAAGTCGGCGCCTACAAGCCGGCGCCGGAGATCTTCGAGACGGCACTCGGTCAACTCGGCCACGAGCCCGCAGCGGCGGCCCACGTCGGCGACCTGCGGCGCACCGACGTCGCCGGTTCCCGCGCCCTCGGCATGCGGAGCGTCCGCTACCGCGGCCTCGCCGACGACCCTGACCCCGGCCCCGAGGCCGACTTCGTCATCGACAGCCACCGCGACCTGCCGGAGCTCCTCGCCCGCCTTTAGGCGCCCGATCCCACGCCCCGCCGCGCAGGCCCCCGGCGCGCCCATCCCCACCTAAGTTCGGCTGGTTAGGTTGGGATGGGCGCGCCTTGCGCGTGTCGGTGACGGTCCCGTCGCATCTCCCGAAGCAGCCGACGATGAGTTCGCACTTCTCGTCGCTATCCGACGATTTCTGCGAACGCACCACAGGCGCGCGCGCCCGACGAGTTCGCAGTTGACGACAACATGTGGCGTCAACTGCGAACTCACCCGAGGGCGCGTTCGGTGCGTTCGCACTTGACGACAAATGGTGTCGCCAAGTGCGAACGCACTCGGTGGGACCGGGCCGGGGCGCGTGGACGGCACGCCTGCGTGCGCCCTTCGCCGTGACCTGGCGGGAGTCGGCACTCTTGCTTGCGCGGTCGACGCACTCCCGTGCGCGGTCGGCACACCTACGTGCGCGGTCGACCTGCGTCCGTGCGCCCGCCTGGTTGATGGGCCGAAAAGCGCTGATATGGAGCGCTTTTCGGCCCATCAACATCGGGGTCCCCGGAAGGCGCGCGGGACCG
>DASXMH010000157.1:0-36380 GCA_036495785.1 Solirubrobacterales bacterium
CCACCGCCGCTACCGCCACCGCGGCAGGGCGCACTCCTTCGTCTCCGCCGCCTGCGCCGCCCCCGCCGGCTTCCCCGGGGCGGTGTTCCCGCTGGCGAAGGCGAACTACGGCTTCGCCGGTGGGCGGCACATGAGGATGACCATCGTGCGGAGCTGTCGGGTGAAGAACCGAACCTGAGTTCGAACAGGCCTTTATCTGTCGGCAAACGAACCGAGGCGCTCTGCGAGCGCGAGCCGAAGCGCGCTACGGATGAACCGATTGACGCAAAGCTGGTCTGTTAACGTTCTCAATTAATGGAGAGCGGCGGCGGGTTCGACCAGCTTGAGGAGGTGGTCTTGGGCGCATGCTCCGGCCAGGTCGAGTGGCCAGCCCGTATCGCTGCGGGCATCTACGCGGGCGTCAACTTCGCGATCGCCAACCCCGGGATTGTCGAAGGGCTCTATCCCGACGTTGAGGGAGAAGCCAAAAACATGGCGCGGTACGACCGCATAATTGCCCGATTTACAGGGTTTTTACAGATGGAAGCGCCGATCGAAGCCCGCCGCCCAGGGTCGACCGACGTCGCACTGGTCGGAGGTATCGTCGGTCTCGTCGGCGATCATCTTCGCCTCGGCAGGACGGATCGCCTTGCTGAGCTCCGTCCGGATCTGGTGCTGCTCGTCCTCTTGCCCTACCTTGGCTTCGAGGAAGCAAAGAGCTGGGCAGAGCGATCAGATCCGGGACCATTGACTATCTGACCCGTCTGTGTTCTTATTTGTCCGGTTGCCGGGCTCCCTGACCGGCACACGGCCCGACGCTTTGCGGAGGGCCACCTCGGCCGCCCTTGTCTCCCTGTAAGGAGCTGGCCCCAAATGCGGCGATCCGGGCAGGTCACCAAGCCTGCCCGGATCGTTCGCTGCGGCGCTCCCGAAACTCCTCGATCGATGCCTCGAAGGACTGTCGCGAAAAGTCTGGCCAGAGCTCATCGTGAAATACGAGCTCCGAGTCGCCGACCTGCCAAAGCAGGTAGTTCGAGAGGCGGCGCTCGCCGCCGGTCCTGATCAGCAGGTCCGGGTCGTGCATGTCCGGCGCGTAGAGGTGACGCCGGAACTCATCCTCGGAGGAACCGTCAGCCAGTACCGCGGCGCGGACGATCTCGGCGCGGCCGCCGTAATTGAAGGGGACGAAGAACTTGATCCGGCTGTTGGACGCCGTGAGTTGTTCCGACCACTCCATCCGCTCGACCACCGAGTCGGGCACGGGTGCGCCACGCTCGCCGATGAAGCGAAGCTGGACCCCCTCTTCGTGAAGCTCCGGCGTGACCGAGTCGATGTATTCGGCGAGGAGCTCGAGCAAGCCGGCCACCTCGGGATAAGAGCGGTTCCAGTTCTCGGTCGAGAACGCATAGACGGTCAGCTCCTCGATCCCCAGCTCGACCGCGTCGCGGAGCCGGGCTCGCACGTTCTCGGCTCCGGCCCGGTGTCCCGCCCCGACGCCGAGGCCGCGGCGATCCGCCCAGCGGCCGTTGCCGTCGGTGATGATCGCGACGTAGCGGGGCGGGTCGGGATCAGACACGGCCGCGCAGCCGCGAGAAGGCAGTGAGCAGGCGGGCGGGCATGCCGAGCGACTCCAGGAGGCGCTCCCGGGTCCCCGCCCAGCGCGGTCGGCGGGCAGCGGGCTGCGCCAGATAGAAGGCCGCCACCCCGGCGAGGATCGCTTCGTGGCGCCCGTGCCGAGGCAGCGGTGTGATCGCCGTCCGCGCGGCCTCGGCAAGAGCCCCAGCGCGTTCCGCCAGCCCCTCGTCGTCGGCGAAGTACGAGATGTAATTGTGCTCTCCCATTGTCACATCCTCGTCCAGATCGACGAGATCGTCCAGCAGGACGGTGAGCGCCCCGACCGACGGGAAGTAGGCGGCGTCCACCGCCTCGGCGTCGGCGGCGGTCGCCCGCTCATCGGCCGCGAGGGCCAGCAGCGCGTGGGCGGCGACCGAGGAGCTCGCGCCCGCGGCGACCTCCCACCAGTTGTACCCGGGGCCTGCTCCAAGGTGTTCGGCCCAGCCTTCGAGTGACCGCGGATCGCCGGTCGCGGCCGCATGGGTGTAGGCCTGCCCTTCGCCGCATCGGCCGACGGCGATCGACAGCGATAACCGGACCTCGGCGATCCGCGGGAGCGTCGCACTCGCCGCGGAGCAGGCGGTCACGAGCTGGTCGAGGTATCCGCCGTCATCCCCTCGCGGATGCGCCTGGTAGGGGTCTTCGGCGGAGGCGGGAGTGGCGGGTGTGGCGGCGCCGATCAGGGCGCGATGAAGGCGCAGGCCGTCGTCCAGGACATCGTCGCCGGTGTCCTCGCTCAGCGAGTCGAGGTAGTCGACCGCGATCTGCAGCGCGGCGCCGGCCCGGACGACCGCCGCGCGGTTGCGCCGCGGCGCCAAGGTCGCAAAGACGCCCGTGGCGTCGACGTTCGCGGACTTCTCCCGCAATGCGGCGAGCGCCTGCTCGCGCAGCACAGGATCGGGGATTCGGGCTGCGCGCGTCTGCCAGCGCTCCCGCTCGCGGCCAATACGCGGGAGCACCGCGCTCGAATAGACGCTGAGCGCGGTGAATGCATCAGCGAGCGTTCGTGCCCCCCTGGTCATCGTCGACGACCGGTGTTCACGGATTGGTGTGATTCGGGGTCGAGGCCATCGGTCTCCCGTTGCGTTGTAGTTTCGCCGGCAACTGGTTTCTTACTACGCCCGATGCCCGAAGACCTACAAATATGTTGTTCGCCACCCCCGAGGACCTCAAGGGGTGGCTTGACGCCAACGCGATTCACCCCGCGGCGATCCCGCGGCCGAGTGGTGTGGTCGAGGTCCGCAGCGTCGGCCGGCTAACCTCGTCGCATGGATACGCAGCGCCTGAACGATGTCCTCGCCGCCGCGGGCGAGCCCTCCTACCGCGCCTCCCAGGTCTGGGAGTGGGTCGCGCGTGGGGCGGCGGGCTACGAGGAGATGACGAATCTGCCCGCCGCGCTGAGGGACCGGCTCGACTCGGAGGTGCCGCTGTCGACGCTCTCGGTCCGCGCCGAGGCGCGCTCCGACGACGGCACCGTGAAGACGCTCTTCGATACCGCCGACGGGCGCCCGCTCGAGGCGGTGCTGATGCGCTACCGCGATGGCCGGCGCTCGGTCTGCGTCTCCTCACAGTCGGGCTGCCCGCTCACCTGCACCTTCTGCGCCACCGGCAAGATGAAGTTCGGCCGCAACCTCACCGCCGACGAGATCCTCGACCAGGCGCTCCACTTCCGTCGTGTCGAACCGATCGACCACGTCGTCTTCATGGGGATGGGGGAGCCGACGATGAACATCGACGACGTGCTCGCCGCCTGCGAGCGCCTGCCCGACCTCGGCGTCACCAACCGCCGCACCGCGATCTCCACGGTCGGCTGGGTGCCGGGCATCGACCGGCTCGCCGAGTGCGAGATGCCGATCGCCCTGGCGCTCTCCCTGCACGCCCCGAACGACGGCCTGCGCTCGCAGCTGATGCCGGTCAACGACAAATTCCCCCTGGCCGAGGTGCTCGCCGCCTGCGATCGCTACCGCGCCAAGCGCCGGCGGAAGGTCTTCGTCGAGTACGTGATGCTCGACGACGTCAACGACCACCCCGAGCACGCCCGCGAACTTGCCGCTCTCCTCGATCCGCGGATCTACAAGATCAACCTGATCCCCTACAACCCGACCGGCGCCTACGACGGCTCCTCGCCGGAGCGGATCGAGCGCTTCCGGGCGATCCTCGCCGAGCACCGCGTGCCCGCCACCGTCCGCCTCACCCGCGGCCGCGACATCGACGCCGCCTGCGGCCAGCTCGCCGCCAAAGCGGCGGCTTAGAAAAACTGGCCAGCCGGCCAGTTATTATTCCGCGCCCATGGCCACGGTCGACTCGACGGCGCCGATCGCAACCCGCCCGCCGCGGCTCTCGGCCAATCCATTTCGCCGCGTCTGCGAGGACCTCGCGGTCGAGGTGCGGGCGCGCGGCAAGTACCCACCCGGGCCGCGCGACTTCAACTGGGAGCGGACCAAGCAGGTCGCCCGTGATCCGCTGCCGCTCCTCCTCGGCGGCTACGAAGAGCACGGGCCGATCTTCTCGATGCGCATGCTGCACATCCGCTCGATCTGGATGCTCGGGCCGGAGGCGAATCACTACGTCACCGTCGGCCACCCGGAGAACTTCCACTGGCGCGAGTCGAGCTTCGGCGACCTGATCCCGCTGCTCGGCGACGGCCTGCTGACGGTCGACGACGACTACCACGACCGCGCCCGGGCGATCATGCTGCCCGCCTTCCACCGCGAACAGGTCGAGGCCTCGACCGCGGCGATGGTCACCGAGGCCGAGGCAGCGCTCGCCGCCCTCGCCCCGGACACCGTGGTCGATGTCTACGCCTGGATGCGCCGGCTGGCGATGCGCATCGCGATGCGGGCGCTGCTCGGGCTTGATCCCGACGACCGCGGCAAGGGAGCCCTCGCGGCGGAGAACTTCGAGCAGGCGCTCGGCTTCTTCGGCATCGATTTCGCGCTGCGCCTGCTGCGCGGCCCCGGCTCGCCCTGGCGCCGGCTGATGGCCGCGCGCGCCGTCCTCGACCGGATCGTCTACGAGGAGATCGAGCGTCGCCGCGCCGCCCCCGACAGCGGCCGCCGCGACATCCTCAGCCTCCTGGTCGGGGCGCGCGGCGAGAACGGCGAGCGCTTCACCGACTCCGAGATCCGCGACCAGGCGGACCCTGATGTTCGCCGGCCACGACACCTCGACCTCGACCGTCACCTTCGCCCTGTGGGAGCTCGCCCACCACCCCGACGTGCTGGAGCGCCTCTGCGAGGAGCAGGACCGGGTGCTGGCCGGGGCGCCGCCGACGATCGACCAGCTGGAGGGAGGGCTGCCCTACCTTGACATGGTCATCGACGAGGTGCTGCGCCTCTACCCGCCCGCCTGGATCGGCCCGCGCCGCGCCGTCCGCGACTTCGAGTGGGGCGGCTACCACGTCCCGCGCGGCGCCTACGTCAACTACTGCTCGTGGGCCAGCCACCGCCTCCCCGACGTCTTCACCGAGCCCGAGGCCTTCGTCCCCGAGCGCTTCACCCGCGAGCGCAAAGCGGCGCTGCCGCGCGGCGCCTACGTCCCCTTCGGTGGCGGCAAGCGGATCTGCATCGGCAAACGCTTCGGCCTGATCGAGGTGAAGCTGGTGACGACGATGCTGCTGCAGCGCCTCCGCGCCGATGCCCTGCCGGGCCGCACGATGACGGTCCGCCAGATGCCGACGCTCTCGCCGCGCGGCGGCCTGAAGATGCGGCTTAGAAGCCGCGCCTAGACTCTCCTGCTTGCGCGCGCTGGTCATCTCCGACACGCACTTCGGCGCCTGGACCGGCCGCGACCTGCTGCGCGAGGACTTCTTCCTCGAGCGCCTCGCGCCCGCCCTCGAGGGCGTCGACGAGGTGATCCTGCTCGGCGACCTCTTCGACTTCCTCTTCGGCTCGGTCGCCGACGCGGTCGACTCGTCAGCCGGCCTGCTGGCCCTCATCGCCGCCAAGTGCTCGAGCAAGCGCTTCGTCTTCCTCGCCGGCAACCACGACCACCACCTCGTCCACCGCGACGAAGAGGACCGCCTCGAGTCGGTCCTGGCGCGGGGTGGCGCACCCAGCCCCGACGGTCTGCCGCCGACCGAGCCGCCCGGCCCGGCCTTCTTCCAGGGCTTCCTGGAGAGCCGTCTGCCCGGCGTCGAGGTGGTGATCGCCTACCCGACGTACATCTGCGCGGGCGTCCTCTGCACGCACGGCCACTACCTCGACCCGCACGCTCGCATGACTGGCTCGCGCGGCTCGCGGCTGCTCACCCGGACGCTCTGGGCGATTGCCGCGGGCGGCCCCGAGCAGCCGACCTGCGAGGCTGATTACGAGTCGATCACGACGCTGCTCACCGAGTGGCTCTACATCGCCGCCCAGATGCCCCACGGCACCCACGCCCAGCAGAACGTCCTCCGCGCGGCCCAGCGGGCCGGCCGTCTCACCGCCGCGGCGGGCGCCCCGCTGCGCGAGGTCCGTCGCCTCGCCGCCGGCTTCCGCGACCGCACCGAGGGCATCGACGCCGGTCTGCCGAGCGCCGAGCACTTCGACGCCGTGGTCCACGAGGAGGCCGCCCGTCAGGCCCGGGAGGGGCCGCTCCCCGGGCCGCCCGAGTCGCGCCCGAGCTACCCGGAGCCGACCGTCCTCTCGCGCAGCAGCCCGACGGAGCACGCGCTGGAGGCCTTCGCCAAAGTCGTCGCCAACCTCGAATGGGACAAGGAGGCAGAGAAGATCGTCTTCGCACACACCCACCAGCCGCTCGCCGACGTGCGCGCCTCGAGCGGCCACGCCCGCTACTGGAACAGCGGCTGCTGGATCTACGAGCCCGACCTCTCCTCGCGCCAGGCCTACGCCCGCTACTGCCGCTTCGCCTGGCCGGGGACGGCGATCGTGATCGACGACTCCGAGCCGGAGCCGCGTCTGCTGCAGCTGCTCGCCGACCTCAACCCACTGGTCGGCGGCCCCGGCCTGCCGAAGGCCCCCGCATGATCGCGCCCGACACCCTCACCGCCGGGATCCGGATCGTCCGCGCCGAAGAGGCGTGGGAGCCGGTCATCTTCGGAGGCATGATCCCGATCCTCGGGGCCGCAGGGATCTTCTGGCTGATCCGGTACGCGATCAAGGAACCGCCCGAGCACAACGAAGACGTTCCGCCCGGGAACGATCAAACGCCGCCCCCGGGCCCTGAGGACGACGGACACGAAGGTCCGCTGTCCTGACGCGCGCTACTTGATGAACAGCATCTCCTCGTACTTCGGCAGCGGCCAGAGGTCGTCGGCGACCAGGCGCTCCAGTTTGTCGCCGACCTCGCGCACCTTGCCCATTGCCGCGAGCTGACTGTCGCGGGCGTACTCGGCGAGCTCCATCCCCTCGAGGTCGCCCGGCACCGCGTTGGCCTCTTTCAGCTCGCCGAGCGTGCCGACCAGGTCGTCGACCAACTCGCGGATCTCGCCCTCGAGGCTGGACACGCCCGCCTCGGAGATCAGCGCCAGCTGCCGCAGCCCGGCCGGGAGGATCATCGTCTGGCCGATCGAGAACGTCTCCTCGGCCTCGATGTTCGCCCGCAGGGAGTACTGCTCGACCCACACGTCGTAGCGGGACTCGAGCTCCCGCTTGCTGAGCACGTTGTACTCCTCGAACGCCTTCACGGTGGCGTCGGTGAGCACTTCCGGCAGCGCGTCGGGGGTGGTCTTCAGGTTCTTCAGCCCGCGCCGATCGGCCTCCTGGTGCCACTCCTCGGAGTAGTTGTCGCCGCCGAAGCAGACGACCTTGTTCGCCAGGTAGGAGTCTTTGACGATCTCCATCACGGCCTGCGGCATCTCCGTGCCCGCGTCGAGCTTCGCCTTCAGCTTGCCCGCCAGGTCATCGATCGCCTCGGCGGCGATCGTGTTCAGGACCGTGTTCGGGAAGGCCAGCGACATGCTCGATCCGAGCGCCCGGAACTCGAATTTGTTGCCGGTGAAGGCGAACGGCGAGGTCCGGTTGCGGTCGCCGCCGTGCAGCGGCAGCGGTGGCAGCACCGAGGAGCCGAGGTCGAGGAACGAGGCCGGCGTGTTGGGATCGCCTTCCCCGGTCGAGATCGCCTCGAACGTTTTTTCGAGCTCGGCACCAAGGAAGATCGAGATGATCGCCGGCGGCGCCTCGTTCGCCCCGAGGCGGTGGTCCTGGCCGATGTTGGCGACCGAGGCCCGCAGCAGGCCCTGATGCACGTTGACCGCTTGCATTACTGCCGTGCAGAAGAACAGGAAGACGATGTTCTCCGAGGGGGTGTCGCCGGGGTTCAGCAGGTTGGTCCCGCTGTCGGTCCCCATCGACCAGTTGTTGTGCTTGCCCGACCCGTTGACGCCCGCGAACGGCTTCTCGTGGAGCAGGCAGACCAGCCCGTAGCGGCGGGCGACGTTTTCCAGCGTCTGCATCAGCAGCTGCTGGTGGTCGGAGCCGACGTTGGAGCTCTCGAAGATCGGCGCGATCTCGTACTGCGCCGGCGCGACCTCGTTGTGGCGGGTCTTCACCGGGATGCCGAGCTTCCGCATTTCCAGTTCCGACTCCATCATGAAGGCGAGCACCCGCTCCGGGATCGAGCCGAAGTAGTGGTCGTCGAGCTCGTGGCCCTTCGGCGGCTTGGAGCCGAACAGCGTCCGCCCGGTGGAGATCAGGTCGGGCCGCTCGAAGAAGTACTGCTCGTCGATCAGGAAGTACTCCTGCTCGGGGCCGACCGTGGTGAAGACCCGGTCGGTCTCCTCGTCGCCGAGCAG
Organism: Solirubrobacterales bacterium; assembly: GCA_036495785.1. Lineage (GTDB taxonomy): Bacteria > Actinomycetota > Thermoleophilia > Solirubrobacterales > 70-9 > VAYN01. Next base: position 8,327 of record DASXMH010000157.1, read on the forward strand.
CCGCAGCGCCTTCACCGCCGTCTGCGACAGCGCGTCCATCGAGCGCAGCAGCGGGATCTTCGCGTCGAGCGCCTCGCCGGTCCAGCTGGCGAAGGCGGTCGGGATCGCCAGCAGCGTCCCGTTCGGGTTCTCGAGGATGAAGGCCGGGCTGGTCGGGTCCCAGGCGGTGTAGCCGCGCGCCTCGAAGGTGGCGCGGACGCCGCCGGTGGGGAAGGAGGAGGCGTCCGGCTCGCCCTGGATCAGGTCCTTGCCGGAGAAGCCGGCGATCAGCTTCCCTTCGCCCGCGGGCTCGAAGAACGAGTCGTGCTTCTCCGCGGTCGAGCCGGTCAGCGGCTGGAACATGTGGGTGTAGTGGGTGGCGCCCTTCTCCAGGGCCCACTCCATCATCGCCTCGGCGACGGCGTCGGCGAGGCTCGGGTCGAGCGCCTCACCGCCTTCGAGGGTGGCCTGCAGCCGCTGGAATATGTCCTCGGGCAGGCGTTCCTTCTGCACCTCGACGTCGAAGACGTTGGCGCCGAAGGCGGCGTTCTCGGGAAGGGTCAGATCGAGCGCGCCCAGCGACTCGCCGTTGGAGCTCCACTGGGCTGCGGTCACGTTCTGCTGGCGGATTCGGCTCATCGCTTGGCTTGTCCCTCACTTGGCGGCGCGCCCGGTGCCCGGCCGCGATCGATTTCCTTTCACTAACTCCCTAGACAGAGCCAAAAGAGCCTAATGCCGATGGCCAAACCCGGCGTTTGTACCGGCGTACAGACTTTCCCTCGGTGCGCTGTCCCATATGTAGAGCGGGGCCGGGGTCAGGGACGGCGGCGCAGGACGGTGAGGTCGCCGACCGTCTCGAAGCCGAGTCGGGAGTAGAAGAGCTGCGGCCAGTCGGCCGCGTCGGCGGTGAGGAAGATCGTCTCGTCGCCGGCCGCCTGCGAGGCGGCGATCGCGGCGAGGACGGTTGCCTTGGCCCAGCCGCGTTCGCGGGCGTGGGCGAGGGTGCCGACGTCCTCGACCTGGCCGACCCGCCCCTGGCGCAGGAGGCGGCAAGCCGAGGCGGGCTCGCCCTCGGCGGGGGCGACGAACCAGCGGTCGCCGGCCGCCTCGCCGTAGCGGCGCTCGAGCTCGAGGAGCTGCTCGACCGTCGCCTCCGGCTGTTCTACCCCGCGCGGCACCGATACTTCGGCGATGATCGCCCTGCGCAAGGCCTCGATTTCGGACGAACGCACCTCCCGCGCCACCTCGGGCGCCTCGACCCGGCCGCCGCGCCAGAGCATGTAGCGCGTCCGCTCGACCTCCCAGCGCGGCCAGCGCGCCGCTTCCGCTTCGATTTCCCTGGCGATCCGCTGCCCGTCGGCCTGGTCGAGCGGGCAGATCGTGCGGTGGCCCATGCCCTCGCCGCCGAGCGCGTCGTCGCCGATCGCCACGACCTGCTCGACGCTCATCCCGACCGCTTCGATCCCGACCCAGTTGGCGTCCCAGATCAGCGGTGCAGAGCGGGTCAGGAAGAGCCTGCCCCAGCTCTCCCGGTGCACCTCGTCGCAGACCTTCTCGTCGAGCGCCAGCTCGAAGGCGAGCAACGCGTCACGGTCTGATGTCGTCGCGTCCTCCATCCGGATAGCCTCCCAATTCGCGCGGCCCGCCGGCCGCCCAGCCAAAGCCTCAATACGGGAGGAACAGAGCCGAATGTTCGTAAAGAAGGCCGCCGTCGTCGGTGGCGGAACGATGGGTGGGGAGATCGCCCAGGCGATCGCCGCCGCCGACATCCAGGTGGTCGTCAAGGACATCGACCAGAAATTCGTCGACGCCGCGCTGGAGAAGGCACGCGCCGTCACCGAGGGCCAGCTGTCGAGCCAGGTGAAGAAGGAGCGGATCACCCAGGAGCAGGCCGACCAGCGCCTCGCCGCGGTGATGGCCAACGTCACCGGCACCACCACCTATGCCGAGTTCGGCGACGTCGACTTCGTGATCGAGGCGGTGCCGGAGAAAATGGCGATCAAGCAGGCGGTCTTCCGCGAGATCGACGCCGCCACGCCCGGCCACGCGATCCTCTCCTCGAACACCTCCTCGCTCTCGATCACCGAGATGGGCGAGGCGACCCTGCGTGCCGACAAGGTGGTCGGCTTCCACTTCTTCTACCCGGCCTCGATCATGCCGCTGGTCGAGGTGATCGTCGGCGAGGACACCTCGCAGGAGACCGCCACGGCGGCCTACAACTTCGCCCAGGCGATCAAGAAGCAGCCGATCGTCTGCGGTGAGGTCCCGGGCTTCGTCGTCAACCGGATCCTGATGGCGACGATGGGCGAGATCTGGCGCGCCCAGGAGGAGAAAGGCCTCTCGCTGAAGGCGATCGACGCCGCCATCGCCGAGGCCAAACTCGCGCCGATGGGCCCGTTCTTCCTGCAGGACCTGCTCGGCCTCGACACCGTCTTCCACGTCGCCGAGCACCTCAACAAGTCCTACGGCGAGAGCTTCTACGTCCACGAGGGCTTGCGCGGCCTGGTCGGCGAAGGCAAGCTGGGGATGAAGAGCGGCGGCGAGGGCTTCTTCAAGGACGGTGAGCAGAACGTCCCCGGCGACGCCGAGCCCGACGCCCAGGAGCTGATCGACATGTTCGGCGCCCGCGCTCTGATCGAGTCCTGCCTGCTGGTCGAGGAGGGGATCTCCTCGGTCCGCGACATCGACGTCGGCATGATGACCGGCGCCGGCCTCGACCCCCGCAAAGGCCTCCTGCCGCCGTTCTGGAAAGCCGACGTCGAAGGCCTCGACAAGATGCTCGAGAAGATGGAGGCGCTGGAGGAGAAGTACGGCGAGCGGTTCGCCGCGCCGATCACCCTCAAACGCCTCGTCGCGCAGGGCCGCCTCGGCATCACCACCGGCCAAGGCTTCTACGCCTACCCGCAGCCCGACGACGGCGAGCAGCCGGAGAAGGTGAAGCTGGAGACGCGCGGCGACGTCGCGATCGCCTGGCTCGCCAACGCGCCGATGAACGCCGTCCACCCGCAGGTGATCACCGACCTGAAGACGGTCTGGGAGAAGGTCAAGGCCGACGACCGGATCCACGCGATGGTGATCGCCTCCTCGGTGCCGATCGTCTTCTCCGCGGGCGCCGACATCAAAGCGTTCACGACGATGGACCCGGCGGGCGGCGAGGAGCTGCTCCACATCGCCCACGCCCTGTTCCGTGAATTCGAAACCGAGCCGGTGGCGACGATCGCCGCGGTCAACGCGATCGCCTACGGCGGCGGCTGCGAGATGGCGATGGCCTGCGACTTCCGCATCGCCGGCGAGGCCGCCGTCTTCGGCCAGCCGGAGATCAAGCTTGGGATCATCCCCGGCTTCGGCGGCACCCAGCGCCTGCCGCGCCTGGTCGGTGAGAACAAGGCCCTGGAGATGAACCTGGTCGGCGACGCGATCCTCTCCGAGGAGGCGCTCGAAATCGGCCTCGTCAACCGCGTCGTGCCCGACCACGAGCTGTTCGAGACGGCGCTGATGTGGGCGACCAAGCTGGCCGGTCAGGCGCCGATCGCGCTCGGCCAGATCAAGCAGGTCTCCCACAAGGGCGAAATCGACGCCGGCATCGAGGCCGAGAAGGGCGGCTTCGCCGCCGCCTTCGCGAGCGAGGACGCCAAAGAGGGCGTTGGCGCCTTCCTCGCCAAACGCACGCCGCAGTGGAGCGGTAAGTAGGGACCGCCTGGGGCGGGGGCGCCGCGGCGCCCCCGCTCAGAACCTGACCGCCTGCTCGTCGCAGTCGGCGACGATGGTCTCGGCGCGCGCGCCGGTGTATTCGGAGGCGTGGGTGCAGATGTCGACCGCCTCCTGACCGCAGGCATTGATCGTTTCGGCACCGACGATGCCGGCGACGGTCGGGTTGATGCAGCCCTTCGCCGGGGCCGGGTTGCTGTTGCTCGTGCCCGTGAATGCGACCATCGCAACGATCGTGACGAGCGTCACCGCGACGATCCCGACGGCGACCTTGATCTCCCTGGAGCTCAGTTTGTAGAGCGGCGTGGTCTGACGCTCGTAATGTCCTTCGAGTGGCATGGCAGCAACCTACGTGCGTGAGCGGGAGCCGGCTATCTCCCGATGGGAGAACTTCCCCCGCCGATCTTTAGACACTCGTACGTAGTCCGGTCGCTTCCTTGGCGGAAGGGTTTATGCCAAGTCCAGATGGGCGCGTCCTCGGGGCGCGCTCGAACGAAAGGAAGCATCGAACAGATGGAATGGTTGAGCGAAGGCGCCAATTCATGGCAGCTCACCGCCGCGACCCTCGTTGGCCTGATGAGCATCCCGGGCCTGGTCGTGCTCTACGGCGGCGTAATGCAGAAACGCTGGTCTGTGAACTCGATGATGATGGCGTTCGTCGCCTTCGCGATCGTGCTCATCCTGTGGGTGCTGGTCGGCTTCAAAATGGCGTTCGGCGACCCGGTTCACATCTTCGGGGCCACCACGGGCTTCTTCGGGAACTTCATCGGGAAGCCGGGTTCGATCCTCAATAGCCACAGCCTGCTCGAACAAGCCCACATCGGCGAGCTGCCGGAAGAAGAATTCCTCTTCCCGCTGTCGACCTTGGCGTACTTCCAGATCGTCTTCGCCGCGATCACGCCGATCCTCATGCTCGGCTCGGTCCTCGGCCGCTTCAACTTCAAGGCCTGGATCCCGTTCGTCGCCCTCTGGACGCTGCTGATCTACACGGTCAACGCCTTCATGATCTGGGGCGGTGGCTTCTTCGCCCAGCAGGGCTCGCTGGACTTCTCCGGTGGTTACGTCATCCACCTCTCGGCCGGTATCTCCGGCTTCATCGCGGCGGCCGTGATCGGTCCGCGGCTGCAGCGCGATCGCGAGGTCGATGCCCCGAACAACCTGGCGATGGTCGCGGTCGGTGCCGGCCTCCTCTGGATGGGCTGGAACGGCTTCAACGGCGGTGACTGGTACAGCGGCGGCGAAATCGCCTCGGCGGCGGTCCTCAATACGAACCTCTGCACCGCGGTTGCCTTCCTGGTCTGGGTCGCCCTCGACTACGCGACCGGCCGCAAGCCGAGCCTGATCGGCAGCGTCAACGGCATGATCGTCGGCCTTGTCGCGATCACCCCGGCAGCCGGTTTCGTCAACGGCTGGGCGGCGATCATCATCGGCATCATCGCCTCGGCGATCGTCTACTTCGCACTCAACTACCTGAGCCGGGTGGCCCCATTCCGCAACGTCGACGACACCCTCGGGGTGGTCTACACCCACGGCTTCGCGGGTCTCGCCGGCGGTCTGCTGACCGGCATCTTCGCCAACAAACTGATGGCGGGCGAACACGAAGGCCTGATCTCGGGCGGCGGGCTGCACCTCCTCTGGGTGCAGGCCTACACGGCGGCCTGGGTGATCGCCTTCTCCGCCATCGGCACGTTCGTCCTGCTGAAGATCGTCGGCCTGTTCGTGCCGCTGCGGATGAGCGAGGCAGATATGGAGACCGGCGACATCGCCGTCCACGGGCACGAGGTGTACCCGTCCGACGTGCCATCGCTGGGCTACCCCGACGGGATCCAGTCGGGCGCCGCTTCGGGGTCGACCGCCCCGGCAGCCGGGACGGCCTGACGCCTCCCGCCTAGGCCCGAGCCAAATCAGGGAGCCGCTCCCCGCCTCCTCCAGGGGGGCGGCTCCTGATTCGGGCCCGCCCGGCCGCTATTTCGTCTGGCTGCGGAGGACGTCGAGCATCGTCGCCACCGCGGCGGTGGCGGCCGCGGCGCGCGGAGTCGCCGCGAACACCTTGCGCACCGGGCTCCCGGGGGCGAGCGGGCGCACCACGATGTCCTCGCGCACGCTCGACAGCGCCAGCTGCGGGATCAGGGCGGCGCCGACCCCGGCCGCGACCAGGCCCTGGACCGTCTGGTAGTCGTCCGACTCGAAGGAGACGCGCGGTTCGAAGCCCGCGGCGATGCAGGAGCGGACGACGTGGCGGGCGCAGGGGCTGGCCGCCGAGGTCTGCACCCAGGACTCCTCGCGCAGGTCCTCGAGCCGCGGCGCCGCCTTGCGGCGGGCGAGCCGGTGGTCGGCGGGGAGGGCGAGGTGGAGCGGGTCCTCGAAGAGCTCGAAGCGGCGCAGGCCGGAGGCGAGGCGCTCGCCGACCCCCTCGAACTCGAATAGCAGCGCGAGGTCGAACTCGCCCGCCCGCAGGCGCGGCGCGATCTCCTCCGGCTCGCCCTCGGCGAGCGAGACCTCGACGCCCGGATGGGAGGCGCGAAAGGCGGCGATCGCCCGCGGCATCAGGGTCGCCCCGGCGGTCGGGAAGGAGGCGGTGCGCAGGTGGCCGCCGCGACCGGCGACGATCGCCGCGATCTCCTCCTCGGCCGCTTGGAGCTGGGCGAGGATGCCGCCGACGTGGCCGGCCAGCGCCGCGCCCGCCGCGGTGGGGCGGACGCCGCCCCGGCTGCGCTCGATCAGCGGCACGCCGGCTTCGCCCTCGAGCGTCTGGATCGCCTGCGAGACCGCCGACTGCGAGTAGTCGAGCGCGTCGGCGGCGGCCGAGAAGGAGCCGCTGCCGACGACCTCGCGAAAGATGTTCAGCCGCTTCACGTCGAACATAAGCGTTACTTATTCTAACTACAGGTAACTCCAGTTGCGCTGATACTGATCCCGTGGCACGCTGGAGGCAGAACTTCGAAGCCCGAACGCTCAGGAGAATTCCGATGCCACTGAAGATCATCGTTTCCTACGACGACACCGACAACGACCGCGACGCGCTTGCCCTCGGCCGTCTCCTCGCCTTCTCCGGTGCCGAGCTCTCGCTCGCCTACGTCCGCCACTCCTTCGGCGAATCGCTCGACCAGCAGGCCGCCGAGGAGCTGCTCGCCCGCGGCGCCGAGTCGGTCGGCACCCCCGAGATGCCCAGGCACGTGGTCGTCAACCCGGCGACCAGCGTCGGCCTCGCCGAACTGGTCCAGCAGGAGGGCGCCGACGTGCTCGTCTTCGGCTCCGAATACCGGACCGCCAACGGCCTCGTGAAGCCCGGCATCTCGGCCCACAAACTGCTGCTCGGCGGCGGCTCGGCGATTGCCGTGGCGCCCGCCGGCCTGCGCTCCAACCCGGCCCTCTCGGTCAACACGGTCGGCGTCATCGACGAGGGCGACATCGCCGCCCGGCAGACCGCCGAGAGCCTTGCCCGGGCGCTCGGCGCCGCGGTCGCCGAGCACGGCTCGGGCCCGGTCGACCTGCTGGTCGTCGGCTCGCGCAAAGAGGCGCCGGAGGGCAAAGTCGTCCTCAGCGCCTCGAGCGACTACGCGGTCGAGGCGGCCAACTACCCGGTGATGGTCATCCCGCGCGGCACCGCGCTCAACTTCGACGGCGCCGCCGCCCCGAGCGGAGCACCCGCCGCCTAGTCCTTCTGGACGACCAGGATCACGGCCGCGACCGAGGGGTCGCGGCCGTCGATCCGCTCCCGCACCTCCTCGATCGGCACGCTTTCGGTGTCCTGACCGGAGACGATGTCGGCGAGCGTCTGCACCGCCGAGTCGGCGTGGATGACGATCGTCGCCGGGCCGCGCCCGGCTCGCCGGCCCTCGCCGGCGGCGCCCAGCACCGTCCCGGTGACGTCCTGGGCGGAGCGCTGGGCGTTCGCCCAGCCCTGACTGAAGGCGAGATCCTGATTCGACAGCTGCGGCCCCTCGAGGATCTTCAGCTCGCTGTCGTCGCGGGTCCATTTGTGGTCGCCGAGCAGCACCGGGCGCCCCGAGAGCCAGGGGTCGAGCACCGTGCGCCGCAACTCCTCCTCGCTGAGATTGAAGGAGCGGGCGTGTTGCCTGCCGGTCGCCACCTCGATGTGGAAGGCCATCGTCGCCGCGACGCTACCGGGTTTCGGCGGCGCCGGGTCGAGGTCGCCGGGTTGGCATGATGCGCGCCATGCCACCCCAACGACCCGACGCGGTCGTCTTCGACAACGACGGCCTGCTGCTCGACACCGAGTCCGTCTGGACCCGCGCCGAGGGGGATCTCTTCGAGCGCCACGGGGTCGAGTTCACGCCCGAGCACAAGCGGGAGCTGGTCGGCACCTCGGCGGCGATCGCCGGCAGGCTGATCGAGGGCTGGCTGGGACAGCAGGGCCGCGCGCCGGCGCTGATGGAGGAGCTGAACGACCTGGTCGTCGCCGAGCTCGAGCACGGGGTGGAGGCGATGGTCGGGGCGCGGGACCTGCTCCGGCGGCTCAAGGATCAGGGGACGCCGATCGGCCTGGTCTCCAACTCGCCGCTCCCCTTCGTCACCCGCTCGCTGGAGATCGTCGGCTTCGAAGACATCTTCGACGTGGTGATCAGCGCCCACGAGGTGGCGGCGCCGAAGCCGGCGCCCGATCCCTATCTGGAGGCCTGCCGCCGGCTCGGGGTCGAGCCCGGCCCGGGAGTGATCGCCCTGGAGGATTCGCCGACCGGCGTCGCCGCGGCCCGCGCCGCCGGGCTGACCGTGATCGGCGTGCCGTCGGTGGACGGGGTCGAGCTGCTCGAAGCCCACCACATCGCCGCCAACCTGCTCGACGCGACGGTCACCGAGTTGACGGTCATTCCGTAAGGACGCGGCGGCGGCGGAGGATTCGCTCGGCTTGCTCGAGCGCATCGCGCACCGCGGTCTCGGACTCTGAGTCGAGATCGGTTCGGAGGGCTCGCTCGGCGGCGGCGTCGATCGCCGGGCGGCGCTCTTCGAGGGTCTCGATGTCGCGGCGGTGGTCGGGGTCGTCGAGGGCCTCGGGCAGCTCGGCGAGGAGCGCGTCGATGCCGATCCGGAGCTGTAGGGCCGCCTCGCGGCGGCGGCTTGCGTCGAGGTCGGCGCGGGCGCGCAGCAAGAGCGTCTCGCAGGCGTCGATCTTGTCGCGGCCGCGCAGCACCGCCGCCACCCGTTCCTGGGGGCGTAGGTCTTCCTGGCGCCGCTGCCGGGGCGAGGCGCCGGTCGCCCGGACATCGACCTCGCGCGCCTCGCTGTAGGTGCCCGCGGCGGTCTCCTCGCCGCTGCCGTAGCCGATCCGCACCGCGACCGCGCGCTCCGGCGTGAGGCTCGCGGCGTAGGGGTCGGCGGCGGCCACCGCGCGGGCGTGGAGGGCGTCGTTCAGGAGCGCTGCCCCGGTCTCGACGACGGCGTCGAGCGCCTCGTCGGAGGCCGTCGACGCGGCCAGCCACTCGGCCGCCTCGGCGGAGCCCGCGAACGGCTCGAAGGCGCGGATCGCGGTCGCCCGGGCCAGCGGCACCTCGGGCGGCGGCGCGGCGGCCTCGGCCTCGCGCGGCCGCCGACGCCGTCGACTCGGGCGGGGCGGGGCGGCGAGCGTCTGCAGGACGAGGACGCTCTCGCCGCCGTCGGCCTCGCGGCGGGCCAGGTAGCGGCCGTCGGCGAGCGGCACGGTGCCGGCGAAGTCGAACTGCGCGAATCCGAAGAAGGGGCTCAGGGCCCTGAGCCTAATCTTCGCCGCGCGGGTGACCGCCGAGGATGCCCGCGGCGGAGTTCTGCTGCTTCGGGTGGTCGGGCAGCGAGTACTTGGAGGGTTCGATCGGCACCGTCGGGTTTTCGATCTTCCCGAGGCGGTTGATCAGGTGCTCCCACTGGTTCGGTTTCAGCAGCGCCTCGTACTGGGCTTCCAGCGGGTTGCCCGCTTCGATCGGGCGGTACCCGATGTGGACGTGGTCGAAGTGGGACGGTTCGGCGAAGCTGACTTCGCCGGGGAAGTCTTCCAGCGAGATCACCTGGTGGGGCTGCATCGGCCCCTGCAGCTGCAGGACGTCTTCGATCAGTTCGTGGACCAGCGTCCCCGGGCCCTGGTGGCCGGTCACGTTGACCCCGTCGATTTCGGCGATGTCTACCGCGTCGCCGGTCGAGTGCTCGGAGACGTTGCCGCCTTCGGTCAGGTAGCTGTGGCCGCACTCGAGGGCGCTGATCCGCAGCGTGAAGCCTTTCGAGCGCAGGTACTCGAGCACCGCGAGGACGCGACGGTCGATCTTCCCCGCTTCGATGTCTTCGCGGCCGCACGGGTAGATGTCGAGGCCTTGGTCGTTCAGGACCCGCTGCTCCAGCGCTTCCTTGGAAAGCAGCAGGACGCCGGCGCCGCTCAGCTTCGCGTTGAACGGGTTCTTGCCCTTGGCGCGGTAGATCGCGGTCGCTTCGAGCAGCTTCCAGCCGTCGAGGATCGGCTTCGGGTCGATCCGCGGCGCGCCTTTGCCCGCCGGGCGGATGGAGAAGTTGATGTGCGGGTCGGCGCCTTCGGTGCCCGCCGCGACGTGAGAGAGGACGGTCCCGGCGATCACCTTCGAGCCGACCCGGATCGAGCCGTTGCCCGCCGCCTTTTCGATCAGTTCGTCGGCCTTCGCTTCGACCTTCTGTTCCTGCGGCACGCTCTTGCCCGCCCGGCTGGGCAGGGCGCGCAGCCGCGGTCGCAGTTCCTGGCTTTCGACCGGCACCTTCTTTTTCTTGCCGGCCGGGGTGACCACGGTACGGCTGTTGCGGACCAGCCTGCCGAGCCCGGCGTAGGTGTAGCGGTTGCCGTAGGTGTCTTCGAGGACGATGAAGTTGCCGAGGTTGGCGGAGTGGCCCAGCTTGCGGATCACCCCGTCGTTGACGGCGACCACCGGCGAGCCCTTCTTGGCGAAGATGTTGATGCCGCGGGGCGTCGGCGAGGAGGAGATGACTTCGGCGGCGTTGCTGCCGATCCTCGCGGTGGCGGCCGACCCTTCGAGTGAGGCGCGGGCCGCGATTTCGTCCGAGTAGCGGGCGTTGGCGGCGATCGGGAAGTGGGCGCCCTCGGTGAGCCCGGTCAGCGAGCCGACCAGGTCGGAGGGGATGCGGCCGTAGGCGCGGGCGTAGGTGAGCACCTCCTGCGCGTACCAGTCGGCGTGGTTGTAGGCGAGGATCGCGCCGTAGAGGTCCTTCTGGCCGCCCGCGACCTTCAGGTAGTGGGCGGCGGCGCAGATCGCGTCGACCGGGTTGTACGGGTCCTTGCGACCGTCGCCGTTCGCGTCGAGCCCATACGTTTCCCAGCTCGACGGGAGGAACTGCATCCAGCCGACCGCGCCGGCGCTGGAGACGTTGAGGTTGGTGCCGAAACCGGTCTCGATTTTATTGATCGCCGCGAGGACCTCCCAGGGGATCCCGTATTCGGTGCCGCATGCCTGGTAGATCGGCAGCAGGAAGGGCGGGATCTCGAAGGAGTTGATGACGAAGTTGGGGACGCCGATCGGGGCCGGGCCGAACGGCGCGATCGTCGTCGTCGGGTTGGCCAGGGTCGGCGCGCCGCCCGGTTCGAACTGGGCACCGCCGTCGCCCGTTTCGCCGAGGGGCTGGGTGCCGCCGCCGGTCGCGCCCGGCGCGGTGACCGCCCCGCCGGACCTGCCGCCGCCGCTCGAGTCGCCGAGGCTTTCATTGTGGGTGACGCCGCCGCGGACGTCCGGCTGCGGTTCCTCTTCGAGTGATTCGCCGCGCTCGAATTTCTTGTGGTGCTGGTTGCCCGATCCGGCTTCTTCGCCTTCTTCTGACCCTGAACTAGAGGTCGAGGGTGAGGAGGTTTCGCCGGTCGAGGGCACGGTGATCGTCACTTCGGCGGCCTCATTGTTGTCGCTGGGCGAGGAGCAATCGGGGTCTTCCATGTCGATCAGCCCGTCGCCGTCGTTGTCGATCCCGTCCGAGCACTGCGGCGCGGTCGGCGTCGTGGGAGTGGTCGAGGGCGTCGTGGTCGCCGGCGGGGTGGTGGTGGGATCGGGCGAGCCCGAGGAGCCGCCGACGCTTTCGGCGCCGCCAAGCAGGCTTTCGGTCACCGAGGCCAATGGCAGGGCCGCAGTTGCGCTGCCGACGACGGCCAGCGCGAGAAAGGCGGCTAGCGCCAGGATCAGTGCGAGCTTGCTTCTCATGCGCCTCATATAACGCTGCCGTGGACGATCGCGTTCACGACCCGTCCCCCTCCCAGCAGGTTCCCGAGCACGCTACCGACGAGTCCGGTCGTGGGCAACGGCAAGCCGCTCCCCCAATATGCCCTTAACGATCGTCACCTTCATCCCGCGGCAGGAGATTTCCATGTGTTTCGGATGTGGTCGTTAACCTGCCGTCAACGGCCCAAGAAGATTGGATTTAGCGTGAGTCCAGATGACTACGGAGATCGCGACGCCATGGGGGACGGCGAGAGCTTACGGGCGCGGTCCGAGCAGGCGATCGGCGAGATCGCCCAGGCGTTGATCGACAGCCCCACCCTTCACAACGCCCTGCAGGCGGCATTCGGCGCGCGCGAGAAGGCGCTCGAGGCCCAGCAGGCGGCGATGAGCGCCCTCAACCTGCCCTCGGCGGGCGACGTCGAGCGCCTCGAGCGCCGGCTGCGCTCGTTTTCCCAGCGCCTCGAGGACGTCGAGGAGCAGCTCGACGACCTGACCCGCGAAATCGGCGCCCTCCGCCGCAAAGTCGCTGCAAAAGAGCACAAAGCAGGGGCGAAAACCGACAATGCCTAACCCTCAAGTCGAGAGTTAGATTAGGTACCTGTAAGCGCCCAGTAGAGCCAAATCCCCGACCTGCCAACCCGCCGGGGCGGGTCAGGGGAAAAGCGCGCGAAGGGACACTTCGGCGGCGAACGCGGCGCGATCTGCGAGTGCTTCGTCGGACAGGGGGTCGGCGCCCTCCGCCTCGGTGACGACGAGGACGGCGGCGAGGGCGACGCCGAGGCCGCGGCCGGCGCCGAAGAGGGCCGCGGTCTGCATATCGGCGGCGTCGCCGTCGGGGCTCGGGCGGCCGGGGAAAGGGTGGGGGACGTCGAGGCTGGCGACCTTCCCCGACCTTGCCGCGTCGCCGAGCGCCGACCGCAGCCGGGTCGAGAGCTTCTCGTCGGGAAAGACGGACGCGCCCCGATGGTCGATCGACCACGGCTGCGCCTCCTTGACCTCGACCAGATCACCGGGCCGCAGTCGACGCGTCCCGCCGACCAGGTCCTCGGTACCCGGGTCCGTCCCGAGCGCCGCGCAGGTTCCCACCCGCACCGCCCGCCGCACGCCCAACTCGGCCAGGTCACCGAGCACGAGAGCCGCGCTCGGCCCGCCCATCCCGGTCGACTGCACCGTCAGCCCCTGCCCGTCCGGAGTCCGCCCCGAGTACCCCCACAGCCCACGGGCGTGGTTGCTCATCTTCGGCTGCTCGGTCAGCAGCTGGGCCAGCGCCATCGCCCTGCCCGGGTCGCCGACCAGGATCGCGTCCGGATGGATCTCCGCCGTGGGTCGCAGCCGCCTTGGCACGGGCGCGACCCTAAACGCCCCGTCGCGGACTAGCCTCAGCGCGTGGCCGACGAGCGGATCAGCCTGAGCGAGGCGGCGGAGCGGTCGGGGGTCCCGGCGTCGACCCTCAAACGCTGGGCCGAGGAGAACGTCGTTCCGGTGCGGCGGGGGCGTTGGACGGTCGCCGCGGCCGCCCAGGCCCGGGTCGTCGCCCGGATGCGCGAGCGCGGCTACTCGCTCGACGACCTGAAAGAAGCGGGGCGGGAGGGTCGGCTCGCCTTCGGCTTCGCCGAAGAGCTCTTCGCCGAAGGGGAGGGCGAGGTGACGGTCGAGGCGATCGCCGGCGAGACCGGCCTCGAGGTCGAGCTGATCCAGCGGATCCTGGCGATGATGGGCACTCCGGTCGGGATGCAGCCCAACCTCACCCGCGACGACGCGATCGCGATCCGCCTCTGCGCCGAGGTCCTCGCCGCGGGCCTGCCGCTCGTCGCCTTCCTGCAGCTGGTCCGCGTCTACGTGCAGAGCCTGCGCCGCATCGCCGAGGCCGAGGTCCGCCTCTTCCACCTTTATGTCCACGAACCGCTGATCCGCGACGGCGTCCCCGAGCTGCAGATGGCCGAGGCGATGGGCAACCTCGCCGCCGAAGTCATGCCGCTCGCGGCACCGCTCACCGAGTACCTCCACAACCGCTACCTCCGCTACTACATCGAGCAGGACGTGGTCGGCCACATGGAGACCGGCGGCGAACAGTCCACCGCCGAAATGGAGCTCGGCCACGTGGCGATGACGCTCTGCTTCATCGACCTCACCGGCTTCACCCGCTTCACCGAGGAGGAGGGGGACATCGAGGCGCTCGATGTGGTCGAGAACTTCGTCGAGACGGTGGAGGCGACTCTGCCCCGCGAGGCGACGATCGTGAAGACGATCGGCGACGAGGTGATGGTGGTGTCCCCGGACGCGGCGGCGCTGACCGAGTGGGCGGTCGCCTTCATCGGCCGCTTCGACCGCCGGCCGCAGCCGCGGGTCGGCATCCACACGGGCGAGGCCGTCTACCGCGATGGCGACTACTTCGGCAACAGCGTCAACCTCGCCCACCGGATCACCGGGCGGGCGCTGGCCGGGGAGGTGCTGGTCACCGACCGGGTCGCCGCGGCGCTCGAGGGCCGGCCGGGCCTGCGGCTCGAGCCGATCGGCGAGGTCTCCCTCAAAGGCTTCCCGGTGCCGACCGAGCTGTTCGCCGTCCGCCCGAGCGAGGACTGACCGTGGCGTCGCGGCCCGGAGTCGCCGATGAACTGCGCGTCCGGGTCGAGGCGGGCGGGCTGATCGCCCCGCCGGCGGCGGTCGTGGCGATGCTCTCCGGGGGCCGCGACTCGGTCTGCATGCTCGACCTCGCGGTGCGTGCCCGCGGGCCCGCCGCGGTGACCGCCCTCCACGTCGACTACGGCCTGCGCCCCGAGTCCCACGAGGACGCCGACTTCTGCGCCGCTCTATGTAAGGGGCTGGGCGTAGAGCTGGTGCTGGAGCGGCGGGTCCGCCCGGAGGGCCCGGGCAACCTGCAGGCCTGGGCACGGGACGTCCGCTACGCGGCGGCGGTCCGGCTCGCCGAGGCCCGCGACGCGACGATCGTCACCGGCCACACCGCCGACGACCAGGTCGAGACGATCCTCTACCGGCTCGCCTCCTCGCCGAGTCGCCGTGCCTTGCTGGGGATGAAGGAGCGCGACGGCCGGCTCGCCCGACCGCTGCTCGGCACCACCCGCGCCGAGGTCACCGCCTATGACGAAGAGCGCGGGCTCGCCTGGCGCGAGGACGCCACCAACGAGGAGGAGGGCTACGCCCGCAACCGGGTCCGCCACGGCCTGTTGCCCGAGCTGGCCGCGATCCACCCGGCCGCGGTCGCCAACGTCCTGCGCACCGCGGCGCTGCTCCGCGACGAGGCCGAAATCCTCGACGCGATTGTCGCCGCCGAGCTCGACGTCTCCGCCGACGCGCCGCGCGGGCGCATCTCCCACGCCCGGTTCGTGGCCCTGCCCTCGGCCCTCCGCCGCCTCGTCCTCCAGCGCCTCGCCGACGCCGCCGCGGGCCGGCCGGTCGCCGGCGCGGCCCGCTTCGCCGACCAGGTCGCTGGTCTCAGCCGCGGCGGCTCGCGGCTCGACCTCGGCGACGGCGTCCGCGCCGTCCTCGAGGGCGGCGTGCTGCGGGCCGAGCGGGAGGCCTGACGAATCCCCGCCCCATCTATCTAGACTGCGGCCGGTGGACGACCCGGCGATCGGCGCGACCCTCGTCTCGAGCGAGGAACTCCAGAAGCGAATCGCCGAGCTCGGCGCCGCGATCAGCCGCGACTACAGGGGCAAGGACCTGGTCATGGTCGGGGTGCTGAAGGGGGCGGTCCTCTTTCTCGCCGACCTGATGCGCCACATCGACATCCCCTGCGAGATCGACTTCATGGCGGTCTCCAGCTACGGCTCGCAGACAGACAGCTCGGGCGTGGTCCGCATCCTCAAGGACCTCGACGCCTCGATCCAGGGGCGCGACGTGCTGATCGTCGAGGACATCGTCGACTCCGGCCTCACCCTCCAGTATCTGATGCGGAACCTCGGTGCCCGCGATCCCGCCTCGCTCGAGGTCTGCTCCCTTCTGACCAAGCCGGATCGCCTCCGCGTCGACCTGCCGGCCAAATACGTCGGCTTCGAGATCCCGAATGAGTTCGCGATCGGGTACGGCCTCGACCACGCCCAGCGATACCGCAACCTTGATTACGTCGCCGCGTTGGTTCCTTGAGCGGCCAAACCGCCCTGGTACGCTGATTTCTTCCCTTGAGACGGTTCTTCAAAAGCGCGGCATTTCCGATCCTGCTGGTGGTCATCCTGGCGTTCATCGCCCAGCGGGTGATCACCAACGACCCGGGCACCGAAGCGCCCTCCTACACGGCGCTCGTCAATCCGACCAACGGGCTGATCGCCAAAGGCAAGATCGAATCGGTCACGATCAACACCAAGGACAACTCGCTCGACGTCAAGGAGAAAAACGGCGAAAGCTTCTCCACCGGCTACCCGTCGAACACCGAGCAGAGCCTCCTCAACGAGCTGAACGAAAACGAAGTGGACACGACCGTCCACGGCACCGGCAGCTCGAGCATCCTCTCGCTGCTCACCTACATCCTCCCGTTCGTCCTCTTCTTCGGCTTCTGGATCTTCCTGATGAACCAGATGCAGGGCGGCGGCTCGCGGGTGATGAACTTCGGCAAATCGAAAGCCAAGCGGATGTCGGTCGACGCGCCCAAGATCACCTTCCGCGACGTGGCGGGAGTCGACGAGGCGGTCCAGGAGCTCGAGGAGATCAAAGAATTCCTCGAGAACCCGAAGAAGTTCCAGGCGCTCGGGGCGCGGATCCCGAAGGGCGTCCTGCTCTACGGGCCTCCCGGCACCGGTAAGACGCTGCTCGCCCGCGCCGTCGCCGGCGAGGCGGGGGTGCCGTTCTTCTCGATCTCCGGCTCGGACTTCGTCGAGATGTTCGTCGGCGTCGGCGCCAGCCGTGTCCGCGACCTCTTCGAGCAGGCGAAGCAGAACTCGCCGTGCATCATCTTCATGGACGAGATCGACGCCGTCGGCCGCCACCGCGGCGCCGGCATGGGCGGCGGTCACGACGAGCGCGAGCAGACCCTGAACCAGCTGCTGGTCGAGATGGACGGCTTCGAGATGAAGGACAACATCATCTTGATCGCCGCCACCAACCGCCCCGACATCCTCGATCCGGCGCTGCTGCGGCCCGGCCGCTTCGACCGCCAGGTGGTCGTCGACCGGCCCGACCGCAAAGGCCGCAAACACATCCTCGAAGTCCACACGCGCGGCAAGCCGCTCGCCCGCCACATCGACCTCGACACGCTGGCAGGCCAGACCCCCGGGTTCACCGGCGCGGACCTCGCCAACCTGATCAACGAGTCGGCGCTCCTGACCGCCCGCACGGGCAACCGCGAGATCTCGATGAAGGAGCTCGAGGAGGGGATCATGCGGGTGATTGCCGGGCCGGAGAAGAAGACCCGCGTCATGTCGGAGAAGGAGCGGCTCGTCACCGCCTACCACGAGGTGGGGCACGCGATCGTCGGGCAGCTGCTCGAGAACACCGACCCGGTCCACAAGATCTCGATCATCAGCCGCGGCCAGGCCCTCGGCTACACGATCAGCCTGCCGACCGAGGACAAGTTCCTCACCACCCGCGCCGAGCTGACCGACACGATGGCGATGACCCTCGGCGGGCGCGCCGCCGAGGAGATCGTCTTCGGCGAAATCACCACCGGCGCCTCCAACGACCTTGAAAAGGTGACCGAGTCGGCGAAGCAGATGGTGATGCGTTTCGGCATGAGCGAGCGTCTCGGCCCGCGCGTCTTCGGCCATGATCGCGGCCAGCCGTTCCTCGGCCGCGAGTTCTCCGCCGAGCCCGACTACTCCGACGAGATCGCCCGCGAGATCGACGACGAGATCCGCCGCATCGTCGAGAGCGCCCACCAGAGCGCGAAGGGGCTGCTCAACGACAACTACGAACAGCTCGAGCGGATCTCCAAGCTGCTGCTGGAGCGGGAGACGATCGAGGCGGACGAGTTCGTCGCCCTGCTCGAAGGCAAGCCCGACCACGAAGTCTTCCACGACGACGAGGAGTCGACTCCGCCCGCCGAGCCGGCTCCCGAGCCCGAGCGCGCCGCCCGCGAGAACGCCCGTCCGCTGCCGCGTCCCCGCCCAGGCTTCGCCGGCGGCGACGCGAGCTAGCGACGCCGTCTGACCGGCGCATCTCTGCGTCCTCGGTCGCTTATGTGCAGAGCACACGGCGCTCCCTGCGTCCTTGACCTCCTTGGTCAGCCGACGTCGCTCATACTCGGACCATGGACGTGAAACTCATGGGGGTCGTCAACGTGACTCCCGACTCCTTTTCGGACGGGGGGCTCTACCTCGATCCGGGCGCGGCGATCCTGCATGGCAAGGCGCTCGCGGGAGCCGGGGCGGCGATTCTGGACCTCGGTGGGGAGTCGACGCGGCCGGGGGCGGCGCCGGTCGCCGCCGATGAGGAGCTGCGCCGGGTCGAGCCGGTGGTCGCCGGGTTGGTCGGGGTCGCGGAGGCGATCTCGGTCGACACCTCGAAGGCGACGGTCGCCGAGGCGGCACTCGACGCGGGGGCCTCGATCGTCAACGACGTCACCGCCCTGCGCGGTGACCCGGAGATGGCGGCGCTGGTCGCCGACCGCGGCGCCGGCCTCGTGCTCATGCACATGGCGGGCGAGCCCCGGACGATGCAGGTAAATCCCGAATACGGCGATGTGGTCGCCGAGGTGCGCGACTTCCTCGCCGCGCGGTTGGCGGCGGCGGTGGCGGCGGGCATCGACGAATCGAGGATCTGGCTCGACCCCGGGATCGGCTTCGGCAAGACCGCCCAGCACAACTTCGAACTGCTGCGCGGGCTCGGCGAGCTGGTTTCGCTCGGCCGGCCGATCCTGGTCGGCACCTCGCGCAAGAGCTTCATCGGTCGCACCGACGGCTCCGCTGCCGACGACCGCCTCGGTGGCACGATCGCCACCTCGATCCTCGCCGCCACCGCGGGCGCGTCGGTCCTCCGCGTCCACGACGTGCGCGAGATGGCGCAGGCGCTCAGGGTGACGAGCGCTGTCCTTGGGTAGGTTCTGCTTGTGTCCGAACCAGAGCCTTCGATGAACCCCGACGCCGGCAACGGCGGCGTCGAGTCGAGCGCCGAAGTCGAGATCCGCGGCCTCTCGATCTACACCCACCACGGGGTGAGCGAGGCCGAGCAGGAGGTTGGCCAGCGGCTCGAGTTCGACGTCTCCTTCGACGTCCCCGACTGCGACGCGATGTTCACCGACCGCCTCGAGGACACCGTCGACTACGCCGAGGTCTGCGACATCGTCGCCTTCGTCGCCACCGAGCGCAGCTACCGCACCCTGGAGCGGCTCGCCCATGTGGTCGGCGAGCGGCTGATCGAGCGCTACGGCTGCGAATCCGTCCGCGTCCGCGCAGCCAAGCCAGAGCCGCCGCTGCCGCTGGCGATCCAGGAGGTCGCCGTCGAGATCACCCAGGAGCGGGCGGTCGACGACGACGAATCCAACGAGGACTGAGCGATGCCTGAGCGGACCGGATACCTCGGCCTCGGCTCCAACGTCGGCGACTCCGAGGGCCACCTGCGCGCGGCGCTCCACCTGCTGCCCTGCGAGGGCGTCACGGTCCTCGCCGTCTCCTCGACCTACTGGACCGAGCCGGTCGGCGAGATCCTCGACCAGCCCGACTTCCTGAACGCCGTGGTCCGGGTGCGCACCGACCTCGAGCCGGAGCAGCTGCTCGCCGCCTGCAAGGCGGTCGAGGCCGAGCGCGGCCGTCAGTTCGACCTGCCCCGCCACAGCCCCCGCCCGCTCGATGTCGACCTGCTCCTGCTCGGCGACCTCGAGCTGGAGACCGACCGCCTCACCCTGCCGCACCCTCAGGTCCGCAACCGCCGCTTCGTCCTCGCCCCGCTGCTCGAGCTCGACCCGAACCTGACCCTACCCGACGGCACCGTCCTCGCCGACGCCCTCGCCGCCCTCCCCGCCGACGAGCAGCGGGCCGAGCGCGGCGACCCGCTCGCGTAATCCGCGCTTTTTCTGGGCCAAGGGGGCGTCCGAGGCCGCTGCCTTCCAAGCGGTGGTGGTTGGGTGGTCGAGATCGACGGGGAGGCCGCCTCACACCGGTATCCGAACCGCAAGGAAGCCGTTCAGGTCGGCCGCAGACTGGCGCGCGCCAGTCGATCCGACTACGTGCTCCACGCCCCCGACGGGCGCGTCGCCGGCGGGACAGCTATCGCCGCGATCCCGTCCCCTCGGACCATTGAGTGTCGTCCCGCGGTGCTAACGGTCCAGTAGCTGGCTAAGAGCAGGTTCGCACCGGCGAGCTTCAGGATTCGTCCCTTGGTCGGGCACAACTTCGTAAGTAGGCCTCACGTCACGCGGGGCCTACTTTTTTTATAGGTACCAGACAGCGTCGGTGTGGATGAACGGTTCGATTCGCCGTTCCCAGAGATCTTCGATCGCTTGTGCCGGTCCGGCTTGGACCGTCCCGGCTTCGATCTTGCGCATGCGGGCAGCGACGAACGTTGCGCAATCGGCCACCTGAATCGCTCCGTTCTGATGGACGCCACGAAATGGATCGTGTCGATGATGTGGTCGATCCGCTCCTTGTAGATGCCCCAGGCCGTTCCCAGCTCCTGATAACTGGCGAGGTCTCGGCGCCTCCCCCGAACGGACTTCCCCTGTCGCGCGCCCCTGGCCGGCGCGCGGGCCACATTAGCGAGAACGGATGATCAGCTTGCCGCGGGCTCCGGCAGCCAGGCCGGGGGGAGGATCGGCGGGGTGTGGCCGGGGTAATCGGGGACGAAACGGTGGGCGAGTTCGGCGGCCGGGCGGGGTTCGATCAGGGGTTTCAGGTCGTCGAGGGTGAGGGCGAGGCCGATCGAGGTGGCGATCTGGAAGTCGGCGGCGTTCGGCTGCTCGCCGCCGATCGTGCCATCGGCGATGTAGGCGTCGACGCGGTCGAGGAGGTCGGGCAGGGCGGCGAGGGCGGCGCGGGCGTTCGCGTCGCTCGCTTCGTTGAAGCGGGCCGAGAGGGCGACCAAGGGTCCGCCGGTCTTGATCGCCAGGCCGATCGGGACGCCGAGGTGGGCGCCCTCCGAGTAGCCGCGGAGGTTCTCCTTTTCGTGCTTGAACCCCCACCAGAGGAGCTGGCGGAGCGGGTGCTGGAGCTCTTCGTCGCCGAAGCGCTCGGCGTCTTCGACCGCGGCGCGCTGGTCGGGGTCGGCGGGGAAGAGGGCAGGGTCGGGCTGGATGCGGTCGAGGGCGCGGGAGATCTCACGGGATCCCTGGATGCGCTTGCCGTCGATCCTCAGCGCCGGGACGGTGACGCGGGGGAAGCCCGCGGCGCGCAGGGCCGCCTTCGAGACCACCGGCATCAGGTCGGTGCGCTTGAAGGGAATGCCCTTGTGGTCGAGCATCAGCGCAGCAGTCGTTGCGGGGTGCGAGGCCGGGATGACGTAGAGACGGGTTGCCATGAAACGATCCTATGCGCATGTTGCTCGCCGTGGACATCGGAAATACCCAAACGCACCTGGGCGCGTTCGAAGAGGAGGAGCTGGTCGAGCACTGGCGCTTCCAGACCCGGTCGGGAGCGACCGGCGACGAGCTGGGGGAGCGGATCGCCGGTTTCTTCAACCTCAGCGAGATGAGCTTCCTTGAGATCGACGCGGTCGTCGTCTCCTCGGTGGTGCCCCCGCTCGGCAGCCAGTTCGAGCGGATGACTGAGCGCTATCTCGAGGCCGAGTGCCTGACGATCGGCCCCGGGGTGAAGAGCGGCATGCCGATCCGCATCGACAACCCGCTCGAGGTCGGCGCCGACCGCCTGGTCAACGCGATCGCCGCCTACGACCGCTTCGGCGAGGCCTGCGTGGTGGTCGACTTCGGCACCGGGATCAACATCGACGCGGTGTCCCCCGACGGCGCCTACCTCGGCGGCGCGATCGGCCCCGGCCTGGAGATCTCGCTGACCGCGCTGATCGACCGCGCCGCGCGGATCACTCGGCTCGACCTCGACGAGCCCGAGTCGGCGATCGGCCGCTCCAGCCGCGCCGCGATCAACTCCGGCTTCATCTACGGCTTCGCCGGGATGATCGACGGGATCGTCGGTCGGATCGAAACCGAACTGCCGAACCCGAAGCTGCTTGCGACCGGCGGCCTGGCCGCGGCGATCGTCCCGTTCAGCGAAAAGATCGACCAGGTCGACGATCTGCTCACCCTCAAGGGCCTGCGCCTGATCCATGAGCGCAACGCGTCCTGATCTGACCGACCCGTTCGAGATCGGCGGCATGCCGATCGCCAACCGCGTGCTGCTCGCGCCGCTGGCCGGGATCGGCAACTGGTTCGTGCGCCTGCAGGCCAAACGCCACGGCGCCGGGTTGGCGGTATCGGAGATGGTCTCGAGCTTCGCCCTCCACTACCGCAACGAGCGCACCCTGCGCGAGCTGCTGGTGCTGCACCCCGACGAGCACCCGGTCTCGATCCAGCTCTTCGGCCACGACGCCGAGGTGATGCGCTCCGGTGCCGAGATCGCCGCCGCCGCGGGCGCCGACCTGATCGACATCAACATGGGCTGCCCGGTGCCGAAGGTGCGGAAGACCGGGGCAGGGGCGCAGCTCCTGCGCGACCCGGACCTGGCGCTGGCCCTGGCGCGCGCCGCCCGCGAGGGCAGCGGCCTGCCGGTCACCGTGAAGCTGCGTTCGGGGATCGAGGCGGGGGACCGCTCCGGCTTCGACCTGGCGATCCGCCTTGCCGAGGAGGCGGGCGTCGCCGCGATCGGCTTCCACCCGCGCGCCGCGACCAAGGGCCACAAGGGCCAACCGGACTACGCGCTTACCCGCGAGCTGGCAGAGCGCCTGGAGATCCCGGTGATCGTCTCCGGCGGGCTCTCCAGCACCGCGGCGGCCCGCCGGGCGTATGAGGAGTCGGGCGCCGACGCGGTGATGATCGCCCGCGGCAGCCTCGGCAATCCCTGGGTCTTCGAGGAACTCACCGGGCGCCGCGCGACCCCGCCCAGCCGCGAGGAGGTCGCCGGCGAGCTCCTCTGGGTGCTCGACCGGGCCGAGGAGCACCTCGGGACGGCGCGCGCTCAGCGTTATTTGCGTAAGTTCTATCCTTGGTACTTCGAAGGAATCGGCGCTTCCAAGCAGGTCCGCGACGAACTGCAGAGGAGCGCCGACCTGGCCCGTGCCCGCGAGCTGATCGAGGCCGCGCGGACGCCTGTCGCGGTTGGTTAGCTGTCCCTTTTTGCCGCCGTATCCGCCCCGCTATACTTGCGCGCTCCCTGATCCGGGCACGGCCATGGCGGGGGTGTCGTTTCCGGGGGTTTTCTAGGTCTCGGAGCCCTATCGAGAGGGGCTCTTTCCACGTAAAGCGAGGTTGTGCAAAGTGAGTCGTCAGGCTGTCATCACCCCAGAGGGGCTCGAGAAGCTGAAAGAGGAAATCGAGTTCCTCTCGACGACCAAACGCCGTGAGGTGGCACAGCGCATCAAAGAGGCGCGCGAATTCGGCGACATCTCCGAGAACGCCGAATACGACGACGCGAAGAACGAACAGGCGCTGCTCGAGGGCCGGATCGCCCAGCTCGAAGAGCGCCTGCGGCGCACCACGGTCATCGACGAGGACGCGATCGGCACCGACGAGGTCGGCTTCGGCTCGATCGTCCACGTCAAAGACCAGAAAACCGGCGACTCGCAGAAATTCCAGATCGTCGGGTCGACCGAGGCCAACCCGGTCGAGCACAAACTCTCCAACGAGTCGCCGATCGGCAAAGCCCTGCTCGGCAAAAAGCGGAACGACATCGTCACCGTCGAGCCGCCGCGCGGCGCCAAGAAAAAACTCAAAATCACGAAAATCGAGAAGGCCTGAGAGCGCCTATAAGCGGCCCATTTCGGGGTCTTCGGTCCTCGCCGCGGCGGTCACGTACTGAAGTACGCTCCCTTGCGGCTCCGGCCTGCATCCCCCGAACTGCTTGCTTCTAGACGCTCTCAGAATGTGACCGAGGAACGCCAACTCTCCGATGTTCTGAACGACCGACGCGAGAAGCTCGGGCGGATCCGCGACGCCGGCATCGAGCCGTTCCCGCACGAGTTCTCCGACCGCGAGGAGATCGCCGCGGTGCGGGCCGAGCACGAAGGGCTGGCGCCGGGCGCCGAAACCGACTCCCGCCACCGGGTGGCGGGGCGGATCGCGGCGCGGCGCGGACACGGCAAGAACGCCTTCATCGACCTCCGCGACGGCAGCGGCCAGATCCAGTTGCACGCTCGCGAGGACCTGCTCGGGCCGGAGGCCTACGAGCTGCTGGTCGACCTCGACATCGGCGACATCGTCGGCGTCGAGGGGACGGCGATGGCGACCCGGCGCGGGGGAGAGCTGTCGCTGGCGATCGACCATTGGCGCCTGCTGTCGAAGAGCCTGCGCCCGCCGCCCGACAAAGTCCACGGTCTGCAGGACACCGAGACCCGCTTCCGCCGCCGCGAGCTCGACCTGATCGCCAACGAGGAGAGCCGCCGGCTCTTCCGGGTCCGCGCCCGCACGATCACCGAGCTGCGCCGCCGGCTCGACGAGCGCGGCTTCGTCGAGGTCGAGACGCCGGTCCTTCAGCCGCTCTACGGCGGCGCCCTGGCGCGCCCGTTCACCACTCACCACAACGCGCTCGACCGCGACCTCTACCTGCGGATCGCCACCGAGCTCTACCTCAAGCGACTCATCGTCGGCGGCATCGACCGCGTCTACGAGCTCGGCAAGGACTTCCGCAACGAGGGCGTGTCGCACAAGCACAACCCCGAGTTCACGATGCTCGAGTGGTACGAGGCCTACGCCGACTACGAGAAGACCGCCCACGACCTCGAGCGGATGGTCGCCGACGTCGCCGAGCGGACCCTGGGGACGACGGTGGTGAAGCGCGGTGAGGTAGAGATCGACTTCGCGCCGCCCTGGCGGCGGATCACCCTGCGCCAGGCGATCCTCGAGCGCTCCGGCATCGACATCGCCGAGCACCCGACCCGCGAGGCGCTGGCCCGGGCGATGGGGACCGAGCCCGATCCCGGCGAGGGCTGGGGCAAGCTGGTCGACGGGCTGCTCTCGCGCGACGTCGAGCCGGGGCTGATCCAGCCGACCTTCATCCTTGACTACCCGGTCGAGCTGTCGCCGTTCGCCAAGGCGCACCGCACCGAGCCGGGGCTGGTCGAGCGCTGGGAGGCCTTCGTCGGCGGGGTCGAGATCGCCAACTCCTTCACCGAGCTGAACGACCCCGACGAGCAGCGCCGCCGCTTCGAGCAGCAGGCCGCCGAGATCGCCCGCGGCGACGAAGAGGCGCAGCCCTACGACGAGGCGTTCGTCGAGGCGCTCGAACAGGGGATGCCGCCGACCGGCGGCGTCGGGCTCGGCATCGACCGGCTGGTGATGATGTTCACCGGGGCCCAGAGCCTGCGGGAAGTACTTCTCTTTCCGGCGATGCGGACCTGAGCTAGGCCGGGGTGGGCTCGGGCGGTGCCTCGCCCTTCGGCGCTCCGCGCGCCTCGCCGGCCAGCTGTTCGAAGTAGGTGTCGAGGTCCTTGCTGGTCAGGCCCTGGGGTTCGGCCTCGAGCTCCGATTCGGCGACCGGGCCGGCGGGCCCGGCGACGACCGCGATCCGGTCGGCGCGTTTGGAGCCGTCGCCGCAGACGCAGAAGCAGCCTTCGCCGCCGCCCGGCAGCGGCCCGGCCAGGACCCGGTCGGGCCGCCACGACAGCTTCGCGTCGGCGTGGGTCGCGGCGAAGTGGAGCGGTTCTTCGAGGCTCATCCCGCGCGCCTTCGCGTAGCTCCGCCAGAACGCCTCGGCGGCGTACTTGGAGCCCGACTGGCGGACGTCTTTGCGGAAGATGAAGAAGGCGAGGATCGCGACGAGGCCGAGCTCGATCGCGGCGAGGACGGCCCAGGAGCCGGCCACGGCGAGCAGGATCGGGATCGCCGCGCCGGGGATGTTGAGAAGCAGGGTGATCACCGCCGCGTAGCCGAGCGCCCGCCCGAGGGTGTGCGGCGAGCGCGCGACGTGGCCGCGGAAGGTCTTCTCGGCGCCCTTGATCGACTCCGGCGAGGAGACGGCAACAGCGCCCAGTGCCGATTCCATCCGCGGGTCGTCGGGGTTCGGGTCCTTGGCGGCGTTGCTCGCCGCGTTGCCGGTGCCCGACGACTCGTCGGACTCGGCGGCGATCGCCGCGGCCAGGTGGGCGGCCTCTTCGCAGAGCCCGGTCAGCGCGCCGCCGCCGACGAGGTGGCCGCCGCGGCTGGTGGTGAGGACGCCGTCGGAGAGCTCGAAGCCGAGGTCCGTCTCCGAGCGCGCCAGCCAGTCGACCAGGGCGGGGGAGAAGAGGCGCCGCGTCCAGACCTCGCTGGCGCCCTTGTAGCGATAGCAGCGGCTCCCCTTCAGCCGCGCGTCGTCGCCGAGGTCGACCTTGACGACTTCTCCCAGGGCGCCGCCGACGCCGCTCATCTCGCTGCCCGACCCGGCGAAGCCGAGCGAGGGCATGAAGCCGATGCTCTGCGGCACCGTCGTCACGACCAGCGTGAAGCGCCGCGTGTGGGTCTCCGTGTGCCCGTCGGAGTCGGTCGTCTCGTAGGTGTAGGTGTAGTAGGCGAGCGACCCATCGATCCCGCCCGGCAGGGTGCCTTCGACCAGCCCTTCGACCCGCCCGCCGCGGCTCAGCAGGTTGCCGTGTTTGGGCAGCGATCCGCTTCCGCGGAAGGGCAGATCGTGCGCCTTGGCGAACGCTTCGAGGGACCCGGACGAGGGCACGGGGGGATACTATTCGCGCCGGTCAAGCTAAATCGTCCCAACTTTCGGTCGATTTCCATCACAAAGGTCGCTACTTCCGTGCGAGATGCACGCGAAGCCGACCACACGACCCCGGTAGAGTTAAGGAACGAAACGGCGTCATCCGATGAAGGATCAGGCGTCGCCGTCTTCAATCCGGGGTTTCCCGGGTGCGACCAAGAAGAGGTTTTGGATTTGTTCGAGCGATTCACCGAGCGGGCTCGTCAGGTAGTTGTCCTAGCGCAGGAGGAGGCGCGGACGCTCAAGCACAATTACATCGGCACCGAGCACATCCTGCTCGGACTCCTCCGCGAGGAGGAGGGTCTTGCCGCCCGCGTCCTGGAGTCCCTCGACATCACCGTCGAAAGGGTGCGCTCGCAGGTCGTCCGAATCGTCGGCTCCGGCGAGGAGGTCACGTCCGGGCAGATTCCGTTCACCCCGCGTGCCAAGAAGGTGCTCGAGCTGGCGCTGCGCGAGGCGCTCAGCCTCGGCCACAACTACATCGGCACCGAGCACATCCTGCTCGGGCTGGTCCGGGAGAACGAGGGCGTCGCGGCCCGCATCCTGCTCGACTTCGACGCCGACAGCGACAAGATCCGCAACGAGGTGATCCGGATGCTCTCCGGCCCCGGCGGTCGTCGCCAGGGCAGCTCGGGTTCGGGCGGCTCGGGCGAGGGCAAAAAATCTTCGAAACTGCTCGACCAGTTCGGGCGCAACCTGACCCGCCTTGCCGAGGAGGGCAAGCTCGACCCGGTGATCGGTCGCGAGACCGAGATCGAGCGGATCATGCAGATCCTCTCCCGCCGCACCAAGAACAACCCGGTGCTGCTGGGCGAGCCGGGCGTCGGCAAGACCGCCGTCGTCGAGGTGCTCGCCGCCCGGATCAACTCGGGCGAGGTGCCGGAGCTGCTGAAGAACAAACAGATCTACACGCTCGACCTGGCCGCCCTGGTGGCCGGCTCGAAGTACCGCGGCGAGTTCGAGGAGCGCCTCAAGAAGGTGATGAAAGAGATCACCCAGCGGGGCGACATCATCCTGTTCATCGACGAGCTCCACAATCTGGTCGGCGCCGGCGCCGCCGAGGGGGCGATCGACGCCGCCTCGATCCTGAAGCCGGCCCTGGCTCGCGGCGAGCTGCAGACGATCGGCGCGACGACGCTGGACGAGTACCGCAAGTACCTGGAGCGCGACTCGGCGCTGGAGCGCCGCTTCGCCCAGATCCGGGTCGACCAGCCCTCGCCGGAGGACACGGTCCGCATCCTCGAGGGGCTGCGCGAGCGCTACGAACAGCACCACAAGGTGACGATCAACGACGAAGCGCTGGAAGCGGCCGCCGAACTGGCCGACCGCTACATCTCCGACCGCTTCCTGCCCGACAAGGCGATCGACCTGATCGACGAGGCGGGCTCGCGGCTGCGCATCAAGTCGATGTCGACGCCGCCGGTCTACCGTGACCTCGAGGAGGAAATCGAGTCGACGCGG
>DASXMH010000158.1:0-56129 GCA_036495785.1 Solirubrobacterales bacterium
CTGGGGACCCCCTCTCTCACGAACTGCGGGGAGGTCCGTTCGGGGGTCCCCAGGACCCCGCTTGCCGTTCAGGCGCGCGGGCGGTCGCCGGCGAGCTCGTAGGCGGCGCGGAGGCCGTCGGCGAAGGCGCGGACCGCGTTCAGCTCGCTCGGGTTCTCGGCCCCGCCGACGACCCGGTGCGGGATCTCGAGCCGCTCGAGCAGCGGCCGCAGCTCGTCCCGCCGCTCCTGCCCGGCGGCGATGACGACGTGGTCGGCGGCGATCAACTCGACGCTCCCGTCCTCGAGCTCGATCTCGACCCCGTGCGGGGTGATCTGCCGATACGAGAGCTCGGTGCGCGTCTCGACCCCGGCGTGCTTCAGCGCGTCGAGCCAGACCCAGCGCGTCGTCCGCCCGATCCCACTCCCAACGCGCCCCGAACGTCGCATCAACGTCACGCGCACCCCATTACTCAGGCCTTTGCTGTGGAGAGAAACTCCCCCTATACGGGAGTAACTCTCCACAGGAGGCTCCGCGTTGTGGCGACGGTAGAAGTCATCGGCGTTGCTCGGTGCGTGGGTGAGGAGGTGGGCGAGGTCGACGCCGATGCCGCCCGCGCCGACGATCGCGACGGAGCGGGCCTCGCCGAGGCCCGACTCGAAGGCGGTCGCGTAGTCGACCACGTGGGGGAGGGACGAGCCAGGGATGTCGACGGTGCGGGGCTGGACGCCGGTGGCGAGGACGACGC
Organism: Solirubrobacterales bacterium; assembly: GCA_036495785.1. Taxonomy (GTDB): domain Bacteria; phylum Actinomycetota; class Thermoleophilia; order Solirubrobacterales; family 70-9; genus VAYN01. The sequence continues at coordinate 728 of DASXMH010000158.1, forward strand.
CGACGCAATCGGCGAGTACGTCGGCGTCGTCGTCGCCCAATTCGTGGCCCAGGTGGAGGTGGACGCCGAGGCGCCGGAGCTCGGATTCGAAGTAGGAGATCGTCGCCCCGTAGTCCTCCTTGCCCGGGACGAGCCGCGCCCAGCGGAATTGCCCGCCCAGCTCGTCGCGCGCCTCGTAGAGACGGACCTCAGCGCCGAGCGCCGCAAGCGCCCGCGCCGCCTCGAGGCCGGCAGGGCCGCCGCCGATGACGGCGTAGCGATCGACCGCGGTACGCGCGGACGCGGTGGCCGACCGCCGGGTTCCAGGCCGCCCCGACCCGACGGCCGACGACTCGCCGATGCTCGACGGTCGCGGCCCGTCTCCGGTCGGCCGCGCCCCCCCATCGCCCGGTTCCGCCGCCGGGAACTCGACCTCGTAACCGGATCGCGGATTGACCAGGCAGGACACGTGCTCGCCGACGATCGAGCGGTCGATGCACGCCTGGTCGCAGCTGATGCAGACATTGACGGCGCCGCCCTCCCGGCCCTTCTCCACAATCCGTGGGTCCGCCAGGAACGGCCGCGACATCGAAACCATGTCGACGCCCCCTGCCGCAAGCACGGCGTCCGCCTCCTCCAACCTGTTCAGGCGATTGCCGGCGATCACCGGCACGGTCGCCATACCTGCCGTAGCGGCGGCAGTGCCGGTGATCGCCCCGTCCTCGCCGCCGTCCGGCCACCCGTCCTCGATCGCCGCCTTGATCCCTTCCGCCCACGGCACGAACGCCCCGCTCGGCACCGCCCCCTGCACGGTCGGCACGGGCGCTTCGTGCCATCCCACGCCGATGTTCAGCGCGTCGACGCCCGCTCCGACCAGCCCCGCCGCGAACGCCTTGACCTCCTCCCAAGGCCGCGACGCGGGCATCAGCTCCGCCCCGGTCATCCGGAACAGCACCGGGAAGTCCGGGCCGACCGCCCCCCGCACCGCGCTCGCCACCTCGATCCCGAACCGCATCCGTCCCTCGGCGTCGCCGCCCCACGAGTCCTCGCGCCGGTTGGTCACGGGGGAGAGGAACTGGTCGACCAGGTAGCCCTCCGAGCCCATCACCTCGACTGCGGCGAACCCGAGCTCCACCGCCAGCGCCGCCCCCGCCGCGAATTGAGCCACCACCTCCCAGACCTCATCCTCGCCGAGCGCCCGCGGCTCCACCCGCGACACCCGGCTCGCGATCGGCGAGGGCGCGACGACCTCGCCCGGCGAGCCGGCCAGCGCGTAGCGCCCGGCGTGGAAGAGCTGCAACGCGATCGTCGCCTCAGTTCCGGCCGTCGCGCCCGCGACGAGCGCCAGCGCGCGGCGAGCCGCGTCGGCCCGCGTGTCCGCACCGCTCTGCCGCGCGGCGTCAGTTCCACCGCTCGCGGGTCGCTCGCCGCCCAGTACTCCGTAGCTCGCGTCGGCCGCGCCGTCTGGGGACACCGCCCAGCCGCCGGTCACGATCAGCCCCGCGCCCCCGAGCGCGCGCTCGCGGTAGAACGCCGCCAGGCGCTCGCCCGCGTCCTCGGCCCCCTCCACGCCGAGGTGCATCGAACCCATGACGATCCGGTGCGGCAGCTCGAGGCCGCCGATCCGCACCGGCGTGAAGACGTGGGTGAGCGCCCCCGGCGCGTCGGCTTCGGCGGGCTCAGGCATCGGACGCGGCGCCCGCGTCCTCGGTGGCGCTCTCGGCCGCGGCCCCGTTCGCCGATTGGCGCTTCGGCAGCCGCAGCGGCCCGGTCGCGTCGTCGAAGAAAGGGGGCGCGACGATCGTCAGCCCGCCGTCGACGACGATCGACTGCCCGGTGATGTACTCGGAGCGCGGTTCGAGCAGGAACTCGACCGTGTCGGCGACCTCCTTCACCGTCCCCATCCGCTGCTTCGGGATCTTCGGCAGCACGACATCGAGCCCCGGCATCCCGTCGACGCCGTAGAAGTAGGCGCTCGAGTCGCTCTCGATGATCCCGCCGTTGACCGCGTTGACGTTGATGCCGAGCGGCGCGAACTCGATCGCCATGTAGCGGACGTAGGCCTCGAGCGCCGCCTTCGCCGCACCGAGGTTGGCGTAGGTCGGGTAGGCGCGGATCGAGCCGTAGCTCGACAGCGTGACGATCCGCCCGCCGTCCGTCATCAGGTCCACCGCCCGCTGCGCCCCCAGCACGAAGGAGCGGATGTTCATCGCGTAGGAACGGTCGAGGTGGTGGAGCTTCAGGTCGCGGATCAGCTTGAAGCTCGACGCCGCGGCGTTGTCGACGTAGTAGTCGAGCCTGCCGAACTCCTCGCGCGCCGCGTCGAAGAGGCGGTCGATGTCCTCCGGCGACTCCATGTCCGCCTGCACGGCGATCGCCCGCCCGCCGTGTTCCTCGACCCCGCGCACGACCTCCGCCGCGAGGTCCTCGTTCACCTTGTAGTTGACGACCACCGAGCCGCCCTGCGCGGCCAGCGAGAGTGCCAGCGTGCGGCCGATCCCGCGCGAGCTGCCGGTGATCAGCGCGACCTTGCCGGCCGCGAAGCCGTCACTCTCGGGCTTCGCGCCCGCCGCCTCGGCTGCCGCCATCAGCCGACCTGCCGCTCGGCGATCGAGGCGTGGACCGGCGCGAACACCTCGCGGGCGATGATCGTCTTCTGGATCTCGTTGGTCCCCTCCTCGAAGCGCTGCGCCCGCGCGTCGCGGTAGACCCGCTCGATCGGCTCCGAGGCCCAGAAGCCGATCCCGCCGTGCGCCTGCAGGGCCTTGTCGGTGACCCGGCCGAGCATGTCGACCGCGGTCAGCTTCGACATCGACGACAGCACCGCCGCGTCCGGCTCGCCCACCTCCCAGCGCCGCGCCGCGTGCAGGACGAGCTGGCGCGAGGCTTCGATGTCGGCGGCGTTCTCGGCCAGCGCGAAGGAGATCGCCTGGCGCTGGGAGAGCGGTTTGCCGAAGGTGACGCGCCGCGCCGCGTGCTCGGCCGCCAGCTCCTGCGCCCGGCGCGCCAGCCCGACGCAGGTCATCGCCACCGCGATCCGGCTCGTGGTGAGGAAGCCGCCGAAGGCGACCTGCAGCCCCTTGCCCTCCTCGCCGAGCGTGTCCGAGACGGGAACAGGCGCCCGGTCGAAGGTCAGGTGCGCGTGATCGGTCCCCCGCACCCCCATCGACTCGCCCATGTCCTCGACCTTCACGTTCGGCGTGTCGCGGTCGACCAGCAGCGCCACCGTCCCTTCGGCGCCCGTCGTCCCGGCCAGCCGCGCGAAGAGCAGCCAGCGGTCGCAATTGACCCCGAAGGTGATCAGGTGCTTCTCGCCGGAGAGGTAGTAGGTGTCGCCCTCGCGCTCGACCTCGCAGCGCAGGTCGGCGCCGCTGCCCGCAGTCGGCTCGGTCAGGGTGAAGGCGACGGTCAGGTCGCCAGTCACCGCCGGCATCACGTAGTCGCGCCGCTGCTCCTCGGTCGCGAACTGGTCGACCGACCGCCACACCCCGTTGGCGACGTGGACGATCATCCGCAGCGAGGCGTGCGACATCGAGAACAGTTCGAGCAGCTCGAGGTAGCGGGAGAAGGGGATGCCGCGGCCGCCGTACTCCGCCGGCCCGGCCAGCGACAGGTAGCCGCGCTCCTTCAGCTCGGTGCGCAGCTCCGGCGGCACCGCCCGCTCGGCCTCGATCCGCCGCGTCCACTCCTCGCCCTCGTTCGCGACGTAGGCGGCGATCTCCGCCTTCAGCTCCTCGAAGCCCGACTCGTCAAAGGTCTCGGGCAGGGGGATCGCGGCTTGCGGGGTCATCTGGCGGGCTCCTTGCTGGTCGGTTGCGGCTCCTCCGGCCGGAGCCCCTTGGCGCGGTCGCGCAGGACGAACTTCTGGATCTTTCCACTCGGGGTGCGGGGCATCGCCTCGAGCGTCTCGACCCGCTCCGGCCAGTAGTGCTTTGACACCTCGTGGGCGTCGAGGTGCTCACGGACCTCGGCGAGGCCAAAGTCGCCGCCGAAATCGGGGACGCGGACGACGAAGGCGCAGGCGCGCTCGCCGAGCCGCTCGTCGGGCATCGCCACGATCGCCACCTCCGACACCGCCGGGTGCTCGTGCAGCAGCTGCTCGATCTCGGCGACCGGCACCTTCTCGCCGCCCCGGTTGATGATGTCCTTGACCCGGCCGGTCAGCCGCAGGTAGCCGTCGGAGTCGATCGTCGCCAGGTCGCCGGTCCGGTACCAGCCGTCCGCGGTCTTCGCGGCGGCGGTCAGGTCGGGGCGGTCAAGGTAGCCCTCGAAGAGGCAGCGGCTGGTCACCTGGAAGTTGCCCTCCTCGCCGGGACCGAGCACGTTGTCGGAGTCGTCGACGATGCGGATCCGGGTGCCGGCCAGGGCGCGGCCGTCGGTGCCCCAGACCTTCGCCGGATCGTCGCCGGGCGCCGCCAGCGCGCCGAGGCAGGACTCGGTCGAGCCCCAGGCGCCGCAGACGGCGGCGGAGAGGACGGAGGTGGCGCGCTCGGCGAGCGCCCGCGGCACGGCGGCGCCGGTGACGACGAAGATCCGCAGCGCCGGCGGCGCCTCCTCCTCGCCGGACTCGACCACCCTGACCAGGTCGGCCAGGAACGGCGTCGCCGCCTGCACGAAGGTCCCGTCCCACTGCCGCAGCGCCTGGGCGCCCCGGTGCGGGTCCCAGATGTCCTGAATGACCTGGGTGGAGCCGAGCGCGAAGCTCAGCCACATCCCGTAGAGGAGGCCGGTCTGGTGGGCCAGCGGGGTGGGGATGAAGATCGTGTCGTCGCGGCCGAGCCCGAGGTGCTCGACCTCCATCATCGCCGCCCGGGTCAGCGCGTCGTAGCGGTGCAGCACGCCTTTCGGCTCGCCGGTCGAGCCGGAGGTGAAGAAGAGCTGGGCGAGCGCCTTCGCGCCCGGTTTGCGTGCGGCTATCGCCGCCCAATCGGGCTCCTGACCGGCGAGCGCGGCGGCGAAGTCGTGCCAGCGCGCGCGGTCGGTCTTGGGCAGCGCGGGCGCGCCGTCCGCGCCGACGACGAGGACGTGCTCGACCGGCAGCGGGCCGGTCCCGTCGTGGGACGCCCCGTTGCCGCCGCCGTTCGTCGCTGCGGCCGCGATGGCCAGCATGCCCGCGACCTCCTCGGCGTACTTGCGCCCGCGGAACTCGTCGGCGACGACCAGCACGCGCGCCTTCGAGCGGCGCAGGGCGAAGCCGATCTCGCGCTCGCGGAAGATCGGCATCAAGGCGCAACAGATCGCGCCGATCTTCATGCAGGCGAGCGTCAGGATCACGAACTCGCCCCAGTTCGGGAGCTGATACGCGACGGTCTCGCCCGGCTCGACGCCGAGCTCCAGCAGCAGCGCGGCGGCCTTGTCGGCCTCCCGGTCGAGCTCCTCCCAGGTCCACACCCGGGTGCCGCCCGCCCGCACGTCGACGACCGCGTCCTCGCCCGGCCGCTCCCGCGCCCAGCGTCCGACCCAGTCGACGATCGGCACTTCGGCCGCCTGGTCGATCGCGATCGACTCGACCGCCCGCTGCCCGCCCTCGGCCTCGCCGGTCGCGAGGACGCCCTCGGCGGAGCGCTCGCGGTCGTCCTGGATCGAGAGGTCGAAGCCGATCGCGGTCATGTCGTCGAGGAAGCCGGGGTAGGAGATCCGGTAGGCGTTCGGGTAGGTCAGCGAGCTCTCGCCGCCGGCGCGCGAGGCGGCCACGGTCAGCGCCATGTGCACGCGGTGGTCGTTGAAGCTGGACAGCGGGGAGCCGGTCAGGTTGCCCTCGATGCCGCGCACCACCAGCTCGTCGCCCTGCTCTTCGACGTCGCCGCCCATCCGGTTCAGCTGCAGCATCGAGACGACCCGGTCGGACTCCTTCAGCCGCACGTGGGCGACGTTGGAGAAGCGGGTCTCGCCCTCGGCGAACTGGCCCATGGTCGAGAGCACCGGCAGCATGTCGGGCATCGGCCGGCAGTCGATCTCGACCCCGCGCAGCCGCACGCCGTCGTGGCGGACGCGCATGCCGCCCGCCTCGCGGTCGAGCTCCATCGGCAGGCCCATCTCGGCGACCACGTCGAGGAAGTGGGCCTCCGGGTGGTCGACCCGGGTGCCGTCGATCTCCGAGACGCCGCGGAAAAACACATCGGACGGGTGGATGGAGGTTGCCGCGAGGCCGAAGGCGAGCGAGCCGATGTCGGGGGGGAGGGTGATCTCGGCCGGGCGGGCGGTCTGGTTCGGCTCGATCTCGAAGCGGCGCCAGTCGTCCGACACGCCGACCTCGAGCCCGAAGTCACGCATCATGTTCACGGTCAGTTCGACGTAGGGCTGCTCGTTCAGCGTGCCCTCGACCTCGATCGTTGTCGGGCCGCCCGCGAACGGGGCGACGATGATCAGCCCGGAGATCCACTGGCTGAGCGTTCCCGCGATCGACACCCGGCCGCCGCCCGGGCGCTTCGGCTGAACCGTGATCGGCGGCGTCGCGTTGGTCGACTCGAGCTCGATGCCGACGTCGCCGAGCGCCTCCAGGAGCGGCCCGACCGGTCGGCGCTGGAAGTACTTCTGGCCGGTCAGCGTGACCGGCGCGTCGGCCAGCGAGGCGAGGCCGATCATGAAGTAGAGCGTGGTCCCCGAGGAGCCGACCGAGAGCGTGTCGCGGAGCGGCCGGTAGGGGAGGCCGCCGCGGACCAGGAAGCCGTCGTCGGTTCTCTCGATCTGGGTGCCGAGACCGGTCAGCACCTCGATCGTCGACTGCACGTGCTTCGCCGCGACGCCGCCTTTGATGCGGCTCTCACCGTCGGCCAGCGACGCAAGCATCAGCGCCCGGTGAGCGTGGTACTTGGACGCGGGGACCGAGATTTCGCCTTGCAGGCGTCCGGACGTTTCCCGAACGTAGAGATGCACTGCCGAGAACGTATATGCAGAGCCAGTCGTGAGGCGGTCCGCGTACCCCGATCAGGCGGGTGCCACGCGAGCAGGGTCCGCGCCAACCGGGATAATGCGGCTCGCATGTACGCCTGGTGCCGTCCGCAGTGAATCCGCCAAAAAACCCAGTCGTCACCGGGCTAGGCGCGCTGACCCCGGTCGGCCTCGACGCCCCCTCCACCTGGAAGGCGCTGGTCGCCGGGCAGTCGGGGGTCGGCGCGATCACCCAATTCGACGCCTCCGGGCTGGCGACGCGGATCGCCGGCGAGGTGAGCGGCTTTGATCCGGTGGAGACGCTGGGGGCGAAGCGGGCGCACCGCACCGCGCGGTTCTCGCAGCTCGCGATCGCTGCGGCGCGCGAGGCGGTGGCGGACGCGGGCCTCGACGTCGAGGCCGAGGCGGACCGGGTCGGCGTGGCGATCGGCAGCGCCGTGGCGGGGACGCCGGAGACCGAGCGCAACGTGCGGGCGCTGGTCGACGAGGGCCCGCGGGCCGTCAGTCCCTTCTACGTGGCCTCGACGATCCTCAACATGGCCTCATGCGAGGTGGCGATCGACCTCGGCGCCCACGGCCCGGTCACCGCGAGCGCCCTCGCCTGCGCGACCGGGACCTACGCGATCCTCGAGGCGCGCCGCCTGATCCTCGCCGGCGAGGCCGACGTCGTGATCGCCGGGGGTGCGGATGCCGGGATCAACGAGGCGGTCTTCGCCGGCCTCTCCAACATGGGCCCGCTGTCGGAGAACAACGACGACCCCGCCGGCGCCAGCCGCCCCTTCGACTCCGACCGCGACGGCTTCGTCTTCGGCGAGGGCGCCGTGGTGCTGATCGTCGAGTCCGCCGAGCACGCCGCGGCGCGCGGCGCGGCTGCCTACGGCTCGGTGGCCGGCGGTGCCCTCACCTCCGACGCCTTCCACATGAGCGCCCCGGAGCCGAGCGGCGATTACGCGGCAGGGGCCATCCGCCTGGCCCTCGAGCGTTCCGCCATCGCTCCCCACGAACTCGGCTACATCTGCGCCCACGGTACGGCGACGAGGGCCAACGACACCTCCGAGAGCCGCGCGATCCGCAAGGTCCTCGGCGACGCCACCGACAACGTCCCGGTCTCCTCTCCGAAGTCCATGGTCGGCCACCTGATCGCCGCCGCCGGCGCCCTGGCGGGCATGGTCTGCCTCCTGTCGATGCGCGACGGCGTCCTCCCGCCGACGATCAACCTCACCAACCCCGACCCCGAGTGCGACCTCGACCACATCGCCCTCACTGCCCGCGAGTCCCGAGCCACCGCCTCGATCGCCAACGCCTTCGGCTTCGGCGGCCAAAACTGCGTCGTCGGCTTCCGCCGCTAACTGCCGATCCGCGGTAGCTCGGGTGGGTCGGAGACGAGGAATTCGCCACCAGCGGGACCTGGTTTGAAGGCGATCCCCTCCAGCAGCGTTGAGAGCGGAACTTCGAGCGCGCCGGCCAGTCTGACGAAGGTCTCAAGCAACGGCTGACGTTGTCCCGTCTCGAACAGGCTGATTTGGGTGCGGTGGATGCCCGCGCGTTCCGCGAGGCTTTCCTGGCTCAGCCTTCTGGCTTGCCTGATTCGCAGAAGATTTGCCCCAAAGCGCTCCAAAACATCCATGTTTGCAGGCTTTTCTGCTGGCTGAACACCGGCTACAGGCAGGCGCGTGAGATTGAATGCAGATTTCGGCAATTCGATTCACAAGTAGACAAAACATTTCGGACGCGCTACGCTCCGTTTTCTGTGAACAGCTTCATGTGGTCGACAAGCAGCTTTTGGTGACGGCTAAGAACACACAACTCGTGTGACTTTTTGCGAGATATAAGTTGTGAGGTAAATCGTGAATATCGCTACCCTTACGGACATGGCCAAGCTCGACTTCAAAACGCCCTTCGACGAGCTGAGGGAGCTGCGCACGGCCCTGACGGCCCAGCAGATCGCTGAGCTGACCGGTCTTCGGCGCGAGACGATCTCCCGGGCCCGTCCTGACAGCCGCTTCCAGCGCCGGACCGAAAAAGCTCTCGGCGACCTTTATGCGGTGGTCACTCGGATGAGGTCGGTTGCCGGTGCTGACATCGGCCAGCTTGCCGTGGTCCTGAGTCGCCCCCAGGCCGCTCTCGGGCAGCGCTCGATCGCCGACTTGTTGAGGGAGGGCCGCGCGGACCTCGTCCTGGAGCATCTGGACCCGCCAGACCCGACCGGGGCGGACGAGTTGGCGAACTTCCGGTTGTCGCCTGAGCTCGAGGCGCGGTTGACGGCCTCTGAGGAACGTTCTGGCGGAGAGGTGGTCAAGGATCCGACTCCGGATGAGCGCATATCCGCTCTGCTTGCCGCGGAGCCCGATCTCGACTCGCGCCTGGGCGCGATCGAAGCGGCGATCCTCGAGAGCTTCGGTCCCAAGGCGAGGATCGAGCGGACGATCATCGACCCCTACGACGTGCCAGGCGGGCGCGAGGAGCTCTACCTCCGGGTCCACACCAAGCTCGGCTTCGACGAGGAGATCGATCGGCTCGGCGACCTCCTCCGCCAGGAGGAGGAGCTCTTGGGCCCGGTGATGAGCCGCCTGACGATCGGATTCCTGTGAACTGGCCGGACTATCTCGTTCTTGCCAAAGGGCTGGCCGAGCATCCCTTCGAGGCGTCAAGGCGGAGCGCCGTCAGCCGCGCCTACTACGCCGTTTTCAACAGCTGTCGACGCTGGCTCGAAGCAAACGTGACGTCGATCGACAATCGCGGAGCCCACGAGCAGGTCTGGGAGACCTTCAAAAGGGCCGAACACGCCAACGAGCCCACGCGTTCAACTTGGCGGCTGATCGGGACCCTGGGTGACTCCCTGCGGTCACTGCGCAATCAGGCGGACTACGACGAGGGTGTCGCGGACCTCGATCTCCGTGCTCCGTACGCAGTGGGATCGGCCGAACGCATCTACGCGCTCCTTGGCGAACTCGAGCTTGCCGACTAGCCAGGGCCGAGGTGTCGGCGCAGGAACTCGTGTCTAGGGATCGGAGACTTTGAGGCCGCCGGTCACGTAGCGGATCGGCTCCCAGGAGATTCCGTCCAGCAGGGCTTCGACCGGAATTTCGAGCGCGCCGGCGAGTTTCACCAGCGTCTCGAGGCGGGGCTCCCGCTTGCCGGTCTCGGAGAGGCTGATCGCGGTGCGGTGGAGGGAGGCGCGGAACGCCAATTCTTCCTGGCTCAGGCCAGCCCTTTCCCTCTGGATAGCCAGGTTTTTGCCGAAGCGCTCCACCATGTCCATGCAAACATACGTTCGATGCACGGGTCCGTGGTGTCTACAGCCAAACCGTGTCGTCTTTGTGGAGCCAGCCCAAGAAAGGGTGACGAAACGTCACGGTCTTTCGAACGACTTCGTCAACGACCCAGGGCGCGTTCGTAGACGCGGTATTTCTTCACGACGCGGCCGTTCATCGCTTCGAGGCCGGAGTTCATCGCGTGGTTGGTCTCGAGGATGAAGCCGGCCTCGCCGTGTTTGAGCCGGGAGCGGGCTGCGGCTTCGAAATGTTCGACGTAGAGGAGGGCGGCGACGCCGGTGTGCTGCCACTCGGGCTTGACGCCGAGGAAGCCGACGCGGAGGCGATCGGTGGTGCGGTTGCGGCGCAGGAAGTGCCACCAGCCGGTGGGGAGGACGCGGCCCTTCATGCGTTTCTGGAGCTGGTTGGCGTCCATCACGGTGATCGCCATCGCGATCGTCTCGCCCTCGCGTTCGGCGACCATGAACCATTCCGGCGAGAAGACGATCTGGAGGTCGAGCGCGTAAGCGTCGAGGTCCTCCTTCGAGTAGGGGACGAAGCCCCAGTTCTCCGACCAGGCCGAGTTGTAGACCTCGGCGAACTTGTCGAGGTCCTTGCGCAGGGAGCGGCGCGTCATTTTGCGGACCGTCACGCCGTACTTCTCGCGGCAGCGCTTGGCCAGTTTCTCGATGATCGGCTTCATCGAGGCGCGGTCGTCGATCGAGAGGTCCCAGGAGAGAAGGTCCATCGCCTTCGCCAGCCCGAACTCCTCGATCCGCCGCTGGTAGTAGGGCGGGTGCCAGTTCTGGCGAACCAGCGGTTCGAGGTCGAAGCCCTCGATCAGCACCCCGCCCTCCTCGTTCAGGTTGAAGTCCATCGGCCCGAGCATCTGGTCGCACCCGCGCGCCCGCAGCCACGCTTCCGCCGTTCGGAGCAGGGCGGCCAGGATCTCCGGGTCGTCCTCGAACTCGAGGAAGCCGAACATCCCCGTCCGCGTGCCGTGGAAGCGGTTGTAGGCGAAGTCGATCTGGGCGGTGATCCGGCCGACCACGCGGCCCTCGCGCCGGGCCAGGAAGTACTCGGCTTCGCCGTGGGTGAAGTAGGCGTTCAGCCTGCGGGTGAGGAATTGGTGGCGCTCAAGCTTGAGCGGCGTCACCCAGGGCGTCCCCTTGTGCAGGCGGAAGGGCAGGTCGATGAACTCGCCGAGCCGGCGGCGACCCTTCACGGTGGTGATCTCGACCGCCATGGCCGCGAAACCTACTGGGGCCACGGCCGCCAGACGGAGCGGGCGGGCTCCCGCACCGGGCGTCCTCAGGTGTACTTCTCTTCGACTTCGGCGAGGAAGGCGTCAAAAAGGCGTTCGACGGCGTCGCCGTCGAGGGTGATTTCGTCGCCCTCCTCGAGGCCGAGCACCGAGGTGTCCGGTCGCAGCTTGATCCCCCTTGGCACCGTCATCACGGCACCGTGCTCGATCACCGACTCGGCGATCACTCGCACCTCGTTCAGCGGATTGCCGTCGCGCCCTTCGACTTTCGGGATCCGCTGCGCGAACCAGTGCTCGAGCGCCACCACGAGCTGGTTCCAGGCGACCGATCCCGCGCCCACCCGGCGCAGCTCCTCGACCGCCGCGCCGACCGACTCGCGGCAATGCGCGACGTAGTGGCGGTCGTAGCCGGTCCGGGGCAGCATCGGCGCCACGCTATCCGACTCCGCGCTCCGCCCGAAACCTCAAAGCAGCCCGCTTCACAAGCCGATTAACCCGGCATGTCGGTCGAACCGGCCCCGTCCAGCCCGCATCGCCGCCGCCGCCCGTCGCTTCGGCGACGACGACTACCCGCCCTGCGCGGCCAGTGGCAGATCCGCGGCGCCGGCGCGATCCTCGTCGCCGTCGGTGGCAGGTGCCGCTCCCGAAGCTCCACCGAGCGAGCTGGCGCCCTCGCCCGCCCTAGTTGAACTCGATCACGCTGCGGATCCCGTCCTGGGCCTCCATTAGCTCGAACCCGCGGTTCACTTCGTCGAGGCTGATCTTGTGGGAGATGAAGGGCTCTACGTCGATCTCGCCCGCCAGCGCCCGCTCGATCAGGACGGGAACCTGGTCGCGGCCCTTCACCCCACCGAAGGAAGAGCCCGCGAGACGCCGGCCGGTGATCAGGAGGCGCGGGACGACGTCGAGGGTCTCGCCCTTGCCGGCGACCCCGGCGACGGTGCAGAGGCCCCAGGCCATTCGCGCGGCTTCGAGCGCCTGGCGCATCACCTTCACGTTGCCGGTCGCCTCGAAGGTGTAGTCGGCGCCGAACTCGCCGTCGGTCATCGCGAGGATCTCGGCGACCGCGTCGGGGCCGCCGATCAGCGTGTCGGTCGCGCCCTGCCCTTTGGCGAGCGCGAGCCGATCCTCCGACATGTCGACGCAGATGATCCGTTCGGCGCCCTGCAGGCGGCAGCCGGCGACCGCGCCCAGGCCGACCATCCCGGCGCCGAAGATCGCGCAGGTCGTCCCTGCTTCCACCTTCGCCGTGTTGATCGCCGCACCGAGCCCGGTCGAGAGGCCGCAGGCGAACAGCGCCGCGTGCTCGAAGGGCGCCTCGGGGCTGACCTTGGCGAGCGCGATCTCCGGCATCACCGTGTACTCGGCGAAGGTCGAGCAGCCCATGAAGTGGCGGATGTCCTCGTCCCCGCGCGACAGCCGCACGGTGCCGTCGGGCAGGTGGCCGAGGTTCTGCTCGGCGCGGATCGCCAGGCAGAGGTTGGTGCGCGGGTCGACGCAGTGGACGCACTCGCGACACTGCGGCGAGAAGAGCGTGACCACGTGGTCGCCGGGTGCCACCGAGCCGACCCGGTCGCCGACCTTCTCGACCACCCCGGCGCCCTCGTGCCCGAGCACGGTCGGCGCGTACCCCGATGGGTCGGCTCCCGAGGCGGTGTACAGGTCGGTGTGGCAGACGCCGCAGGCTTCGAGCCGCACCAGCACCTCGCCGGCCCGCGGCTCGGCCAGCTTCACCTCCTGGACCACGAGCGGTTTACCGAACTCCTCCAGCACGGCGGCGCGGATCTTCACTTGCACTCCTCCCCCGGTAGTTCGCTCTGCAAGCCGATCCTAGCCCGACCGCTGCCCCGACAAACGTCTAGGGAATCCGTCTAACCCGGTCGCTTCTTTTAAGTAGGGGGGTATGGCCTGCCGAAATGCAGAGCATGCCTTCCCTCAGCCATCCCAAAGTCTCTGTCCGCACCATCTCGCTTTTCCTCGCGCCGCTCGCCGCGCTGGCGGCGCTGCTCGCCTTCGGCGCCCGCGAAGCCGGAGCGGGGGACCCGACCTGCCAGGGCAGGCCCGCGACCATCGTCTCCGATGCGGCGACGATCACCGGTACCAAGGCCCCCGACGTGATCGTCGCCGGCGACGGCAACAACACGATCCACGGCGAAGGCGGCAACGATCTGGTCTGCGCCGGGGGAGGCGACGACACCGTCGACGGCGAACGCGGCGACGACAATCTGTACGGCGAAGGCGGCGACGACACGATCGACGGGGAACGCGGTTCCGACGTCCTCGACGGCGGCGCCGGCAACGACAAGATCTTCGGCTCGCGCGGCTCCGACCAGATCGAAGGCGGCGACGGCTCCGACCTGGTCGAGGGCGAACAGGGCAACGACAACGTCGACGGCGGTGCCGGCGACCACGACATCGTCCAGGGCAACCAGGGCGACGACACGCTCGACGGCGGGGCCGGCAACGAAGACGTGATTGCCGGCGGTACCGGCAACGACCAGATCGACGGCGGGCCCGGCGAACACGACATCGCCGACTACCAGGGCATCGGCGGGGGCGTCACGATCGACCTGCAGAGCCAGACGGTGAGCGGCGCCGAGGGCGAGCACCTGAGCGGAATCGAGGACGCGATCGGCGGCTCCGGCAACGACACGCTGATCGGCTCCGGCGAACCGAACCGCCTCGACGGCGGCCCCGGCAACGACCACCTCGAGGCCTCCGGGCCCGGCGACGACGCCTTCGGCGGCCCCGGCGGCGACCAGTGCAGCGGCGGCTTCGCCGAAGAAACCTCCTGCGGCCCGGCGGGCGGCGCCAACGGCCTCGCGGTCGAAATCTACGAATCGATCGACGGCCAGTCGACCCTGATCCTGACCGGCACCGCCGGCCCCGACCAGGGCACCGTCGACTTTTCGGGGGGCAAATACGCGATCAGCGGCTCCGACGTCACCAACGGCGACCCGACCAACCCCGACTGCAGCGGCGGCGCCACGATCGCCTGCAGCGGCAAAGTCGACGCGATCGAAGCCAACCTGGGCGCGGGCGACGACGAACTGACGATCGGCCAGGGCGTCCCGCACTCGGTCCCCTCGACGCTCGAAGGCGGCACCGGGTCCGACAAGCTGGTCGGGGGCCCCGCCAACGACGTCCTCTACGCGGGCGAAGACCACGACCCCGACACCCTCGAAGGGGGTGGCGGCAACGACGTCCTCTACGGCGTCAACATCTTCCACCCGAAAAAAGACTCCGGCCCGGCGACCATGAACGGCGGCGGCGGCTCGGACCTGATGATCGGCGGCCAGCCTTGTGACGGCGACACCTTCGATGGCGGCGCCGGCGCCAACGACAGCGCCTCCTTCGCCCGCATCCACAACCCGGGAATCACGGTCGAGGCGACGCTCGGCGGCGCGGTGACCGACCCCGACGTCGGCGGCTGCACCGCCGGCCAGATCGACTCGTCGACCGAGAAGATCGAGGGCTCGCCCGGCAACGACATCCTCATCGGCGACAACGGCCCCAACACCCTGCTCGGCCGCGGCGGCAACGACAAACTGGACGGCAAAGGCGGCTTCGACGACTGCGTCGGCGGCGGTGGCAACGACTCCGCCACCGACTGCGAGAAAACCGCCTCGATCCCCTGAGTCTGGGCAGCGCGGCGAGCGGGTAGCTTGGGTCGGTGCCCGACCGCCCGCCCGCCGACGACCCCGAGGTTGCGGTCGTCCTCGCCGCCTACGAGGCCTTCGCCCGCGGCGACGTCGACGCGGCGACCAAGGACATGGACCCCGAGGTCGAGTGGATCGAGCCGATCAGCTTCCCGAACGGCGGCCGGCGCGTCGGCCCGGCCGCGGTCGCCGAGTACCTGGAGGCCTCGCGGGCCGGCTGGAAGCACCTCGCCTCGGAGCCGACCGCGCACCGGGTCGGCCCGGAGATCGTCGTCGTCCACCGCCTCCACGGCATCCTCCAGGACGGCACCCCGCAGGAGGCCGAGGCCACCGACGTCTTCCGCTTCCGCGAGGGGCGGATCGGCCGCATGCGCGCCTACGAAGCTCCCGAGGAGGCCTTTGCCGCGGCGCCGCTGCGGCGCTGGATCGACGCCTACGTCGCGGCCTGGGAGTCGAATGACCCGGAGGCGATCGCGGCACTCTTCACCGCCGACGGCGTCTACCGGGTCGAGCCCTGGGAAACCTGGACCGGCCGGGAGGAGATCGTCGCCGGTTGGCTCGCGCAGGCCGACAAGCCCGGTGACGCGACCTTCCACTGGTGGCACCTGGCCCGCGACGGCGAGCTTTGGGTGGTCGAGGCGCGCACCCGCTACACGAGGCTGAAGCGCGACTACGCCAACCTCTGGCTGGTCGAGCTCGACGACGAGGGCCGCGCCCGCGGCTTCAGCGAGTGGTGGAAGCAGTTGCCCGCCGCCGCAGCCGGCTGAAGCGGCCGTCGCGGAGGATGCGCTTCGCGGCGTTGTGCCCCGACGCGGCCATCACGCCGCCGCCCGGGTGCGTCCCCGCGCCGCAGAGGTAGAGCCCGGCGACCGGCGTCGCGTAGCCGGCGAGGTAGGGGGAGGGGCGCATGAACGCCATCTGGTCCATGCCCTGCTCGCCCTGGAAGATCGAGCCGCCGGTGAGGCCGAAGATCCGCTCGATGTCCGGCGGCGCCAGCACCTCGCGCTCGACGATCGCGTCGGGCACGTTCGGCGCGTACTTCGCCAGGTGCGCGATGCAGGCGTCGGCGTAGCGCTCGCGCGCGCCCTCCGGCCACCCGGCCTCGTCCGGCGGCCCGTACTGGGTGAACATCGTCATCACCCAGGTGCCGTCGTCGGTGAGGCTCGAGTCGATCGCCGAGGGCAGCTCCGCCTCGACGTAGGGTTCGGCGGCGGGGCGCCCGCCCAGCGCGTCCTGCCAGGCCCGCTCCAGGTAGTCGATCGAGGGACAGAGGTTGACCCCGGTGTGGCGGAGGGTCTCCTGCATCTCGTCGTCGACCCCCTCGTAGCGGGGCGGCTCCGAGAGCACCATGTTGATCTTCACCGAGCCGCCGCGGGTACGGAAGCGGCGCATGTCCTCGACCACCTCGGCGGGGAAGTTCTCGGCCCCCGCCAGGTCGAGCACGGTGTTCTTCGGGTGCGCGCCGGAGGCGACGATGGGCGCGCGGAGGCGCTC
Organism: Solirubrobacterales bacterium; assembly: GCA_036495785.1. Classification (GTDB taxonomy): domain Bacteria; phylum Actinomycetota; class Thermoleophilia; order Solirubrobacterales; family 70-9; genus VAYN01. The sequence continues at coordinate 17,269 of DASXMH010000158.1, forward strand.
GCCGGAGAGGAGCGTCACGCCGACCACCCGTTCCCCCTCGACGTCGATCGAGGCGACCTCGGCGTCGGTGCGGATCTCGGCGCCGGCGGCGCGGGCGGAGGCGGCGATCGCCTCGCTGATCGCGCCCATGCCGCCCATCACGTGTCCCCAGGCCCCCTTGATCCCGTTCAGTTCGCCGAGCGCGTGGTGGAGCAGGTTGTAGGCGGTGCCCGGCGTGTTCGGCCCGGCCCAGACGCCGACCACGCCGGTCGAGGCGATCGACCCCTTCAGCGCCTCGTGCTCGAAGTACTCGTCGAGCATGTCGGCGACCGACATCGTGAACATGCGGACCAGCTCGTGGACCTCGGAGCGGGAGAGGCCGGCGGCGCGTGCGCCCTCGCGAGCGAGCGCCAGCAGGTCCCCGGGCTTCTTCGAGCCCAGCGCGGGCGGTTCGCGCAGCAGCATCGGGCTGAGGAAGTCGGCGACCCGGAAGAGGCGTTCTTCGAAGGCCTCGAAGTTGTCGGCGTCGTGGGAGCTGATCGGCCGGATCGACTCGGCGGTGGCGCGGGGGTCGTCGTAGAAGACGACCGGGCCGTCCGGGGTGAGCGCCGCGTAGGCCGGGTCGAGCGGCACGGCGCGGTAGCCGAAGTCTTCGAGCCGCAGGTCCTTGACGATCTTCGGCTGCAGCATCGAGACGACGTAGGAGGCGCGCGAGACCCGCTTGCCGGGCCAGACTTCCTCGGTCACGCAGGCGCCGCCGAGGATCGGCCGGCGCTCCAGCACGCAGACCCGTTGTCCAGCTTTGGCGAGGTAGGCGGCGGTGGTCAGCCCGTTGTGGCCGCCGCCGACCACGATCGCGTCGAAGGACCCGGAGGAGCCGCCGGTTGAGGTTTTCGCGGCACCGCCGCGGGGCATGGGAGCTTTCGTTTCGGTCGTCGCCATGCCGCGGCAGCCTACCACAACTTTGTGAAATTGACTACAAGGTAAACTGGGAGATATGGACAACCGCCTGCAGTCACTCGCCAAACAGCACCTGATGCTCCACTTCACCGACATGCACGCGCTGGTCGAGGAAGGGACGACGATCATCGACCGCGGCGAGGGCTGCTTCGTCTTCGACGTCGACGGCCGTCGCTACATCGACGGCCTCTCCGGCCTCTACTGCGTCAACCTCGGTCACTCCCACGGCGAGGAGATCGCGACCGCCGCCGCCGAGCAGATGGCGCGGCTGCCGTTCACCACCAACTGGACCGTCGCCCACCCGCCCGCGATCGAGCTCGCCGCGAAGCTGGCCGAGCTGGCGCCCGCCGGGCTGGAGCGCGCCTTCTTCACCTCGGGCGGGGCGGAATCGGTCGAGTCGGCCTGGAAGCTCGCCGTCCAGTTCCACCGGGCGAACGGCGAACCGGCGCGGCGCAAGGTGGTCGCCCGCCAGGACGCCTACCACGGGGTGACGATGGGGGCGCTGGCGATGACCGGGCTGGAGGAATGCCGGGCGCCGTTCGAGCCGTTCGGCGTGCCCGCCGTCCACGTCGCCAACACCAACGCCTACCGGCACCCGGAGGGCGCCGACCCGGCGCGGATGCGCGAGGTGCTGCTGGCGGAAGTGGAGGAGACGATCGAGCGCGAGGGCGCCGGGACGGTCGCGATGCTGATCGCCGAGCCGGTCCAGAACGCGGGCGGCTGCCTGGTGCCGCCGGACGGCTACTGGGCCGGACTGCGCGAGATCTGCGACCGGCACGGCATCCTGCTCGTCTCCGACGACGTGATCTGCGCCTTCGGCCGGATCGGCACCTGGTTCGGCGGCCAGCGACTCGACTACACGCCGGACATGATCACCTTCGCCAAGGGGCTGACCGGGGCGCACTTCCCGATGGGCGGGGTGCTGATCTCCGAGCGCGTCGCCGCGCCCTTCGTCGAGGGCCGGGAGATGTACCTGCACGGGATCACCTTCGGCGGCCACCCGGTGGGGGCGGCGGTGGCGCTGGCCTCGATCGAGATCTTCGAGCGCGAGTCGGTGCTCGACAACGTGATGGCGAACGAGCCGGTCGCGCGCGATGCGCTGAACGCCCTGCGCGACATCCCGATCGTCGGCGACGTGCGCGGCATGGGCCACTTCTGGGCGATCGAGCTGGTCCGCGACCAGGAGACGCGCGAGACCTTCGAGGGCCCGGCGGCCGAATGGCTGCTGAAGGACGTGCTGTCGGCCGAGCTGTGGGGCCGCGGCCTGATCTGCCGCCTCGACGACCGCACCGAGCCGATCGTCCAGATCGCCCCGCCCCTGGTCGCCGACGCGGCGACGATCGAGGAGATCGCCTCGATCCTCCGCGAGGGCCTCACGGTGGCGGCCGAACGGATGAGCGAGCGCCCCGAGCTCAGCGTCACGGCCTAGTGGCGAGCGGAGCGTTCGTCGCTTGTGTCGCATATGGGTACAAGCGACGAACGCACGAGTGCGACCGCGTTCGTCGTTTGGCTGACATAGACCGTCAAGCGACGAACGTACGGCGGGCGACCGCGTCGAGGGCGACGCAGCCGTCCGGGGAGGCGAGCGCCGGGTTCACCTCGAGCAGGTCGAGGTCGTGCTCGAGCGCGAGCTCGCCGAGGCGCGAGCCGAAGCGCGCCGCGGCGGAGAGGTCGGCCGCCCGGCCGCCGCGGGCGCCGGTCAGAAGCGGCGCGGCGCGCAGGCCGCGCAGCGCGTGCTCGACCCGGGACGGCGCGGCGGGGAGGGGGATGATCGCGACGTCGTCCAGCGCCTCCGCCCAGATCCCACCCGTCCCGACCAGCAGCGCCGCGACCACGCCGTCCCGGCGGACCGCGAAGATCAGCTCGACGCCCTCGCCCGCCATCCGCTCGACCAGCAGGGTCGCGCCGCCCGCCTCCGGCAGAGCCAGCAGCGCCGCGGCCGCCTCCCGCACCTCGTCCGCATCGCGCAGGTCGAGCGCGAGCGCCCCGGCCTCGGTCTTGTGCAGCAGTGAAGGGGAGGACAACTTCAACGCCACCGGCATCCCGAGCTCGTCCGCGACATCGACGGCCCCCGCGATATCCACGGCGACCGCCCCCACCGGCACGTCAAGGCCGCCCGTAGCGAGCAGCCGCTTCACTTCGGCCTCCCCGAGCGAACCGCCTTCCGCGCTCCCGAGCTGACCATCCTGAGACAAGGCCGCTGTCGACCCGCCGCTCGCCCGCCGTCCCCGATCCCTCTGGCCGGCAGCTTTGTGGTCCGGCGCCTCCGCGCCGATCCCGCCCAAGACCACGCTCTGCTCGCGGCTCGCGCCCCCATCTGAGAGGCATTCCGTCGCCGTGGCGATCTCGCGCAGCCGGGCCGGGTCGGGTGGTCGGGTGCGGAGGGCCGCCGCGCAGGCGATCGCGGCGCCGAGGCCCGCAGCGGTCGCCACGCCTGCCGCGCCGAGCTCCGCCGCGCCTTCGGGGTCGAGGAGCTCTGGCAGGGTCGAGCCGAGGATCGTCGCCGCGTCCCCTCGCGCGGCGCCCGCCAGGAGCGCCCGCTTCACCGATTCCCAGCCCTCGGCGACCTCCTGATCGAGCCCCCGCGGCTGGTCGAAGAGCAGCAGCAGCTGGTCGATCGCCGGATCGGAGGCCACCGCCGCGGCGACCTCTTCGAGCGCCTCGTAGTCGTCCCAGAGCATCGAGGTGTAGTCGAGCGGATTGGCCACCGTGGCCGCGCTCGGCAGCACCCCCGCGAGCCGCTCGCGCGTTGGCGGCGAGAGCTCCGGCAGCTCCAGCCCGCGCTCCGCCGCGAGGTCGGCTGCGACCCCCGAGTCGCCCCCCGAGCAGGTGAGGACCGCAAGCCCGCCCGGGCCCGCATCGGCCGACACGGAGTCTTGACCGTGCCCGGAGGGGTTCGCCGCCGACATCGCAGCTGTCTCGGCCGCACCCACCTCCCCCGAGTCGCCGGCCAGCGACGCTGCGTGCTTAGGGGCGCCGCGCCGTGTCGGCCGTGCCCCGGGAACCGCCAGCACGCGCGCCAGCTCGAGCAGCTCGGCGGGCTCGGTCGCCTGCGCGGCGCCTGCTTCCTCCAGCAGCGCCGCGAAGACCCGCTGGTCACCGGCCAGCGCGCCGGTGTGAGCGCCCGCCGCCCGGGCGCCTCCCTCCGAGCTGCCGACCTTCAGCACCGCGACGCCGATTCCACGCTCGGCGCAGTCGGCGAAGCCGCGGGCGAGGTGCGCGCCGTCGCCGTCGGACTCGAGCATCAGGGCGATCGAGCCGACGCCGTCGGCCGCTGCCAGCGCCTGCAGCCAGTCGCTCGGCTCGAGCACCGCGCCGTTGCCGGTCGAGACGACGGTGTGGAAGCCGATGCCGCGGTCCGATCCGAGTGCGTTGACGCCGAAGTTGCCGCTCTGGGTGATGACGGCGACGGGCCCAGGGGTGAGGCGCTCGACCGAGTCGCCCCAGAGTGGCGCGCGGGCCGCAGTCGAGACGACGCCGTTGCCGTTGGGCCCGCAGACCGGCAGCCCGCCCCGCGCCGCCGCCTCCCGCAGCTCCGCTTCGAGCGGCCGCCCCGCCGCCGTCTCGCCGAATCCCGCCGCGAGCACGATCGCGCCGCCGCAGCCCCGCTCGCCCGCTTCGACGATCACCCCCGGCACCGCGGCCGCCGGGATCGCGACGACGACCGCGTCGACCGGCTCGGGGAGGTCGGCGACGCGCGGCACGCAGGGCCGCCCGTGGACCTCGGCGCGCTTCGGGTTCACCCCCCAGACCGCGCCTTCGAACCCCGCCGCGGCGAGGTTGCGGAAGATCACGTCGCCGTAGGACCCCGGCCGCTCGTTCGCGCCGACCACCGCGACCGAGCGGGGCCGTAGCAGCGGCGTCAGATCGAGGGACATCTCAGTGCAGCATCGACCCGACGCCGCGCCGCTCCAAACCGCGGGCGATGATCAGCCGCTGGATCTCCGAGGTCCCCTCCCAGATCCGGTCGACGCGAAGCTCGCGCAGGAACCGCTCGGCGACGTTGGAGCGCAGGTAGCCGCGCCCGCCGAACGCCTGCACGCAGCGGTCGGCGCAGCGCCAGGCCGCCTCGGAGACGAAGAGCTTCGCCATCGATGCCTTCGCGTGGACCACCTTCGGGTCGGCGCCACCGTCGGCCAGCCTCGCCACCTCCAGGGTCAGCAGGCGCCCCGCCGCGGCGTCGGTCGCCGAGTCGGCGAGGGGGAAGCTCACCCCCTGGTAGTCGAGGATCCGGCTACCGCCCTGCTCGCGCTCCGCCGCCCAGCCGACCGTCTCGTCGAGCAGCCGCCACATCGCGCCGATCCCGTGGGCGGCGATCCCGAGGCGCTCCTCGGTGAACCACTCGCGCTGCAGGTCTTCGCCGCCGCCGACTCCGCCGACCACCGCGTCGGCGCCGAGCGCCACGCCGTCGAAGCGGAAGGTCGGATGGCCGTCCGGATAGCTGTGGGTGAAGCGCGGGTTGTCGACGATCTCGACGCCGGGCGCGTCGACGTCGACCAGGAAGAGGGTGGGGAGGCGCGCCGCGCGGTCGACCACGTTGGCCATCACGATGATCACCGAGGCGACGTCGCCGGAGGTGACGAACCACTTCTCGCCGGAGAGGCGATAGCCCGCACCGTTGGGCTCGGCCACCGCGGCGATCCGCGACGGGTCGGAGCCGGCGTCGGCCTCGGTCACCGCGTAGGCGTCCCGTAGCTCGCCGCGCAGGGCGGGGCGGAGGTAGCGGTCGATCTGGTCCGGCGAGGCGTGCGCCCAAACGTTGTAGGCATTCGGCACATGCCAGTGGATCGCGTTGGTGCTGCGGCCGAACTGCTCGGCGACCAGCGCCCACTGCAACCGCGTCCAGCCCTGGCCGCCGTGCTCGCGGGCGTGGAGGCCGCCCGACAGCCCCGCCGCGAGCGCCTCGCGCTTCACCCGCTCGATCGCCTCCGCAGGCAGTTTGCCGTCGGCCATCTCGGCCTCGACCTCGAGCGGGATCAGTACCTCGTCGGTGAATCGCCGGGCCCGCTCCTGCAACTCCAAGGTGGCCTCGTCGAGGCCCATTTGCCGCTCCAGGGTCGCGTCGTCGAGGCGCTCCGGCGTCATTGACGGCCAAAGTATCATGCGATTAACTACAAGGTCAATCGGACCATATAAAGCGGCCGTCAGGTGGCTGTTTTTGGCTTGCCAGGCCGCACACGAGCCAAGGAGATCGGGCGTGGGCATTGCGAACGGAGACGGGATGCACGGGGGCGACCTCGGCCTCCAGGGCACGGTGAGCGGAGTCGACCTGGAGGCGACGCTGCAGCCGCTGGAGCGGGCGACGATGCTGCCCAAGGCGGCGTTCCTGGAGACCGGCGTCCTCGACTGGGAGCTGGCTAACATCTTCTCCGGCGGCTGGATCGTCGCCGCCCACCTCTCCGCCTTCGCCGAACCGGGCGCCTTCGTCGCCCGCGAGGCCGGCGGCCGCTCCTTCGTCGTCGTCGGCGGCGAGGACGGCGTGCCGCACGCCTTCCACAACGTCTGCCGGCACCGCGGCGCCCGCCTCGTCGAGGAGGACGAGGGCAAGGTCCGCCGCCGCATCCAATGCCCCTACCACGCCTGGTCCTACGACCTGCAGGGCAACCTCCGCGCCGCCCCGCACATGGACGGCGTCGAGGACTTCGACACCGCCTGCTACGGCCTCGCCCCGATCCGCACGGCGGTGCTCGGCGGCCTCGTCCTGGTCGACCTCTCCGGCGACGCCGGTCCGCCCGCGGACCACCTCGGCGAGCTCCTCCCGCACCTCGAGCACTACAGCGTCGGCGCCCTCGCCCGCGCCGGGATCGTCTCCTACCACGTCCGCGCCAACTGGAAGGGGATCGCCGAGAACTACAACGAGTGCCTGCACTGCCCCGGCGTCCACCCGGAGCTGAACGCGCTCAGCGACTACATGAGCGGCGAAGGCCTCTACGGCGCCGGCGCCTGGTGCGGCGGCACGATGACCCTCAACGAAGGCGCCGAGACGATGGGCAAGGAGGGCGGCCACCTCGACCGCCCGCCGATCGCCTCGCTGGGGGAGGCTGACCTGCGCAACATCCTCTACTTCGCGCTCTTCCCCAACGCCTTGATCTCGCTCCACCCCGACTACGCGATGCTGCACACGCTGTGGCCGCGCGAGCCGGGCCGGACCGACGTCGTCTGCGAGTTCTTCTTCGAGCCCGCGACGATCGCGCGTCCCGACTTCGATCCCACCGACGCGATCAACTTCTGGGACCAGACGAACCGCCAGGACTGGCACGTCTGTGAACTGGCGCAGCTCGGGGTCGCCTCGCCCGGCTACTCGCCGGGGCGCTACTCGGTCGAGGAAACCGACGTCCACGCCTTCGACGCGATGGTCGCGGCGCGCTACGCCGAGGGCCTGCGGGAGGTGGTCGCATGAACCCGGTCGCGGAGCAGCTCGGGGAGCTCGGCCTGCCGGCGCCGCTCTCGGAGCTGGCCGGGCGGGACTGGGACGTGGTCGTGGTCGGCGGCGGCCACAACGGCCTCACCGCGGCCGCCTACCTGGCGCGGGCCGGGCGCAGCGTGCTCGTACTGGAGCGGCGCGAGCGCCTCGGCGGCGCCTGCACCCTGGAGCGTCCCTTCAGCGATGAGCGCTACGTCGTCAGCCCCTGCGCCTACGTGGTCGGCCTGCTCGACGAGCTGGTGATGCGGGAGCTGCAGCTGCGCGAGCGCGGCCTCCGCTTCTTCGTCGCCGACCCGAACCTCTGGGTGCCCTTCGACGACGGCACCTCCTTCGGCCAGTGGCTCGACGACGAGAAGACCCAGGAAAACCTGGAGGCGATGGGCGTCGCGAAGAAGGACATCGACGGCTACTGGGCCTACGAGCACCTCTTCGACGAAGTGCGCCGCAAGCTGCGGACGGGGCCGCGCGACACCTGGGTCGGCGACACCCCGACCCGGCACGAGATCGAAGAGCTGCTCGGCCACTCGCGCGAGATGATCGACCTCGTCTTCGAGGCCTCGATCGCCGACGTCCTCGACGACTACCTCGACGACCAGCGCCTCAAGGACGCCCTCTTCGGCCAGGGAGTGATCGGCACCTGGGGCGGCCCGCACGAGCCCGGCACCGCCTCGATCAAACTCATGCACTACCAGGGGGACTTCGAGGGGCAGGGCCCGGTCTGGGGCTACGTCGAGGGCGGTATGGGGATGGTCAGCTTCGCGATCGCCGACGCCGCCCAGGAGGCCGGCGCGACGCTGGCGTGCGGCGTTCCGGTCGGGCGGATCATCCCCGGGGAGGGGGTCGAGACCGAGGACGGGACGCTGATCCGCGCCGCCAACGTCGTCTGCAACGCCGACCCGAAGGTGGCGCTGCGGCTGCTCGGCGACGCCGAGATGCCCGCCGGGTTCCGCGACCGCCTCGAGGCCTGGAAGGTGCGCAGCCCAGTGGTCAAGTTCAACGCCTCGCTGTCGCGGCTGCCGAACTGGACCGCGGCGCCCGGGGAGACCTGGCCGGCGCAGGCGACGATCGACCTGACCGCGGGCCTCGACGCGTCCCAGAAGGCGTTCGAGACCTGCGCCGCGGGCGAGCCCGCCGTTGGCTTCGGCGAGATCTACATCCAGACCGGCTACGACCCGACGCCGGCCCCGCCCGACCGTCACCTGCTCGCGGTCTTCGGCCAGTACGCCCCCTACGACATCGCCGATGGCGACTGGGACAGCCGCCGCAAGGACGTCGAGAAGCAGTTCGTCGACCTGATCTCCCGCTTCGCGCCCGATTTCCCCGACTGCCTCGAGGAGTCGGAAGTCCTCGGGCCACCCGACATCGAGAAGCGGATCGGCCTGACCGGCGGGAACATCTTCCAGGGCGAGGTCACCCCGGACCAGATGTGGGAGGGACGCCTGCCGTCCCGCACCCCGATTCCGGGCGTCTACCTCTGCGGCGCCGCGACCCATCCGGCCGGATCCGTGATCGCCCTGAACGGCCGCAACGCCGCTACGGCACTCCTGGCGGACCTCGGCGAGCCCGCCGTTGCCGCATAGTCCGGGGACTGGTCAGGTTTCCGGGGGGAGAGGTCCGGTGCGTTCGTCGCTTGTACCCATATGCGACACAAGCGACGAACGCACCGCGGGCCGGCGCTTGCCGATCTGGCGCGACGACAGCATGGCGTCGTCTCCGCGCGCCAATTGGCGGAGTTCGGATTCCCGCGCAAGACGACCTCACGCTGGGAGAAGGAAGGAAAGCTCCATCGCCTCTACCGCGGTGTCTACGCGGTGGGGCATGAGGCGCTCAGTTGGGAGGGACGGCTGCTCGGCGCGGTGCTTGCCAACGAGCCCGCGGTCGCCAGCCACAAGACGGCCGCCTGGATCTGGGGACTCCTGCGGACGCGGCCCGGGACCTTCCACCTCACCGCCCCGTCCCGGCGGCATCGGCGGGAGCCTGTCGTCGTCCACTTCGCGCGGCTCGATCCCGAAGACCGCCTCGTCGTCGACGGGATTCCAGTGACTTCGCCGGCGCGGACCGTTCTCGACCTGGCGGCCTCGGAACCGCAGCATCGGCTCGACCGGCTGCTGAATAGGGCCAACGAACGGGAAGTGCTCGACCGACGGCGCTTCGAGGTGCTCGCCGCCCGCGCCGGCGGCCACCCGGGCCGGGCCAAGTTCGCGACTGCGTTGCGGACTTACAAGCCGGGGACGGCGACGCTGCGCTCCGACCTCGAGCGGCGGTTCCGGCGTCTCGTGCTTGCCGCCGGGCTGCCTGTCCCGCAGACCAACGTCGTGGTCGCGGGCTACGAGCTCGACTGCTACTGGGAGGCGGAGGGGTTCGCGGTCGAAATCGACGTCTTCGCGACGCACGGCTCTCGTCTCCCCTTCGAGACCGACCGCGAACGTGCCGACGATCTCCTCCTCGTCGGGATCGAGATGATTCGCGTCACCGGCGTCCGCCTCGACCGCGAACCAAGCGAGACGATCGCCCGCGTCGCCGCCCACCTCGAACGCCGCCGCCGCGCCATCGGTCCGCGCCGGTCGGTCGCATAAGGTCGCGCGATGGCCGACCGGGAGAGCGCACGCGAGCGGATCCTCGAGGCGGCGTGCGACCTGATCGCGGCCGAGGGCATCGACGATGTCCGCATCGCCCGCGTCGCGATGCGCGCCGGCGCCTCGACGGCCCTCGTCCACCACTACTTCTCGACCCGCGAGGAGCTGCTCGAGCAGGCGCTGCTGCACTCCTTCGAGCAGGTCGGGCAGGAGCGCTTCGCGGAGGCCGGCGGCGAGGCCCCCAACGCGACTGCCGCCCTCGCCGAGGCGATCGAGGAGTGCCTGCCGCGGCCCGGCCGGTACGAGCGCGACTGGGTCCTCTGGGTCGAGCTCTGGCTGCGAGCGGCCCGCGAGCCGAACCTCCGCCCGCTCGCCGCGAGCCTCTACGCCCGCTACCACGAGTGGCTCGAAGAGGTGCTGAAACGCGGCATCGACACCGGCGAGTTCAAGGCCCCCGACGACCTGCCCGCGCTCACCGACCGCACCATGGCGCTGCTCGACGGCCTCGGCCTCCGCGCCCTCCTCCACGACCCGACGATGGACATCGACGCCGCCCGCGCCCAGGTCGCCGACTTCCTCGCCCCGCAGTTGGGAATCGACCCAGCTGCACTCCTCGCCGAACGCGCCTGATCGGCACGCTCTTGGCGCAGAACCCCCTTGCGCCATCCGTTACGACGATGTAATTTGAACGGGCGTTCAGGGAACCCCGCAGCCCCAGGAGGAGGAGGCAGGGAACGTGAGTCCCCGTCCCAGCATCGATCACATCCGCCGCCCGCAGATCCTCGCGGCCGCGGCCGAGGTGATCGCCGAGCGCGGGGTGGCGGGGACGCGGATCGCCGACGTGGCCGAGCGCTGTGGAGTGAGCCCGCCGGCGCTCCTCTATTGGTTCGACTCCAAGGAGCAGCTGCTGGCCGAGGCGCTGACCGCCGACGACGACCGCTTCTACGAGGAACTGGGCGTGCGGCTCGACGAGGCGGCGACGCCGGGGGAGCGGATGGTCGCCCTGATAGAGACCGCGACCGAGAGCGCCGACGACTTCGCGCTGTGGATGGAGCTCTGGACCTGGGCGCTCCGCGACGCCGACCTGCGCGCCGCCCGCGAGCGCTTCGACTCGCGCTGGCGCGCGGCGATCGAGGCGGTCGTCGCCGACGGCGTGGCGGCCGGTGAATTCGGCGCCGCCGACCCCGCGCAGGCGGCCCTCGCGATCGCGGCGCTGATCGACGGCCTCTCCGCCCAGGCAGCGCTCGGCGACCCCGAGGTCTCGATCCCACGCCTCACCGACACCGTTCTCGCGAGCGCCGACCGTCTCCTCGAGGCAAAGCTCCCCGCCAGGGCAGGAGGGCGAGCATCTCCGTGAGCCACCCCAGGGAGGGCCCGGACCCCGGGCTGTGGGGGGCGACGACGCGCCGTCGCTTCCTCCAGCGCGCCGGGGTCGCGGCCCTCGCCCTGGGCGCCGGCTCCGCCCTCAGCGCCTGTTCCGACACCACCGTGCCCGGCGGCCAGGACCCGCACCTCGCCCCCGGCGGACTGCCGCTCGCCCGCCCCGACAACCCGGTCAGCCTCCCGATCTACCCGGACAACCCGCGCATCCCCTCCGGCTTGCAGCCCGAGTCGGGCCCGCTGCAGCTCTACAACTGGGCCGAATACGTCAACGAGGCCGTCCTCAAGTCCTTCGAAAAGAAATACGGGGTCGAGGTCCAGCTCAGCACCTTCTCGACCCTCGACGAAGCGGTCGCCAAGCTCGCCGCCGGGGCGGTCGGCTACGACGTCTTCGTCCCGACCCAGCCGGAGATCTCGCTGCTGGTCGCGGGCAAATTGATCCAGCCGTTGAACCTCAACTACGTCCCGCACCTCCGCAAGACCGTCTGGAAGATGCTGCAGAGCCCCTGGTACGACGTCGGCTCGCACTACACCGTTCCCTACACGGTCTTCTCCACCGGGATCGCCTGGCGCAACGACTTCCTCCCGGACTACGACCCCTCGAAGCTCGCCAACCCCTACGAGAGCTTCTGGCAGATGGGCGACATCAGCGGCAAGGTGGCGATGCTCGACGACCAGCGCGAAGGCCTCGCCTTCGGCCTCCTGCGCAACGGCATCACCGACGTCAACACCGGCCGCCACGACCAGGTCGAAGGCTCGAAGAAGTCGATCCAGGAACTGATCGACCTGGTCAACCTGCGCTTCTACACCAACGACTACCAACACATCGCCGACGGCTCGATCTGGCTGCACCAGGCCTGGGGGGGCGACATGACGGCGATCGGCTACTACCTGCCGAAGGGCACCCCGGTCACCGCGGTCAGCTACTGGTGGCCGCCGGACGGTCGCGGCCTGATGGGCAACGACACGATGGTCGTCCTCAACGGCGCCCCGCACCCGGTTCTCGCCCACCTCTTCCTCAACCACATCCTCGACGTCGAAACGGCCTTCCTGAACATGGAATTCACCGGCTACCAGCAGCCGCTGGTGGAGATGACGCCGAAGGCGGTGGTCGAAGCGGAACTGGTGCCGGAAAACCTGCTCACCGCGATCGTCCGCGAGGAGCAGTTCTCGAAGGGCTTCCTGCAGGGGCCGCTCTCCGCCGAAGGGATGGGGATCTGGGAAACCGCCTGGTCGGAAGTGAAGGCGACGTGAGGAGCGAAGGCACGATCTGGCGCAGCCTCTCGATCCCCGGGGTCGTCTGGCTGGTCCTCTTCGTCGTCGTCCCCGCCTACGCGGTGGTCGCCGTGGCGATGGGCCAGATCGACGCGCTCCTGCAGCCGGTCCCGCAGTGGAACCCGCTCAACTGGAACGTCGGCTTCGTCAAGGAGGCCTTCACCAGCGTCGTCCCCGGCGGCACCTACTGGCCGGCCACCCGCAACACGATCACCTACGTCGCCGTCACCGTCCTCCTCTGCTTCGCGATCGGCTACCCGGTCGCCTATTACGTCGCCCGCAAGGCGGGCCGCAGCAAGGGACTCCTGCTGCTCCTCATCTTCCTGCCCTTCTGGGTCAGCTACCTGATGCGGATGCTCGCCTGGATCGGCCTGCTGGCCCCGGACGGCTACGTCAACGTGGTGCTCGGCTGGTTCGGCATCGGCCACACCGAATGGCTCTCCGGCAACCCGTACTCGGTGATCGCGGCGCTCACCTACGGCTACATCCCGTACTTCATCCTGCCCGTCTACGCGGGCCTCGACCGGATCGACCAGCGGCTGCTCGAGGCCTCCCGCGACCTCGGCGCCTCGCCGATCCGCACCTTCCTCCGCGTCACCCTGCCGATGAGCTGGCCGAGCATCCTCGCCGGCTCGGTGCTGATCGTCCTGCCGATGTTCGGCGACTACTACACCAACGACCTGATCTCCGGCTCGCCCCACACCAACATGCTCGGCAACAGCGTCAACCTGTTGGTGCAGGGCGGCTCGCAGAAGAACCTCGGTGCGGCGCTGGTGCTGGTGCTGATGACGATCCTCGCCGTGGGGATGCTCTATTACCTCTGGGAGACCAGGCGCCAGCAGGAGAAGCTGGCCGCATGATGGGCCGGGGAGAAGTCCACCGCATGAGCGCCACGACGACCCCCGAGCCTGCCGCCGCGCCGCCCGCGCCCCCGGCGCCGCCGATGCGCCCCGCGCCGCCGGTCCGCCCGAGCCGCATGCCGGGCTGGCTCGGCAATCCCTGGGGACGGCCGCGCTGGCTCCGCCTGACGACCTTCCTCTACATCGCCTGGTCGCTGCTGCCGGTCCTGGCGGCGGTCGTCTTCTCCTTCAACGACGGCCGCTCGCGCAGCGTCTGGCAGGGCTTCTCGACCCGCTGGTGGTGGGGCGACCCGAACCTCTCCGTCTTCCACGACCCGATCTACACCAACGCCCTCGTCCACAGCCTCGAGCTGGCGGCGCTCGACATGCTGATCGCGACGCCGCTGGGCTTCCTCCTGGCGATCGGCCTCTCGCGCTGGCGCGGGCGCGGCTCCGGCAGCGCCAACTTCCTGATGCTGGTGCCGCTGACCACGCCAGAGCTGGCGATGGCGGTCTCGCTGCTGCTCGTCTTCACCCAGCTCTCGGTCCTCCCCTTCACCGCGATCGCGCTCGGCACCACCGCCCAGGTGATCGGCCAGGTCACCTTTTCGGTCAGCTACGTGGTGGTGATCGTGCGCAGCCGGCTCGCGGCGATCGGCCCCGAGTACGAGGAGGCGGCACGCGACCTCGGCGCCTCCGCGCGCCAGTCGCTGCAGCACGTCCTGCTGCCGCTGCTCTTACCCGCCGCCTTCGCCTCGACGCTGATCGTCTTCGCCCTCTCGATCGACGACTTCGTCGTCACCCAGTACATGTCGGCAGGGGGGGAAACGGTGACGATCCCGATGCTGCTCTACGCCAACGCGCGCGGCGCGGCGACGACCCCGGCCCTGAACGCGGTGGCGACGATCATGGTGCTGGTGACGCTGGTCGGGGTCGGCGGCGCCTACCTGGTGCTGCGCTGGTTCGGGCACCGCAGCGGCGAAGCGCAGGGGGACAGCGCCGGCCAGATGGGGATGGACCTGACGGGGATGGAATAGGAGGGTTGACCTGATGGAGATGACGGCACAGGCGACGACGGTCCCGGCGATCGGCGGCCACGGCGGAGAGGTGCGGCTCCAGTCCCTGGAGAAGCGCTTCGAGGACGTGGTCGCGGTCGACTCGATCGACCTGCACGTCGGCTCGGGCGAATTCTTCTCGCTGCTCGGCCCGTCCGGGTGCGGCAAGACGACGACGCTCCGCCTGATCGCCGGCTTCGAGCGGCCGACCTCGGGCGACGTCCTGCTCGACGGCGAGAGCCTCGCCGCGGTGCCCCCCGACCGCCGCAACGTCAACACGGTCTTCCAGAGCTACGCGCTCTTCCCGCACCTGAACGTGCTCGACAACGTCGCCTTCGGGATGCGCTACCAGAAGGTGGGACGGAAGGACCGCGAGCGGCGGGCGCGCGAGGCGCTCGAGCTGGTCGAGCTCGGCGACTACGCGAAGCGCCGCCCCCACCAGCTCTCCGGCGGCCAGCAGCAGCGGGTCGCGCTGGCCCGGGCGTTGGTCCTGCGTCCCGCCGTGCTGCTGCTCGACGAGCCGCTCGGCGCGCTCGACGCGAAGATCCGCCGGCAGCTGCGGATCGAGCTGAAGGCGCTGCAGGAGGAGGTGGGGACGACCTTCATCTTCGTCACCCACGATCAGGAGGAGGCGCTCAGCATGAGCGACCGGATCGCGGTCATGCACGAAGGCCGGGTCGACCAGGTGGGGACGCCGCGCGAGATCTACGAGGGTCCGGCGACCCTCTTCGTCGCCGACTTCCTCGGCGTCGCCAACGTGATGGAGGTCGAGGTGGTCGGCAGCGGCGCGGCCGGCTGCCGGGTGCGGGTCGGCGACTACGAGCTGCTGGCGGGATGCGGGGACCTCGGCCTGACCGGTTCCGCCTCGGTGGTGGTGCGGCCGGAGCGGCTGCACGTGATGGCCCGGGATCAGGGTGGCGAGAACTGCCTGCCGGGGATGATCGACCGGACGATCTTCGTCGGCTCGAACCTCCAGGTGATGGTGCGCTTGGCGACCGGGGCGCTGCTGCAGGCGAGCGTCGCCAACGACGGCGTCGACCTCGACTCGCACGAGCAGGGGCGGCCGGTCAGCGTCCACCTGCCGCCCGATGCGCTGCGGGTCCTGGCGCCGGCGGGGGTGACGCCGGCGACGTAGCGGGGCGGGGGTCCCTCGAACGCGACCTAGGCGAGCTGGCGGGCGAAGCTCTCCGCCAGCGAGTGCTCGTCGC
Source organism: Solirubrobacterales bacterium (assembly GCA_036495785.1). GTDB lineage: Bacteria > Actinomycetota > Thermoleophilia > Solirubrobacterales > 70-9 > VAYN01. The sequence goes on from DASXMH010000158.1 coordinate 32,965, forward strand.
GGTCGCCCGGCACGGTCTTGTCGAGGTGCATGGAGGCGCGGCGGCCGTCGAGGTGGAGGGTCGCAACCTGGTTGTCGAAGCAGGGGCCGTCGAGGAGGCGCCAACGGATGCCGGGGTCGGGGGCGCCGGCCGCCGTCGCCAGCGCCGCGGCGACGCGCGTGAAGGCGGTGCCGAAGCCCGCCCGGATCACCCGTCGCTCTTTGCCCGAGAGCGGGTTGCGGTAGGGAGAGCAGACCGCCTGGTAGATCGGCGCCCGCTTGTCGGCCTCGCCGGGCGGCCATCCGACCTCGCAGAGGTAGGCGTGGTGGACATCCCCCGCCAGCACGACGATCGAACCAGGGTTGCCGCCCCGTCGGCCCGCGGCGACCTCGCCGAGCAGGTCGCGCAGCGCCCGGAAAGAGTGGCCGAAGGAGGCCCAGTGGTCGAAGTCGACGGCGCGCCGCAGCTTCTCGGCGGTGCGCGCGGCGTACCCGCCCCAGGCGCCGTCGCACACCCGCTCGTTCCAGGCCTCGAGTCGGTCGAGGCCGGGGGAGAGGAGCCAGGGCACAGTCGTGGCGATCAGCAGGTGGTCGAAGTCGCCCTCGGTCTGGGCGACGATCCAATCCCACTCCTCCTCGTCGACCATCCGCCGGCCGCCCTCGTCGAGCACCCGGCCGGCCCGCGAGTCGACGAAGATCGCCCGCGTCCCGCCGATGTCCCGGCAGAAGCTCCAGCGGGCGCCGGAGCCGGTCGAGTGGATCCGTTCGGCCCAGGGGAAGAGGACCTCCTCGGCGTGCTGGTTGCCGCGCACCTCCCTATATGTGGGGTCTTCGTCGAGGGCCCGCGGCGAGAGGTTGCCGAGGTGCTGGTAGATCCAGTAGCTGACCAGGCAGCCGGTCGCGCGGCGGTGCCACCACGGGCGCTCGCGCATCTCCCGCAGCCAGGATGCCGAGATGTTCCAATCGTCGGACATGTCGTGGTCGTCCCAGAGCATCGAGGTGGAGACGACCGAGAAGAGCCAGTGGATCAGCGGCTCGCTCCAACTCTCCCGATAGAGCCAGGTGTACTCCTCGAAGTCGGTGACCTCCTCGCCCGGCGCGGCCCGCGGGCCGCGCCGGGCCTCGACCTTCTTGCGGGTCTCCGGGCTGCCCTCGTCGACGTAGACCTGGTCGCCGAGCAGAAAGAGGGCATCGGGCGGGCGGGCGTCGTCACGGCTGACTTCCTGGGCGAGCACCCAGAGCGCGTCGACCTCGTGGCCCCGTTCGTCCTCGTCTTTGGACTTCGTCCACGGCTCCTCGTGGGGGACGGCGACGCGGCAGGAGCCGAAGGCGACGTCGAGCGGCCCGTCGCCGCCGAGCGTGCGCAGCGAGGGGGCGGGGAGGTCGGAGTCTGGCGGTGGCCAACCCGCCTCCCCGTCGAGCCGCACGTCGTAAAGGTGCTCGGTGGCCGGTTTCAGCCCTTCGACCCGGACCAGCGCGTAGTGGTGCCCCGAGACCGCGAAGGTCGGCTCGGCCGAGCCGAGCACGGAGACCTCGCAGGGCGCGTCGGTCTCAACCCAGATCGTCGCCTCCGTCTCGGAGACGTAGCGCAGCAAGGGTCCGAGGAGGAGGTCGGCCATCCACTTGCCGTTCCCGGGGCGGGGCGGGACGAAACCGGGGCGGGCCTCGGGTTCGAGGCCCTCTCGCGCTGCGCTCAGGTTGCGCCTGGCTTTGGGCGCGTGCTCAGATCGCGGTGAGGAGCGCCAGCTCGTCGTCGCTGAGGTCCAGCTCGACCGAAGCGATAAGCGGGGCAAGCTGTTCGACATTGCGGGCGCTGGCGATGGGGGAGAGCACCGTGGGCTGTGCGCGCAGCCAGGCGACCGCGACGGCGGCCGGCTCGACCGCATGGGCGGCGGCGATCTCGTCGAGGGCGGCCAGCATCCGTTCGCCGCGCTCGTTCAGGTGCTCGGCGGCTTTGGCGGCGCGGGGGCTGTCGATCGGCGCGCCGCCGGGGCGGTACTTGCCGGTGAGGAAGCCGCGGGCGAGCGCGTAGTAGGGGAAGCAGGCGAGGCCCTCGCGCTCGCAGACCGGCCGCCCCTCGGTCTCGTACTCGCGCTCCATCAGGTTGTATTCCGGCTGCAGGGCGACGAAGCGCGGCAGGCCCTCGCGGTCGGCCACCTCGAGCGCCTCGGCCAGCCGCGCGCCGGAGTAATTGGAGGCGGCGATGTGGCGGACCTTGCCCGTATCGATCAGCTCGTCGAAGGCGCCGAGCGTCTCCTCCAGCGGCGTGTGGGGGTCGTCCTCGTGCGAGTAGTAGAGGTCGATGTGGTCGACTCCGAGCCGGCGCAGCGAGGCCTCGGCGGCGTGGCGGATCGTCTCCGCGCGCAGGTTGTCGAGCCCGGGGAGTTTGCCGACCTTGGTCGCGATCACCATGTCGTCACGGTTGCCGCGGGCCGCCATCCATTCGCCGATGATCGTCTCCGACTCGCCGCCGCTGTTGCCCGCCACTCGGGCCATGTAGACGTCGGCGGTGTCGATGAAGTTGCCGCCCGCCGCGGCGTATGCGTCGAGCACCTCGAAGGAGGCCTCGCGGTCGGCCGTCCAGCCGAAGACGTTGCCGCCGAGGCAGAGACCGAAGACGTCGAGGTCGGTGCGCGGGATCAGTGCCATCGGGTCGGCGACTCTACCGAGCGCGCCTCGTCGGCCCGTTCGTCCTCCCTGAAGGCCGATTTCTGGCCCGGACAGGGGAAATCCGGTAGTGCAGACGTTCGCCCGCGTTAGCGAGTCGATAGGTTTCCGATATGCATTGATAAGGGCCGCGGCGGGTTGTCCATCTGCGTCTCGATCAAGCTTCCTCGCGCAGTTCGGGACTTCAGAAATTCGGAAAGGTTGGATCGGTGAAAGAAAAAGACCTGGGACTCAAATTCTGGGCAGCGGTAGCGGTCAGCGCGATCGGCATGGGCGTCGCCATCGCCTTCGTCGCGGGCTTCTTCCTCGGTCATTTCACCGGGCACCACACCACCACCACCGTCGTCGCCGGCGCCCCCGCGGCGGAAGAAGCGACGTTGGAAGAAACCGAAACCGCCGCGAACGGCATCAAGTTGGCGCCGGAATTCACCTCCGATGAACTGAACGCCGAAGCCGGCGACAACTGGATCACCAACGGCGGCAGCCTGACCAACGACCGCTACTCGTCCCTCGACGAAATCAACACCGAAAACGTCAAAGAACTAAAAGGCGACTGGATGACCAAGATCGGTCAGAACGCCACCGCCGCCAAGTTCTCCGCCGAGGGGACCGCCCTCGAGTACGAAGGCACCATCTACATCTCCGACGGCGCCGACGACGTCTACGCGATCGAAGCTGCCACCGGCCACCGCCTCTGGACCTACGAACCGCACCTCCCCCCCGACCCGCTCGGCGAAGTCGTCTGCTGCGGCTGGGACAACCGCGGCGTGGCGATCGGCGACGGCATGGTCTTCGTCTCCCAGCTGAACGGCGCCCAGGTCGCGCTCGACCAGGAAAGCGGCAAGGTGAAATGGTCGACCCCGGTCGTCAAACCGAAATCCGGCTTCTCGATCACCAGCGCGCCGCTTTACTACAACGGCCGCGTCTACGTCGGCGGCTCCGGCGGCGAGTACGGCGTCCGCGGCCGCCTCACCGCCCTCGACGCGAAGACCGGCAAGGTCGACTGGCGCTTCTACACCACCCCGAGCCCCAGCGAAACCGGTGGTGACACCTGGCCGAACAACGGCTCCTACAAGACCGGCGGCGCCTCGCTCTGGAACACGCCGACCGTGGATCCGAAGCTGGGCATGCTCTATTTCTCGACCTCGAACGCGTCGCCGTGGGTCGGAAACGCGCGCAAGGGAGAAAACCTCTTCACCGCCTCGATCGTCGCGCTCGACGCCGAAACCGGTGAATACAAGTGGCACTACCAGCAGGTCCACCACGACCTCTGGGACTTCGACAGCCCGAGTCCGACCGTTCTCTTCAACGGCGAAATGAACGGCGAAATGCGCGAAGGCGTGGGCGAGCCCTCGAAGACCGGCTGGGTCTACCTGCTGGACCGCAAGACCGGCAAGCCGATCTACCCGATCCCCGAGGTGAAGGTCCCGCAGGACCCGTCGCAGAACACCTGGCCGACGCAGCCGGAGCCGACGATGGAACCGTTCAGCCCGATCGAAGCGACGCCGGAAGCGGTTGAAAAAACCGAAGAAGCGGTGTCGGGGGACAAACCAAAACCGAAAATCGTCGGCAGCAAAATCTTCACGCCGATGAGCTCGGACCCGACCTCGATCAATCTCGTCGCGAACTCGGCGTCGGGCGGCGACAACTGGCCGCCGTCCTCGTTCGACCCCGAAAAAGACATGTACTTCGTCTGCTCGCAGGCGGGCGCGCTCGGCCTGGTCGTGCCGCCCAAACCGCAGAAACTCGTCGCCGGTCAGAGCTTCATCGGCTCCGACACCGTGGTGTCCTCCGGCTTCAACACGACCGGCTTCCTGACCGCCTACGACATGAAGACCGGCAAAATCGCCTGGCAGAACGAATTCGAAGGTGAATCCTGTTACTCGGGCGCCGTCACCACCGCCGGCGGACTCGTCTTCGTCGGCCACAACAACGGCGACTTCGTCGCCTACAACGCCGAAAACGGCGAAGAACTCTGGAGCTTCCAGACCGGTGCCGGTGCCAACACCACGGCCACCGTGTTCGAAGACGAAGGCGAAGAGAAAGTCGCCATCTACGCGGGCGGCAACTCGCTGGCGGCGACTTCGCACGGTGAAAACTTCTGGGTCTTCTCGCTGAACGGGACGGTGGAACCGGCGAAAGGCGAGGAAGCGGAAGCCGAAGGCACCACCCACGCCGGTGAGGAATCGGCCGAAGAAGGTGGCGAAGAAGCCGAAGGCGCCGAAGAAGGCGCCGAACCTGAAGAAGGCGGCGAAGAAGCCGAAGGTGAAGAAGGCGGCGAAGAAGCGGCCGCGGGCGCTGCCCCGAACGCCGAAGAAGGCAAAGAAGTGTTCGCCGAAAACTGCTCGACCTGCCACGGGGCGACCGGCCACGGCGGCAACGGCGGACCCGACCTCCGCACGATGCCGCTGGCCAAAACGCAGGAAGGCGCCGAACAGCAGGTGACCAACGGCGGCGGTGGCATGCCTCCGTTCAAAGGCGTCCTCAGCGAAGAAGAAATCAGCAACGTCGCCGCCTACGTGGTCGAAGACATCGTCGGCGGCAAATAGGACCGGTTGAAATAGGTGAAGGTGCGAGAGCGATGAAGAGGCGCGTCAGGTCAATTTCCCTCCTTTTCGTTCTCGCCACGGTCGGCTTGGTGGCGATCGCCGGCTGCGGCGGTGGGGGCTCATCCTCTTCGTCAGGCGGCGGCAGCAGCTCCTTCGCCTCCGGCGCCAACGCCGCCTGCACCAGCGCCAACAAGCAGATCGCGGCGCTCGGCACGCCCGAGCAGGACGAAGTCCTCAGCTACCTTGAAAGCACGGAAGGCGTGATCGAAAAGCTGCACAAAGAAGTCGCCGCCCTCGACCCATCCGGCGCGGCCGAAACCGCCTACGCGGAGGGGCTCGCGACCGCCGTCCCGATCCTCACCGACATGACCAACGCCGCCCGCAACGAAAACTTCGACGCGGTTCGCGAACTCTCCGACGAACTGATCCAGATCCACCTCGGCGAACTCGCCGAAAAGGCCGAACTGACGGCCTGCGCGGAAGTCCCGACGGCCGAATCATGAGGCGCCTGAAGCTGATCCTCCTCTTCGGCGCGGTGCTGGCGCTGCTGACCGGCGTCGGCGTCGCCTGGGCGACCACCGGCGCCACCACCGGCTACCCGCAGCCGAAGGTGGTCGTCCCGGCCTCGGTCTCCTCGCCCTTCGAAAACCGCTACGTGCTGACCGCGGTGGGCAGCGGCGCCGGCATCCGCAGCGGCGAGATGAAGTTCGAATTCGAGGAAGGCTCCTCGCCCCAGTTCCTGGTCGGGATCTCCGAGTTCTACACCTACAGCCCCGACGGCTCGATCGAAACGGCGCTCTTCACCTTCTACCCGTTCACCGAATTGCCGGGTGGAAAAGGGCTGAAGGCGGAGGCCCTCAAAGTCGGCGCCTCGGCGTCCTACGGCCAGGTGACCCCGGACGGCGAACTGCAGCTGTTCAACCCCGAAGGCGACCGGGTGAAAGGCCGGATACGGCTGCACGGCGACGGGCCGTGGCCGGTCGAATTCCGCATCCTTGGCGAAAACGAACGCACCGGCGGCAATCCGCCCGCGGCGAAACAGCTGCCGGAAGCCGAACCGACCAAGTCGGGCTGGGGCGGCGAAGCCTCCGAATACGTCGGCGAATACGAACTCACCAACGGCGCCGAAGACCCGACCGCGAAAGCGGGGACGCTGGGCGCGGTGATCGGCGTCGCCCAGGGCCTCGGGGTCAAGGGCGCGGTCGTCACCGGCGGCTCGATGAAGGTGGCGGGCAACCCGGCCACCGCCGAAGTGGCGCTGGAAACGGGCGGCGCGATGCGGCACTTCACGCTGACCAATCTCGCCTGGCAGGGCGACCAGCGCATCGCGCAGGTACACGACGAAGGGCCGAACAGCCCGCCGGTCGGCAGGTTCGAAGGGAACGGTGGCCAGGGCGAAGTCAAAGGCTCCCTGGTCTCGGGCCACTCGGTCTACAAGGTCGAATTCAAGCTCAAAGGCTGAGCTGAGGAGCTAGGCGGCGCGCCGCCAGGCGCGCCAGTAGGCGCGCATCCGGCGCCCGAACGCCTTCGGCTTCTCGGCGTAGACCCGTTCGCCGGCGGCGAGCGCCTCGGCCAGCAGGCTCGCCTGCCGGGCCTCGATCAGCGTCCGCAGCGTCTCGCGGTGGGCGGCGTCGACCTCGGTGCGGCCGGCGAGATCCTCGGCGAGGACGGCGAGGTCGTGGTGGTCGCCGAGCAGGTCGGTGAAGTCGTGGATCTCCTCGGCATTGGCGTCGAGCACCCGGGGCCAGGCGTCGCGGAGGAGGCGCACCTGGTACCAGAGGTCCTTGGCGCGTTTGCGCAGCTCGTGGACCGCCTCGAAGCAGGCCTCCTCGCCGAGCGTCGCGAAGGCGGCGCGACCCTCGCGGTAGGCGGTGTCGAGGCCAGGGGCGAGGAGCCTCCAGCCGTTCTCGCGGAGCTTCCACTCCGGCGCGCGGGCGGCCACTACCTCGATCGCCGCCACCGCCTCCTCGGTCCCGTCGGTTTCGTCGCCGACGATCCGGTCGCGGTCGGCGACCAGCGCCTCGCGCCAGAGCGCCGTCGGACCGGGCGGCGCGTCGCCGCTCCCCTCGACCAGCGAGTCGAGCGTCCCCAGCTTCACCTGGGCGTCGCGGCTCGCCGAGAGCAGGCGCCCGGCATCGCGGAGCGCCCGGTTCTCGCGCTCGAAGGTCGTCTCGCCCATCTCGTCGCGGACCAGGCGCAGCGCGGCGCGCGCCTTCTTCAGGTCTTTGCGCGCGCCGTGGATCGCCTCGGCGAGCGCGTCGCCCTCGTCGGGCGCCTCGCGCAGCCGCTCGGCCGCCCTGTCGAGCCGGCCGACGATCGCCCGGCGAACCCCGGTCGCGGCGTCCTCGTCGTCGCGCAGGCGGTAGGCGCGGCTCGGCATCCGCACATCGTCGCTCTTCGTGGCCGCTTCGGGAAGCCCTTTCGTCGCCAGCGTCTGATTCGCGTAGCGCTCGTCCCCGGTCAGCTCGGCGCCGAGCCAGGGCGGCGGCACGAAGCGGCCGGCCTCGGCGACCGAGCCGAACTCGATCTCGGCCGTCCGCAGCCCGTCGAGCGCCGTCGTAGACGTCGATCTCGGCCCGGCGGCCCTCGCCGAGCGGCACGTAGTGGCGCACCTTGCGCACCCGCCGCCCCGCGGTCAGCGGCCAGAGCGCCTCGAAGGCCTCCGGCTCGAGCGGCACCTCGACCTCCTCGCGGACCTCTCCGTGGCCGCTCTTCGCGGTCAGCAGCAGCTCGCCGTCGATGCGGCGCAGCCGCACCTCGCCATGCTCATCGAGGGCGAGGTAGCCCTGTTCGATCGCGGTCTCGCCGCTCTCGGCCCGGGGCATCTCCCGGACCAGGAACTTGCGCTCGATCTCGCTCACGCAGGGATCGTAGGCCCAGGGTCGAATCTGGCGGGGATGAACAGCGGCCGCAGGCTCAGCGTCGGCGAGACCCTGAACGAAGTCTTCGCCCTCTACCAGCAGCACTTCGGCGTGCTGATCCCCGCCGCGTTCTGGCTCTTCCTGGTCGTCTCGATCCTCGGCGGGATCCTCAGCCGCACCGACGCACTCGCCCTGCTGATCTTCTACGTCGTCAGCTTCGCCGCCGCGATCCTCTATCAGGGCATGGTGGTCAGCCTCGTTCGCGACGTCCAGGACGGCACCCGCGAGTCCTCGGTCGGGGAGCTCTTCAGCTCGGTCGGCCCGGTGCTGGGAGCGCTGATCGGCGCCAGCATCCTTTATGGGATCGGGGTCGGCATCGGCTTCTTCCTCCTCATCGTTCCCGGCTGCATCCTGCTGACGATCTGGGCCGTGATCGCCCCCGCGATCGTGATCGAGAAAAGAACCGTCCTCGAGTCCTTCGGCCGCTCGCGCGAACTGGTCCGCGGCTACGGCTGGACGGTCTTCGGAACCGTCATCGTCGCCACGCTGATCGCCACGATCGCGGGCGTCATCCTCCTCACGATCGCCGAAGCGATCGCGGGCGGTCCGATCCTGCGGATCGTCTTCGGCGCACTCGCTTCGACCTTGACCGCACCGATCGGCGGCCTGGTCGCCGCCGTCCTCTACTACCGCCTCCTGGCGATCCACGGCGTCGCACCCGCCGCGCCGACGACTCCGCCGCCCGCCGGCCCAGGCGCCGCCGCCTAGGCCGGGCGGGCCCTGCGCAGGGCAGGCGCGCCCGTCCCCACCTAGGCTTGGCTGGTTAGGTGGGGACGGGCGCGCCCGGGCGCCTGCGACGTGACGGCCCGGGCACGGCCCCGCGCGCCTTTGCGGCAGCTGTCCGTTGATGGGCCGAAAACTCAAGACATGCTTGAGTTTTCGGCCATCAACGAAACGGGCGCACGGAGGCAGGCCGACTGCGCACGTAGGTGTGCCGACCGCGCACGGAAGCGTGTCGACTCCCGCGCGCTTCCCGGCGGAGGGAGCACGGAAGCGTGCCGTCCACGCGCCCCGGCCCGGTCCCCCGGAGTGAGTTCGCAGTCAGCGACACCATTTGTCGTCAAGTGCGAACGCACCGGCCGGGCCCCCGGGTGAGTTCGCAGTTGACGCCACATGTTGGCGTCAACTGCGAACTCTTCGGGCGCGCGCGCCTGGGGCGTTCGCAGAAATCGTCGGATAGAGACGATAAGTGCGAACTCACCGCCGGCTGCCTCGGGAGATGTGACGGGACCGTCCCGGCACCGCCACCGGACACGCGCAAGGCGCGCCCATCCCCACCTGACCAGCCGGACCTAGGTGGGGATGGGCGCGCCGGGGTCGGCGGTTCGGGCGCCCCGGGGCCGGCGGCCCCGGGACTCGGCGGTCCGGGACGCGCCGGGACCTGGCGGTCCGGGGCGCGCCGGAGTCAGGGTCCCGGGCGCGGTGGAGCTGGTGCAACCTGGCCGGATCGGACCCGCCGTGCGTGGATCACTCACCTAGGCCGAGAAGCCGGCGATCAGCTCGGCCGTCTCGACCGGGTGGTCGAGCTGCGGGCAGTGGCCGGCGCCCTCGATCTCGGCCCACTCGGCGTGCGGGAACCACTCATCGCGGTAGCGGACGGCGGCGCCGGGCAGGGCCAGGATCTGGTCCTCGGTGCCCCAGACGAAGCGCAGCGGGCACTCGACCCGCTCCGGGTCTAGCTGCCAGCCCTCGCGCTCGGCGAAGGCGACCAGGGGCTCGGTGTCGCAGGCGGCCGCGGCGCGGATCTGGTGGGCGACGAGGTCGGCCGAGAGGTGGTCGGCATTGCTCGCGTAGAAAGCGGTCGCTTTCGCCCGTCCCTCCGGGGTCGAGGCGATCGGGTGGGCGCGCGGGGCGGCGTCGCGGACCAGGCCGCTCATCGTCCTGAAGTAGCCGAGGGTCGCGGCGATCGCCGGGTCGTCCGGCGCCGAGCCGCCCGCCGGCGCCAGCGCCACCACCGAGCGGGCCCGTCCCCGCGCCGCCAGGCGCAGGGCGATGTAGCCGCCGAGCGAGTTGCCGGCGACCGCGGGCGCCTCCCAGCCCGCCTCGTCCAGCGCCGCCTCGACCGCGTCGACGATCGCCATGTCGCTCGCCCCGCCGTCGGCAAAGGCCGGCCCGCCGGCGTGCCCGGCGAGGTTCGGGGCGAGCACCTCGAAGCGCCGCTCCAGCATCGGCAGCACCGGCTCCCAGGTCCGGCAGGAGTCGGTGAAGCCGTGGAGCAGGAGGAGCGGCGGGCCTTCGCCGCCACGGTGTGACGGCGCGAAGTCCACGCTAGTGCTCGAGCAGCCCCGCGACCGCCAGCGCGAGGCGCTCGCCGCGGCTGGTCAGGGCGTATTCGGCGTGGGGGGGACGGCCGGCGACCAGGCGCCGCTCGACGATCCCGGCCGCCTCGAGCTGCTCCAGCCGCTCCGAGAGCGTCGTCGGCGACACCCCCGGCAGCGACTGGCGGAACTCGTTGAAGCGGTGGGCACCGCTGGAGGCGGCGTAGATGGTCGCCATCGTCCAGCGGCGCTCGAGGAGCCCCGCGGCGGCGCGGAGCTCCTTCGGCACGGGTTGGCAGCTACGACACCTGGGCGACATCAGCGCCGGCCTCCGCGGGCTCGAGCGCCAGCCCGAGCACCTCGTCGATGCTCATCACCGGGTGGAAGGTCATCTGCTCGCGCACCTCCTCGGGGACCTCGTCGAGGTCGCCGCGGTTGCGCTCGGGCAGGATCACCTCGGTCAGGCCCGCCGCGTGGGCGGCCAGGACCTTCTGCTTGAGGCCGCCGATCGGCAGCACCCGTCCTTGCAGGGTCACCTCTCCGGTCATCCCCACAGTGTGCTTGACGGGGCGGCCGCTGAGCAGGCTGACCAACGCCGTGGTCATCGCCGTGCCCGCGCTGGGCCCGTCCTTGGGGATCGCCCCGGCCGGCACGTGGACGTGGAACTCGCGCTGGAACCGGTCCTCCGGAATGCCCAGCTCCTCGCGGTGCGAGCGGACGTAGGAGAGGGCGATCCGCGCCGACTCCTTCATCACGTCGCCGAGCTGGCCGGTCAGGACCAGGCCTTTGTCGCCGTCCATGGCGGTCGCCTCGATGAAGAGGATGTCGCCGCCGGCGCCGGTCACCGCGAGGCCGGTCGAGACGCCCGGGATCGCCGTGCGCTCCACCGACTCCTGGAACACTTTCTGCCGGCCGAGGGCCTCACGGACCGCCTCGATGTCGAGCGGGATCGGCGCGCCAACCGTGCCGCCACCGGCGATCTTCGTCGCCGCCCCGCGCAGGAGCTTGCCGATCTCACGCTCGAGCTGCCGCACGCCCGCCTCGCGGGTGTACTCGGAGATCACCGCGCGGAGGACGTCGTCCTCGACCGTGATCTCCTCCGGCTTCAGCCCGTTGCGCTTCAGCTGCCGCGGCACCAGGTAGCCCTTGGCGATCGCCAGCTTCTCCTCGGTCGTGTAGCCGTCGAAGGCGATGATCTCCATGCGGTCGAGCAGCGGCGCCGGGATCGTGTCGAGCAGGTTCGCGGTGGCGATGAAGACGACCTCGGAGAGGTCGACCTCGACGTCGAGGTAGTGGTCGCGGAACGAGTGGTTCTGCGCCGGGTCGAGCACCTCGAGCAGCGCCGCCGACGGGTCGCCGCGCCAATCGGCGCCGACCTTGTCGACCTCGTCCAGGAGGACCACCGGGTTCATCGTCTCGGCGTCGCGCAAGGCACGGACGATCCGTCCCGGCAGGGCGCCGATGTAGGTGCGGCGATGGCCGCGGATCTCCGCCTCGTCGTGCAGGCCGCCGAGGCTGATGCGGACGAACTCGCGCCCGAGGCTGCGGGCGATCGACTCGCCGATCGAGGTCTTGCCGGTGCCGGGAGGCCCGACCAGGGTGAGGATCGTGCCGTTGGCGCGGCTGTCCTCCTCGATCTCGGAGGCGCGCTCCTCGCGCAGCTTGCGGACGGCGACGAACTGGGTGATCCGTTTCTTCACGTCCTCGAGCCCGGCGTGGTCGGCGTCCAGCACCTCACGCGTGTGGTTCGGGTCGAGCTTGTCCTCGGATCGTTTGCTCCACGGCACCGCGATCAGCCAGTCGAGGTAGCTGCGGATCATCGAGCTCTCGGGCGACTGCTCGCCCTGGCGCTCCAGTCGGCGCAGCTCCTTGGTCGCCTGCTCGGCGACCGCCTCCGGCATGCCGGCCTCGGCGATCTTCGTCTCGTACTCGCCGATCAGATCGGTCTCGTCCTCGCCCAGCTCCTTGCGGATCGACTCCATCTGTTTGCGCAGGAAGTACTCGCGCTGCTGTTTCTGGGCGCCCGACTCGACGTCGTCGCGGATTTTCGAGCGGACCTGCAGCTCGGCGAGGCGCTCGCGCTGCAGCTCGACCGCGATCTCCAGCCGCTGGGTGACGTCGATCGTCTCCAGCAGGCGGACCTTGCCCTCGTTGGGGATGTCGGGGGAGAGGCCGGAGGTGTCGGCGAGGGCACCGGGCTCCTCGATCGAACGCAGGAAGGTGGCGATGCGGCCGTCGTCGCCGCGCAGCTCGAGGATCTCCTCGACCAGGGCGCGGTACTCGCGGACCAGGTCGCGGGTGTGCTCATCGTCGGGGTGGCCGTCGTGGATCTCCTGGACCTCGACGTGGAGGGCGCCGGAGTCGTCGCCCGCCTGGGCGATCCCGGCGATGCCGCGGTGCAGTCCGACCACGGTCGCGACCGGGCGGCCGCGGCGCGAGGTGCCGTGCTCGACCACCTCGGCGACTACGCCGACGCGGCCGTACTCGCCGTCACTGCGGGGGATCAGAAAGACGCGCTCGTCCGCGCCGACGTCGATCGGCAGGGTCGCGGTGACGGTCGGGAAGACGATCGCGTCGTCGAGAGGAACGAGTCTGTAAGTCATGCCAAGGTCCACTTTCTGTAGTTAGTGCTTTATCAGCATAGCGCTCCACTTCCCGGACCTCAACCCCTGCTCGAGTTCGCACTTATCGCCGCATACCGACGAGAACTGCGAACTCATCATGGGTAGGCTTAGGGACATGGACGAGGCGCGGGCGAAGGAGCTGCTGCAGGCGGAGCGCGAGCGGGTCGAAGCGGAGCTCGCCTCGGTGCGCGGTGAAGGCCGCGAGGACAGTGACGCCCAGGTCCCAGCCGGGGACTTCAACCGCGAGAACCTCTACGAAGACGAGTTGGCCGGCGGGCGCGAGCAGGACCTGCGGCGCCGCCTCGAGGCGGTCGAGCGGGCCGAAGAGCGGCTCGCCGCCGGCACCTACGGCCTCTCCGCCCGGTCCGGTGAGCCGATCCCCGATGGCCGCCTCGAAGCCGAACCGACCGCCGAGTTGACGGTCGAGGAGGCTCACGGCGGCAAGAAAGTTTGAGGCGACGATGCCGAAGGTGAAAGCCCAGATCGCGGTCTCCCTCGATGGCTACATGGCGGGGCCGAACCAGAGCGAGAAGGATCCGCTCGGCGAAGGCGCCGAGGCGCTCCACGAATGGATCTTCAAGCTCGCCGCGTGGCGGGGCGAGCACGGAATGGAGGGCGGTGACGGGGACGAGAATCCCAGCAACGCGGTGCTCGCAGCGGCGCAGCAGAACATCGGCGGGGTGGTGATGGGCCGCAACATGTTCGGCCCGGTCCGCGGCGCCTGGCCCGACGAGGACTGGAAGGGCTGGTGGGGCGACGACCCGCCGTTCCACTGCCCGGTCTACGTCCTCACCCACCACGACCGCGAACCCTTCGAGCTCGAAGGCGGCAACAGCTTCCACTTCGTCACCGACGGGATTGAGAAAGCCGTGGCCGAAGCCAAGGGGGCGGCCGACGACCAGGACGTCTCCGTCGGCGGCGGCGCCCAGACCCTGCAACAGGCGATCGCCGCGGGCCTGCTCGACGAGATCGTCGTCCACCAGGTCCCGATCCTGCTCGGCGGCGGCGAGCGCCTCTTCGACCACCTCGCCGCCGACCTGGACGGCCCCGAGCTCGTCGACGTCGTCCGCGGCCCCGAAGCGGTCCACCTCACCTATCGCTTCAGCTGAGCGAGATTTTCAAGCGCGGCGCCGCCCGCGCCGATAGTTTCGCCAGATGGCTACCGAACCCGCCCCCATGGACGAGGCGATGCTCTTCGGCGGTCGCTTCCTGACCGAAGACGCACCCGACGGGCCGTTCCCGAAGACCGGCATGGCGGCGCTCGACGCGCAGCGGCTGGTCGAAGAGGAACTGCAGCTCGAGGGCGATCCCAACCGCAACCTGGCCACCTTCGTCACCACCTGGATGGAGCCGGAGGCGCAGCAGCTGATCGCCGAGAACAACTACCGCAACTTCATCGACCACGCCGAGTATCCGGTCACGGCCGACGTCGAGCAGCGCTGCATCCGCATGCTCGCCGATCTGTACAACGCCCCCGGCGAGACGACCGGCGCCCGCACCCAGGGCTCCTCGGAGGCGATCATGCTCGGCGCCCTCTCGCTGAAGTGGAAATGGAAGGAACGGCGGGAAGCGGAAGGCAAGGCGGTCGACAAGCCCAACCTCGTCTTCGGCGGCGACGTCCACGTCGTCTGGGAAAAGTTCTGCCGCTACTTCGACGTCGAACCGCGGATCGTGCCGCTGCAGGAAGGCAAGTACACGATCGGTCCCGAGGACGTCGAGCCCCACGTCGACGAGAACACGATCGGCGTCGCCGCCGTCCTCGGCACGACCTTCACCGGCCACGCCGACGACGTCAAGGGGATCAACGACCTGCTGCTGCGGCTGAAGGAGGAGAAGGGGCACGACGTGCCGATCCACGTCGACGCGGCGAGCGGCGGCTTCGTCTGGCCGTTCCTCTACCCCGAGTCGGAGTGGGACTTCCGGCTCGGGCAGGTGCGCTCGATCAACGTCTCCGGCCACAAGTTCGGGCTCGTCTACCCGGGGATCGGCTGGCTCGTCTTCCGCGAAAAATCGGACCTCGCCGAGCACCTCATCTTCTACGAGAACTACCTCGGGGAGGTCGACGCGACCTTCACCCTCAACTTCTCCACCGGCGCCTCGATGGTGCTTGCCCAGTACTACAACTTCGTCCGCTTCGGGCGCGAGGGCTACGGCTACGTGATGCAGTCGATGGCGGCGAACGCGAAGGCGCTGGTCGAGAAGCTCGACCGCTGCGGCCACTTCGAACTGAT
The DNA here is from genome assembly GCA_036495785.1 of Solirubrobacterales bacterium. Taxonomy (GTDB): domain Bacteria; phylum Actinomycetota; class Thermoleophilia; order Solirubrobacterales; family 70-9; genus VAYN01. The sequence continues at coordinate 48,193 of DASXMH010000158.1, forward strand.
CGGCGAGCACGAGGAGCAGCTGCCGCTGGTCGCGTTCAAGCTGATCGACGGCAAGGGCTACGACGAGTTCGACGTCTCCTGGCAGGTCGCGGCGGAGCGTGGCTGGATGTTGCCCGCCTACACGATGCCGCCGAACGCGCAGGAGGTGAAGGTGCTGCGGGCGCTGGTCAAGCACACCCTGAGCCGCGCCCAGATCGACCGCCTCGCGCACGACATCGAACACGCCTGCGACACGCTGGAGAAGAAGGGCACCGCCCACAAGGCGGAGCGCCACAAGGTCAAGCGGACCCCGAACTACTAGAGGGCGCGGGCGCTGCGGCCGGGGCGCGGTGCCGCGCCGGCCACCAGGCCCCCTCGCCGAGCCGGTAGGTGATCGCCGGGATCAGGAGCGCCCGGACGACGAAGGTGTCGATCAGGACCCCGACCGCGACCGTGGCGCCGATCTGGATCAGCTCCTCCAGCGGCAGCAGGGTCAGGGTGGCGAAGGTCCCGGCGAGAATCAGCCCGGCGCCGGTGACGACGCCGCCGGTGGCGACCAGCGCCCGCAGCGAGCCCTCGCGGGTGCCGTGGCGGGCCGCCTCCTCGCGCACCCGGGTCATCAGGAAGATGTTGTAGTCGACGCCGAGCGCGACCAGGAAGAGGAAGGCGAGCAGGGTGAGGTCGAAGGTGATTCCCTCGCCGCCGACCACCGCGAAGGCGAAGGTGGAGAGGCCGAGGGTGCCGGCGAAGGAGAGGACGACGGTCGCCATCAGGTAGAGCGGCGCGGCGATCGCCCGCAGCACCGCCGCCAGGATCAGCCCGACCACGAGCAGCACCAGCGGCACGATCAGGCGGGTGTCGCGGGCATTGGTCTGCTCGACGTCCCAGTTCTCGGCCGGAAGGCCGCCGAGCAGGGCGCGGGGCGAGAGCTCGTGCAGGCGTTCGCGGATCGCTTCGACGTCCTCGGCGGCTTCGCCCGAGTAGGGATTGCCGCTGAGGATGAGGACGACCGCCGCCGATTCGAAGCCCGCCGAGGCGGGGACGGGGACGGCGAGCCGCACCGAGTCGAGGCCTTCCATCCCGGCCGTGACCCGCGGCGCTTCGCCCGCCGGCACCACCGCGGTGAGCGGTGAGGCGAGCCCGGGCGGGAAGTTCTCGCCCAGGACTTCGGTCCCTTCGCTCGAGTTGGTCGCCTCGGTCTCACCCTGGCCGAAGCCGATCGTGCCGTGGTGGACGAGGTTGCCGAGGGCGAGGGCGACGAGGCCGCTCGTGACGAGCACGATGATCGGCCGCGACCGGCGCGCCACCAGCGCCGCGACGGACTCCCAGCGGCTCGGCCCCTCGCTTCGAGCCGCCGCCGCGGCGGGCCAGAAGGCGCGCTCGCCGAGCACCGCGAGCAGGGCGGGGAGGAGGGTGAACGCCGAGCAGATCATCACCGCGATGCCGATCGCCAGGATCGGCCCCAGCCAGTGGGTCGACTGCAGGTCGGCGACGAGCAGCACGAGCATCGCCGCGATCACGGTGCCGCCGGAGGCGGCGATCGCCGGGAGGCTCTCGCGCAGCGCTCGCGGCAGCGCTTCGGCGGCGGGTCGGCCGCGCTGCAGCTCTTCGCGGTAGCGGTGGACGAGCAGCAGCGAGTAGTCGGTGCCGGCGCCGAACACGAGCACCAGCAGGAGGAAGGTGCCCTCGGTGTTGACGACGATCCAGCCTGCCTTGATCACCAGGTAGGCGATCCCGATCGCGACCATGTAGGCGGCGCCGACGGCGATCAGCGGCAGGAGGGCAAGCAGCGGCGCCCGGTAGACGAGCAGCAGCAGGATGAGGACGAGGCCGAGCGTCGCGATCAGCAGGGTGTCGCCTGCTTCGTTCGCGATCCGGTCGAGGTCGGCGGCGATCCCGGCCGGCCCGGTGACGTAGGCGTTCAGCCCGGGAACCGCATGGGCGTCGAGGAACTGACGCATCTCCCCGACTCCGTTGCGGAGCGCGCCGCGGTCGGACGCGTTGATCGCCAGCACGACCAGCGCCGCCCGGTGGTTGCGCGAGATCGGCCCGATCCCGTGGGTGAGCCTGGCAATGCCGCCGAGCGGCCGCGCCGCTGCCGCCGAGAAGGGGGCGATCACCGGCGTCGCGCCGGTGATCGCCAGCCGGTTCAGGCCCTTGCCGAGCCGGCCGATCGCATTCAGGTCGGCAGGGCTGAGGCGACCGCCGTCCTGGCGGGCGAAGACGACCACCGCGGGCACCTCTTCGCCGGCGCCGCCGGCGCCGTGGCCGGAGGAGCCGCCGAGCACTTCCAGGGCGCGGATCGATTCCGCTCCTTTCGGCAGGAAGGAGGACTGCCCGGCGGCGCTGACGTCGCCGATGTGGGAGCGGCCGACGAAGCCGCCGACCCCAAGCGCCGCCCAGACGGCGATCGTCACCCACCGCCCGCGCGGGCCGGTCACGGCAGCCGCGAGCGCGGCGATCACCGGCGGGGGCGGCGGTCGGCGTCCTGCACGCGCCAAGCCTAATGTCCGGTCAGGGCGCCACGAGGGCGGGTACCGTCAGGCCATGCCCACCTGGATCGCCCGCCGCGCCGTGCCCTGGATCTGGAGGAAGGTCCCCTGGAAAACGGTCTGGGCGATCACCCTCTGGCTCGCCCAGAAGGGCCGCGACCGGGTGCGGGAGAACCTGACCGAGAAGGAGCAGTCGGAGTTCTGGGGCCTGCTGAAGAAGTCGCGCGGCCGGCCCGGCAACCTCAGCTCGCGCGACCGGGCCAGGGTCAAGGACATCGTCGGCAAGGCGATTCGCGGTTAGGCGTCGGCGGGTGGCTCGCCGTCGGGCGACGGCGAGCGGTACTGCATCAGATTGACCTTGACGTTGATCGAGGTTTCCTCGCCGGCTTCACGGCGTTGGGCCACCCGTCCCTCGATCTCGAAGAGCTCCCGCCCGGCACGGGTCAGGGCCTCGCGGATTTCTCCCCACCCCGTCTCGTCGACCTGGATCGGCCAGCGGCTGAGGTGCTTGTCGTCGTCGGCGAAGAAGGTGCCGCCGGCCATCGCGACCGCGAGGTCTTTGGCCATCATCTTGATGATCGTCGAGTTGACGCCGAGGCGTTCCTTCTGGCTGAGCTCCGCCCAGGCGTCATCGTCGAAGTAGGCGCGTTGGGTGGTCTGGTAGAAGCGCTCGAGGACCCGACCGCCGGCCCGCGGCTCGGTTCGCACCAGTTCGATGCAGCCGAGGTCGCGGAGCTGGTTCACGTGATAGGTGACGTTATTGAGGGGCTCGTCCATCTCCTCGGCAAGTTCGCGCGGCGAGGCGGCCCGCTCGCCGAGGATGCTCATCGCGTGGACGCGGGTCGGATGCGACATCGCCGCGGCCAGTTGTGGGCTGACGAAGTCGGGCTTCGGTCCGGAAACGGGCTTGGTCGGAGTTGCTCCCAAAGAATTCCTCTCCAAAAACCTGAGTTAGTAACCCGGCTGTATTAAATCGGATCGCATTGAGAACCCGCTTGGTGCGGTCGAAAACATACAGAAACGTTGTTTGAGTGATCAGTTTTCTTCAAACTGGCCTCCATCCTAGACCCAGGGAGAGTGCGGGGAAGGAGGTGACGAGATGAAGATCGATCGGACGGCGGTCGCGGCGCCGGCGCAGAGCGTCTCGAAGGGCAACTGAGGCTTGCTCGAAAGGGGCCTGCGGCGCGCTGGGAAGCCGAATTCGGCGCGCCGCCCCTTTAGCGGGACTGAACATTATGGTCGAATCGACCAACACAAACGAGCGATTGTTGCCTCCCGCCAGCGTACCTACGCAAAACTGCCCGAGCAATGAACTCGAACCGACCGAACCGCATCGACCAGCGTTTGGTGCGGGCGCTCGGCCACCCGCTCCGGGTCAAGATCCTCGAAGTCGTCCAGGTTCGCAAGGCTAGCCCGAGCGAGCTGACCGAGTTGCTCTCGGCGCCGCTCGGCAACGTCGCCTACCACGTACGGGTGCTGGAGAAATGCGGCTGCATCGAGCAGGTGGCGACGGCGCGGCGGCGCGGCGCGGTCGAGCACTACTTCCGCGCCCGGCCGCGCTCCTACATCGGCCACCAGGACTGGCGCAAAGTGCCGAAGTCGCTGCGCGACGCGGTCACCGGGGCGTCACTGGGGACCTTCTTCGACCGTGCCGCCGACGCGCTCGAGGCGGGCACGATGGACGCCCGCGAGGACACCACGCTGAACTGGATGCCGATGGCGGTCGACGAGACCGGGTGGGCGGAAGTTGCGGCGGTGTTCGAGGCCGTCACCAATCGACTGGAGGCGATCCACGAGCTCTGCCGGCGGCGGATGTCGCAGAGCAGCGAGGAGCCGACATCGCTGGTCGTCGGCATGGCCGCCTTCGAGCCGGCCCCCGACGGCTGGGTTCCCGAGGCCGGCGCCGAGACGGACAGCCCCAACGGGGCCGAAGACGGAGACGGCGCGGCGAGCGCTTAGGATCGGGCCCGATGCCGGAGCCCGTCACCGTCTCGGTCGAGGTTGGTCGCCCCCGCCAGGAGGCCTTCGACTACGTCGACGTCGCCGCCAACCACGAGCGGTGGATGGACCACCTCTTCAAAGACTGGCGCTTCGAGGGGCCGCCGCGGGGCGTGGGGGCGATCACGAAGGCGCAGGTCGACGCGCCCGGGGCGCGGGAGAAGGTCAGCTTCGAGGTGGTCGAGTCGACGGCCCCGGAGCGGATCGTCGAGGAAGGCGAGGGCGCCCACGGCAAGCGCCAGACGCGCGGCACGTACCGCTTTGTCGAGTTGGAAGGCGGGCGCACGCGGATCGAATTCGAGCTCGAGTGGCTGAAGACGCCGCGCTCGGAACGCCTCGTGCCCTTCGTCTCCCGCGCCTTCATGCGCCGCGCCAACGGCAAAGGCATGAAGCGGCTGGCGGCGCTGCTCGAAGCGGGCTGAGGTGACCGCGGTCGGCGGGGCCGGGGACGAGGGCGGCGCGGCGGAGCGCCCGGACCTCGCCGAGCTGCGCGCGCGGCGGGCGCTGACCGAAGACCCGGCGCGACCCGAGGCGGTGGCGCGGCGCCATGCGGCGGGCGGGCGGACGGCGCGCGAGAACCTCGCCGACCTGGTCGATCCGGGCAGCTTCGTCGAGTACGGGCGCTACGCGATCGCCGCGCAGCGGGGGCGGCGCGAGCTCGACGACCTGCTCGCGCGGACGCCGGCCGACGGCTTCATCGGCGGCACCGCGGCGGTCAACGGCGAGCTGTTCGGCGAGCGCGCCGGCTGCGCGGTCCTCTCGTACGACTACACGGTGCTGGCCGGGACGCAGGGGGCGCTCGGGCACCGCAAGAAGGACCGGCTGTTCGAGCTGATCGAGCGGATGCGGCTGCCCGCGGTGCTCTTCGCCGAGGGCGGCGGCGGGCGGCCCGGGGACACCGACTACCCGGTCGTCTCGGCGCTCGACACGCGGGCCTTCGCTCTCTGGGCACGGCTCTCGGGGCTGGTGCCGCGGATCGCGATCGTCGCCGGGCGCTGCTTCGCGGGCAACGCGGTGCTGGCCGGGTGCTCGGACCTGATCGTCGCCACCGAGGGCTCCTCGCTGGGGATGGGCGGGCCGGCGATGATCGAGGGCGGCGGCCTTGGCAAGGTCGATCCCGACGAGGTCGGGCCACTGGAGACGCAGGCCCGCAACGGGGTGGTCGACGTGGTGGCCGCGGACGAGCGCGAGGCGACGGCGGCGGTGAAGCGGCTGCTTGGCTACTTCCAGGGAGCGACGCCCGCAGGGGAGGCGACCGACCAGGCGACGCTGCGCGACCTGGTCCCGGAGCGGGCGCGGCGTGCCTTCGCCGTCGGGCCGGTGATCGAGACGCTCGCCGACGCGGGCTCGGTGACCTTCCTGCGCGAGCGCTTCGCGCCGGAGCTGGTGACCGCGCTGGCGCGGATCGAAGGCCGGCCGCTCGGCTTCATCGCCAACGACTCACGCCACATGGCCGGGGCGATCACCAGCGACGCCTCCGATAAGGCGGCCCGCTTCCTCGCGCTCTGCGACGCCTTCGGCCTGCCCGTCGTCTCGCTGCTCGACACGCCGGGATTCATGGTCGGGCCGGAGGCCGAGGCGACCGGCCTGGTGCGGCACGCCTCACGGCTGCTGGTCGGCGGCGCGGCCCTGCGGGTGCCGCTGATCGCCGTGGTGCTGCGGCGCGGGTACGGGCTGGGCGCGCAGGCGATGGCCGGCGGCAGCCTGCACGAGCCGCTGCTGACCGTGGCGTGGCCCGGTGCGCACCTCGGGCCGATGGGGCTGGAAGGGGCAGTGCGGCTGGCGCTGCGCAAGGAGCTCGAGGAGATTGCCGAGGAGGACGAGAGAGAGCGTCGGGTGCGCGAGCTGACCGCCGCGGCCGAAGAGAACGCCAAGGCCTTGAACGCCGCGACGCTGTTCGAGATCGACGACGTGATCGACCCGGCGGAGACCAGGGATGTGATCGCGCGGACGCTGCGGGCGGCGGGGCGCGGGAGCGGTGCGCCGCCCGATCGTCCCCGCCCGGTGGACACGTGGTGAGCGCCCCGGTTGAGTTCGCAGTAATCGTCGGATAGCGAAGAAAAGTGCGAACTCACCCGGAGGGAGCGTCACCAAAGGGCGGTGTGGGACTCCATCACGCCGCGGCCTTCCGCCAGGGCGATGCCGTCGAGGGCGCCGGCGAAGGTGCCGAAGCGGTGGCGGTAGGTGGAGCGGATCAGGCCGAAGTTGTCGTCGCGGGCGCGCTCGGCGCCGCCGGTGAAGTCGAGGCGGGAGTCGTCGGCGAAGCGGACCGCATCGAGGGCGTCGAAGGCGACGGGCGCGGGCTCGTGGGGGATGCCGTCGGCCCAGACGGTGCGCTCACTGCGCTCGGGCGGGTCGTTGATGCCCTCGACCAGGTTCCAGGCGAGGTCGCGGCCGTCCGCGGCGGTCCCGACTCCGGCCGACCAACGCCAGCTCGTGTGCCGGGCCTGGTAGCCGGCCGATTCGTCGTCGACGCCGAGGCCCTCGATCCGGGTTCGTCGCCCCGGCATCTCGACGACACCCTCGAAGGGGACCCCGGCGCGCTTGCGGGTCCAACCCCAGCCGTCGCCGCCGCCGGGGCAGATCGATTCGATCGGCTCGGCGTCGCCGAGGTGCAGGTCGGCGTGGAGGCCGGGCGCGTCGATCACGAGACGAGGGCCGTCGAGGACGACCTCGCGGCTGCCAGGGCGGAGCGCCGTGTGGGCGAGCTCGCGGCCGCGCTCGCGGTCCCAGAGGACCCAGAAGGACTGGCCGAGGGGCCCGACCTCCGCCCGCGCCGCGCAGAGCATCAGCGCCTCGCCGTAGAAGCCGACGTAGCGCCAGCGCTTGCGCAGGGCGCCGTCACGGCGGAGCGGCATCGGGGCCGGCGGCAGGGGCAGGGTGGGGCGGCCGTCGCCGGGGCCGCGCCATGGAATCTCGCTCGTTGCCATCGTCGCAACCTACCCGGCCGGCGCCCGTCCGCCCGGGCGCTCTAGTCTCGGCACATGGCCCAGGTCATCCAGATCATCGGCGCGCTGACCATCCTCGGCGCCTTCGCCGCCAGCCAGCTCGGCGAGCTGCCGACCGACTCGCGCCTCTACCTGGCCCTGAACGTGGTCGGGTCGGTGATCCTGGCGATCCTCGCGGTGGTCGAAGGGCAGATCGGCTTCGTGCTGCTGGAGGCCGTCTGGGCGGCGGTCTCCGCCTGGAGCCTCTTCGTGATCCTCGGCGAAGAAGCCGAAGAAGCCGAAGCGGCCGAAGAAGCCGAACCGGACGCCTAGCCGCCTGATCCCGGGGCCCGGACCGACGATTCGGGCCGGCCGCTAACGCCTGATTCCACGCCCGGCGCGCTCCAGACCGCCGAACCGTTGACCCGGCGGCCCCGGACCGCCAAGACCGGCGCGCCCATCCCCACCTAGGTCCGGCTGGTTAGGTGGGGATGGGCGCGCCTTGCGCGTGTCCCGTGACGGTCCGGGAACCCTTCCGGCA
>DASXMH010000159.1:0-27442 GCA_036495785.1 Solirubrobacterales bacterium
CCCACGCCGGGGACGCACCTCGGACGGCCCCCCGATCACCGTCAATCCGCAGTCCGCCACCCCTGCGGAGACTTAGTCGCTCATAGACCGACTTTCTCTCCACGGCTAGGCCGGTTCGAGGACGACGAGCGGGATCTCGCGGTCGGTCCGCACCCGGTAATCCTCGTAGCCGGGCCAGACGGCGACGGCCAGGTCCCAGAGCCGCGGGCGCTCCTCCGCGGTCGCGACCCGCGCCCGCACCCGCCGCCGCTCCGAACCGACCCGGGCGTAGGTGACCGGGTTGGCGCGCAGGTTGTGAAACCAGGCGGGGTGCTTCGGGAAGCCGCCCTTCGAGGCGACGATGACGAGGTTCTCCCCGTCCGGGATGTAAAGCAGGGGCGAGGTGCGCAGGGTGCCGCTCTTGGCCCCGACGTGGTCGAGCAGCAGCATCCGCCCCGGCCCACCCGGGACCCGACCGCCGAGGCGCCCACCCGTCCTCCGGTAGAGGAAGGTGTGGGCGCCCGCCAGCCGGTTGGTGATCGGCCAGAGCTGGTCGGCGTAGCGGAGGTAGTGCGGCTCGCTCAGGTGTACATCCCCCCGAACATGCCGCCGGTGATGTTCAGCACCTGGCCGTGCACGTAGTTGGCCAGCGGCGAGGCGAGGAAGAGGACCGGGCCGGAGGCCTCGGTCGGCGTCGCCGGGCGGCCGAGCGGGATGACCGCCGAGGCCATCGCCCGCATCTGCTCCGGGATGCCGAGCTCAATTTTCTCGCCGCTCGGCGAGGTCATCTCTTCGCCCGCCTCTTTGGCCGCGGTGAGGCGGGTTTCGACGAAGCCGAAGGCGACCGCGTTGACGTTGATCTTGAACTGGCCCCACTCCTTGGCCAGCGTTTTGGTGAGGCCGACGACGCCCATCTTGGCCGCCGAGTAGTTGACCTGGCCGGGGTTGCCCATCATCCCCGAGGTCGAGGAGGTGTTGATCAGCTTGCGGAAGACCTCTTTGCCTTCCTCGCGCTCCTGTTTGGCGGCGCCGCGCCAGTGCGGGGCCAGCGCCCGGGCGACCCGGAACGGGACGATCGTGTGGATGTCGAGCATCGCCTGGAACTGCGCGTCGGTCATCTTGTGGGCGACGCCGTCCCAGGTGTAGCCGGCGTTGTTGACGACGATGTCGATGTTGCCGAACGCGTCGACCGCGGCGGCGACAAGCTCGTCGGCCGCGCCCTCCTTGGTCAGGTCGCCCGCGTGCACCGCGGTCTCGCCGCTGATCTCGGCGGCCGCCTGCTGCGCGACATCGGCGTCGAGGTCGTTGATCAGCACCTTCGCGCCCTCCGCCGCGAAGAGCTCGGCGGTCGCCCGTCCGATCCCCCGCGCCGACCCGGTCACGATCGCGGCTTTGCCGTCCAGAAGTCCCATCAGTTCCCCTCTCCTAGCTCGTGAAGTCGGTCGCGGAGGCTACACGGACTCGCGCAATCCTGGCCCGCCGGCCAGTTTCGCCGCGGCCCGACAACCCGGACTCTGCGGCCCCGTCGCTTGCCCGCGTCCGCCCGGCATGAGATGAATCCCGCCCGTGGGCGACGTCTTCAGCATCTTCCTGCTCTCGCTGCTGGCGATGTTCAACCCGACCTTGCTGGCGGCGGTGACGATCATGATGCTGCTGCCGGAGCCGCGGAGGCTGATCACCGGCTACCTCCTCGGCGCCTACCTCTCCAGCATCGGGCTGGGGCTGGCGATCGTCTTCTCCCTGCACAACTCGAGCGGGGTGGAATCGGGCAAGAAGACCTTGAGCCCGCTCGAGGACCTCGTCTTCGGCGCGATCCTCGTGATCGTCGGCTGGGCGCTCCTCTCCGGCCGGGTGGAACAGATCAAAGCGAACCGTCGCCGCCGCCATGAAGAAAAGCACGGCCACGAAGAGCACAAGGAATCGCTGCCGGAACGGCTGCTCGGGCGCGGCTCGATGCGCATCACCTTCGCGGTCGGCGCCCTCCTGTCCCTGCCCGGAGCCTCCTACCTGGTGGCGCTCAACAAAATGTCGAAGCTGGAGTGGCCGACCGTGTCGACCGCCCTCGCGGTGATCGTCTTCTGCCTGATCCAGCAGCTCCTCCTGGAGCTGCCGCTGATCGGCTTCTACCTCGCCCCGAAATGGACCGCCGCCGCCGTCGTGAGGTTCCGCGGCTGGATCTCCCGCAACGCCGCCCGAGCCGCCGGTTACGTCGCCCTCACCCTCGGCTGCCTGCTGATCATCAGAGGCACGGCGTTTCTGATCTTCCACTAGCGACTGCGTTCGTCGCTTGGGGGCCTATCCCCATCAAGCGACGAACGCACCGGTCGCGCGCTCAGCCCACGATCCGCTCGAGGTCCTTGGGGCGGAGGAGCGCGACGAGCATCGACCCGTCGACCACCGCGATGCCGCCCTTCTTCATCTTCACGTTGGCTCCCGTGAGTCGCCCCACCTCCCGTGAGAAGTCCGGCTCGTGCCCGACGAGCAGCACCTCACCGCGTCCCGCGGCCAGTTCGAGCGCGTCAAAAGGCCCGCCCCGGAGCGCCTCCGTCACCTCCACCTCGACCCCGAGCGCCTCGCAGGCGAGCCGCGCGGTGTCGTACGCCCGCACCTTCGGCGAGGCGAGACAAGCCTCGATCCCCGCGCCCAGCTTTTTCAGAGCGAGTCCGGCCACCCGAGCCTGCCGTTCCCCCTTCTCGGTCAGCCGCCGCGCCGCGTCGTCCATGTCGCCGTGCTCCGCGTCCCCGTGTCGCAGCAGGTAGATCACCACCACCGAAATTACAGGCCCATCGTTTTGCCGATGATCTCCTTCATCACCTCATCGGTGCCGCCGCCGATCGGGCCGAGGCGGGCGTCGCGGACGGCCCGCTCGATGCCGTACTCGCGGGTGTAGCCGTAGCCGCCATGGATCTGCAGGGTCTGGTCGGCGATCTCGAGGGCGCTGCGTTGGGTGAGCAGCTTGGCCATCGAGACCTCGCGGATGCAGGATTGGCCGGTGTGGAAGAGGCGCAGGGCGTCGTAGGTGAGGGCGCGGGAGACCTCGGCCTTGGTCGCCATCTCGGCGATCTGGTGGCGGATCGCCTGGAACTTGCCGATCGGGCGGCCGAAGGCTTCGCGGTCGAGGGCGTAGGCGACGGCGACGTCGATCAGACGCTGCATCGCGCCGACGGCGCCGACGGCCATCAGCAGGCGCTCCCAGGCGAAGTTGGCCATGATCAGGCGGAAGCCGCCGTTCTCCTCGCCGAGCAGGTTCGCGGCCGGCACCTCGACGTCGGTGAACGACAGCTCGCCGGTGTCCGAGGAGTGCCAGCCGAGCTTCTCCAGCTTCCGCGTCACCTCGTAGCCGGGCATGTCGCGCTCGAGGACGAGGAAGGAGATGCCGTCGTGGCCGCCAGCCTCGGTCGTCTTGCAGGCGCAGACGAGGAAGTCGGCGCGGACGCCGTTGGTGATGAAGGTCTTGGCGCCGTTGACGAGGTAGCCGCCGTCGATCTTCCTGGCCGTGGTGGTGATTCCGGCGACGTCGGAGCCGGCGCCCGGCTCGGTGATCCCCAGCGCGCCGATCTTCTCGCCCGCGATTCCCGGCACCAGCCAGCGCTGCTTCTGCTCCTCGGTGCCGAAGTTGAAGATCGGCGGCATCGCGATCGAGGTGTGGGCGTTGAGGCCCGCGGCGACTCCGCCCGAGCCGCCGGAGCGCGCCAGCTCCTCGACCCAAACCGCGTCGTGAAGGTGGTCGCCGCCCTGGCCGCCATAGCGCTCCGGGAACTTCAGTCCCAGGAACCCGAGCTCGGCGCATCGCCGATACAGGTCGCGGGGAAATTCACGCGCCTTCTCCCACTCATCGACGTGCGGCGCGATCTCGGCGGTGACGAACCGCGAGACGGTCTCTCGCAACTCCGCGTGCTCCGCGCCGAACGGCGGCAGCACCGCCCGCGCCCCGCTGTCCTTGACGACCGGGGCGCTCATCCTGCCGAATGCAAATTCTCTGTAACGAACCGAGAAATCTGCGCCGCGGACGAGTACGGTCGAGCGATGGAGCGGACGACCTGGAACGACGAGCGGCTGAACGAACTAGCTCGCAAGATCGAAGGCGACTTTCGAGATCTGCGGCAGCTGGTGATCTACCTCTGGGGTTCGACGCTGATCGGCTTCATGGTCGTCATCGCCACGATCCTCCTCGGCAATCACTGATCGGCCGCCCTACAGCCCGTAGCTCCGCCCGATCACGTCGAGCATCACCTCGTCGGTGCCGGCGCCGATCCGGTTGAGGCGGACGTCGCGGTAGACGCGCTCGACCTCGTACTCCTTCATGTAGCCATAGCCACCGAAGATCTGGATCGTGTCGTCGGCGACTTCGCAGGCGACCCGCGAGGCATTGAGCTTCGCCATCGTGATCTCGCGCACCGGGTACTCGCCGTTGGCGAAGCGCCAGGCCGTCGCGTAGGTCAGTGCCTTGGCGGCCTCGGTCTTGGTCGCCATCTCCGCGATCTTGTGACGAAGCGCCTGGAACTTGCCGATCGGGCGGCCGAAGGCTTCACGCTCGTTCGCGTACTCGATCGACTTCTCGATCATCCGTTCCGCCCCCGCGTGGCAGCCCGCGGCGGCGACCAGGCGCTCGCCCTGGAGCTCCCAGGCGATGTGGTAGAAGCCTTTGCCCTCTTCACCGAGGATCGAGTCGGCCGGGACGCGGACGTCTTCGAAGGCCAGTTCGCCGGTGTCGGAGGCGTGCATGCCCATCTTCTCGAGCTCCGCCGAGACGGTGAAGCCGGGGACGTGGTTGCCGTCGTCGTCCTTGAGGTCGATCACGAACAGGGTGATCCCGGCATGGCGCTCCTCCGGGTTGGTCTTCGTGACGAGGACGATGAAGTCGGCGCGCGGCCCGTTGGTGATGAACGTCTTCGAGCCGTTGATGACGAATTCGTCACCGTCGCGTATCGCGGTCGTGCGGATTCCGGCGACATCGGACCCGGCGCCCGGCTCCGTGATCGCCAGACAGCCGACCTTCTGGCCCTTCAGCCCCGGCTCGAGGTAGCGCTTTTTCTGCGCCTCGGTGCCGAGCAGGTGGATCGGCGGCAGCACCATGTCGGACTGCACCGCGAAGGCCATGTTGGTCCCGCCCGAGCCCGAGTAGCTCATGCACTCGGCCCGCACCAGCGAGTAGTAGTAGTCGCCGCCCTGGCCGCCGTACTCCTCCGGGAAGCAGAGGCCGAGGAAGCCGAGCTCGCCCGCCCGTTCCATCGCCGAGGTGGGCCAGTAGGTCTCCTCCCACTCGTTGCGGTGGGGGTAGAGCTCGTTTTTCACCCAGGCCTGCATCGACTCACGCAGGTCTTCGTGCTCCTGGCTGAAGATGAAGTGCTTGCGTCCCGCCGCGTGGTCGGGCTTGATGACGCTGGAGCCGTCTGAGGTCGCGGTCGCCACGGTTCTCTCCTCTGGTCGGTTGACCGGGGCGCTCCCGTGCCCGCCCCGAAGGCGAGTGGACAGTAGCACTTCCTACTTTCGACGAAGTGAAGCGCAGGCCCACCCGGCACGGAGCGGAGGGCCCCCGCGGCCGGGCTGGATTGCGCGCCCCGGCGGCCGGGCTGAGTCCGCCCCGCTGTCGACCCTCTCTATCCTCGACCCATCGGCCGCGTTCGTTTCCTCGCACCGTTGCTCGCCGCGCTTGCCCTTCTCGTGCTGCCGGCTGTGGCGCGCTCCCACAGGGGCCGCCCGATCTGCGATGGCAGGAGGGCGACGATCGTCGGCACCGCCGGGGGCGACCACATCACCGGCACCAAGGCGCCCGACGTGATCGTCACCGGTCCGGGCAACGACGTCATCCACAGCCTCGGCGGCGACGACCGCATCTGCGCCGGCGGCGGCGCGGACCGGGTCTTCGGCGGCAGGGGCAGCGACCTGGTCTTCGCCGAAGGCGGCAACGACCACGTCAAGGGTGAACGGGGCAACGACTTCATCGCCGGTGGCGGGGGGCGCGACCACCTCGACGAGAACGCCGGCGACGGCACGATCAAGGGCGGCGCGGGCCACGACGTGATCGCCGGCGAACGGGGCATCGATACGCTCTCCGGCGGCTCCGGCGGCGACCGCATCAGCGGCGGCATCGGCTGGGACACCCTGAGCGGCGACGGCGGCAACGACACGATCACGCCAGAAAAGGGGCACGACTCTGTCAACGGTGGTCCCGGCACCGACACGGTCGACTATTCGCCCGAACCCGCCGGGGTCGTGGTCGACCTCGCCAGGCACAAGACCCTCAAGTCCGCCGGGCACGACTCGCTGCGCTCGATCGAGGACGTGATCGGCTCTCGCTTCGCCGACAAGCTGATCGGCGACGAGGGCGACAACGTCCTGGTCGGCGACCCCGGCCACGACAGGCTGCGCGGCGGCGGCGGCCACGACACTCTGAGGCAGTGACCCACCCAGACCTTGCGGTAAGTAGAACTTCCTACTTTCGATAACGCGCTATCGTTCCGCCCCGATGGGTGCCGGGAGCTTCGACAAGGTCCTCTACGAGGTCTCAGGCGGCGTCGCCACAGTGACGCTGAACGACCCGGAGAAGCGCAACATGCTCTCCGGCGGGATGCTCTCCGAGGTCGTCGCCGCGATGGAAATGGCGCGCGACTCCGAGGAGGTCCGTGCCGTCGTGCTCACCGGGGCGGGGGACAAGGTCTTCTGCGCGGGCGCCGACCTCGGCGGCTTCGCCGCCGACGCCTCGCTGATCCAGAAGCACTACGCCTCCGACCTCTTCCTCGAATTCTTCCGGCTGATGCCGCGGCTCGGCAAGCCCTCGCTCTGCGCCGCCAACGGCCACGTGATGGCCGGCGGCCTCGGGCTCGCCCTCTCCTGCGACCTCGTGATCGCCAAGCAGGGCGCCGCCTTCGCCACCCCCGAGATCAACGTCGGCGCCTTCCCCTACATGATCATGGCGCTCATCTACCGCAACGTTCCGCGCAAGAAGGTCAACGAGATGATGCTGCTCGGTGACCGGCTGAGCGCCGAGGAGGCGGTCGACTTCGGCCTCGCCAACAAGGTCGTCCCGGCCGACGAGTTCGACGCCGCGGTCGCCGACTGGGCGACCCGGCTGGCCTCGAAGAGCCCGCTGCTGATGAAGCTCGGCCACGACGCGATGTCCCGGCAGTCCGACATGGCGCTCGACGACGCGCTCGAGTTCCTGCGCTCCCAGCTGACCCTCACCTTCACCACCGAGGACCTGCGCGAGGGCGTCGCCGCCTTCTTCGAGAAGCGCGAGCCGAAGTGGGAGGGACGCTGATGGCCGCCGACTCGGACACCGGCAAGCGCCACCTGCTCCCCGGCACCGCGCCGCTCACCGACCTCACCGAGCAGCTCCACGAGCGCCGCGAGGCGGCCCTGCTCGGCGGCGGCGAGGAGAAGATCGCCAAGCAGCACGAGCGCGGCAAGCTCACCGCCCGCGAGCGGATCGATCTGCTGGTCGACGAGGGGACCTTCGTCGAGCTCGGCCTCCACGGCCGCCCGCACTTCGCCCAGCGCGCGATGGACAACGTCGAGGCGCCCGCCGACGGCGTCGTCACCGGCTGGGGCGACGTCGACGGGCGCCCCTGCTGCATCGCCGCCTATGACTTCACCGTGATGGCCGGCTCGATGGGGATGACCGGCGAGCTCAAGGTCGGCCGCCTGCGCGAGATCGCGCTGCAGAAGCGGATGCCCTTCGTCTGGCTGCTCGACTCGGCCGGCGCCCGCATCCAGGAGGCGGCGGGCTCGCTCTTCGCCGGCTCCGGCGCGCTCTTCCGCGAAGAGGTCGAAATGTCGGGCGTGGTGCCGATGGTCGCCGCGATGATGGGCCCCTGCGCGGCGGGCACCGCCTACATCCCGGCGCTCTCGGACTTCGTCCCGATGGTCGCGGGCCAGGGGGCGATGGCGCTCGCCGGCCCACACCTGGTCAAGGCGGTGACGGGCGAGGAGATCTCGATGGAGGAGCTCGGCGGCGCCCGCGTCCACACCCGGGTCAGCGGCGTCGGCGACCTCGAAGTGAAGGACGACGCGGAGTGCATCGCCGCGGTCAAGTCTTACCTCTCGTTCTTCCCCTCGAACTGGGAAGAGAAGCCGCCGGTCGCCGCGAGCGCCGATTCCGACGACCGGATGTCGGAGAAGCTCCTCGAAATCGTTCCCGACTCCTCACGTCAGCCCTACGACATGTACGACGTGATCGCCGAGATCGTCGACGACGGCGAGTACTTCGACCTCAAGCCGAAGTTCGCCAAAAGCGTCATCACCTGCTTCGCCCGCTTCGGCGGTCAGCCGGTCGGGATCGTCGCCAACCAGCCCAGGCACCTGGCCGGGATCCTCGACAACGACTCCGCCGACAAGGCCGCCCGCTTCATCAACCTCTGCGACGCCTTCAACATCCCGCTCGTCTTCCTCCAGGACGTGCCCGGTTTCATGGTCGGCTCGAAGGTCGAGCACGCGGGGATCATCCGGCACGGCGCCAAGATGCTCTACGCGGTCAGCCGCGCGACTGTGCCGAAGGTGACGGTGATCGTCCGCAAGGCCTACGGGGCGGGCTACTACGTGATGTGCGGGAAGGCCTACGAGCCGGACCTGATCGTCGCCTGGCCGGGCGCCGAGATCTCGGTGATGGGCGCCGAGGGCGCGGTCAACATCATCGGCCGCTCGGCGATCGAGGCCTCCGAGGACCCGGAGGCGACCCGCGAGGCGATGCTCGACGCGGTGCGCCAGAACATCGATCCCTACATCTCGGCGGGCAACGCGATGATCGACGACGTGATCGATCCGCGCGAGACCCGTCCCACGATCGTCAAGGCCCTGCGCATGGCCCGCAACAAACACGTCACGAAGCCGCCGAAACGACACGGGGTGATGCCTGTATGAGCCGCTACGAGGACCCGGTGATCATCAGCTGCTCGATCAGCGGCGTGATCGCCAACCGCGACCAGTGCCCGGCGATCCCCTACACGCCCGAGGAGTACGCCGCCGAGGCACGCCGCGCGGTCGAGGAGGGCGCGTCCCAGATCCACATCCACGCCCGCAAGCCGGACGGCACCCCCTCCTACGAGGTCGAGGACTTCAAGGCGATCACCGAGGCGATCCGCGGCGCGGTCGACGACGTGATCATCAACTACTCGACCGGGGCGATCGGCATCCCGCTCGAGAAGCGCATCGAGTACCTGCGGGAGTGCCGGCCCGAAGTCGCCGCCCTGAACATGTCCTCGATGAACTACGCGAAGTACTCGCGGCGGCGTAAGGACTTCGTCTTCAAGACGGTCTTCGAGAACAGCTTCGACACGATCATCGAGTTCCTCACCGCGATGAGGGACCTCGGGATCAAGCCCGAGCATGAGTGCTTCGACGCCGGCCACGTCGCCAACCTCGACCCGCTGCTCGACATGGGCCTGCTCGAGCCGCCGCTCCAGATCTCCCTGGTGATGGGCGTCGTCGGCGGCATCCGCCCGACCCCGCGCAACGTCACCGCGATGTCCGACCAGATCCCGGGCGGCCCCGAGGGCGCCAACCAGTGGCAGCTGATCGGCATCTCCCGCGACCAGTGGAAGCTGCTCGGCGCGGCGCTGGTGCTCGGCGGCAACGTCCGCGCCGGGGTCGAGGACAACCTCTACCTGCCCGACGGGATGATGGCGCGCTCGAACGGCGACCTGATCGGCAAGGCCCGCCAGATGGCCGAAGACGTCGGCCGGCGCCCGGCCACCGCCGCCGAGGCGCGCGAGCTGCTCGGGATCACCGCCCGCGAGGCCGCGGCCGCCTAGCCGCCGCGATGGCGACCAAGGCGACCGAGCTGCTGCGGATGGGCGAACTGGCCGAGGCCAGCGGCGTCCCCGCGCCGACGATCAAGCACTACCTGCGCGAGGGCCTCCTGCCCGAAGGGGTGAAGACGAGCCGCAACATGGCCTGGTACCCGCCCGAGTTCGTCGACCGCATCCGCCTGATCAAGCGCCTCCAGGAGGAGCGCTTCATGCCGCTGAAGGCGATCAAGGAGGTGCTCGACGGCGGCGCCGACCGGGCCGAGGCGCTGCTCGCGCTGGAGGATCAGATCCTCGACCGCGCCCTCGCCGGCGAGAAGACCCGGACCAGCGCCGCCGACGTCCGCCGCCGCTACGGCGTCCCCAAGGAGGTGCTCGACCGGCTCGCCGAGATCGGCGTCCTCACGCCGAACAGCCGCGGCTACTCGCCCTCCGACGTGACCATCATCGAGGCGATCAGCCGCTTCCGCGCGAGCGGCTACGACGAGCAGATCGGGTTCACCGTCTACGACACCCTGCGCTACAAGACCGCATTGGAGGCCCTTGTGCGCGAGGAGGTCGACATGGTGATGAACCGGCTGGCCGGCGAGGTGCCGCCGGAGCGCGTCGTCGAGATGCTCGAAACGGGCGCCCAGCCGCTCAAGGACCTGATCGCCTCCCTCCACACCAAGCTGCTGGTCGCCGAGCTCGAAAGCCGCCGCGGGTGAGGACGGCGCTCGTCACCGGCGCCTCGTCGGGGATCGGTCGGGCGACGGTGCGGCGGTTGGACGCGGCGGGGTGGAAGGTCTTCGCCGGGGTGCGCAGGGAGGAGGACGCGGCGGCGCTCAGGGCGGAGGGCTCGCCGCGGCTCGAGCCGCTCATGCTCGACGTCCTCGACCCCGAGGCGATCGCCGCCGCGGCGGAGCGGGTCGGGGCGGCGCCGGGCGGCCTCGACGGGCTCGTCGACAACGCGGGCGGGGCCGTCCCCGGGCCGCTCGAGGCGCTGCCGATCGAGGACTTCCGCCGCCAGGTGGAGCTCAACCTGACCGCTCAGCTCGCCGTCACCCAGGCGATGCTGCCCGCGATCCGCACTGCCCGCGGGCGGGTCGTCCTGATCAGCTCGATGGGCGGTCGCGTGGCGCTGCCGATGACCGGCGCCTACCACGCGGCAAAGTTCGGGCTCGAGGCGGTCGGCGACACCCTGCGCCTGGAGCTGGCGCCGTGGGGGATCAAGGTGGTGCTGATCGAGCCGGGCTCGATCGACACGCCGATCTGGACGCGCGGTGAAGAGGACGCCGAGGAGATGCTCGCCCGCTCGCCGCGGGTCCGGGAGCTCTACGGCGGCGCGATCGAGCGCTACCGCAAGGTCATCCAGGATACGGCGGCGCGCGGCATCTCGCCGGAGAAGGTGGCGGCGCGGATCCAGCACGCCCTGAAGGCGCGGCGCCCGCGCGCCCGCTACCTCGTCGGCCTCGACGCGCAGGTGATGGCGCGCCTCAGGACGCTGCTCCCGACGCCGGTCTTCGACCGGATCGTCGCCCGCGCGATGGGCTTCCCGAAGCCGCCCGACGCCGATTCCTGAACGACCCGCCCGCGGTGTGCGTTATCAGGCTATCGGACGGTTTTCGCACACCGGGGCACCGGACGCCCGCTCCGGGCTCCTATACTGAAGGCCTGATTGACGAGTCAATCAGGCGTCGCTCTCCCGAGAAAGCGCCGTAAAACGCACAAAATGCGCGTCGCTGCCGTACAACTCAACTCTACCGCCGAGAAGGCTCGCAACCTCGCGACTGCCGAGGCGCTGGTCCGCGCGGCCGCCGCCGACGGCGCCGAGCTTGTCGCCCTGCCGGAGAAGTGGAATCTGCTCGCCGACGGCCCGGAGCTGGCCGCGGGGGCCGAGCCGCTCGACGGCCCGAGCCTCACCGCCGCCCGCGGCTGGGCGCGGGCGCTCGGCATCCACCTGCTGGCGGGAAGCATCTCCGAGCGCGCCGGCGAGCGGGAGAAGCCGTTCAACGCCTCGGTGCTGATCGGCCCCGACGGCGAGGACCTCGCCGTCTACCGCAAGATCCACATGTTCGACGTCGACGCGGGCGGCGTCTCCTACCGCGAGTCCGCCCACGAGCAGCCGGGCACCGACATCGTCACCGCCCAGGTCGGCGACCTCCTCACCGGCCTCACCATCTGTTACGATCTGCGCTTCCCGGAGCTGCACCGGATCCTCGCCGTGCGCGGCGCCCGCCTGCTCACCGTCCCGGCCGCGTTCACCACGGCGACCGGTCGCGACCACTGGGAGGTGCTGCTGCGCGCCCGGGCGATCGAGAACGCGGTCTTCGTCCTTGCCCCCGGTCAGGTCGGCAAGGCGCCGCCGCACTTCGACAGCTATGGCCGCTCGATGATCGTCGACCCCTGGGGTGTGGTGCTGGCGACCGCCCCCGACGAGGAGTGCTTCGTCGCCGCCGACCTCGACCTCGCCGGCCAGGAGCGGGTGCGCGAGTCGCTGCCGGCGCTCGCCAACCGTCGTCCCGCCGCCTACGCTTGGCCCGACACCATCGCCGCGGGCGTCCACCACACCGAGGCGGGCGCCTGATGGAGCGCTCCGTCCAGCAGCGCTCCGGGTCGGTCGACAAACGCCGCCAGATCCTTGACGCCGCGGTCACCGTCTTCGCCCGCCAGGGCTTCCACGCCACCCGCGTCTCCGACATCGCCGATGAGGCGGGCGTCGCCTACGGCCTCGTCTACCACTACTTCAACTCCAAGGACCAGGTCCTGAACGAACTCTTCCTCGAGCGCTGGTCGCTGCTCCTGGCGGCGATCGAGGAGGCCGAAAAGACCGACGCCTCGCACCGCGACAAGCTCGCCGCGGTCGCCGGGTTCATCTTCGAGTCCTACCGCCACGACCCGGAGCTGATGAAGGTGATCATCGTCGAGGTGACGCGGGCCGCCAACTCGTTCGGCCGCACCCACCTGGAGGAGATCCGTCGCGCCTACGAAGGGATCGCGAAGATCGTCGCCGACGGCCAGGCGGCGGGGGAGTTCCGCTCCGACGTCGCGCCGCGCTTCGCCTCGCAGGCCTTCTACGGCGCCGTCGAGCAGCTCCTCACCGAGTGGATCTTCGACGAGGTGCCGCCCGCCGAGGACCGCTTCGACGAAGCAAGGAACCTTTTGGTGACGACGATCTGCGACGGCCTCGAGCCGCGCTGAATAGGGTTTGGGCCTCACCTCAAGGGGAAAGGTCGTACGGAGTGGACAACGAGTTGGTAAAGAGGCTGGTCTGGAGCGGATTGCTGGCGGCCACCGGCGCGATCGCCAGCATCGCCGCGGCGCGGGTCGCCGCCGTCGTCTTCCGCCGTATCTACGGTGAGGACCCGCCGGAGTAGCCGGACCAAAGGGGAGGACTCGATGCCGGACAGCCAGACGCCACCCAGTAGCCCACAGACGCCGCCCGCGGTGCCGCCGCCGAACGCGCCGCAAGACGAGCGCAAACTCGGCGAGCTCGTCTTCGACGTCGCCGAAGGGATGTCCGGCCTCGTCCGCGAGGAGATCCAGCTCGCCAAGACCGAGGTCGCCGAAAAAGCGGGGAAGATCGCCCGCGGCGCGGTGGTCGGGATCGCCGCCGGGGTCTTCGCCTTCTTCGCCCTGATCCTGGTGATGGAGGGGATCGCCTGGCTGCTGAACGAAGAGGTCTTCAACGGCAAGACGTGGCCCGGCTTCTTCATCGAGGCCGCCGCCTTCCTGCTGATCGCCGCGCTCGCCGCGCTGATCGCCTTCAAAGCCGTGAAAGCAGGCTCGCCGCCGATGCCCGAGCAGGCGATCGAAGAGGCGAAGCTGACCAAAGAGATGCTGACGAAGGAGGACAAATGAGCGTCGACCCCAAACCGGCGCGGCCCTCTACCGCCCGCAAACCCGGTCGCTCGGCGGCGGAGATCCGCCGCGACATCGATGTCCAGCGCCTGCAGCTGGGGACGAACGTCGAAGCTCTGCGCGGCAAGGTGACCGAAGTGACCGACTGGCGTCGCCAGGTCGAGGAGCACAAACAGCAGCTGGTGATCGGCGCCGCCGCGGTCGGGTTCCTGGTCGGGATCAAATTGATGCGCTCGCGCCGCCGCCGCAAGCGCGGCTTCTAGCTTCGACCGTGGAGAGAAACCGTCGCTATGCGACGGTAAGTCACCACACCCGCGTCAGCGTACGGCCGCGGCGAGGGCGTTGAGGGACCTGACGATCGCCTCGCGCGCCTCGGGCTGCGTGATCAGGCCGTCCGCGCCGACATCCTCGCGGGCCAGGGGCAGCCGCAGGACGGCCTCCTCGACGATCCGGGCGCCGGTGTAGCCGAGGACCCTGCGGAGGCTGTCGTGGGCGTCGGCGCCGCCGCTCGGCGCCGCGGCGCCGGAGACGTTGATCCAGGCGACCGGCATCTCGTAGGTCTGGCCGCCGCCGACCGTCCAGTCGAGCAGGTTCTTGAACGAGCCCGGCAGGGCGCCCGCGTACTCGGGCGTGCTGAGGAGGAGCGCGTCGGCCTCGGCGAGCGCCGCGCGCAGCGCCGCCACCTCGGAGTCGAGCCCGACACCGTCGGCCGGGTCGTCGTCGGGGTTGAAGTGGGGGAGGCGGCCCATGCCGTCGTAGATCGTCGCCTCGACCCCGGCGGGCGCCAGCGCCGCCGCGGTCCGCAGCGTCGCCGAGTTGGTCGAGCCGCCGCGCAGGCTGCCGGAGATCAGCAGGAGCTTCGCCACGGCGGGGCGGCCGGGCTCAGCCCGCGTCGAGGAGTGACCAGGACACGGCGCCGATCCCGATCAGCCCGGGCCCGACGTGGGCGCCGATCACCGGCCCGATCTCCGAGATGAAGGCCGGTTTGGAGCCGAAGATCTCCCGGCAGTCGGCGGCCAGCGACTCGGCCGTCTCGGGGTCCTGGATGTGCTGGACGACCCAGGCGTCGGCGCCCGATTCGTGCAGCTGGCGGGCGTAGCCGCGCAGCCGCTCCAGCGACCGGGCCCGGGTGCGGACCCGTTCGACCGGCACGATTTCGCGGTCGATCGTGAGGATCGGCTTGATCTTCAGGGCGCTGCCGATCCAGGCGCTGGCGCCGCCGATCCGGCCGCCCTTGCGCAGGTACTCGAGCGTGTCGACGGCGAACCACATGCGGATCGTGTCGCGGACCCCTTTGGCGCGCGCGATCGCCTCGTCCGGCCCGCCGCCCGCTTCGATCGCGGCCGCCGCGGCGAGCACGCAGAGCCCGGTCGCCCCGCAGGCCATTTCGGAGTCGTACAGGTGGATCCGCTCGCCACCCTTGCCCTCTTCGATCAGCCGCTGCCGCGCCTGGTTGGCGGCCTCGAAGGTGCCGGAGATCGCCGAGGAGATGTGGATCGAGACGACCTCCTTGCCCTGGTCGAGCAGCGGCTGCCAGACGTCGATGAAGTCACCGAGCGAGGGCTGCGAGGTGGTCGCGCCGCCGCTCGACTGTCGCAGCCGGCTGTAGAAGTCGTCGTAATCGGTGATCTGCAGCTCGGGGTCCTGCTGCCCGTCGATCGAGACGTAGAGGCTCACCACCCCGATCCCCTTCGCGGCGATCACCTCGGAGGGTAGGTACTGGCTGCTGTCGCAGACGATCGAGGTCTCGGTGTTGGTGGTCACCGGCGGCGATTCTGCCAAACGGCGGTCCTCGTGAGTTCCACCCCTACCCCGAGGGTCAGTCGGTCGGCTTCTCGAAGAGGAAGCCGAGGGCGATGGTCTTGACGGATGGACTGTCGGGACCGCGCCGTTCGTCGCTTTCGGCCTGCGCCTCAAAAAGGGTGTCGAGCAGCGTTTCGTAGGCGTCGGCGGCCTTCCTCCAGCCCTCCTCGTCGAGGTCCATCGGATAGCGGACCGCGGCGTGCTCAGGGCGCTCGGCGATTTTGCCGCTGTCGAGTGAGCTGGAGAGATCGGCGAAGCCCAGTTGCGAGATCCTGGTCGCGTCGGCGACCACCTCCTCGGGCGCCATTTCCTCGATGTCGTGCCTCGTCAGGTGTGGGCGCTCGACCGCTTTGTAGCGGTGACGCAGGGCTCCCCGTACCGGTTGAGTTTCCACCAGCTCGATCACCCCGAGATCGCGCAGAATCCGGACGTGGTAGCTGACGTCGCTGAGGGGCATCCGCAACTCGTCTGCCAGCTCCTTCGGACTGAGCGTCCGTTCCGCCAGAGCATCCCAGCACCGGGCGCGCACCGGGTGGTTGATGATCGCCGCAACCGATCGTGATGGGCCCCGCGATTGCTTCAACGTCTTCATAACGATCCCCCCATGTCTACTAAAACAACGGTGCCATCGTAGAGGAACTCTCACTAGTTGAGAATCGGAATATGCGATTACGGTCACGACCGCTGGAATCGATAAAAGCGGCGCCGTGAATCCCACCTCCTGAGCCAATGAGGGGAGGTGATGGCCAGATGAAGATGACTGCTGCGAGCACCGTGCTCCCGTCCGCTTCGGTTCACAAGTCGGTCTGAGGACGCCGACTCGCGACCCGGCCCACCGCAGACTGGATGGACGCGGCGCCGGGTCGCCTCAGCTTCGGCGGGCGACGTGGACGATCTTGTGGTCGCGCTCCTCGTCCCAGGCGTCGGAGAGGACCAACTCGCCGTCGTCTTCGCGCTGGCCGAGCGCCGCGAGCGGCTCGAGGCCCGCGTTCAGCATCGTCCGCTGGACCTCGGGCACGGAGTAGTGGCGCTCCTTGTGGGTGTGGGTCTCGACGCCTTCGCCGGAGAGGACCGCTTCGTAGATCCCGTCGACCTCGCCTCGCCCCTGCCAGCGCCAGCTGGCGTCGCGGTCGAGACCCTCGCTCGGGTCGTAGGCCAGGCGGAACAGCTTCAGCGTGTTGCAGTCGAAGACGAGGAGGCCGTCGGCGGCGAGGTTCGCGCCCATCGCCTCGAGGGCCTGCTGCAGGTCGCCCTTGCCGAGCAGGTAGTTGACGGCGTCGTTCAAGCACCAGACCATCTGGAACTCGCCGTAGACCGGCAGCTCCCGCATGTCGGAGACGTCGAACCTGATCGCGTCTTCGCCGAATTTCTCGCGCGCCTTGTCGACCATGCCCGACGAGATGTCGCAGGCGGTGATCTCCCAACCGCGCTCCAGCATCGGCTCGAAGGCGCGGCCGGTGCCGCAGGCGACGTCGAGCAGCTTCCCCGTCTTCAACCCGTAGCGCTCGAGCTGGGGGAGCAGGCTGCTGAACCAGAACTCGTAGTTGTTCTGGGTGTTGAAGGCGTCGTAGATCGGGGCGAAAGCGTCGTAGGCCAGCTGTGCGTGGTCGGTGTTCTCCATGGCCGGCGACGGTAGCGCGTTTGCCGCTTATTGCGCGAGACCAATCGCGCGCTCGACATCGCTACTTCCGCACTTTGCGACCCTCTGCCATAGACGCCGCATCACCCCGCTACACTTTGTGAAGTGACTGACACGCCCAACGCAGCGATCACCCTTTCCGACAAAGCAGCCGCCAAGATCGGCGAGCTGCTGGCCGGGCAGGACGACAACGACCAAGCCCTGCGCGTCGCCGTTCGCGGCGGTGGGTGCTCCGGCTTCCAGTACGCCCTTGCTTTCGACAAGGCCAAGGCCGACGACCACGTCTTCACCGTCGACGGGGTCTCCGTCGTCGTCGACAAGGTCTCGATGCAGTTCGTCTTCGGCTCCGAGGTCGACTACGTCGAGGGCCTTCAGGGCGCCGGGTTCCAGGTCAACAACCCCAATGTGGTTGCGGCCTGTGGTTGCGGTTCCTCTTTCCAGGTGAAAGAGGACGCGGCCTCAGCTGTCGCCTAAGCGCGGACGCTGCAAACCGGCGCGTCTCGCGATCCTCGGTCGACTCGGATCGGGTCACGCACTGGTAGTGCGCTCCCCTCACCTCGCTCCCTGCGTCCCCCGACCTGCTTGGTTTTCGCGCCCGTGCGGCGCTTCCACCGGTGACTATTCGATCTGGAGGGGGGGCGACTGCGTGGGCGCAGCGTCGGCGGGGACCGTGGCGGCCTCCGGCTGCTCGAGGCCGAGGGCCTCGGCGAGCTCGCCCGATTCGTACATCTCCTGGACGATGTCGGCACCCCCCAGCAGCTCGCCGTTGACGTAGAGCTGCGGGAAGGTCTGCCAGTCGGAGATCTCGGTGGTGACTTCGCGCAGCGGTTGCAGCGCGGGCAACACGTCGATCGCGCCGTACTCGGCGTCCATCGAGTCGAGGATCTGCACGACGCGCATCGAGAACCCGCAGCGCGGCGCCTCCGGCACCCCTTTCATAAACAGCAGCACCGGGTTGGCTGCGATCAGCTCTTCGACTTTGGACTTCAACTCTTGGTCGGCCATAGGCACAGGGTAGCCAAGCGTCCCTGCCGGCTCAGAGGTGCGTGACGAGGAGCGTGATCATGGTGCCGAGCATCGCGGCAGTGAGAGCGAGCAAGGCGGCGATGAGGGCGCAGCCGACCGTCATGATCATGTGTTGGAGCGCATCGATCCGGTCGCTCAACTTGTCGATCCGATCGCCCATCTTGTCGACGCGAAAAAGTCGCTACACGTGGTGCGCGGAAGTGTGACTTTTTTGGCTCTGAGAGCCGCCCGGCGGCCCTTAGGCCGGCTCGGTCTTCACCGACAGCGCGTGGACCGTGCCGTCGTCGAAGCGCGGTTTGACCGCCGCCTTGACCAGGCGGTGCTGGTCGATCCGCGAGAGCCCCTCGAACTGGGAGGCTTTGACCTCGGCGCGCAGGTGCTGCCCGCCGCCGTCTTCGTCGGACACCACCACCTCCGCGCCGGGCAGGGCCGCCTCGATCATCGACCGCAGCTCGGCCAGGTCGACGGGCATCGCGCTCAGCCGACCTGCTCGCCGACCGTGTCGAGCATCTCGTCGACGCGGACGAACTTGACCCGGGGACGGCCGTGGGGCTCGCCGCGGCCAACCTCGGCCTGGTCGATCGCCTGCCAGTCCTCGAAGGAGATGTAGCGGACGCCCTTGTCGGCGAGCAGCTGCTCGATCGCCTCCGGGGCCGGGTTGGCCGGGTCCAGCAGGGTCCCCGACCCGACGTCGGCGAGCAGGTGCTGGACGGTCTCCAGGGCGTCTTTCTTGTTCGTGCCGATCACGCCCGAGGGGCCGCGCTTGATCCAGCCCGCGGTGTAGTGGCCGACCTTGTGGCCCGCGTCGTGGGAGTCGAGCACGCGGCCGCCCTCGTTGAGGATCAGGCCGCGCTTCTCGTCGAAGGGCACGCCCTCGATCGGGATGCCGGTGTAGCCGACCGAGCGCAGGACGAGGCCGCAGTCGAGCTCTTCGCGCTCGCCGGTGTCCTTGGCGACCAGCCGGCCGCCCTCGTCGACCAGCTCGTTGCGGCCGATCACGATCGATTCGACCTTGCCGTCGCCCTTGATCTCGACCGGCGAGGTGAGGAAGCGCAGCACGATCCGCTGCTTCTTGCCCTCCGGGGAGCGGGAGCTGAACTCGGTCAGCGTCTCGACGTTCACCCGCGTCGTCTTGTCGGCCTCCTCGGAGGCGAGGAAGGCGGCGCTCGCCGGGTCGAGTTCGACATCGCCCGGATCGACGATCACGTCGGCGTCCTCCATCTCTCCGAGCTCCCTGATCTCCGGGTTGGTGAAGGCGGCCTGGACCGGCCCGCGCCGCCCCAGCACGACGATCTCCTTGACGCCCTTCTTGTCGAGCTCCTCGATCGCATGGTCGGCGGTGTCGGTCTGGCGCAGCTCGTGGTCGGTGAGCGCCAGCATCCGCGCCACGTCCATCGCCACGTTGCCGTTGCCGATCACCACGGCGCGCGCGGCGGAGAGGTCGAAGTCCTCGTTCGCGTAGTCCGGGTGGGCGTTGTACCAGCCGACGAAGGCGGTGGCGGCGTGGCTGCCGGGCAGGTCCTCGCCGGGGATCCCGAGCGCCCGGTCGGTCTCGCAACCGACCGTGAAGACGATCGCGTGGTAGAGCCCTTCGAGCTCCTCGACCTCGATGTCGTGGCCGATCTTCACGTTGCCGAAGAAGCGGAAGCCGTCGCGCGCCGCGGTTTTCTCGTAGACGCGGATCACCGACTTGATCTTGGGGTGGTCGGGGGCGACGCCGCCGCGCACCAGCCCGAACGGGGTGGGGAGGCGGTCGAAGAGGTCGACCTGGGCGTGGACGTCGCCGTCTTTGAGGATGTGCTCGGCGGCGTAGAAGCCAGACGGGCCGGCGCCGACGATGGCGACGCGAAGCGGGTTCTCAGGGGTACCGGTCTTGGGCATTTCTCTCAGGTTTCTGGTCTTGGACGGGAACGCGGAAGGATAGGCGAGCGCCGCGGCTCAGGAGGCGGCAGGTGCCGCGGCGGCGCTGTGGACGCCGTCGAGGGCGTCGAGGGCGCGCCCCACCGACATCGCGACGCAGGTGAAGATCGGCGTCTCCGACTCGGTGTACTCGCTCGACTCGGTCGGGCGCAGCTCGTTGACGAGTTCGAGGAACATCGCCGGGTCGTCGCCCTCGAAGCAGACGACGAACTCCTGGTCGTCGATCCCGTAGGAGTAGGTCGTGTTGATCGTGATCTCCGGGTATTTGCGGCCGACCTCGATGTGGCTTTTCATGATCCGGCCGCGCTCGGCGGGCGGCAGCCCGTACCAGCGACGCTGCTTCACCATCGGATAGAGGAAGAGGTATTTGCGGTCCGACACACAGATCTCCGGGCGCGCCTTCTCCTCCGAGTAGGGCGACGCTTTCGTCATCGAGAGGTACGAGTAGGGCGTCGAGCACCACTTTGCCAGCCCCGATTGCCCGAGCACGACGTGGAAAGTGTGGATGTCGTCGAGGTTGGCGCTCTGGCTGAGCAGGACCAGGTCGACATCGCCACGCGTTCCTATGGTTGAGTAGGCGCGCAGCGACCGGTCGATGCCGAAGTCCTCGCAGGCGGCGAGGAACTCCTGCTTGTCGGCGGCGCGGAGGTCGGCGTCGCGACGGCGCCAGGCGGGATCGACTTTGAAGAAGCTGAACTTGGCGAAAGTGCGGTCGGGCATGGCGCTGACGATAGCGCTGTCGGTGTGCCTGGTCGTGGCGCCGGTGGCCGCGGCGGCCCGTCCGGCGCAGCCGCGTGCCGACCTCCTCTTCGTGCCGTCGTCGACCAGCGTCCGGGAACTGGCCGCGGCCGGTTTTTCGCCAGGGTTGATGAGCGCCGGCCTGGGGACGGTGACGCCCGAACAGACCTACCTGGACATCGGCGCCGGCAACCGGGTCTTCAACTCGCTCTACGACTTCCAACTGCCGCCGATGCCGCGGCGCGATTGCTCCGGGTGGTTCGAAGAAGCGCAGAGGCGAGCCGAAACCGCGCCGGACGAAATCGAACCTGACCTGCTGGTCGAAACCCTCGTCGGCAGGGGGAGGGTGGCCGTCTTCACCCGCGGGGCCGCTTCCTGCCCGCTCGGGATCGAACCGGGAGGCGGTAAGGGCCCGGTGGAATGGCCCGGCATCCTCGAAGTCGACGAATCGACGCTCGCCCAGGCGACCACCATGACGCGACACCTGGGACCCAGGAGCCTCGTCATCGCGATCGCGACCCCGACCGGTAAGACCAACGCGCCGCTCCCGATCGGGATCGCCGGGCGCGGCTTCGACGGCGACCTCACCTCCGACACCACCCGCACCAACGGCTACGTCGCCTCGACCGACGTGGCGCCGACGATCCTCGAATTCTTCGGCGTCTCGGTGCCGTCCCAGATGACCGGGCAGGCGATCCACGGCGACGGCTCGGTCGACCCGGCGGGGATCGAAACCCGCGGCGCGCGGATGGCGGTGGTCTCGCCACGGCGCGGCCCGGTGATCGGCTGGAGCCTGCTCGCCTGGGTGCTCGCCGCGGGGCTGGTCGTCCTCCTCTCGCGGGCGGCCGCGCCGGTGGCGGTGCGCATGCTCGGCCTCTCGGTGATCTACCTGCCTTTGCTGTTGCTGGTCGGCTCGGCGCTCGAACCGGCGCAGTACCCCGAAATGCTCGTGGTGATGATCGGCTCACCGCTGCTCGCGGCGATCACCCTGGCAGCACTCCGCGACTACCGCGCCCTCGCCGTGGGGGCGGGCGTCACCGTCGGCGCCTACGCGCTCGACGCGATCCTCGGCTCGCCGCTCTCGGCCCTCTCGCTGCTCGGCCCGAACCCCGCCCTCGGCGTCCGCTTCTACGGGATCGGCAACGAGCTCGAGGCGCTGCTCTCGGTGCTGATCGTCGGCGGCATCGGGGCCGGGCTGGCGGGCTTCGCGCCGCGGCTCTCGCCGGGCCGCTGCGCGGTCGTCTTCCTCGTCGTCGGACTCGTCTTCGCCGGGATCTTCGCCTCCGGCAGGTTCGGCGCCGACGTCGGCGCGGCGGTCGACTTCCCGATCGGGGTCGCGGTGGCGGCGCTGGTGGTCAGCGGCGGGCGGCGGCGCTGGATCTTCGTCGTCATCCTCATCCCGCTGGTCGTCGTCGCGCTGCTCGCGGTCGCCGACCTGGTCACCGGCGCCAACTCCCACTTCACCCGCTCGGTGCTCGACGCGGGCGGCCTCCATTCGCTCGGCGACACCGCCCAACGTCGGCTCGAGCAGACCGCCCGCAGCTTCGTCCGCCCGGTCCTGCTCGTCGCCCTGCCGGTGGTCGCGATCGGGGTGATCGTCGCCAGCCTGCGGCGTGCGACCCTGGCCGATTGGGTGCGTGACGCGCCCGCCATGCGGGCGGCGCTGATCGGCGCGGTGGTGGCGACGATCGTCGCCACCCTGGCCAACGATTCGGGCGCCCTGCTGCTCGAGATCGGCGCCGCATATCTGCTGGTTTTGCTCGGCTGGGCCTGGGCCGAGGGAGGGAGATCGACGCGCGGGGCGTAATCCTCATGGAGAGAGCGGGTACAGGTCTCCGTGAGTTCCGTCCCATCAACTACCCTTAGGTGCTCGTGCGCATAGGTCTTGTCTCGCCATATTCCTGGTCTTTCCAAGGGGGCGTGAATCGGCACGTCGAAGCGCTCGCCGAGGAGTTCATCGGGCGAGGCCACGATGTCCGCGTCCTCGCACCGGTCGATCCGCCCGGTCTGATCAGCCGCGCCATGCACCGGGCGGCGCCGGAGTCGCGCCAGCTGCCCGACTACCTGGTGCCGCTCGGCCGCAGCGCCGGGCTGGGCGCCAACGGCGCCGTTTCGAACATCGCGGTCACGCCTGGCAGCGGCTACGTCCGCCCCCGGCACGAGGTCCGCGCGGGCGAATTCGACGTGATCCACGTCCATGAGCCGTTGGCGCCGCTGGTCGGCTGGAACGCGGTGCTCGGGGCGAGGACGCCGGTGGTCGGCACCTTCCACGCCTACTCGACCAAGCCGTTCCCGAACTACGCGGCGAGCGCCTTCGGGGCGCGCCGCATGTTCAATCGCCTCTCCGCGCGGATCGCCGTCTCCGAGGCGGCCGCCTGGACGGGGATGCGCTGGTACGGCGGCGAGTACACGATCATCCCCAACGGCGTCGACGTCGACGCCCCGCCCGCCGGGCTCACGGTCCCGGGCGACGAGCTGAAGATCCTCTTCGTCGGCCGTCCCGAGGAGCGCAAGGGCCTGCCGATCCTGCTGACCGCCTTCAACGCGCTGGTCGAGCACGTGCCCTCGCGGCTGACCGTGATCGGCGCCGAGGAGGAGGACGTCAGGCGCTGGCTGGCCGATCCCGAGATGCTCCAGCACATCGACGTGCGCGGCCGGGTCTCGGCGCAGGAGCTGTGGGCGGAGCTGCACGCCGCCGACCTGCTCTGCGCGCCGTCGCTCTCTGGGGAGAGCTTCGGCATGGTGCTGACCGAGGCCTTCGCGGCCGGGACGCCCGTGATCGCCTCGGCGATCGCCGGCTACAGCGACGTGGTCACCGACGGCGTCGATGGCCTGCTCGTCCCGCCCGGCGACCCGCAGCGACTCGCCGAGGAGCTGCAGCGGGTGCACTACGAACCGGAGCGGCTCGCCGCGATGGGCGCCGCCGCCCGCCACAGCGCCAAGCGCTACGCCTGGCCGCGAATCGCCGACCAGGTGACGACCGTCTACGAGCGCGCGATCGTCGCCCCACGGCCGGTCGGCGCCGCCGCCCGCGCCGCCCATTGGGCCGGCCTGCGCCCGGCCGACGGCAACCGGCCGATCCCGCCGCAGAAGCTGCCTTCGCTCGACCCCGCGCCCGCCCAGGCGGGCAAGCGCGGGCGGCGGATCGCGCGGCGGATCGGGCTCGGCGTCGCGGGGATGCTCGGTGTCGGCCTGACCCTGCTTGCGGCGCAGAAGATCGGCGTCAACAAGGTGGCCGAAAGCATCGTCGAATCCGATCTCAAATGGGTCCTCGTCGCCTTCGCCCTGATGTCGATCTCGATGTTCTTCCGCGCCGCGTCCTGGTACTGGATCGCCCGCGCCGCGCTGCCCAACCGGCCGATCCGCCGCCGCGACGTCACCTCGGCGACGATGATCGGGGTGCTGATGTCAGCGACCTTGCCGGCCCGCCTGGGTGAGCCCGCCAGGGCGCTGGCGCTGGCGCGCCGCACCGGTCGAATGCGCGAGACCTTCCCGGTTCTGCTCGGCACGCTGGTGTCGCAGACCTTGCTCAACTTGGTGGCGCTGGCGCTGCTCGGGGTGATCATCGTCTCGGCCACGCCGCTCTTCCACTCGGGCACGAAGCAGCTCTTCGCCTTCAGCCTGGTGCCGCTGATCCTGCTCGTCGTCGTACTGGTCGCGCCGCTGGTGATGCGGCAGACCGGCAACGGCAGGGTGGCGCGGATCGGCGCCGCCGGGCACCGGGCGATGGTCCAGGTGCGGGCGGGCCTGAAAATCTTCCGCGACCCGCGCGAGGGCTTCGCCGCCGCCGCCGCCCAGCTCGGTGCCTGGGCGATCCAGCTATCGGCCTGCTGGGCGCTCCTCTACGCGCTCGGCCTCGACAACCGGGCCGGCATCGGCGCCGCCGCCGCGGTTCTCTTCGCGGTCAACGTGACCGCGGTCGTCCCGGCGACGCCGTCCAACATCGGCGTCTTCCAGCTGGCGGTGATCAGCGTCCTGCACACCGGATTCGGGGTCTCGACCGCCGACGCGCTGGCCTACGGCGTGATCCTGCAGGGGGTTGAGATCGCCACCGCCGTCACTCTCGGCCTGCCCGCTCTGGTCCGCGAGGGTCTTACCTGGAGCGACTTGCGCGTCCAGGCCCTCTCGACCGCCCCGGTGCATCTCGACCCGGAACCACGCCCGCGCCGCACCGAACGCAGCCGCAGCACCGTCGCATAGCGCCCCGCCCACCGCTTCGGTGAGTTCAGCCAAGTTCAGCGCCCCCACCCGGCGGTGAGTTCGCGGTTTCCCGCCATGCGCGGATAACTACGAACTCATCTCATGGCGGCCTCCTGGCCGGTCGAATTCCGCGATGCAGCGCTCTGTTAACGCAAACTTCGCTGAACTGTAAAAAAACTTTCGTGTATTGGGTTACGATACTTGCGAGGGGGAGTGTCGCCACCGATCCCAGGCCGGCTCCCCTGGCACGCAGGGAGGCGAGCGGCCGGCGGCGAGGCCATCCAGTCGTCGCCGGCCCGCCCCCCGCGCACAGTTCCCGTCCGGGCCTCTGGGCCGACCCAATCGACGTTTTGTCGCGCAGAAGGAGACAGCGTCGTTGTGACGAGGCCGCCGACCTACTTCATCTCGCCGAGGAGCTGAGCGAGTTCCAGAACCGCATCATCGACGCCTTCGGCCCGCGTCGAACGGCGCCGCGTCCTGGCCGGTCATTCCGCGCCGCGGCGTGGGACCGTCGGCCCCGGCGCGCCCATCCCCACCTAAGTTCGGCTGGTTAGGTGGGGATGGGCGCGCCTCGCGCGGGTCCGGTGGCGGTCCGGGAACGGTTTGGTCGCATTCCCAGGATGAGTTCGCAGTTCTCGTCGCACAGCGCAGATAACTGCGAACTCACCCCGAGGGCCCGGCCGGTGCGTTCGCACTTGACGCCAACATGTGGCGCCAAGTGCGAACGCACTCGGGGGCCCCAGCGGTGAGTTCGCACTTAACGACAAATAGCGTCGCTGACTGCGAACGCACTCCGGGGGGCCGGGCCGGGGCGCATGACGACACGCCTGCGTGCGCCCTCCGCCGGGAAGCGCGCGGGAGGCGGCACGCTTCCTCGCGCCGGTCGGCTCATCAACATCGGGCTGAGGCAATGGCGCAGGGGCTGCGCCCGGGACCGTCACGCCGCAGGCGCCCGGGCGCGCCCGTCCCCACCTAACCAGCCGAACTTAGGTGGGGACGGGGGCGCCTCGCCTCGGCCGGGGCGGTCGACCTTTCGCCCGCTTAACGGGCGCCTCGCCAAGTACGCGGGCGCCTCGCCAAGGACGCGTGCGCGTCGCCAAGGCGCCAAGGTTCTGGGCGGCTGCGAAAGGCGGGCCGCGGAACAGTCGTCTAGCCGACGGGCTCGGCGGCGGACTCGGCTTTGGCCGGGTCCCCGTCGCCTTCGTCGGTACCCTCGGCGGGGTCCGACTCGGGCGGCAGGTCACCACCGCGGTCGGTGCCCGCGATCAGTTCGTCGGAGCTCTTGCCCTCGGGGATGAAGCCGGACTTCATGCCGAAGTAGACCGCCTGCGGGTGGTGGGTGATGATCGCCACCGTCGACTGCTCGGGCATCACCGCGTAGCCACCGGAGAGCGTCATCCCGATCGATTCGAGGCCGAGCAGGCGCCAGACCTTCTCGTGCTCGGACTGGTCCGGGCAGGCCGGGTAGCCCCACGAGTAGCGGCGGCCCTGGTCGAGCGGGATGTCGAGGCCGCGGCGCACCACCGAGTGCAGCCACTCGGCCAGTCCCTCGGCCGACTGCACGCCAAGGCCGTGCACGTAGTACTGCTCGGTCACCTCGCCTTCGGCGCCCAGCCGGTCCATCAGCTCGGTCACCTCGGCGCCGACCGTCACCCCCTGCAGGGCGACCACGTCGCGTTCGCCGGAGTCGATCGGGCGATAGAAGTCGGCGAGGCAGATCCGGTCGTGCTTCGGCTGCCGCGGGAAGACGAGGCGCTCCAGCTCGACGTCGGGGTCCTCGGGGTCGAAGACGACCAGCTCGTTGCCGTCGGCGTTGCACGGGAAGTAGCCGAGCAGCGCCCGCGGGTGCAGGTAGTCCTGCTCGCGCCACATCCGTTCGAGCCGCGGCAGGAAGCCCTCCTCGCCGTCGTGGCCCTCGACCACCTGCCGCCAGGCCTCGCCCTTGATGCCTTTGCCGCCCCAGTGCAGCTTGAAGAGCACGTGGCGGTCGAGGTAGTGGAAGACGTCGTCGAGGTCGACGTCGACATCGCGCACCCCGAGATATGGGGGGGTCGGGATCGGGTTGTCGGTGACCGCCTTGGAGCGGACGCTCGAGTCGGTGGTCGGCGGCGCGTCGTCGACGACCACCGGTTTCTCCCGCAGCGCTTTCGCCTCGCCGCGGATCCGCTCGACCAGCGCCGCGCGCGCCTCGGCGTCGACCAGCGCGTCCATCGTGTCGAGCCCCTGGAAGGCGTCCTTGCAGTAGAAGACCCCGGGCGCGTAGACCTCGTCGGATTCGCGCCCCTTCGGGTAGAGGGTGCGGCGGCCGAAGTCGCGGTTGATCGCGGCGCCGCCGATCAGCACCGGGAACTCGAGCCCGCGCTCGTGCAGCTCGGCGATGCAGGTCGGCATCTGCTTCGAGGTCGACACGAGGAGCGCCGAGAGGCCGATCGCGTCGGCTTCGTTCTCCACCGCAGCCTCGATGATCGCGTCGACCGGGACCTGCTTGCCGAGGTCGATCACCGTGTAGCCGTTGTTGGTGAGGATCGTGTTGACGAGCGACTTGCCGATGTCG
>DASXMH010000160.1:0-12815 GCA_036495785.1 Solirubrobacterales bacterium
GGGCCCTCGCTGTGAGTTCGCAGTTATCTGCGCTATGCGACGAGAACTGCGAACTCATCCTGGGAATGCGACCGAACCGTCCCCGGACCGTCCCGGGACACGCGCAAGGCGCGCCCGTCCCCACCTAACCAGCCGGACCTAGGTGGGGATGGGCGCGCCGAGGCCTGGCGGTCACGGGCGCCGGACGTGGATCACGCCCCCGCTACGGGGCCGGAGCCGTCGCCCGCGCCGCGTCGATCAGGCCGGCGCCCTGCACGGTGTGCGGGTAGCCGAGGCTGCGGGCCGTCATCTCGAGGCGCTTGGTGACTGCCCGCACCCGGGCCTTCCCCTTGAGGCTGTGCGGGATGACGCCGGAGGCGAGCATCAGGGCGACCACCCCGGAGACGTGGGCGGCCGCCATCGAGGTGCCGGCGTAGTTGCTCGGGATCGTGAACTGGTTCGTCGTCCCCGCCTTCAGCGTCACCTGGTAGATCGGCCGCGAGAGGATCGAGGGGCAGCCCGCGGCCGGCGGGCCGCCGCCCGGCGCGACCACGTCGATCCCCTTGCCCGCCAGTGAGTAGGAACCGATGCAGCCGCCCTCGGTGGTGCCGCCGACGCCGATCACCCGGGGCCCGGTGGCGGGCTCCGAGACGCAGCTCTTGGCGCTCGACGTGGCGGCGGAGAGGTTGCCGCCGGAGCCGACCGTGACGACGCCGCGCTCGTAGGCTTCGCGCAGCGCTTCGTCGACCTGCGGCACCCGCTCGCCGCAGCCGAAGTTGAAGCTCATGTTGATCACCTGGGCGTGGTTGTGGACGGCGAAGCGGATCCCTTCGGCGATCCGGTTGGCGTAGCCGACGTTGGTCTTGTTCAGCACCCGGACCGGCATCAGCCGGGCGCCGTAGGCGATCCCGGCGAGCCCGACCCCGTTGTCGGTCTGCTCGGCGATCGTCCCGGCGACGTGGGTGCCATGGCCGTTCTCGTCGAGCGGCAGGCGGTCGTGGTCCACGAAGTCTTCGCCGGGGAGGAACTGTTCGGGCGAGAAGTCGGGACTGCGCACATACGGGCCCCAATCGCGATAGGCGATGCCGCTGTCGAGGACGGCGACGACGACCCCGGTGCCGCCGGGCCGGCCCTCGGCGATCAGGTTCGACCAGGCGCCGACCACGTCGATCCCGCCCGGCGAGATCGGCAGCCGCGAGGTGGAGGTGCCGGCGTAGGGGAGGAGGTCCCACTGCTTCTGGGCCCAGCCGCCGGGGGTCGGCGGCGTGCCGGGAGGCACTTCCAACGTGCCGGGATCGTCGGGGTCGTACGGTTCGAGTTCGGCCTGCGAGGCGGTCGCCGCGTAGTTCGGCTGCGCGTAGGCGACGTTCGGCTTGGCGCGCAGGGCGCGCGCCGTGGCGAGGACCCCGGCGCCGCGCGGCAGGCCGACGGTGCGGCCGTGCCTTTCGCCCTTGAACTTGACCACGACCTGCCGCGGCGCGAAGCGGCGCGCCGGGCCGATCCCGCTCGCCGCCGCGGCGTGGCCCGCGCCCGCGCCGACCAGCGCGAGCAGCACCGCAAGGGCGGCTCCGAGAGCCAATCTGTTCCACTTCGAGCGCATTGCCGGTCCCCTTCGAACACTCCGGCCGCGCCGAAGTTCCAGGCGGGATACTCCCCCATCGATGCAAGCCGCGGGACGGAATTTCCCTGAGCAAGACCTGGCCGCCCACGAGCGCGGCATGGAGCTGGCCCTGGCCGAGGCGCGCCGCGCCGAGGAGCACGGCGACGTGCCGATCGGCGCCGCCCTCCTGCGCGACGGCGAGCTCCTCGCCGCGGCCGGCAACGAGCGCGAGCTGCGCCGCGATCCCACCGCCCACGCCGAGGTGCTGGCGATCCGCGCCGCCGCCGAGGCGCTCGGCGGCTGGCGCCTCGCCGGCACGACCCTCTACGTGACCCTCGAGCCCTGCGCGATGTGCGCGGGGGCGATCGTCCTGGCCCGCATCCCGACCGTCGTCTTCGCCGCCCCCGACCCCAAGGCGGGCGCCGCCGGCAGCGTCCTCGACGTCCTCGGCGAG
Organism: Solirubrobacterales bacterium; assembly: GCA_036495785.1. Taxonomy (GTDB): domain Bacteria; phylum Actinomycetota; class Thermoleophilia; order Solirubrobacterales; family 70-9; genus VAYN01. The sequence goes on from DASXMH010000160.1 coordinate 2,034, forward strand.
CCCGCCCTCAACCACCGCCCCGAGGTGATCGCCGGCGTCCGCGCCGCCGAGGCGGCGACCCTGCTGCGCGAGTTCTTCGCCGCCCGCCGCAGCAGAGCGTGATCTCCGCTGGCGCGCGCCAGCGTGGCCAGGAAGCAGGGAGCGCCGTGTGCACCGCACACAAGCGACCGATGACGCCGCCATGCGCCCCCCGCGGCAGCGGAGAGGGTGGGATTCGAACCCACGAGGCGAGTTAACCCCGCCCACACGATTTCCAATCGTGCTCCTTAAGCCACTCGGACACCTCTCCAGGTGATCGCCAGAGCCTAGCCAGTCCCGACCGTCCGAGGCCGCGTCGATAGGATCATCGTCTGCGCCTCGAACCCCGCGGAGGGGTGCCGGAGTGGTTGAACGGGGCAGTCTCGAAAACTGTTGGCGTCGCAAGGCGCTCGAGGGTTCGAATCCCTCCCCCTCCGCCTTCCCCCGTCCGGTTGCGGCTTAGGCGCGGAAGGCGCCTTCGGGCAGGCGCTCGCGCAGCATCGCGGCGATCTCCTCGGGGGTGCGGTCGTCGGTCAGGACGACGTTGGCCGACCAGCGGCCGAGCTCGGCGAACTGGGCGTGCATGGTGGTGATCGGCTCGGGGTCGCGGAGGTGGGCGGCGCCCTGGCGCTCGACGGCGCGCCGCAGAGTCACCTCGAGCGGGGCGGCGAGGACGACGTAGGAGATCTCGATGCTGCTTTCGGAGGCGCGCTCGCGGTAGCGGTCGACGAACCAGGGCCCGATGATGCCGTCGAGGACGACGTCGTAGCCGCCACGGGCGTAGGCGGCGGCAGCGGCGGCGATCGCCTCGACCACGACTTCGTTCTGCTCGGCCGACTGCGGCAGGTGGGGCTCGATCAGCCCGGTCTTGATCCAGGCGTAGAACGAGTCGGTGTACAGGTGCACGGTCGGCTCGGCTGCGTTCGTCGCCAGCAGGCCTGCCACCGTCGACTTCCCGCTGGCGGGCGGGCCGGTGATCACCGTCCAGGTGCCGGTTCGGTCCATGGTCGCTGTCTACCACCGACGGGCCGCCCGGGCGAGGTCAGGTCGACTTCAGGCCGAGCTCCTCGCTCGCGGCGAGGTGCCCTTCGTAGGGCAGCACGGCGAAGTACATGAGCGAGGGGAGAAGGGCGGGAAGGTCATCCATCTGGTTCTTGTTGAGGCGCGCATAGAGGAGCGATTCGACCCCGCCGACCACGCCCGAGGCGGTGACCGCGGAGTGCGTGGTGCCGGCGGGGAGGAGCTCGCGCACTTTGTCGTCGATGCAGGAGGCGAAGTAGTCGAGCAGGGCGACGCGGCGCAGGGCGGCGTCCGGGTTGGCGGCGCGGGCCTCGACGATCAGCATGCGGGCCGCGTCCGGCTCGGCGGAGGCGAAGGCGAGCAGGGCGCCGAAGCCGCCGCGGATGCGGTCGCGCCAGACTTCGCCGCCCGCGTCCGCCGCCGTCGCCACGCGGTCGCGAAGTCGCGCGGCACAGGTGTCGAAAGCGGCGAGGAAACAGTCGTCTTTGTTGGAGAAGTGCTCGTAGAAGGTGGGACGCGAGACGCCTGCCCGTTCGATCACGTCCTGGACGTTGGTCGAGCGATAGTCGAGCTCGGAGACGGCGCGCAGCATGCCGACCAGGAGGCGCTCGCGCTGGATCGCCCGGACCAGGTCACCGGGCAGCCGGCGCGGCCCGGAGGGGAAGCGACTTTCGCTGTCGGCCAGCATCTCGGCCGCGGTCTGGATCAGGTCCGAGGGCCACTCATCTCCCAAGGCCGCGACCAGAAGCTCCCGGTTGATCTGATTTCTGTCGGATGAGACCAAGAAACTGTCCTGTAGGAGCGGAGGGAGCCCGCCCGGGGCGCACGGGGACACACCTGCGTTCCTATTGAAAACGATTGATGTTTTTCCAAGGTAACAGAACAAAAGTTGAACGGAGCATGAATTTCCTGACACTGGGTATCCTTGTGCGCATGCTCCCCAACCGACTTCGGGAGCATCCGTGAGCGCAACCCGGCCGCAACTTCCCCAAGAGTTCGTCGCCGCCCACAAGCGGCGTCGGATGATCGACGCCATGTCGGAGCTCTGCGCCGAGCAGGGCTACGAGGCGACCAAGATCGCGGACGTCGTGCGCCGCGCCCACGTCGCCCGCAAAACGCTCTACGACAACTTCTCTGGCAAGGAGGAACTCTTCCTCGCCGCTTTCGATGCGACGCTCGCCGACGCCGAAGCCCAGATCGTCGAGGCGTGCGAACCGATCGCGGCCGAGGACTGGGAGGCGCGCACGGAAGCCGGCCTGCGGGCGGTGCTCGGGTTTGTCGCCGCCAACCCGGCGGCCTCGAAGCTGTGGCTGGTCGAGGCGCCCGCCGCCACGCCGGAGGCCGCGGCGCGTTACCACGCGACCCTCGAAAACTTCATCGCCCGACTGCGCGGGGCGGCCCCGCCCGGCCCCTCGCGCCCGGTCACCCTGGAGGAGGCCCTGGTCGGCGGCACGCTCTGGATCATCCAGCGCGAGGTCCGTCGCGGCGACGCCGACAAGGTCGACGAGCTGCTCCCCGAGCTCACAGAATTCATCATTTCTCCGTACCGCCATGTAGGAAAAAGGTGACTGACTACTGGGTGCGAATGTGACTGCGCAGTGTCACACTTCGATGACCAGATGGATCGCTTGCCGCGTGGCCGACACGGCTTGTCCCCGGAGTTCGTCGCGCGGAACCAGCGCGACCGGCTGATCGCCGCGCTGATCCTCACGCTCGCCGAGGTCGGCTACCAGAAGACCACGGTTTCTATGATCGGCGCCCGCGCCGCCGTCTCCAAGAGTGACTTCTACAAGCACTTCGAGAGCAAGGACGACTGCTTCCTCGCCGCCTACGACTATGCGGTCGACCGTATCCGCACCACGGTCACCGAGGCCTGCGCCCCGATCCCGACCGATGACTGGACGAACCGCGTGCAGGCCGGCGTCACCTCCCTGCTGACCCTGCTCTCGGGTGAGGCGCCGCTGGCGACGATCGTCCTCGCCGAGGGCCTGCGTGCCGGCCGCGGCATCTACGACCGCTACCAGGCCGCGGTCGAGAGCTTCGTGCCGCTGCTGCGCGAGGGCGCCCCGGACCCGCCCGGCGCCGCCCTCGTCCCGCCCGCGACCGACGAAGCGGTGGTCGGCGGCATCGCCTCGCTGCTCAGCCGGCGCGTGATCGCCGGCGAAGCCGAGGGCCTGACCAAGCTGGTCCCCGACGTGCTGGAGTTTGCGCTCGCCCCCCACCTCGGCACCGAGGGGGCGCGGCGAATAACCTCCGCTGGATGAGCGAGGCCGAGACCGCGAACGGGGCGCCCCCGCAGGCGGGCGGCACCGGCCCGAGCGCGGGCGTCTTCCCCTCGCAGGCGCTGGCCGACGCGATCGAGCGCGAGTGGGTCAGCTCCGGCGAGTACCGCATCCGCCCGGAGGCGATCCAGCCCGCCAGCATCGACCTGCGGCTCGGCGACGAAGCCTGGGCGCTCCGCTGCTCCTTCCTGCCCGACGTCGACTCGACCGTCGAGGAGAAGGTGGAGGGGCTCGCCTTCCAGCGGGTCGACCTCCGCGACGGCGCCGTCCTGGAGCGCGATCGTCCCTACCTGGTGCCGCTGATCGAGCGCCTCGCCCTGCCCGCCGACGTTCGCGCCCGCGCCAACCCGAAGAGCTCGACCGGCCGGCTCGACGTCTTCACCCGGGTGATCACCGACCGCCACAACCGCTTCGACGACATCCGCGCCGGCTACCAGGGCCGCCTCTACCTCGAGGTCGTGCCGCGCTCCTTCGCCGTGCAGGTGAAGACCGGCCTCTCGCTGAATCAGCTCCGCCTCGCCCGCGGCGACGTCCGCCTCAGCGACGCGCGGATCCGCGAGCTGCAGGGCACCGAGCCGCTCGTATACGTCGACACGGACCCGGTACCCGAGTCGGAGTTGGCGGTCTCCGACGGCCTCTTCCTCAGCCTCGACGTCTCCGGCCCGGCCGACCGCGTGGTCGGTTACCGGGCGAAGAAGAACAGCCTGCCGGTCGACCTCGGCAAGATCCGCGCCTATCGCTGGAGCGACTACTGGGACCCGGTCTACCCCGAGGCGGGCGGCAAGATCGTGCTCGAGCCAGAGATCTTCTACCTGCTGCTCTCCGCCGAGGGGGTCAGCATCCCGCCCCAGATCGCCGCCGAGATGATGGCCTACGACCCGACCGCGGGTGAGCTGCGCACCCACTATGCGGGCTTCTTCGACCCCGGCTTCGGCTACGACCCGGCGGGTAACCGTCCCGGCAGCCGCGCCGCGCTCGAGGTGCGCGCCCGCGACGTGCCGTTCATGGTCGAGCACCGCCAGCCCGTCTGCAAGCTGGGACTGGAGTGGATGGAGTCGCCGGCGGAGCGGCTCTACGGCGCCGACCTCGGCTCCAACTACCAGGGCCAGGTGACGATGCTCTCCAAGCACTTCGAGGAGCAGACCGCGGGGGTCTAGGCGCGCGCCGGCTCGTCGTCGAGCTCGCGCCGCCGCTGCCGGATCCGCCTCCGCCGCTCCAGCAGCTCCGCTTCGAGCGCCGCGATCTCGTCGCGGCGCGCCCGCACCAACTCCAGCTGGCGCTCGGCGTGGCGGTCGAGCGAGTCGAGGATCTCGCGCCGCCGCAGCGGGTCTTCGACACCCTCGTGCCACTCGCGCCGCAGCGCCGCCCGGTTGTCCTCGGCTTCGATCAGGTCCTTCAGCCCGTCAAGCGAGACGCCGAGCAGCGTCCGCAGCCGCCGCAGCTCGGTGAGCCGGCCGACGTCGCTCTGGGTGTAGGTGCGGTGGGCGCCCGGCTCGCGCGAGGGGGGCGCGGGGAGGAGGCCGATCTCCTCGTAGTAGCGGATCGTCCGCGGCGTGGTGCCGGTCAGCTTGGCGACCTCGCCGATCTTCAGCGCGCCACGCTCCTGATCCCCGACCCTTGCACGCCCGCCGCTCATGGCGTCGCCTCGATCTCCTCGGAGATCGCCTCCTCGACCACGACCGCGCGCGCCGGAGCCGGCCCGACGGCGTCCGTCTTCTCGCTCGGGCGCAGCAGCGAGACGCCGGCGCCGACCACCGAGGTCGCGGCGAGAACCCAGAGAGCGGTGTGCATGTTGCTGATGAAGGGGTCGAGCTGGGCGCTGGTGAGGCCGGAGGCGAGGCCGGAGAAGATCTTGAACAGGACGTTGGTCGGAACCGCGGCGGTGATGATCGCCAGCACGAAGGCGATCGAGACGACCGCGCCGGTGTTCTGCAGCATCGTCCGCGCGCCCGCCGCGATGCCGCGGCGCTCGGTCGGCACCGTCCCCATCATCGCCGCCGTGTTGGGCGAGTTGAACATCCCCGAGCCGATCCCCACCAGCAGCAGGAAGAGGCCGCCGAGCCAGTACGAGGAGCCGGCCTGCAGGGTCGTCATCAGGGCCAGCCCGGCCGCGGTGACCAGCATGCCCAGCGCGGCGAGCGCCCGCGAGCCGTGGCGGTCGGCGTAGATGCCGGCGAGCGGCGAGGCGATCAGCATCCCGATCGCCATCGGCGCCAGCTTGATCCCGGCCAGGATCGGGTCGTCGCCCTGGGCGCCCTGGTAGTAGAAGACGAAGATGAACATCAGGGCGAAGCGGGAGAGCCCGTTGATGAAGGCGGCGGCGGTGGCCGCGGCGAAGAGGCGGTTCTTGAAGATCGCGAGGTCGAGCATCGGGGCGCGCGAGCGCGCCTCGATCAGGACGAAGAGTGGGATCAGCACGGCGCCGACGATCAGGCCGGCGATCACCAGCGAGTCGTCCCAGCCGGAGATACCGCCGCGGGAGATGCCGTAGACGAGCCCGGTCAGCCCGACGACGAAGGTGAGCGTGCCGGGGATGTCGAGGCCGCGCTGGGCGTCGGGCGCGGCGAGCTCCCGCAGGACCGCGCCGGCCCAGAAGGCGCCGAGCAGCGCGAAGGGGACGTTGAACCAGAAGACCCAGTGCCAGGAGATGCCGACCAGGGCGCCGCCGAGGACCGGGCCGATCACCAGGCCGATCGCGGCGACCATCGTGTTGGTGCCCATCGCGAGCCCGAGCTGCTCGCGGGGGAAGGCGTCGGTGACGAGGGCGGGGCCGTTGGCGAAGATGAAGGCGCCGCCTACCCCCTGCACGATCCGCCAGAGGATCAGCTGGGTGCCGTTGGCGGCGAAGCCGGCCCCGAGGGAGGCGGCACCGAAGATCAGGAAGGCTGCGACGAAGGCCGTCTTGCGGCCGAAAAGGTCGGAGAGGCGACCGGCGGTGAGGACCAGCACGGTCGAGGAGATCATGTAGGCGAGGATCACCCACACGAGGGTGAGGAGGCCCGTTCCGAGCGCCCGCTCGAGGTCGGGCAGGGCGATGATCAGCGTCCCCGAGTTGGTGGCGACGAGGAGCATCCCGAGGCTCGTGCACGACAGGGCCCACCACTTGTAGTTGCGGTGGTCGGCGCTGACGCCCGCTCCGCCGCTGAACCTCTTTCTTACGTTCACGTCAAATACGTTACCAGCGCCCCCGATGAGTTCGCACTTATCCGTACATGTTCGGGATAACTGCGAACTCGTTTTGGCCGGCGCAGGCGATATGCGAACATTTGTTCGTATGAGGTGGGACGAGCAACGCGTCGAGAACGACATGAGGCTCCCGGGCATCGGCGACGGCACTGTCGTCCGCACCTTCGACGCGCCGGAGGCGATGGGCATCAACTTCCACGAGGTCCGCGCCCGCTCCGCCCTCAACCACGTTCCGGGAGAAAGCTTCGGCTTTTCGTGGACGATTAATCCCTACAGAGGTTGTACCCATGCCTGTGTTTTCTGCTTCGCCAGGAAGACGCATACCTTTCTTGACTTCGATGCCGGTCGCGACTTCGAGCGGGAGATCGTCGTCAAGGTCAACGTGCCGGAGCTGGTGCGCGCGGAGTTGGCCCGGCCGAGCTGGAAACGGGAGCTGGTGGCGCTGGGGACGAACACCGATCCCTATCAGTGGTGCGAGAGCCGCTACCGCATGCTGCCGGAGATCCTCGAGGCGCTGCTGGCGGCGGAGACGCCGGTCTCGGTGCTGACCAAGTCGCCGCTGGTGATGCGCGACGTCAAGATCTTCGAACGGTTCAGGGAGGCCGGGCTGCGGGTGTCGGTGAACCTCTCGGTGCCGACCCTCGACGAGAAGGCCTGGCGGGCGACCGAGCCGCACACGCCGAGCCCCGCGGCGCGCCTCGAGGCGGTCGCCGAGCTGCGGCGGCGGGGGATCGACTCCGGGGTCCTGATCGCGCCGCTGATGCCGGGGATCAACGACAGCGCCGAGCAGGTCGAGCCGATCGTCGGCCGCGCCCGCGAGGCCGGCGCGACCTTCCTCGGCGGCGTCGCACTCCACCTGCGCGGCGAGGTGAAGGACGTCTTCTTCGGCTGGCTGCACGCCAAACGTCCGGACCTGGTGCCCGAGTACGAACGCCTTTACGGCCGCCGCGCCTACATGCGCCCCGATGCGCGAAGCAAGACCACCCGCGCGGTCCGCGGCTGGGGCTCAGCCCGCATGCGCTCCTCACGGGCGGACGGCGGCGACGTCCCGGTCAAGCCGATGCAGAAACCACCAAAGTCGACCCAGGGCTCCCTGTTCTGATCTTCGCCCGGCCTGCGCGGGCGCGCCCGTCCCCACCTAAGTTCGGCTGGTTAGGTGGGGACGGGCGCGCCTTGGCGCCTGCGGCGCGACGGTCCCGGCACGGTCCCGCCCGGCCTTTCCGCGGCACGCCGATGTCGATGGGCCGAAAACTCAAGCATGTCTTGAGTTTTCGGCCCATCAACCAGGCGGGCGCACGGAGGCAGGTCGACTGCGGACGCAGGTGCGCCGACCGCGCAAGGAAGCGTGCCGCCTCCCGCGCGCTTCCCGGCGGAGGGCGCACGCAAGCGTGCCATCCACGCGCCTCGGCCCGTCCCCCCGGAGTGCGTTCGCAGTTAGCGCCACATATTGGCGTCAAGTGCGAACGCACCGGCTGGGCTCTCTGAAGAGTTCGCAGTTAGCGACACCATTTGTCGTCAACTGCGAACGCACCGGGCCGGGCCCTCGGGGTGAGTTCGCCGTTATCTCCGCTATGCGACGAGAACTGGAACTCACTCCTGGGGCCGCGCCCGAAGTGCCCCCGGACCGTCGCCGGACACGCGCAAGGCGCGCCCATCCCCACCTAACCAGCCGAACTTAGGTGGGGATGGGCGCGCCGGGTGGGGATGGGCGCGCCGGGTGGGGATGGGCGCGCCGGGTGGGGATGGGCGCGCCGGTCCCGGTGGTCAGGGCGCGCCGGGGCCGACGATCCGAGCGCGGGGTGCGATCACCGTTCACCTTCGTCGAGCTGCTCGAATCGACAGTCCCGCGGCGCTTTGTCGTCCCGGAACCGGTGGAAGCGCGCCCCGTGCCTGATCCGCCCGCCCGCCGCGTGGTCGTAGCCGACCTCGATCACCAGCTCGGGTCGCAGGCCGACCCACTCGAGCTCGCGGCCGCCGGTCCAGCGGCTCGGCTCGGCCGAACCGCTCTCGCCGGTCTCCAGCGGCGCCAGCATCGTCCGCATGCTGCGTTTCGCCGAGGCGCTGAAGCCGGAGATGTGGCCGACCGTGCGCAGCTCGTCGCCGTCGTAGAGGCCGAGGATCAGCGAGCCGACCGTGCCCTCCTCTTTGCCCGGCCGCCAGCCCATCACCACGCAGTCGATCGTCCGCTCGCGCTTCACCTTCGCCATCCCTTTGCGTTTGCCGGGGATGTAGGGAGCGTCGAGATGCTTCGCCATCACGCCCTCGATGCTCGCCAGCCAGCGCTCCGCCTGCTCCTCGTCCGGGGTCAGCGGGGTCAGGTCGAGCCCGGTCTCGGCGGCGATCCGCTCCAGCCGCTCGCGCCGCTCCCGCAGCGGCGCCTCGAGCAGCGACTCCTCGCCCTCGGCGAGCAGATCGAAGGCGATGTAGGTCGCCGGGATCTCCTCGCTCAGCAGCTTGATCCGGCTCTCCGCCGGATGGATGCGCTGCTGCAGCAGGTCGAACTGGACCTCGCCGTCGTTGCCGCGGATCACCAGCTCGCCGTCGAGCACCCAGCGCCCCGGCGCCCACTTCAGCTCGGGGAAGTAGCGCGCCAGCGGTTTGGCGCCGCGCGACTGCACGTAGGTCTCGCCGCCGTCGACGAAGACGATCGCCCGGAAGCCGTCGAGCTTCGGCTCGTAGGCCCACTCCTCACCGACGGGCAAGGCTTTGCGGGTCAGCGCGAGCTGCGGTTTGATCGGCGGCGCGAGCGGCAGTGCCACCCCGCCAGGCTATCCGGCGCGGCCGCCCGCGGCCGTGCTCAGCGCGCGGGGGTGCGCTCGCGGCGGGCGCGGCTCTCGCGCGGGTCCGGGATCGGCACCGCGGCGAGCAGTTTCTTCGTGTACTCGTCGCGCGGGCGCTCGCAGACCTGGTCGGCGTCACCGGCCTCGACGATCTGGCCGTGGTTCATCACCGCGATCCGGTCGGAGATGTGGCGGACGACGCCGATGTCGTGGGCGACGAAGACATAGGTGAGGCCGAGTTCGTCCTGCAGGTCGTCGAGCAGGTTGACGATCTGCGCCTGGATCGAGACGTCGAGCGCCGATACCGGCTCGTCGCAGAAGACCAGCTTCGGACCCAGCGCCAGTGCCCGGGCGATCCCGATCCGCTGCCGCTGGCCGCCGGAGAATTCGTGCGGGAAGCGGTTGTAGTGCTCGGGGGAGAGGCCGACCCGCTCGAGCAGCCCTTCGACCCTGGTGCGCAGCTCTTTGCCGCTCGCCACCTTCTGGATCTTCAGCTGGTCGCCGACGATCTGACCCACCCGCTTGCGCGGGTTGAGCGAGGCGTAGGGGTCCTGGAAGATCATCTGCATCTCGCGCCGCAGCGGCCGCAGCGCGCGGCGCCCCAGCCCGGCGATCTCCCGCCCTTCGAACTTGACCGAGCCGGAGGTCGGCTTCAGCAGCTGCAGCACTGCGCGGCAGGCGGTCGACTTGCCGGAGCCCGACTCGCCGACCAGCCCCATCGTTTCGCCTTTGTTGACGGAGAAGCTGATCCCGTCGACGGCGCGCACCCGGTCGACCTCGCGATCGATCAGCAAGCCGCTTTTGATCGGGAAGTGCTTGACCAGGTCGGTGACTTCGAGCAGCGCGCCGCCGCCGTCACCGACCGTCCCATCCGCGGCGGGCATCGCGCTCATGCCGGCTCCTCCAGCCCGATCCGCCCCTCGACCTCACGCAGTTTGCGCTTCTGCTCGGGCTGCAGCCAGCAGCGGTCGAGGTGGTTGGGATTCTCCGGGAGGCGCGCCTCGAGCCCCGGCACCTCGGTGCACTTGGGGAACTCGTGCGGGCAGCGCGGCCGGAAGGCGCAGCCGCTCGGCAGGTGCAAGAGCGACGGCGGGGCGCCGCTGATCTGCGGAAGCCGGTGAGGGCGCGGCTGGTCGAGCCGGGTCAGCGAGCCGAGCAGTCCCCAGGTGTAGGGGTGCTGCGGGTCGTAGAAGACGTCGTCGAGCGTGCCCTGCTCGACCACCTTGCCGGCGTACATCACCAGCACCCGGTCGGCGACTTCGGCGACCACGCCGAGGTCGTGGGTGATCAGGATCGTCGCCAGGCCGCGGCTGCGGTTGAGGTCTTGAATCAGGCCGAGGATCTGGGCCTGGATCGTCACGTCGAGCGCGGTCGTCGGCTCGTCGGCGATCAGCAGCTTCGGCGAGCACGACAGCGCAATTGCGATCATCACGCGCTGGCGCATGCCCCCGGAGAACTCGTGCGGGTAGGAGCGCAGGCGCTCCCGCGCGCGCGGG
>DASXMH010000161.1:0-4392 GCA_036495785.1 Solirubrobacterales bacterium
CGCTGCCGGGGAGGAAGGCGATGCTGCACCATTCGCCGCCGGTGGCTTCTTTGGGGCCGGTGAAGACGACCGGTTCGGTGGCGGTGCCTTCGACGAGGAGGGTGCCTTTGACGGTCATCCTCGGCTGCGTCAGGAAGACGCCCTGGGTGATTTTCAGCGTGACCCCGCTGGCGACGGTCACCCCGCCTTCGACCCTGATCGGGACGCCGCCGTCGTTCCAGGTCTCCGAGTGGGAGACGGTCCCGCCGAGCGCGACCACGTTCGATTTGTTGCCGCTCAGCGTATTGCCGGTGATGTCGCCGGGGATGTCGGCGCCGCTGTAGACGAGCGCCTGTTCGGTGGTCCCCACGATCGTGTTCGCGCCCAGGCTTTTCCCGACGATCCCCGAGCCGGTGACGCTGACCGCGATCCCGTCTCCGCCGCCTTCGATTTCGTTGCCGTGGATGTTGACTTCGCCGGTCTGGCCGGAGCCGGCCGTGTAGTGGATGCCGTAGCGGGCGTCGGCGACGAGGCGGTCGTCGGCGATCTCCGGGCTGCCGCCGGACTCGATCTCGATCCCGATGTCGGCCGAGTGGGAGATCGTCGAGTCCTTGATCGTCGGTGAGGAACCTTCGATGTAGATCGAGCCCAGGCAGTTCCCGCCGCCGTATTTCACTTCGGCGTGGTCGACCACCGAGGAGCCGCTGCCGGGGAGGAAGGCGATGCTGCACCATTCGCCGCCGGTGGCTTCTTTGGGGCCGGTGAAGACGACCGGTTCGGTGGCGGTGCCTTCGACGAGGAGGGTGCCTTTGACGGTCATGGAACTGATCTCGAACCTCGCGCCTGGTTCGACCGTGACGGTCGCTCCGGCATCGATGGTCGTTGCTCCCGTGTACGGGCCAGCAGCCGCGGTCAGCGTCGTGTTTTCGCTGATCGTCGCTGGAAGCACGGTCGCGGATGCTGCGGCGGGCAAAACCAGGAAGGTCCCCAGCAGGGCCCCGATCAACACGGCGAGGCGAGCGGCTCCTGATACGCGGCACGACAGTTTCCCCCTGAGCACTTCCACCCTCCCTTGCCGATGCCTATCTGAGATAAGCAATTTGCTTTTTCAAATACTCGATGCCTACCGCGCAACGCGCTTCATATCTCCTGGCGCGGACGCTTGTCGACGACATGGATTGACGGTGCGCACTCTGATGTACCGGAAGAAAGCCGGCAATCTCACTTTTAAGAAGACTTTTCCAGTGCGATGGGATCACACTGGTTCGATCCCACTTCGCCACGCAACCGGGCGGCATTCCCGAGGATCGAGGCAACCTAGGCCGCGGTCGAGCCGCGCGGCAATCGGAGGCTTTCGGCCGCCCACCGAGGGTGACAGCGGGCGCAGGCGGCGGCCCAGGATCGCTTGGGTCACGATCTCCGCTCGGGAGTGCGACCGGGCAGCACCGCGATCAGCCACTCGGGAAGCGAGTTGGCGGCGAACCAAATCTCGACCTGCACCACTTCGTCGGCGTTGTTGTAGCGGTAGACGCCGCCCCAGTTCTGCCTCTCTCCGCGCACAATGGGGTCACCGTTGATCCGGAAGAGCGCGATGTCGGCCTCCGGGTCGTAGTTCGCGGTCTGCATCCTCGTTTCCCTAGGCATTGGTCTCACTGTCGTCTTAGCCACGATGTATGAGCCCCCGACGCCGTCCAGGGTGTTGTGAGTCATCCGCACGGACGCCGGGGTCCACAACCAGAGGCACATCAATACCTGTCAGGAGCATCGCCAGGTAATCGGGCAGCAGAAAATCATCGCGGCCGTCCCTTGTCAAACCTTTGCGATGAAACAATGAAGCGGTTCGACCCGAACGCTGTAACTACAAGGCACACAGGGAGAACGACCGACGTGAGTCCCAGGCGAGCGCCTGCTCCCCCAAAGTCAACACGGATCACCAACTGTGTTTCCTGCACAAAAAGACCCTATGGTGCACTCAACGGGGCGCGTCACCCGCGCTACGGGCGCCGGGGTTCTCGATCGGAACTGCCCCCAATAGCCACCCCACGAGCGCGGCGGCCGGGAGAGCTGAAGGCCGCCGCGCTCGAAGGCGGCTTAGGCCAGCGACTTCACGGCGACGGCGACCCGCAGCGCGTGTTGGCCGAAGTCCGTCACCATGTAAATGCCACGGGTGGCGCCGCGGACTTTGTCGCTGTCGACCTTGTCGATCGCGCCCGCTTCCACCAACTTCCCAAAGTGGTAGCCGGTATTGCCCTCGGTCACGTGCAGCGCGCGGGCGACCTGTCTGGGACTCATGCGTGGATTTCGCAATAGGTGGACGAGGATTGCGATCCTGAGCTCAGCACGGATGACGTTGCCGACTCGCGCCGCCAAACTGGTGTCCAGACGACCTAGGTCGATTTCATGAAGAACGTCTTTGTCGTCAGCCACGGCGCGTGACCGTACCCGAAGGGAACTATGCATTGCCGTAGATCGTTGAAGTGGTCGTGGTGCGAAAGGCGCCCCTGCCGCTAGCAAGCAGAGGCGACGGGCTGTCAGCCGCCCTTCACGGTCGAGTAATCCGGGGTAACCCGGTCGATGCCCTTGACGACCACTGTGCCTCACCTCCTCCCTTGTCGTGAATAAGGTCAGGGGCGCTTTTTACTTCAATACCGTCGAACATTCTGGGTTCACAGCGCAGTGTCCGGGCGATTTCGTGATTTGATTCAACCGCTTAGAAAGCATCGAGCGAACAAGGGGGCAAGTTCAAAAGATGGAGGCGAGCGCGGCACCTGCAGCAATCGATAGCGCGGTGCTGGCGAAGGCTTTGTCCCACCCGGAACGGGTGCGGATCTTGATGGCGTTCAATACGCCAAAGCGGCGACTGTCCCCCGCCCGCTATGCCGAGGAGCAAGGCACCGGCCTGTCTAAGGCGACCTATCACTTCGGCCGGCTCAGGAAGTTCAAGATGCTCAAACTCGTGGACGAAAAGCAAGTCCGCGGTGCGACCGAGCATCTATACGAGGCGACCGAAGCGGCGACGGCTTGGCCCGACACCTGGAAGCGGTTGCCCGACGCGACGAAACAGATCCTCGCCGGGACCGTCGCTGGAGGGTTCGTGGAAGCCCTGGGCGCCTCGCTCGAAGCACGCACCTTCGACCGCCGCGACGATTCCGTGCTGGGTTGGTCTTCGATCAGGCTGGACGAGGCGGGCGCGGAGAAGGTGGCAAAGCTGATGAACCGCACCCTGGAACTCATGCTCAGTATCGAGAAGGACTGCGCCGAGCGGTTGGCTCCAGGCGACCCATCCTTTCTGCTGACGTATTGCGTCGCATCCTTCGAAGCCGCGCCCTTGAAGGTCGTCACTCCCGAGCCGGGCGCCGAATAGACCTCTGTCCGCAGCATTTCCCGACTCCTGGGGAACCGCAGCTCGTCGCCGTCGAAGAGAAGTTGGTACGCCCAGCCCCGCCCGGTTCACCAAGTAGGTGGATGAGCGCCACCTTTCAGAAACCAGTCGCGGTCGGGACCGGCGAGAATGATGAGCCGGTCGTCCAGCCCGCCGCGCCATCGCAATTTGGCAGCGCATCTGCGCGCAGGGGGGGACCAGTTCCTCATGTCGTCGCCCCGTATAGGGACATGCATCCCAGAAGGCGCGATCGAAGGAGCCGGACGGACGGCGCGATGGCCGAGGAGCCGTGCCCTCGACGCGCCGGGGAACCGGGCGCTCACAGCAGCAGCCGCCACAGCCGGGCAGCCCGCGGAGTTGCGCCGAAGTTGAAGGTCGAGGTGCGCCGAGCCGCCGAGGCGCAGGCCGCCGAGCGCCGCGGGCGGCAGATCGCAGCCTTCGCCCGCCTGATCCGCGAGGCGGCGATCCGCCGGCGGGATCGCCGGCCCTGAACAGTTCCTCTGCCGTCGGTTGCCGCACGGATGGGGGGACCACTTCCCCACCTCGTCGCCTTGTAAGGCAGAGAGCCATGAGCGAGCACCGGCAACAGCAGATCAGCGGGGCACGGGCAACGTCGCACGACGAAGGCCCGGCGCTCTCCGAGGAGACGGTCGAGTCCCTTGCCGCGATCCTGCGGGTCCTCGGTGACCCGACCCGGATCAGGCTGATCGAGGCCCTCAAGGATCGCGACGGCGCCACGGTCGGCGCCCTCTCCTCCTCGCTTCCCCTGACCCGGCAGGGAGTCTCCCGCCAGCTCGGGGTCCTCCACCAGGCGGGGATCGTCCGCCGACGGCGCGAGGGCATGTGGGTCCACTACGAGCTGGCCGACTGGACCGGCTGGTGGGTCGTCGAACAGCTCGCCGGCGCGATCGGCGCCGGCTCCGGGTCCTGACGCGCGCCTCTTCTCGGGGCCGCTCACCCCGCGCCTGACGCCGTCCCGGCACAGGCCGCCGCGCCCCCTCTACCCCCCCAACGATGAAAGGAGCTCCTTT
>DASXMH010000162.1:0-47868 GCA_036495785.1 Solirubrobacterales bacterium
GGTTCGGGCTCCTCCGGAGGCCCGTCGCTCGACTCGGTATCCAGCGCCGATGGCTCGAACTCCGGCGGCGGATCGGGGTCCTCTGAATTTTCAGAACTTTCTCCGTGATCTTCATCCCCGGCTCGGGTTGAGGCCCTGAAGTCCCAACCACGAAGAAGGAGAGAGAACCGATGAGACGTCTGAACACCCGCGCGCCACGGATCGCCGGGCTGCTGGCCCTGGCCCTCGGTGCGGTGGCGCTGCTGGCGCTGCCGGTAGGTGCCGTGGCCAAGGACCGCCACGGCAACGACCACGGACATCATCACGGCCGCCACCACCACTTCCTTGACATGCGAGAAGCGGGCACGATCTCGTCGTTCGACGAAACGACTGGCAAATTGACGATCGCGCTGACGGGCGGCGAATCGATCACCGGCCTGGTCACCGAAGAAACGCGGATCAAGTGCGAGGGCGTCGACGATCGCCTCGACCGTCGCGACCACGGCGGCCACGGCGAAGAGCCCGGCGACGACAACGGCGAACGCGGCGAAGAGCCCGGCGACGACCACGGCGGCGACAACTCCGGCCCCGGGCCGTCAGGCGAGGACGGCGCGCCCGTCCCGGTCGGAAGCCCGGAAGGCGAAGGCCAGACCTGCGACGTCGCCTCGCTGGTCCCCGGCGCGTTCGTCGGCGACGCCGAGCTCCGCCTCGGCACCGGCATGGCGGTGTTCGACGAGGTCGAGCTGGGTCAAAACTCCTAGGGAGGGAGCGAGGTCTACTTGGCGTTCAGCCAGTCGGTGCCGACGCCGGCGTCGACCTCGAGCGGCGGATCGAGCTGGTAGGCGAGGGTCATCTCCCGCCTCACCAGCTCGAGCGCCGCGTCCATCTCCTCCGGCGGGCCCTCGAAGAGGAGCTCGTCGTGGATCTGCAGGACGAGCCGCGTCCGCATCCGGTCCTCGCGCAGCCGCGCCCAGCAGCGCACCATCGCCACCTTGATGATGTCGGCGGCGGTCCCCTGGATCACCGTGTTGACGGCGAGGCGCTCGCCGAGGCGGCGCGTGTTGGGGTTGCCGGAGCGCAGCTCGGGGATCGGCCGGCGCCGCCCCATCAGGGTCGTCACGTAGCCCTCCTCCTGGGCGCGCTCGATCACCTCCTCGCGGAAGCGGCGCACGGCGGGGAAGCGTTCGAGGTAGCGGGCGACGAATTCCTCACCCTCTTTGCGCGGGATGTTGAGGCGGTCGGCGAGCCCGAAGCCGGTCAGCCCGTAGACGATCCCGAAGTTGACCATTTTCGCTTTCGAGCGCTGGCCGACGTCGATCTCGTCGGGCGGGATGTCGAAGACCTCGGCGGCGGTCGCCGTGTGAACGTCCTCGCCGGCGTTGAAGACGTCCTTCAGCACCTGCTCGTCGGCGACGTGGGCGAGGACGCGGAGCTCCACCTGGCTGTAGTCGGCGGAGAGCAGGCGGGCGCCCTCCTCGGCGACGAAGCAGGCGCGGACCGGCCGCCCGAGGTCGGTGCGGATCGGGATGTTCTGCAGGTTCGGGTTGGTGCTGGAGAGCCGGCCGGTGGTCGTCGCCGCCTGGTTGAAGGTGGTGTGGACGCGGCCGGTCTCGGGGTCGATCAGATCGGGCAGCGAGTCGAGGTAGGTGTTCTTCAGCTTGGTCAGCTCGCGCCAGGACTCGATCTTCTCGACGATCGGGTGCTCGTCGCGGATCTGGGCGAGGACGCGGGCGTCGGTCGAGTAGCCGGTTTTGCCGCGGCGTTTGCGGGTCAGCTCGAGCTTCTCGAAGAGGATGCGGCCGACCTGCTGCGGTGAGCCGATCGTGAATTCCTCCTCGGCCAGCTCGAAGATCTCCTTTTCCAGCTGGTCGATCCGCTCGCCGAAGCCGTGGCCGACCTCCGCGAGCCGCTCGGCGTCGAGCTTCAGCCCCTCGCGTTCCATCGCCGCGAGGACGGCGATCAGCGGCAGCTCGACCTCGCGCATCAGCGTCTCCAGACCGAGCGCCTGGACGCGCGGCAGCTGGTCCTCGGCGAGGGCGGCGACGATGCGCGCCTCCTCGGCCGGGTCGAGCCCCGCCTCGACCTCCTCGCCGAGCGACAGCTGCCCGTCGTCGTCCTTGGACTCGGCTGCGGCGCCCGCGGCGATGCCGATGCCGGCGTCGGCGGCGAGCTCGGTCAGCTCGTAGGTGCGGCGCTGCGGCTCGAGCAGGTAGGCGGCGAGCATCGTGTCGTGCTCGAGGCCGAGGTCGATCCCCTCGCGGGCGGCGGCGGCGAGCAGGCCGTGGCGGCCGCCGCCGAGCGACTTCAGGTCGTGGCCGGCGAGCGGCTTGTCGGCGAGGGCGACGGCGAGCTCGTCGTGGGAGCTGCGGCCGGTGAGGATGCGCTCGCCCTCGGCGGCCGCCCAGCGTTCGCCGTCGATGGCGACGGCGATGCGCGGCGCGTCGCCGATCTCGGCCGGGGTCGCCTCGACCGTCTCGACCTCGAGCTCCTTCTCGACCTTGCGCCCGGGGACGGCGTCGCCCTCCGGCAGCGCTTCTTCGAGTCGCTCGAGGACCGCGCGCAGCTCGAACTCGCGCATGAAGTCGCGGAGCGCGCCGCGGTCGGGCTCCGACTCCAGCGCCGCCTCCAGGTCCACCCCGGTCTCGATGTCGTACTGCAGCGTCGCCAGCTCTTTCGAGAGCCGCGCGTCATCCGCGTGGACGGTGAGGTTTTCCTTGCGTTTCGCCCCGGAGATCTCGTCGACGCTTTCCAGCACCTTGTCGAGCGTGCCGAATTTCTGCAGCAGCTGGGTAGCGGTTTTCTCGCCGATCCCGGGGACGCCGGGGATGTTGTCGGAGGTGTCGCCGCGCAGCCCCATCAGGTCGGTGATCAGCTCCGGCGGCACCCCGTAGCGCTCCTCGACCGCGGCGGCGTCGTAGATCTTCGTCTCGGTGATGCCGCGCGAGGTGCTCATCACGCGGATCCCGTCGCCGACCAGCTGGTAGGCGTCGCGGTCGCCGGTCACCACCATCACCTCGATCCCCTGCTCGCGGGCCTGGCGGGCGAGCGAGGCGATCACGTCGTCGGCCTCGAAGCCTTCGACCTTGACGTTGGTGTAGCCGAAGGCCTCGACCAGCGGCATCAGGTGTGGCCACTGCTCGCGCAGCAGGTCGGGACGCGGTTTGCGCTGCGCCTTGTAGAGGTCGTAAGTCTTCTCGCGGCCGCTCCAGCCGGCGTCCCAGGCGACGATCACGCCCTGCGGATGGTGCTCGTCGATGATTTTCACCAGCATCGAGGCGAGCCCGAAGATCGCGTTGGTGGGGCGCCCGTCGCTGGTCCCGATCGACTCGGGCAGGGCGAAGAAGGCGCGGTAGGCGAGGCTGTTGCCGTCGATCAGGAAGAGCTCGGGTGCGTCGGCCATCGGCGCAACTCTACGAGGCGCGGCCGAGCGCGCGCCGCAGGTCGGCGGCGACCGCCTCCGGTGCGGCTTCGAGCTGGGCGCCGGTGTAGCGACGCGTCGTGATCCTGCGCGCGCGCAGCTCGAGGTCGCGGCCGTGGTCGTCCTCGAACGCGACCGAGCCGCGGTGGTAGTCCCAGCTGTCGGTCTCGACCGCGAGCCGCTGCTCGGGCCAGAAGAAATCGACGCGGTGCCCGTGGACGTGGTGATTGACGAGCGGGCGCGGCAGGTCGTTGGCATCGCAGAGGGTGAGCAGCAGCAGCTCGAGATCGGAACGGGTGCGCTTGACGCGCTCGAGGTGCGGCACCCGATGCCCCGCAAGCTCCGCCTGCCGCAGCGCCCGGCGGAAGAGGTAGGGCTCGACTTCGCGGCGTATGTCCTCGATGGCCCGCGCGGGGGTGGTGACGGCGATGCCGTGGCGACGGGTGACGTCGTGGGACGTGAGGGTTCGTGAGCGATGGATGCGGAGGCCCGGCCGTCGCGAGCGATGAACAGCGGCGGCGACGGTGACGTGCGTGGGTCCGGAGATAGGCCGCAGAAACTCCCACAGCGCCGCGGCACTCGCATGGCTCAAGACCGCCCCATCCCCCGCCGCGAGCACGGCGCCCAGCCACCGTCCCCGCCAACTGAGACTCCGGTGCCCCACCGCGTAGACCCCGCGGTGCAGCCGATGCAGCCGTCCCGCGGCGACGCGACGGCGCACCGCAGTCTCGTCGAGCCCGGCCGCGCGGAACTGCTCGACCGCGACAACACCATGCTGCCGGCCGGCAACAGTCGCGATCCGCGCATCTGCTGTGGTGGATTGCCGTCGCATACCGACGGTAAGTCACCACGCCCCTTCGTCTCTCCCCCGCTCACGGCGGCTAGAGCCGTTCTTCGGTGCGACTTGCGGGGATTATGGAGGCGGAGAAGCGGGGAGTCAGTGACCTCGAACCGCGGGCGTCGCACGGCGGCGCGTATGCGCGGCGGGAATCTGATTCGATTGCGGCATGCCGGTCAGCGCCCAGTACAGCGTCACCATCCGCGTCGAGCTCGACGCGCGGCAGGAGCCGTTGGGGAAATTGACGGCGGCGATCGCCGAGGCGGGCGGGCAGCTGCAGGGCGTTGACCTTGTGCCGGGCGCCGGGCCGGAGGGCAAGCGGGTCCGCGAGTTCACGATCGACGCCTCCGACCGCGCCCACTGGGAGCGGATCCTGCGGGCGATCGGGTCGACCCGGGGCGCGCGGGTGCTCGACTACGTCGACCGCACGATGCAGATGCACCGCGGCGGCAAGATCGACATGCACAACAAGTACCCGGTGAAAACGCGCGACGACCTCTCGATGGCCTACACGCCCGGCGTCGCCCGCGTCTGCATGGACATCTACGCCGACCGCGCCAAGGCCTTCGAGTACACGATCAAGAAGAACACCGTGGCGGTCGTCTCCGACGGCTCGGCGGTGCTCGGGCTCGGCAACATCGGCCCCGAGGCGGCGATGCCGGTGATGGAGGGCAAGTGCATGCTGTTCAAAGAGTTCGCGGGCGTCGACGCCTTCCCGGTCTGCCTCGACACCCAGGACGCCGACGAGATCGTCCGCGCGGTCGAACTGATGGCGCCGACCTTCGGCGGGGTCAACCTCGAGGACATCTCCGCCCCGCGCTGCTTCGAGATCGAGGACCGGCTCAAGGAAAAGCTCGACATCCCGGTCTTCCACGACGACCAGCACGGCACCGCGGTGGTGACGATGGCGGCGCTCTTCAACGCGCTGAAGATTGTCGACAAGCCGATCGCGGACCTCCGCGTGCTCGTCGTCGGCCTCGGCGCCGCGGGCATCGCGGTGACGAAAATGATGCTCGCGGCGGGCATCACCCAGATCATCGGCGCCGACCGCAAGGGCGCCCTCTCGACCGCCCGCGAGGACTACGCCTCGGGCGAGATGAACTCGACCAAGCGCTGGTACGCGGAGAAATCCAACCCCGAGTGCATCCACGGGCAGCCCGACGACGTAATCGACGGCATGGACCTCTTCATCGGCCTCTCCGGCCCGGGCATCATCCAGGCCGACTCGCTGGCGAAGATGAACGACGACGCGATCGTCTTCGCGATGGCCAACCCGACCCCCGAGGTGATGCCCGAGGACGCCGCCCCGCACGTGCGGATCATGGCCACCGGGCGCTCCGACTACCCGAACCAGATCAACAACGTCCTCGCCTTCCCCGGCATCTTCCGCGGCGCCCTCGACGCGGGCGCGCCGCAGATCACCGAGGCGATGAAGCTCGCGGCCGCGCAGGGGATCGCCGCGACGGTCGCCGAGGACGACCTAGCCGAGGACTACATCATCCCCAGCGTCTTCAACCGCGATGTCGCCCCCAAGGTCGCCGAAGCGGTGGTCGAGGAGGCCAAGCGCGACGGCATCGCCCGGCTGAACGAAGAGACCGGGACCTTCGCCACCGTCGAGGCGACCTGACGTGACCCGGGTCCTCGTGACGGGCGCCACCGGCCGGATCGGCACGGCGCTCTGCGAGGAGCTGATCAAGCGCGGCGACGAGGTCGTGGGACTGACCCGCAGCCCCGAGAAGGCGGGCGCGGCGCAGCCGCGGGTGACCTGGCATGCCTGGGAGCCGACCCTCGAACGGCCCGCCGAGGCCGCCTTCGAGGGAGTCGACGGGGTGGTCAACCTGGTCGGCGAGCCGATCAACCAGCGCTGGAGCACGGACGCGAAGCGGAAGATCATGGACTCGCGCCGCGTCGCCGCCCACAACCTGGTGGGGGCGATCGAGGGGCTGACGACGAAGCCGAAGGTGCTGGTCAGCCAGTCGGCGGTCGGCTACTACGGCGACCGCGGCGACGAGGTCCTCGACGAGTCGAGCGGGCCCGGCGACACCTTCGACGCCGAAGTCTGCGTCGAGTGGGAGCGGGCGGCGCGCGAGGCCGAGGCGGCGGGAGTGCGCCTCGTGATCGTCCGTACCGGCCAGGTGATGGAGACCGGCGGCGGCATCCTCGGCGAGCTCCTCCTCCCCTTCCGCCTGGGACTCGGCGGGCCGCTCGCCGGCGGCCGGCAGTGGGTGCCCTGGATCCACATCTCCGATGAGCTCGGGGTGCTGATGTGGGCGCTCGACACCGACTCGGTGAGCGGCGTCGTCAACAGCACGGCGCCGAACCCGGTCACCAACAAGGACTGGTCGAAGGCCTTGGGACGTGCCCTCCACCGCCCCGCCGTCCTGCCGATCCCCGGCCTCGCGGTCGAGCTGAAATTCGGCCGCGAGTTCGGCAAGGTCGCCCAAGGCGGCCAGCGGGCGCTGCCGAAACGCACCGAGGAGCTCGGCTACGCGTTCAAGTTCCCGGCGATCGACGGGGCGCTGCGGGACCTGGTCGGCTAGCTCGGTTCGAGAGATTCGCGGACCGACCCGCGGACGGCGGAGGAGCCCGCGCTTTCGATCGCCTTGACGATGCGCGTCATGCCCTGGCGGGCCGAGCCGTCGGTAAGCAGCGGGATTCCCGCCGATTCGAGGATCGTGCGGGTGAACTTGGTCGAGGGACCCGGCGGTTCGAGGGTCGCGACGGCGCTGGTGTCCGCGGTGGCACGGCGGGAGTTGGCGCCCGCGGTCGCCAGGTCGACCCCTCCCCCGACCCGTTCGCTCTGGGCCAGGCAGCGGACCGCGACCGTGAAGTTGCCGGCCATCGCGCCATGCGAGGCGAGCTCCGCCTTCGCCGCCCCACAGAGCGGCGCCGCGACGTAGACGCTCACGGTCGCACCCGAAGCATCCCCTCCGCCGCAGCCGACCACGGCAACGGTCAGTAGCGCGGCCGTCAGCAGCGCCGCGAGAGGGAGGCCAGCCCCGCGCCGCTCAGCCAAAGAACACCTCAGCCTCCGCATAGAGCGACTCCGGCACCGTCTTCAGCTCGGCGGTCGCCTCGGTCAGCTCGACCAGCTTGATCTCGGTGCCGCGGAGCGCCGCCATCGTCCCCCAGCGGCCGTCGTTGGCGGCGTCGATCGCGTGGAGGCCGAAGCGGGTGGCGAGAACGCGGTCGAAGGCGGTCGGGGTGCCGCCGCGCTGGACGTGGCCGAGGACCGTCGCCCGGGTCTCTTTGCCGGTGCGGCGCTCGATCTCGCCCTCCAGCCAGTGGCCCACCCCGCCGAGGCGCGCGTGGCCGAAGGCGTCGGCCCGGGCGTCGCGTTGATCGGGCATCCCGCCGATCGGCTTGGCGCCCTCGGCGACGACGATGATCGGCGCGAAGTGGCTGGCGAAGCGGCGGCCGACCAGCTCGCAGACCGCCTCGACGTCGAAGTCCCGCTCCGGGATGAGGATGATGTTGGCGCCGCCGGCAAGGCCCGCGTGGACGGCGATCCAGCCCGCGTGGCGGCCCATCACCTCGGCGATCAGCACCCGGTGGTGGCTGTCGGCGGTGGTGTGGAGGCGGTCGATCGCCTCCATCGCGACGTTGACCGCGGTATCGAAGCCGAAGGTGTAGTCGGTCGCCGAAAGGTCGTTGTCGATCGTCTTCGGCACGCCGACCACGTTCAGGCCGTGGTCCGTATGGAGGCGCGAGGCCGCGCCGAGCGTGTCCTCGCCACCGATCGCGATCAGCCCGTCGACCTCGGCCGCCTTCAGGTTGGCGGCGATCACCGCCGGGCCGTCATCGGTGGCGAACGGGTTGGTCCGCGAGGAGCCGAGGATGGTGCCGCCGCGGGGCAGGATGCCGCGCACCTCGGGCACACCGAGCGGCCTGCGGTCGTCCTCCAGCGGTCCGCGCCAGCCGTCCCGGTAGCCGACGAACTCGTGCCCGAAGACGCCCACCCCTTTGCGGACGACGGCACGGATCACCGCGTTCAGCCCGGGGCAGTCCCCGCCGCCGGTGAGCACGCCGATCCGCATCGGGTTAGCTTACGGATCGATGAGCGACGCCCCCGACTTCGCCGCCGCCACCGTGCAGCAGCAGCGAACCTGGTCGGACGGCGACTTCTCGATGGTCGCCTCGATGCTCGTCTTCGTCGCCGAGAACCTCGCCGAGGCGCTCGAGATCCTGCCCGACGAACGCGTCCTCGACGTCGCCTGCGGCAGCGGCAACGGGGCGATCGCGGCGGCGCGGCGCTCCTGGGTCGGCGCGGTCGGCTGCGACTTCGTCCCCGAGCTGCTCGGGCGGGGGCGCGAGCGCGCCGCGGCCGAGCGCCTTCCGGTCGAGTTCGTCGAGGCCGACGCCCAGGAGCTGCCGTTCGAGGACGGGAGCTTCGACGTCGCGATGTCGATCTTCGGCGCGATGTTCGCGCCCGATCAGGAGCGCACCGCGGCCGAGCTGCTGCGGGTGGTGCGGCCGGGCGGGCGGATCGGACTGGCGAGCTGGACCCCGGACGGCGGCCTCGCGGACTTCTTCGCGGTGATCACCAAGCACATCGGCGGGCCGCCGCCCGGCACCGTGCCGCCGGTCCTCTGGGGCAACGAGGACCACGTCCGCGGACTGTTCGGCGACGGGATCGTCGAGCTGCGCGCCGAGCGCCGGGTCAACCGGCAGGCGTTCCGCTCCGCCGAGCACTACCTCGACTTCTTCCGCTCCTACTTCGGGCCGATCCGCGCGGCCTTCGAGAAAGTCGGCCCGGAGGGCGCCCCGGCGCTGGAGGCCGACATGCGCGCCTACCTCGAAAGGGTCAGCGAGGGCGAGCGGGCGCTGGTGATCGAACCCGAGTACCTGCAGGTCGTCGCGGTCCGCGCCTAGGCGACGGACCGGCGTGCGATCAGGCGGGGTCCGCTCTCAGGCAGGCGACGTGCCGGTGCTCAGGCGCGGGGCCGCTCGCCGTCCAGGTTCTCCGGGGCGACCGCGCGCAGCACGACCTTGAGCACGACCGCGAGCAGCAGGATGCCGAAGAAGATCAGCCCGGAGACGGCACCACCCTGGCCGAGCCAGGCGTAGATCAGGGTCGTGACGGCGAGCGCCAGAAAAGTCCAGACGGCCATGAACATGCGCCGCGCATCCTATCCGGCTAAGGCGACGCGTGCCTCGGCGAGGAACTCGGCGACCCCGTCCGCCGCCCCCGAGGGGCTCCCGCCTTCGCCGGCGGCGCGGACCAGGCGGCTGCCGACGATCACCCCGTCGGCGACGTCGCCGACCGCGGCGGCCTGCTCCGGCGTGCCGATCCCGAAGCCGACGGCGACCGGGGTGTCGCCCGCGTCGGCCTTCGTGGCGGCGACCAGGTCCGCCAGCTCCGGCGGGAGCTCGCCGCGCTCCCCCGTGGTCCCGACGGTCGAGACGACGTAGACGAACCCGCGCGCCACCGCGCAGATCGCGGCGCGCCGCTCGGGCGGCGTGGTCGGCGCGACGAGCGGCACCATCGCCAGTCCCGCCTCGGCAAAAGCCTCGCGAATCCCCTCGTCCTCGCCCAGCGGCAGGTCGGGGACGATCGCCCCCGCGGCCCCCGCGGCGCGCGCCAGCTTCGCGAACTGGGCCGCGCCACCGTGGGCCAACACCATGTTCACGTAGACCATCAGCACCACCGGCACCTGGTCGGCGACCACCTCGCAGACCTCCAGCGCGGTCCGCAGCGTGGCCCCTTCGGCGAGAGCCTTCGTGTCAGCGGAGTGGATCGTGGGACCGTCGGCGAGCGGATCGGAGAACGGCACCCCGAGCTCGATCAGATCGGCGCCGGCGTCGACATAAGCCGAAGCGACCGCCAGCCCAGTCTCGCGATCGGGGAACCCGGCCATCATGTACGGCATCAGCGCCGCCCGCCCCTCGGCCTTGGCCGCGGCAAACGCCGCCGCGATCCGAGCCGCCCCGTCACTCGGACCGCCAACGAGGGAGTCCGCAGCATGACCCGCCGGAACCTCCCCGCTGTTGTTCCGCCGGCTCATACGGGGGACTCCCCCCGGCACGCGTTCCGACGGGTCATGCTGCGGATCCCTCCACCCTGCGCACGTACTCATCCAAATCCTTGTCACCGCGCCCCGAGAGACACAGCACGTCGAAGCCATCACCTTCGAGCGGGTTCTCCAGCAGCCAGGCGATCGCGTGCGAGCTCTCCAGCGCTGGGATGATCCCCTCCAGCCGCGCCAGCTCGCGCAGCGCGGCGAGCGCGCCGGCGTCGGTCACAGAGAAGTAGGAGGCCCGGCCGGTGTCCCGCAGGTAGGCGTGCTCCGGCCCCGTCCCCGGGTAGTCGAGCCCGGCCGAGACTGAGTGCGCCTCGAGGATCTGCCCCTCCTCGTCGGCTAGCACCGCCGACAGCGACCCGTGCAGGACGCCGGTCTGCCCCGCCCCGAGCGAGGCCCCGTGGCGGCCGCAGGCGATCCCGTCGCCGCCCGCCTCGACCCCGACCAGCGCCACCTCGGCGTCGGGGATGAAGGGGGCGAAGATGCCGATCGCGTTGGAGCCGCCGCCGACGCAGGCGATCACCCGCCGCGGCAGCGCGCCCTCGGCGGCGAGGCTCTGCTCGCGCGCCTCCTCGCCGATCACCCGCTGCAGTTCCCGCACCAGCGCCGGGTAGGGCGCCGGGCCGACCGCCGAGCCGATCACGTAGTGGGTCGTCTCGACGTTCGCGACCCAGTCGCGGATCGCCGCCGAGACGGCCTCCTTCAGGGTCCGCGCACCCGCCTCGACCGGTGCCACCTCGGCGCCCAGCAGCTTCATCCGTTCGACGTTGGGCGCCTGGCGGCGGATGTCCTCGGTGCCCATGTAGACGACGCATTCGAGGCCGAGCAGCGCGCAGGCGGTCGCGGTGGCGACGCCGTGCTGGCCCGCGCCGGTCTCGGCGATGATCCGCGGCTTGCCCATCCGCTCGGCGAGCAGCGTCTGGCCGAGCGCGTTGTTGATCTTGTGAGCGCCGGTGTGGGCCAGGTCCTCGCGCTTTAAGTACACCCGGGAGCCGACACGCTCGGATAGACGACTTGCCAGGTAGAGCGGCGTCGGCCGGCCGATGAAGTCGCGCCGCAGGGCGTCCTGGCGCTCGTTGAAGGAAGGGTCGTCGCGCGCCTCCTCCCAGGCCTCGGTCAGCTCGTCGAGCGCCGCGATCAGGGTCTCGGGCACGTAGCGGCCCCCGTACGGGCCGAACCTCGTCTGAACAGCCGCCCGCGTACTCTGCTCTCGCTCGTTCGCGCTCATCGTCACCGGAAGTCTCGCTCACTCACTTACGCGTCCGCCGCGGGCGGGTGAACCCCGTCACGCGGCCACGACCTGCTGGGCGGCCTCGAAGAACGCGGTCATCTTCGCGTGGTCCTTGCGGCCCGGCTCGGCCTCCACGCCGCTGGCGACGTCAACCGCGTAAGGGTGGACGATCTCGATCGCCTCGGCGACGTTGTCGGAGCGCAGCCCGCCGGCGAGGATCGCCGGCACGTCGGAGCGATGGCCGTGCAGGAGCTCCCAGTCGAAGGCCTCGCCGGTCCCGCCCGGCAGGTTCCCGGCGCGGCGGTCGAAGAGGTGGAAGTCGGTTCGGTAGGCCTCGGCGGCGTGGATGTCGGCGGCGGAGGCGACGTGGATCGCCTTGATCACCTTGACCCCGGTGCGGCGCGCCACCTCGGCGCAGAATGAGGCCCCCTCCTCGCCGTTCAGCTGCACGATCGAGAGCTGCTCGTCCTCGACCGCGCGGGCGACCTCAACCAGGGTCGGGTTGACGAACACCCCGACGATCTCCGCCTTGCGGCGGAAGGCGGCGGCGATCTGCGCGGCGACGGCGGGATCGACGTCGCGCGGGGAGGGACCCCAATGGATCAGCCCGATCGCCCAGGCCCCGAGCCGCACCGCCTCGGCGGCATCGTCCAGGTTGGTGATCCCGCAGAACTTGACGCGCATGAACCCAGACTACGGGACCCAGATCGCCAACAAGATCAAACCGCCCGAGGGGCCGGACTCCCCCCGGGCGGCGGTGTACTTCCCTCAGCCTTCCGGCGAGGCTTCTTCGACCTTCGCGGGCCGCTTGCCCAGCGTCACGGTCGCAGTCTTTTCCTTGCCGCCGCGCAGCAGCTTCAGCGTGACTTCGTCACCCGGCTTCTTTTCGTTGACGAGTTCGATGATCTGTTCCATGTTGGTGATCTTCTTGCCGTCGGCTTCGGTGATGATGTCGCCACCGAGGGTGAATTCGGCGCCGTCGATCGTGGCCTGCGTGTCGCCGCCTTCGATCCCGGCCCTGTCGGAGGGCCCGCCCTTTTCGACCGACTGGATCAGGACGCCTTCCTTGACCGGCAGGTTCAGGGCCTTGGCCAGCTGCGGGGTGATCGAGCCGCCCTCGATCCCGAGGTAGGCGTGTTCGACGCTGCCTTTGGTTTCGAGTTCGTGGATCACTTCTTTGGCGGTGTTGATCGGGATCGCGAAGCCGATGCCGACGTTGCCGTCGTTGCCCGAGCCGCCGGTCTCGATCTGCGAGTTGATGCCGATCACTTCACCCGCCGAGTTGATCAGCGGACCGCCCGAGTTACCGGGGTTGATCGCCGCGTCGGTCTGGATCACGTTGTCGATCGAGAAGCCGTTGGGCGCCTGGATCTGCCGCTGCAGGGCCGAGACGATGCCGCTGGTGACGGTCCGGTCGAGCCCGAACGGGTTGCCGATCGCGACCACCGGGTCGCCGACTTCCATCTTCGCCGAGTCGCCGAGCGGGAGCGGGTCAAGTTCGTTCGCCGGCGCTTCCACCTGCAGCAGGGCGAGGTCGGAGGCGGGGTCGGTGCCGACCACTTCGGCGGTGTACTCGTGGTCGGATTCGCCAAGTTTGACCTCGATCTTGTTGGCACCTTCGATCACGTGGTTGTTGGTGAGGATGTGCCCTTTGGCGTCGAGCACGATCCCCGAGCCGGTCGCGGTGCCGCCGCCTTGGGATTCCGGTTCGATGAAGGGGTTGAAGCTTTCCGATTCTTCCGGCGGGATCGTCGATTCGATGAAGGCGACGCCGTTGCCGTCGGCCTTGTAGATCTGGTCGACGGTGTTGCCGCTTTCGCCGTCCCCCGAGGTGGTCGAGACGACCGGCGCCCTGGTCGGCTCTTCGATCGTGGTGGTGCCGCCGCCGCTCGACTTCACGGCGCCGGTCAGGAGGAGGATTGCGCCGATCACGGCGACGACGGCTCCGCCCAGCAGTGCCGAGCCGAACGACGAGCGAAACAAGCCCTTCTTTTCCTTCTGTTCCGGTTTCTCTTCCATATGCGCCTACCTTGGCTTGGTCCTTTGACGCGGCCTTAAAGCGAGTCGAAAAGTTTCCTAAAGACGGTAGCCGGGCAGGCAGGCCCGGCACCTGAGGGCTTGCTGGGGCGCGCCGCCTAGTAGAGGTGTTCGCGCGTCTCGTCGACGCCGGTCAGCTCGCGGGTCTTCAGTTCCGGGTCGGCGGCCGTCATCAGGGCGCCGCCGATCAGGACCGCGTCGACCCCGACCCGCTCGAGCTCCAGCAGCTCCTCGCGCCCCGAGATGCCGCTCTCGGCGACCACGGTCTTCCCGGCCGGCACGTCGGGCATCAACTCGAAGGTGGTCTGGATGTCGACCCGCTGCTCGTCGAGGTCGCGGTTGTTGATCCCGATCACGTCGGCCTCGACTTCCAGCGCCCGCTCCAGCTCCGCGCCGTTGTGGACCTCGACCAGGCAGTCGAGGTCGAGCGCCCGCGCCTCCTCGTACAGCGAGCGCAGCTCGCGCTGGTCGAGCGCGCGGACGATCAAGAGCACCGCGTCGGCGCCGTTCACGGCCGCCTCATAGAGCTGGTAGGGGTCGACGATGAAGTCCTTGCGGATGATCGGCAGGGTCGCGGCGGCGCGGGCGGCGCGCAGGTCCTCCAGCGAGCCGCCGAAGTGGCGGGTGTCGGTCAGCACCGAGAGCGCCGCCGCGCCGCCGCGCTCGTAGGCGGAGACCTGGGCCGCGATGTCGGCGTCGGGGGCGATGTCGCCGGCGCTCGGCGAGCGCCGCTTGAACTCGGCGATCAGCGAGAGGCCGGGACGGGTCAGCGCCTCCTGGAAGGGACGATCCTCGCCGCGCGCCGAGAGCCGTGACACGAGCTCTGCCTCCGGCAGCTCGCGTTTGCGCGCTTGCACCCCCTCCCGGGCGCCTTCGATGAGCTGCTCGATAATCGCCACTGAAAGAAGAGAGCTTAGCCGGCCGCGGACACGGTTGCCGCAATCAGCCTGTCGAGCACGCCGGCTGCCGCCCCGGAGTCGATCGCCGCGGCCGCTTTGCCGACCCCCTCCTCGAGGTCGGCGGCGAGCCCGCCGACGTAGATCGCGGCGGCGGCGTTCAGCACCACGATGTCGCGCTGCGGGCCGGCCTCACCCGCCAGTACCGACCGGGTCACGCCGGCGTTCTCATCCGGCGTCCCGCCCGCGATTTCCGCCAGCTCGAGCGGCGCCAGGCCGAACTGGCCGGGCTCGACGAACCACTCCGCGGTCCGCCCCTCGAAGACCTCGATCACCCGCGTCGTCGCCGAGAGGGCCAGCTCGTCGACCCCGTCCTCGGCGCTCACGACGAGCGCCCGCTCGACCCCGAGCCCGATCAGCGCCTCGGCGATCGTCTCCTGATAGTGGCGGTCGGCGACCCCCACCAGTTGGCGGGTCGCGCCGGCCGGGTTGGTCAGCGGTCCGAGGAAGTTGAAGACGGTGCGCACCCCGAGCCCGGCCCGCGCCGGGCTGACGTGGGCGGTGGCCGAGTGGTGGCGCGGCGCGAACATGAAGCCGAAGCCGATCTCGTCGATGCAGCGGGCGACGGCCTCGGGATCGAGGTCGACGGCGACGCCGAGCGCCTCCAGCACGTCGGCCGAGCCGCATTTCGAGGTGGCGGAGCGGTTGCCGTGCTTGGCGATCGCGCAGCCCGCGCCGGCGGCGACCAGCGCCGCGGTGGTCGAGACGTTGAAGGTCGTCGGCCCGCCGCCGGTGCCGGCCGTGTCGACCAGGTCGGTGCGCTCGGCATGCACCGGGGCGGCCAGCGAGCGCATCGTCCGGGCCAGCCCGACCAGCTCGGAGACGGTCTCCCCCTTCGCTCTCAGGGCGATCAGGAAGGCGGCGGTCTGGATCGGCTCGGCCCGCCCTTCCATGATCTCGGCGAGCACCGTCGAGGCATGGTCGGCGGTCAGGTTCTCCCCCGCGCAGGCCGCGTCGATCGCGCGTGAGACGACGTCGTTCGGCATCCTCAACTCCCTCCCGAAGAATCAGAAAGTGACGGTCGGTCGTTTTCGGATGCCCTCTCCGAGTTCCCGACCAGGAAATTCTCGAGCAAATGTTTCCCGTGCGGCGTCAGCACCGACTCGGGATGGAACTGGACGCCCTCGGCGGGCAGCTCGCGGTGGCGGGCGCCCATCACGACGTCGCCGAGCCGGGCGCTCAGCTCGAGGTCGTCGGGCAGGTCGGGATCGGCGACCAGCGAGTGATAGCGGCCGGCGACCATCGGGGTCGGCAGGCCGGCGAAGATCGAGCGGCCGTCGTGCTCGACCTCGGCGTCCTTGCCGTGGATCGGCTCGCCCTGGACGACCTTGCCGCCGAACGCCTCGACCATCGCCTGGTGGCCGAGGCAGACGCCGAGGCAGGGCGTGCCGGCTTCGGCGAAGGCGCGGATCGCCTCGGTCGAGATCCCGGCCTCGGCGGGGGTGCAGGGGCCGGGCGAGACGACCAGGCGGTCGGCGCCGCGCTCCAGCAGCTCGCCCACCTCGGCCTTGTCGTTGCGGACCACTTCGGGCTCGGCACCGAGCTCGCCCAGGTACTGGACCAGGTTGTAGGTGAAGGAGTCGTAGTTGTCGATCACGAGGACGCGCATTTGATTCACATAAATGATCGCGCTTTGGGCAACCCGCAGAGAATCAGATATGGATGCGGGTTGCCCGCCGCGCTCATGCCCAGTCCGGCTGGGCGCAGGCGATCTCGACCGCGCGGAAGACGGCGCGCGCCTTGTTCACCGACTCGTTCCACTCGTAGTTAGGCTTCGCGTCGACCACGGTGCCGCCGCCAGCCTGGACGTGAAGGCGGCCGTCCTTGACGACCACGGTGCGGATGTGGATCGCGGTGTCGAGGTCGCCGTTCCAGGAGAGGTAGCCGATCGCGCCGCCGTAGGAGCAGCGCTTGACCGGCTCGAGCTCGTCGATGATCTGCATCGCGCGGACCTTGGGCGCGCCGGAGAGCGTCCCGGCGGGTAGCGCCGAGCGCAGCACGTCCATCGCCGTAACCCCCTCGCGCAGCTTCCCTGACACCTGGGACACGATGTGGAGGACGTGCGAGTAGGTCTCGATCACCATCAGCTCGTCGACCGAGACCGAGCCGTACTCGCAGACCCGGCCGAGGTCGTTGCGGCCGAGGTCGACCAGCATCACGTGCTCGGCCCGCTCCTTCGGGTCGTTGATCAGGCGCTCGGCGAGGCGGCGGTCCTCCTCCGCCGATTTGCCGCGCGGCGAGGTGCCCGCGATCGGCCGCGTCTCGACGATCCCGTCGTGGACTTTGACCAGCGGCTCGGGCGAGGCGCCGGCGATCTGGAAGTCACCGAACTCGAGGTAGTACATGTACGGCGAGGGGTTGACGGCGCGCAGGCCGCGGTAGAGGGAGAACGCCTCGACCGGGGCGGTGGCGCTGAAGCGCTGCGACGGGACGACCTGGAAGGCGTCGCCGGCGCGGACGTACTCGATGATCCGCGAGACCGCGGCTTCGAAGTCCTCGCGCTCGAAGTTGGAGGTGAACTCGGGCGGCTCGACGATGCTCGGCGCGGCGGGCTGCGGGACGGCGCCGCGGAGGCGTTCGCGCATCTCGGCGATCGTCGCGCCGGCGCGGGCGTATTCGGCCTCGAAGTCGTCGCCGCCCTCGGCGTGGACGCAGGCGAGGATGGTCAACTCGTGGCGCAGGTGGTCGAAGACGAGCATCGCGTCGGTGACCATCAGCGCCATGTCGGGGAGGCCGAGCTCGTCGGGGTTGGGCGGCCCGAGCGGCTCGACCGTGCGCACCAGGTCGTAGCCGAAGAAGCCGACCGCGCCGCCTGTGAACGGCGGGAGGTCGGCGACCGGCGCGGGCTTGTAGGCGGCGAAGCGGGCGGCGACGGCGCCATACGGATCGGGCTCGGGCTCGACCTTGGTCGGCTCGCCGCCGAGCGTGGCGGCGCGGCCGCTCCATTCGGAGAGCTGCCCGCCTGACCAACGCAGCACCGCCCGTGGGCGCAGGCCGACGAAGGAGTAGCGGCCGACCTGGCCCTGCTCGGCCGACTCGAGCAGGAAGCAGGGCGCGCCCTCGGGCTCGCCCGCGCGCAGTTTGAGGAAGGCGGAGACGGGGGTCTCGGTGTCGTCGACGAAGCGGGCGCGCACCGGGACCACGTTGCCCTCGCGGGCCAGCTCGC
The DNA here is from genome assembly GCA_036495785.1 of Solirubrobacterales bacterium. Lineage (GTDB taxonomy): Bacteria > Actinomycetota > Thermoleophilia > Solirubrobacterales > 70-9 > VAYN01. Next base: position 17,646 of record DASXMH010000162.1, read on the forward strand.
GCGCCTCCTCCAGGGTCGGCGTCAGGCGCAGCTCGGAGTCAGCGGCTACTGGCATCGGGTCTCCCCGGTGGCGCGCACCGCGCGCGGTGCGGCATCAGCCGGCACGGTCGTTCAACTCCTCGAAGACGGCGGCCTGCGAAACGCCGCGCGAGGCCAGCAGCACGAGGAGGTGGTAGATCACGTCGGCGGCCTCTTCGGCGACCCGTTTGTCGCTCTCCTCGCGGGCGGCGCGGACGACCTCCTCGGCCTCCTCCTCCACCTTTTCGCCGATCAGGGTCGGGTTGTCGAGCAACTCGACCGTGTAGCTGCCCTCGGGGCGCTCGGCGGCGCGGCTTTTCAGCGTGCGCTCGAGAGCCGGGAGCGCCTCGTGGACGACGCGCCGTGGCTCGCCGAGGGCGGCCGGCGCGTCCTTGCCGGGCGAGGCGGAGCCGCCGACCTCGCGGTAGAAGCAGCTGCGCTCGCCGGTGTGGCAGGCGGGGCCGGTCGGCGCGACGATCGCCAGGACGGCGTCGCCGTCGCAGTCGTAGCGGAGCTGGCGCACCGCCATCGTCGCCCCCGAGGTTTCGCCTTTGCGCCAGATCTCCTCTCGCGAACGGCTGAAGAAGTGCATCTCGCCGGTGTCGAGGGTCATTTCCAGCGCTTTCGCGTTGGCCCAGGCGAGCATCAGGACCTCGCCGCTGGCCTCGTCCTGCACCACGCACGGCACCAGCCCGCACTCGTCGAAGGAGATTTCGTCCAACATGGAAGGGATCGTAGAGGGCGAGCCGCTACTCGATGCCTAGGCGGTCGAGCAGGTCCTCGTCGCGCCGCCAGTTGCGCCGCACCCGCACCTGCAGGTCGAGGTGGACCTGGGCGCCGAGCTCACCTTCCAGCGAGCGGCGGGCGGCGGTGCCGATCTCGCCGATCTTGGCGCCGCCGCGGCCGATCAGGATGCCCTTCTGGGACTCCGTCTCCGCCCAGATCTCGGCGGCCACGGTGACCAGGCCGTCCTCGCGCGGCTCGACCGCCTGGACTTTGACCTCGACCGAGTGCGGGATCTCCTGGCGGGTCCGGTTCAGCACCTGCTCGCGGATCAGCTCGGCGAGCAGCAGCTCCGACGACTGGTCGGAGGAGTCTTCCGGCGGATACATGTAGGGGCCCTCGGGGATCAGCTCACCGAGCCGGTGAAGCAGCTCGCCGAGCCCCATGCCGTCACGGGCGCTGATCGGGAAGACCTCGTCGACGCCGGGCAGATCGGCGGCCTCGGTGAGCGCGTCGATGGTGCCGCGGCGGGCGAGCTTGTCGACCTTGTTGACCGCGCAGATCACCGGGATCTCGACCTGCGCCGCTTTCAGCAGGCCCGCGATGAAGCGGTCGCCGGGGCCGACGCCCTCCTCGCCGTTGATGACCAGAAGCGCCACGTCGGACTCGGCAAGCTCGCGCTCGACCCGGGCCTGCATCCGTTTGGTCAGCGCATCGCGGGGGCGCTGCACGCCGGGCAGGTCGACGAGGACCAGCTGCCGTTCCGCCTCGAGGTCGGTGGCGACGCCGCGGATCGCCCGGCGGGTCGTCTGCGGTCGCACCGAGACGATCGCGACGTGGTGGCCGACCAGGGCGTTGACCAGGGTCGACTTGCCGACGTTCGGGCGGCCCGCGAGCCCGACAAAACCAGATCGCGGCCTGCTCTGATCTCGCTCGTCCGCGCTCATCATCACGGGAAGCCTCGCTCACTCGCTTCCGCGTCCGGGGGCCGCGATTCCAAGATCTGGGCCTGCAGTCGGAGCATCTCGCCGTCGTCGGTCTCGTGGTCGTGGCCGCAGAGGTGGAGGACGCCGTGGACGACGGCCTCGGTAAGGGTCATGTCGACGCAGAACTCGGGACAGATCGCGACGTCGCCGAGCTCGCGCGGGCCGGGCGCCGGGTCGAGTTCGTCGATCGGGAAGGAGAGCACGTCGGTCGGTTCGTCCTTGTTGCGATGGTCGCGGTTCAGCTCGCGGATGCGCGCCGCGTCGACGATCTCGACCGCGAGATGGCCGTCGTCGACGCCGACCGCGGCCAAGGCGGCCGCGACCGGCTCGCGCAGCTCGGCGGGGACGTCAGACAGGTCGACCGGCACCGTGTCGGTCGTAGGCGGCGACGATCCGCTGGACGAGTTTGTGGCGAACGACGTCCTCGCCGCCGAACTCGATGAAGGAGATGTCCTTGACCTCGTGCAGGATGTCGCGCACGGCGACCAGGCCGGAGCGCTGGTCGGTCGGCAGGTCGATCTGGGTGACGTCGCCGGTTACCACCATCCGCGAGTTGAAGCCGAGCCGGGTGAGGAACATCTTCATCTGCTCGGGGGTGGTGTTCTGCGCCTCGTCGAGAATCACGAAGGAGTCGTTCAGCGTGCGGCCGCGCATGAAGGCCAGCGGCGCGACCTCGATCACGTCACGCTCGAAGTAGCCGTTGACGCGATCGGGATCGATCATGTCGTAGAGGGCGTCGAAGAGCGGCCGCAGGTAGGGATCGACCTTGGCCTGGATGTCGCCGGGGAGGAATCCGAGCCGCTCGCCGGCCTCGACCGCGGGGCGGGTGAGGATGATCCGCTGCACCTTGCGTTCGGTCAGCGCGGCGGCCGCCATCGCTACGGCGAGGAAGGTCTTGCCGGTGCCCGCCGGGCCGATCCCGAAGGTGATCGTCGTTTTGCGGATCGCATCGACGTAGCGTTTCTGATTCAGCGTTTTCGGCGCGACTTTGGTGTTGCGATGGCGCCAGACGACGTCATCGAGGATCGCCGCCGGACTCTCGTCGGCATCCAGCGCGCCCGCCACCGCTTCCACCGTCCCGGGCGCAACCTCGTGGCCCTGCTCGATCAGCTCGACCATCTCGTCGACCACGGTGGCGGCCTCCTGCAGGTCTTCCGGATCGCCGTCCAGCGTCAGCACGTTCCCACGCAGGTGGATTTCGACCGGCAGCCGGTCGCGCAGCCCGCGCAGCACCGAGTCCTCGGAGCCCGCGAGCTCGGCGGCGACATCGTTGTCGAGGGTCAGCTGGCGGCGGGCCAAGCTCAGCTACCCAGCTTCTTCCGCACCGCGGCGCTGACCCGCTTGCCGTCGGCGCGACCCGCGACCTTCGGCATCACCGCCGACATCACCTGTCCCATCTGTCGCTGCTCGGTAGCGCCGGTCTCCTCGACCGCCTCGGCCACCAGCCCGTCCAGCTCCTCATCCGACAACTGCGCGGGCAGGTATCCCTCGATCAGCTCCGCCTCGAAGCGCTCCGCCGCAGCCTGCTCGGCTCGCCCCGCGCCCTCATAGGCCTCGGCCGCCTCGACCCGTTTCTTCCGTTCCCGCTGCAGCACCGCGACCTCGTCGCCTTTGCCCAGCTTCGCGTCCTGCTGCAGCGCGTCGACGACCAGGCGCAGCGCCGAGGCCTTGCCCCGTTCGCGCGCTTTCATCGCCGTCCGCACATCGTCTTGCACCTGCTCCAGAACGCTCATGGCAACAAGGTTAGACGGCGGCGTCGGGCGTGACGGCGAGCCCTTGCGACACGAGGTCCTTCACATCCGTGCTGACGAGTTGCCAACCGTGGCGACGAGCGACCGCGACGTAGGCGGCGTCATAGCTGGTGAGCTTGTATTCGACGGCGAGCACAGCCGTGGTTTCGATCAGCCGGACGTCGACACTGACGAAACGGTGCCGACACCGCGAAGCGGCGGACTCGCAGAGATTCATTGCTTTCGCAGGGTCACGCCACCGCCTGACCACCCCGTTGGCGATCTCATACAGGGTCAGGTCGAGCGTTGCCAAGGGCAAACTCGTGTTGAGCACGAGTTCGCGCGCCGAGTCGTAGTTCGGATCATCGGCATCCTTGGATGCAATCCAGACGCCCGCGTCGAAGAGCATCGGGCGGTCAGCCATCATCGCGGGAGGGGCCGAATTTCTTGTCATCTCGGTGATCTCGGTCCCAGCGGAGCCACTCCGCCCATCCACCGCCCCCGTGAATCGGCGGGCCGAGCATCTCTTCGATTTCCTTCCGGAAGGCAGCCTGATTCCGCCTGACCTCCGCCTCGACGCTCCGCCCCAGGAACTCGTCACGGGTCTCACCGGCGCGAGCGGCCGCTTCGTCGATCTGACGCAGCAGATCGTCGGGGAGATCGAGCTCGACCTTGGCCATAGGGCCAGCATAGGTCGCGGTTTCGGCTGACCGGTTGAGCATGGGAACACCGTGCCGGGGAAATGCGCACGGGTGGTGCGCAGAATGAAAATTCTCTGTGCCGCTCCTAGGCCGAGACCGTGAATTCGACCTGGCGGACCTCGCCGAGCGGCATCTGGAGGAAGCGCGTCGCGACCTCGCCGAACGAGGAGACTGGGCCGGTGCAGAAGAACTCGTAGGTGCCCTCCTCGTCGCGCTCCTGGGCGATGCCGGAGCGCTCCAGGGTGCGCTGGACCGCTGCGGCGACCGCGTGGCCGCCGGTCACCAGCCGCACGTTGCGGCCGAGGATCCGCTGCAGCATCGGCGCCACCAGCGGGTAGTGGGTGCAACCGAGGATCAGGGTGTCGACGCCCTCTTCGCGCAGCGGGGCGCAGTAGCCGCGCGCCATCTCCATCGTCTCCTCGTCGAACAGCGAGCCGTCCTGGATGAAGGGCGCGAGTCGCGGCGCCGCCACCTCGATCACGTCGAGACCCCGGCCCTGCCCTTCGAGCGCCCGCCGGTAGGCCCCGCTCTCCACCGTGTTGGTCGTCGCCAGCACGCCCACCCGCCCGTTGTCGGTGATCGCCGCGGCGATCTCAGCCTGTGGCTCGACCACGGGCACCACCTCCACCCCGTGCGCCGCCGCCACCTCGCGCACCACGTCCTCGCCGATCGCGGTCGCCGTGTTGCAGGCGATGACGACGAGCTTCACGCCCCGCTCCAGCAGCTTCTCGGTGATCAGAGCGATCCGCCGCCGCAGCTGCTCGGGATCGCGCGACCCGTAGGGGAACATCGCGGTGTCGCCGAGGTAGATGTAGTCCTCCTGCGGCAGGGCGACCAGACACTCGTGCAGGACGGTGAGGCCGCCGACGCCGGAGTCGAACATCGCGACCGGCAGCGCGGCGTCGATCACATGAACGGCTTGTAGACCATGAAGAACACGGTCACCACGATCAGCAGGCCGGTCGCGCCACCGATCTGGGCGATCCGCCGGCTTCTTGCGTTGAACTCGGCGCCGAGCGTGTCCCCTGCCGAGAGGTCCTTCTCGGCGACCTCCTGCAGCCGCGCCATCTGCGGGCCGAAGAAGCCATGCTGGACGCCGAACAGACCGATGATCGCGATGAAGCCCCAGACGACGAAGAACTGGCTCCCCTTCCAGACGCTGCTGCTGTCGGCGAGCAGGACGATCCCGGCGATCAGCAGGATCACCATGCCGGGGTTGACCAGGTAGCGGTCGACGCGCCGCATGCCTTCGATCAGCGCCGGTGCGCTGCGCGGGTATTTCGGCAGGACCGAGAAGAAGACGCCGTAGCCGAAGGTCGGGCCGAGCGCGATCACGACCGCGAGGATGTGGAAGAACAGGGCGATCTTGTAGCCCGAGTCGAATATCGCGGCGAAGGGCGGCATCGCGGGCAGCCTAGCGGGGGCGGCGGAGCAACAAGGCCGCCCAGTCATGCAGCCGGCGGCGATCTTGCTCGGAATAGCCGGAAGGGACGAAGGCTTCGGCTACTTCGTCCAGCTCGTTCGGGAGGAGTCCCGAAAGGACGAAGACTTCGGGGGCCTGCGGGGCGGAATGTCGGGGGAGCCTCGGCGGAACAACAGCGGGGAGGTTCCGGCGAGTCTCCCCCGATATTCCGCTCAGGTGGCTCGCAATTGCCTTCAGGATTGGCGCGGTCATGTTGGCGACTGCCGTCGGGGCCAGTTCCGGCAGGGCTTCCCGTAGGTTCGCGCGCTGGAGGGAGAGCTCGACTCCGTTCGCTGAAGCATTGGAAGCTGACGCCTCTATCGCTGCCGGCTCGTGGTCGTAGCCGGTGACGCCGGACCAGCCGAGCTTGGCTGCCGCGATGGCGAGGACTCCGGAGCCGGTGCCCAGGTCGACCAAGGGACCGTGGTTTTCGCCGGCGGCGGCCAACTCGAGGAGGTATTCGAGGCAGAGGCGGGTCGTGGGGTGGGCGCCGGTGCCGAAGGCCTGGCCGGGGTCGATGACCAGGTCGATCGCGTCGTCGCGGGCGGGCTCCCAGGAGGGGCGGAGCCAGAGGCGCTCCCCGACGAGCAGCGGTTTGTGGAAGTCGCGCCAGCGGTCGGCCCAGTCGTCGGGGACCTCGGTCGAGCTGACCTCGATCGGCCGACCGCCGACCACCGCGTCGATCTCACCCAGCTCGGGCAGCTCGCCCTCGCCGCCGTAGATCGCGTACTCGACGAAGCCGGGACCGCGCTCCTCCTCGACCCCGTTCGGGGCCAGCACCGTCAGCTCGGCCAGGACCAGGTCCGCCTGGTCGGGGCTGCACCGCACGGCGAGGCGGATCACCTTCGCCGCCGCTACCGGAAGGCTTTGCGGAAGCGGCCGAAGAGGCCGTCGCCGTGCTGCGGCGCGAGGTTCTCGGGCTCGAGCGTCGTGTCCAGCCGCTCGGCGATCTCGCGCTGCGCCTCGGAGAGGTTGGTCGGGACGACGACGTCGATGACGATGCGCTGGTCGCCGCGCCGCCGGCCACCGAGCCGCGGCAGCCCCGCCCCCCGCAGCGTCTCCTCGTGCCCGGGCTGGACGCCCGGCTCGAGCTCGATCTCGCGCTCGCCCTCCAGGGTCGGCACGATCACCGTGGTCCCCAGCATCGCCTCGGTCGCCGGGATCCGCACCGCGCTCACCAGGTCGGTGCCCTGGCGCTCGAAGCGCCCGTCGGGCGCCACCGCCACCTCGACGTAGAGGTCGCCCGCCGGCGCCCCCGGCTCGCCCGCGTGCCCGGCAGCGCCGACCCGCAGCCGCTGCCCGTTCTCGATCCCGGCCGGGATCTCGATCGTTTTCCTCACCTGGCCGCGGTCGCGCCCGGTGCCGTCGCAGACCTCGCACGGCGTCTCCGGCACTTTGCCCGAGCCGTGGCAGACGTCGCAGGTGACGCCGCGCACCATCTGGCCGAACGGCGTCCGCGTCACCTGGCGCAGCTGGCCGGCGCCGCCGCAACGGTCGCAGGTCTCGATCGGCGTCCCCGGCTCGGCGCCGTTGCCGCGACAGTGGGAGCAGACGACGACCGCGTCGTAGGTGAGCTCGCGCTCGACTCCGGTGGCGACCTCGTCGAGGCTCAGCTCGGTCTGCACGAGGACGTCGCCGCCGACCGCCGGGCCGCCGCCCCCGCCTCCGAACGCGCCGCCGAAGGCCTGCCCGAAGAGCGACTGGAAGATCTCGTCGATCGAGCCGAAGCCGGCGCCCGGGTCGAAGCCGCCGGAGCGCAGCCCCTCGGCCCCGTACTGGTCGTAGGTGCGGCGCCGCTCGGCGTCGGAAAGGACCTCGTAGGCCTCGGCCGCCTCCTTGAAGCGCGCTTCGGCCTCGGGATCGTGTCCGGTCACGTCGGGGTGCAATTCGCGGGCGAGGCCGCGGAAGGCTTTCTTGATTTCGGTCTCGGAAGCGTCACGTGAGACGCCCAGGACTTCGTAGTAATCGCTTGGCATGTGTGGCTGATCTGTTGGGTGAGAAGGGCTGGCTTAGTCGTCGTAGACGGTCTCGAAGTATCGGGAGAGCTCGCGGGCGGCGACCCGGACCGAGGCGATCGCGGTCGCGTAGTCCATCCGTCGCGGGCCGACCACGCCGACCGCGCCGAGGTTGCGGTGGCCGAGGCCGTAATTGGCACCTACAACGCTGACAGACCGCATGGTCGGCTGCGGATTCTCGTCGCCGATCCAGAGGAAGACGGAGCGCTCGGCGAGCGAGGAGCGCAGCATCTGCAGCACGTCGGCGCGGCGCTCCAGCGCCGTCATCAGCTCGTCGGCGCGCGGCAGGTCGTCGATGTGGGCTCCGGAGAGCAGGCGCGCGGCGCCCTCGACGTAGAGGTCGGCCGGGCCCTCCGGTTCGAGGTCGGTGAAGGCCGGCGCCAGTGTGGCGACGAAGCGCGCCTCGACCGCGTCGAGGCCGGGGTCGGCGAGCCGCGTGGCGATCATCCGGGCGCCGATCCCGAGCCCTGAGAGCTGCTCGTTCAGGTAGCTGGAGGCCCACTGGACGAGGCCGGTGTCGACCTCGCGCTCGAACTCGAAGACGCGCCGGGAGACGTCGCCGCTGGAGGCGATCGCGATCACCACGACCCGGCTCGGCTGCAGCCGCAGAACCTCGACCCGGTGGATCGTCGTGGTCGCGCCGAGCTGCGGCGCGGTCACCATCGCGACCAGGTCGGTGACCTGGGCAAGCGCCGCGGTCGTCTCCCGCATCGCCTCGTCGACCTCGCGCCGCAGCCGCGAGAGCTCCAGCTCGACCCGCGTCTCCGGCGCCTGCCCGGATTCCAACAGCAGGTCTACATAACGTCGATACCCCGAGTCGGTCGGGACCCGTCCCGCCGAGGTGTGCGGATGCGTCAGATACCCCTCGGTCTCGAGCAGCGCCAGCTCCGCCCGCACGGTCGAAGGCCCCCACTCCACGCCAGGCATCGAAGCGACATCTTTCGAAGGCACCGGCCTTGCTGACGCGAGGTACGCGTCCACGACCAGCCGCAGAATCAGTTCCTGGCGCTCGGTAAGCATCCCTTAGATGTTAGGAGGCGCCGTCACGGAGCCCCCGAGGACCCGTCCCTCCTAGAGCTGCAACTCCGCCTGGGCGTTGCGGATGATGCGGTTGTCGCCCTGCGCCGCCTCGAGGTCGACGGTCACCCGATCCCCCTCGACCGCCGCGATCTCGCCGGTGACCACGATCTCCTGCTCGGGCAGGCCCATGCCGCGGAACTGCACCGTCAGTTTCTTGAGCGCCCGCGGATCGCCGGCCCCGAGCCCCTGTGCCGCCGCTTTGGCGACCAGGCCCATCGAGTAGAGGCCGTGCAGGATGTTGCTCGGCAGCCCCACCGATTTGGCGAACTCGGGATCGATGTGGATCGGGTTGAAGTCGCCCGAGGCCCCGGCGTAGCGGTTGGTCAGGTACTTGTCGGGGGTGACGCGCAGCTCCGGCATCGCGTCCCCTGGCTTCAGATCGGACATCTCAGACCCCCCTGACGATGTTGGTCCAGGTGCCGCGCACGACCTCGGCGCCGGCCCCGTTCACGGAAGTCGTCTCGAAGACGTAGAACCCGTTGCCGAGTTTCTCCTCGATCGAGATGCACTTCGCAGTAGTGGTGATCTCGTCCCCCGAGCAGGCGGGCTCGCCCCACTCGAAGGTCTGACCGCCGTGCACCATCGTCGCGAAGTTCATCCCCACCTCGGGGTCGAACATCGCCGGCGCAAGCGCCCGCATCGAGTAGACGACGGCGAACATCGGCGGGGCGACGAGGTCGCGGAAGCCCGCCTCGCGGGCGGCCCCGACATCGAAGTGGACCGGGTTCTCGATCCCCAGCACCGTCGCGTACTCGATGATCTTCTCGCGGCCCACCTGGTACGTCGTCGACGGCCACGACTTACCGACCGCATCGGTCTTGAGCGCCATGACCGGAAACTATCGTGTGGCCAAGCGGTCAGGCGGGGCGCCGGCCATCTGGCCGGCTGATGCGGGGCTCAGTCGATCTCCAGCACCGCCAGGAACGCCTCCTGCGGCACTTCGACCCGGCCGACCGCCTTCATCCGTTTCTTCCCCGCTTTCTGCTTCTTCAGCAGCTTGTTCTTGCGGGTGACATCGCCACCGTAGAGCTTCGCGGTGACGTCCTTGCGGAGCGCCTTGACGGTCTCGCGGGCGAGGATGTTGGAGCCGATCGCCGCCTGCACCGGGACGTCGAAGAGCTGGCGCGGGATCGTCTTGCGCAGCCGCCCGACCAGCTTCTTGCCCTGGTCGTAGGCGAAATCGCGATGGACGATGATCGAGAGCGCGTCGACCTTCTCGCCGGCGAGCAGGATGTCGACCTTGACCAGGTCGGAAGCCCGGTTGCCGATCGGTTCGTAGTCGAGCGAGGCGTAGCCGCGGGTGGAGCTCTTCAGCAGGTCGAAGAAATCGAGGACGATCTCGCCGAGCGGCATGTCGTAGCGGATCTGCACCCGCTGCGGGCTCAGGTAGTTCATGTCGACGTGGGTGCCGCGGCGCTGCTGGCAGAGCTCCATCACGGCGCCGACCTGCTCTTTCGGGGAGATGATCGTGGCGCGGATGTAGGGCTCTTCGATCGTCTCGATGCGGGCCGGGTCCGGCAGGTCGGTGGGGCTGTGGACCTCGCGTTCGGTGTCGTCGGTGAGGTGCACGACGTACCGCACGTTCGGCGTCGTCGCCAGCAGATCGAGGTCGTACTCGCGCTCCAGCCGCTCCCGCACGATCTCCATATGGAGGAGGCCGAGGAAGCCGACCCGGAAGCCGAAGCCGAGCGCCTCGGAGGTCTCGGGCTCCCACGACAGCGCGGCGTCGTTCAGCGACAGCTTTTCGAGCGCGTCGCGGAGGTCTTCGAAGCGGTCGGTGTCGATCGGGAAGAGGCCGCAGAAGACCATCGGCCGGACCTCCCGGTAGCCCTCCAGCGCCCCGGTGGCCGGGTTCGCGTCGCCGGTCAGCGTGTCGCCGACCCTCAGTTTCGTCACGTCCTTGATCCCGGTGATCAGGTAGCCGACGTCGCCCGCCTCCATCTCCTTCACCGCGGTCATCGCCGGGCGGAAGAAGCCGAGGTCATCGATGTCGGCACGGCTCTGGTTCTGCATCGCGAAGATCCGCTCGTCTTTGCGGAACCTTCCGTCGACCATCCGCACGTAGGCGATCACGCCGCGGTACTGGTCGAACTCGGAGTCGAAGATCAGGGCGCGGGCGGGCGCGTCGAGCTCGCCCTGCGGCGGCGGGATCCGGGCGACGATCGCCTCCAGCACCTCGGGCACGCCTTTGCCGGTCTTCGCCGAGATCCAGAGCGCGTCCTCGGGGTCGGTGCCGAGCAGGTCGGCGATCTCCTGGGCGACCCGCTCCGGCTCGGCGCCCGGCAGGTCGACCTTGTTGATCACCGGGATCAGCTCGAGCCCGTTCTCGATCGCCAGGTAGGTATTGGCGACGGTCTGCGCCTCGACCCCTTGGGCGGCGTCGACCACGAGCAGCGCGCCCTCGCAGGCGGCGAGGCTGCGCGAAACCTCATATGAGAAGTCGACGTGCCCGGGCGTGTCGATCAGGTGCAGGTGGTATGTCTCGCCGTCGGCGGCCTTGTACTCGACCCGCACCGCCTGCGCCTTGATCGTGATCCCCCGCTCCCGCTCGAGGTCCATCGAGTCGAGCAGCTGCGCCTGCATTTTTTTCGGATCCACGGCGCCGGTGAGCTCGAGGATGCGGTCGGCGAGCGTCGACTTGCCGTGGTCGATGTGGGCGATGATCGAGAAGTTGCGGATCTTGTCCATACGCGAGCCACGAGTATGAACAGGGCCGCCGCCGGGCGCCCCACGCCGCCCCCAAACCAAACCCCATCGGGTGCCGGCCCCTGGGCTGGTCGCACCCTCCTAAGTCCCCGAAGCGCTCGATCTCTCCCCCCTCACCGGAGAATTCACCGCCGAGTTCGCGGAACTACGGACAGGTCTTGGGATCGAGCGGCCCGCTGATCCGGAAAACGACGGTCGGCTTCTTCCTCAGCACCACTTCGGCGTTTGGGCCCGCGGTCCAGGCCGCCTGCGGCGGGTAGGCGGCCTTGCCCGCTTCGATCCGATCGCGGCTGGCGACGACGTAGTCGTAGTCGCCTTCGTCGATCAGGCGACGGAACTGACGACAGCTCTGCGCCGCCTCGAATCCCCCATGCGACCGTTCTACCCCGACATAGGCGACCCGATTCGACAGGTCGGTCCCGAACAGCGGGTATTGCCGCGTGCTGGTCGTCGCGATCCGCGCGCCGGAGACATCGCGCGACCAAGCGAACGCGGCGTCGAGCCCCGGCGTCGTGAAGCTCGGATCCCGATAACGGTTCTGCAGGTAGTGCCGCTCGACCGGATAACCGACCACGACAGCAACAAGAACAACCCCAGCGATGATCCCCACGACCCATCGGCGCGGAAGTCGGTCTTCCTCCACACCGCGTCTGCATTCGACCGTCTGTGGGACGGTCGAATGCAGACGCTCCGGCTCGCGACTCGGTTTCCCGCCGGTTGACGCCGGGAGCGGGCGCTCGCCGAGAACCGGGCCCAGTGCGGCGAGCCGCGCGGCAAAGGCGCGAAGCGGTGGGACGGTCGGCAGCAACGCGAGGCCGAGGATCAGCGCGGGCGTCAGATAGCGGAGACCCGATTCGAACCCGCGCGGCATCCCGTCCGGCCCCGACGCCGAGGTCGGCGAGACGAGCCACGACACCGCCGCCGCCAGTCCGACCAGTCCCGCGACCGCCAGGCCCCCCCCGACCGCCGACGTTGATGGGCCGAAAACTCCACCCTGGCTTGAGTTTTCGGCCCATCGACCGGGGGTGGCGGACCGCGCCAGAGGGATCAGCGCGAGGAGGAGGCCGGCGAGGGCCGCGGCGCCGAGGGCGGGCCAGATGATCCAGAGGCCTCCGTGGAGGCCGGGCAGGAACCAGTCCGACCACACCGAGCCATCGGTCAGGTAGCTGAAGACGCTGTGCGCTTCGCGGCCGCCCAGAGCCTGTTCGGGCGATGGCAGATCGATCGGGCCCAAGTGGTGGATCCAGGGCAACGGGTTGCCGGCCTGGACCAGATTCCGCAGGTACCAGTAGCCGCCGCCCGCCAACGCCATGCCGCCCGTGCAGAAGAGCGTCCACCGCCGCCTGCCGGTGGGCGCCACCACCGTGAGTCCCAGGACGAGCACCGCGGCCGGCAACAGGAAGTTGAGCTTCGTCCCGGCAGCGAGCCCGACCGCCAGGCCAACGACCAACAGCGCACCCGTCGAGAGCCCAGGAGACCCATCCCTCTCCGCCGGCCGGTCCCCGGGGGAATTCGCCGACCTAACTGCCAGTCGATTAGGTCGGCGAATTCCCCCGGGGACCGCCGCCGCGTTCAGCCCGATCGCGATCGCCGCCAGCAAGAAGAAGATCCCGACGATGTCGTTGCGCGCCTCCCCCGCCTGGTCGGCAAGCGCCGGGACGCTTAGCGCTATCGCGCCGAGGGCCAGCGACCACGGCGCCACCCGGAACGGCCGCCCTATTCCCCAGCAGCACAAGAGGCATCCCAACAGCCAGCCGAGGTTGAGCAGCGGCGAGAGCAGGTCGCGATGGAAGGCGAGCATCCCGATCGCGCCGACGACTTCGCTGTTCGCCGGGTAGAACCAGGCGAGGAACTGGGGGGCGATGAAGTGGAGGTCGATCGTGTTGCCGGTCTGGAAGAAGCCGGCGGCGAAGGGCCCGTGGTACCAGGTGGAGTCGAAGCCGGTCATGCCGGTGCCGAGCCGCAGCTTCACGCCGCTGAGGAAGTGGCCGATGGCGATGCCGGCGATCAGCAGGGAGATGACGGTCGACCAAAGGGATGGACGGGTTCGAAGCGACGCTGAGGGAGCAGGGTTCGCGGCCGCGGGTCCTGTCGCCCCGATTTCCCCCACCGTGCTCGGCGGCGGAGCCGCCTGCGCGCGGCGGGTGGCCCCCATCGGCGCGCCACCCGCGGGTGGGACCAGGAAGCGCAGGGCCAGGCCCAGCGCCGCCACACACAGCAGATACGGGGCGGGCTTGAACGCGGACACCGTTCCGAGGAGCTCCGCGACCCAGATCAACAGGGCGACGGCGACGACGCTCGTCGCCAGGAATCCCGCCTCAACCTCGACCTCCGGCAGCCACCGCGACCGCACCCGCGCCGCGCCCACCCAGGCGAACCCGACGAGCCAGAGCAGCTCGACGACCCCCAGCAGATACCGCCCCGGCCCGAGCATCTAGCGGCCGCGCCGGCGCAGGAGGCGGAGGATCTGCTCGAGCTCGGCGATCCGCAGCGCCCAGGCCACCGCCAGATAGGCGATCGACCCCAGCCCCAGCCCAAGCCCCAGCGAGATGATCTGGGCGACCGTGTTCCGTCCCAGCGCGTTGTCGAGGAGGTCCCAGACCACCCAGCCCACCCCGGCCAGCGCCGCCGAGGCGATCGAGATGCGGATCACGGTCGAGAGCAGCCGTCCCAGCTCCAGCCCACCGAACTTGCGGCGCAGGATGAACGCCTGGGCGAAGACCGCGGCGCTGGTGCCGATCCCGGTCCCCGCGACGATCCCGCCGATCCCGAACGGCTTGTAGAGCGCCCAGGCGGCGACCGCCGAGACGACCAGGTCGATCACCGCCAGCGCGGTCGCCTGCCAGGGCCGCTGCAGGCTGAAGAAGGTGCGCGTCTGCAGCAGGTAGACGCCGTTGGTCGGCAGCGAGAAGGCGAACCAGAAGAGCGCGGTGGCGACGACCTGCGTTTCGTGCGAGTCGAAGGCGCCGCGCTGGTAGACGAGACGGATGATCGGATCCGAGAGGGCGAGGATCGCCGCCGTCGCCGGCAGCAGGACAAAGAGGATCTGGCGCATACCGTTCGCCAGCGTCGCCCGCAGGTTGACGAATTCCTGGTTGTTGGCGAAGCGGGCGAGGGTCGGGAAGAGGACGGTCGCGATCGCCACCGAGAAGATCCCCTGCGGCAGTTGGTAGAGGCGGAACGCTTTGTCGATCGCGGCCGGCCCTTCGTCGGAGACGAGGGAGCCGAAGAAGCTGTTGATCAGCTGGTTGAAGTTGATCAGGCCGAGGCTGATCGTCACCGGCAGCATCAGCAGCAGCACCCGCCGCACCCCCGGGTTGCGCCAGTCGAAGCTCCAGGTGAAGTGGAACGGGGTGTGGCGGAGGTCCCAGGCCGGGATCGCCAGCTGCACGGCGGTGCCGATCAGGATCGCGATCGCGTAGGCGTAGATCTGGTCGGGCTTGGCGAACAGCGGCTTCAGCACGACCAAGGCGAGGATGATCGTCACGTTCCAGAAGAACGGCGAGATCGCGAAGGCGCCGAAGCGGTCGTAGCTGTTGAGGATGCCGACGACGACCCCGCTGATCCCGAGCAGGATCAGGATCGGGAAGAGGACGCGGGAGAGCGAGACCGTCAGGTCGAGGATGTGGCCTTCGAAGCCGGGGGCGAAGATCGGGACGATCACCGGCGCGGCGAGGACGAAGATGGCGGTGATGGCGCCGAGCACCATCGTGATCAGCAGCAGCAGGGTCGAGGCGAGCCGGAAGGCCTCCTTGAACTGGCGGCGGCCGACCAGGTCGGTGAAGACGGGGACGAAGGCGGGCTGCAGGGCGGCGTCGGCGAAGAGCGCGCGGATCAGGTTGGGGACCTGGAAGGCGATCGTGAACGCCGAGACCGGGCCTTTGACCCCGAAGTAGCCGGCGGCGACGACTTCGCGGGCCAGGCCGGCGACGCGCGACGCGGCGGTCGCGGCCGAGAAGAAGGCGGTCGAGCGGGCGATCCGGCCGCCCTGCCCCACCCGCGGCGTCGGCAGGACGAATTCCTCGCTCGGGTAGAACGCCTCGGCATCGCCGATGGCGACATCGGCGTTGATGGCCTGCGGGCCATGGATAGGGGTGTCGGGTGCCTCGGATCTCTCCAAGTTGCGTTCTCAGTCGCTATAGTCGGCGGCCGCCCGCAGCCGAGAAGACTTGGTCGGGCACAACGACATGGCCAACATAGCCTCACAGAAAAAGCGGATACTTCGCAGCGAGCGCGAGCGCACCGAGAATCGGCTGCTGACCAGCACCGTGAAGACCTACTTCCGGCGCCTGGAGACGGCGGTCGCGTCTGGCGACTCCGATGCGATCTCGAAAGAGCAGCGCGAGCTGACCTCGAAGATCGATAAGGCCGTCCAGAAGGGCGCCCTGCACAAGAACACCGGCGCGCGGAAGAAGGCCAAAGCGGCCCGCATTGCTGCGTCTGCCGGCGTTAGCGCCTCGGCCGAATAGCCGTCGCGGTTCGTAGGCGAGCGAAAGCCAAGCAGCGCAAGGAGTCGCGAGGGAGCGTGCTAGAAGCACGTGACCGAGCAACGACACCGCGATGCGCCGGTTTGCAGCCGCCTAACGGGCCGCCATCGAGCGCAGCGCCAGGGTTAGGGCGAGCTCGTCGCCGTAATCGGCATCGCCGCGGCACCAGCGCTCCAGTTGGGCGAGAGTCTCGGTGGCGAGGCGGAGGTGGGTGAGGTCAGCGTCGCGGAGCCGGGCAACCAGTTGCTTGGCGGCGTAGGGGTGCATTTTGAGTGAGCCTTCGACCTCGCGGGGGGGCATGCCCTCCTCGAGCATCGCCGCGGCGGCGCAGGCGGCGCGCAGTCGGGACGCGAGGCCGTAGATCAGGCCGGTGACGTTCTCGCCCTGCTCGATCAGCTGCTCCCCGACCCGCAGGGCGGTCCGCGCGTCGCCCTCGACGACGGCGTCGGAGAGGGTCCAGACGGCGGCTTCGGAAGTGTCGGCGATCATCTCCTCGAGGTCGGCGGCGGTTACCTGACCACCCTCCCCGGCCCAGAGCGCGAGGCGCTCGAGCTCGTTGCGCAGGCGCAGCGGCTCGGGACCCATCCGTTCGACCAGCAGGCTGGCGGCGGCGGGGTCGAGGCGGAAACCGAGGCGCTGGGCGTCGGCGACCAGGGCCCGCGGCATGTCGCGCGCTTTCGGCGCCTCGAAGTTGTGGACCTCGCCTTTCGCGGCTTTGACCGCTTTCAGCAGTTTGGCGGGGCCTTTGGCGCGGGCGATCAGGACCAGGGTGAGGTCGGGGGGCAGCGCGCCGCCGATCGCCTCGGCCACCGCGGCCTGCTGTTTGTCACGCCATTTCTCCACCCCGTCGGCGAGCAGGTAGCGGCGGTCGCCCATCAACGACATCGCCGGGATCGCGGCGAGCAGCGCTTCGTGATCGGGCGCCCCCCGGCCCTCGCCGGGCTCGAATACCTCGAGCGCCCCGTCTCCCCCCTCCCGTTCGGCCCGCGCGCGCAGTCGCTGCCGGGTCGCCTCGATTTTCGCCCCGTCGGTGCCGGAGATCAGGTAGAGCGGCCGCATCTCGTCGGACACGGCACTAGTCTACGGAGAAGGACCGGCGGCGAACGTCGATCTCGATCGTGCCATCGAGGTCGGTCCGCAGGGTCGGGACGCGGTGCGCCGCGAGGGTCGCGAGCGTGCCCGGCGTCGGATGCCCGTAGGGGTTGTCGGCCCCGACCGAGATCACCGCGAGCCGCGGCCGGATGCGATCGAGCAGCGGCCCGAGCCCGGTGTCGTCGGAGCCGTGGTGGGCGACCTTCAGCACCTCGATCGGCCCCGGGTCGAGCGGCGTCGATTCGGCCTCCGCGTCGGCGGTGAGGAGCATCGAGAAGTGGTGCCAGCGCGCCCGGATCACCAGTGCGAGGAGGTTCGGGTCGGTGTCCGGAGGGTCTTCGGCGAGGAGGGTCGACGGCGGCCAGATGACTTCGAGCCGGAGCGACCCGGAGCGGAGCGTCGTGCCGGCGGCAACCTGGTCGGGACTGGCGCCGTCGGCGCGCGCGGTGGCGAGGAACCGGCGGTCGAGACGCCCGTAGACGAGCCGGGAGATCGGCACCCGCCCGAGCGCTTCCGCGATGCCGGCGGCGTGGTCGGACTGGTCGTGGGTGACGACCGCGGCGCCGAGTCGTTCGACCCCCTCGTCGTGGAGCTTGGCGACGAGTTCGTCCCCCGGCGGCCCGCCGTCGACGAGGACCGCCGGTGCCTCCCGCGGCTGCAAGAGGATCGCATCGCCCTGGCCGACGTCGAGGACCTCGACTCGGAGCCCCGGCGGCGGTCCGGCGGAGACCTCGGACCCGTGCGAACCGCCGAAGAGCGGCCGAACGGAAAGGAGCCCGACGGCCGCGAGCACCACGGCGACTCCGAGCACGACGAGCTTCGGGCGAACACGCAGTCGCTCAGCCGACCGAGATGGTCGTGTGGGCCGGTATTCCGGACAAAGTACGAACGCGCCGTCGGAATCGCCCGACTGCGTTCGTCGTTCGGGCTCGTATTCCGAACCAAGGACGAACGCGCGGGTCGAGCGGGCCGCGGCAAGGCGGCGGGCACGCGACAGGCGGGCGCCGAAAACGATGGCGGCGGCCATCGCCGCGTAGGCCGCGAGCATGGCCGCGAGACCGATCTGGACGTGGAGAACGGCCCAGTCGGGTCGGCCGCACCAGGCGGCGATCTGGGCAATGTAGGCGAGGAGCAGGGCGTCGAGGCCGTTGATGGGTGCCAAGGGGATCCCGGGAACCTGGGCCAGCGCCGCCGAGACCATGCCCAGCCACATCGCCGGAGCCACGGCGGGCAGGGCGAGGACGTTGGCGGCGAGGCTCGTCAGCGAGAGTTCTTCGAAGACGTAGGCGATCAACGGCGCCGTCGCGATCGTCGCGGCGACGGTCACGGCGATGCCCTCGGCGAGGGCGCGACGCCAGGCACCACCACCGAGGCGGGCCAGGAGCCATTCACGGATCGGGGCGGCCAGGAGCAGGATGCCGAGCACCGCGGCGAAGCTCAATTGCCAGCCGACGTCGGCCGCCACGGCGGGCTTGATCGCCAAGGTCACCACGAGGGCCAGGCCGAGGGCGTAGAGGCGCGACGCACGACGGCCGCTCAGGGTCGCCAGGAGGCCCGCGACGCCCATCACGGCTGCCCTCTCGATCGAGGGCGCGGAGCCGGCCAGCGGGACGTAGATGGCGATCAGGCCGACCACCCAGACGAGGCGCTCCCTGAGCGGGATGCCGAAGGCCGCCAGGATCGGCATCGCCAGGAGGGCGAGCAGGGTCACATTCTCGCCGCTCACCGCGGTCAGGTGGCTGAGGCCGGAGCGGATGAAGTTTTCCTTCGCCGCCTGGTCGAGGCCGTCGTCGTCACCGAGCACGAAGCCGCGGGCGAGCGCCGCCTCGCGCGGCGGCATCCCCTCCCCCAGCCCGGCCTCGGCGCGTTCGCGGATCTGGCCGGTTCGCGCGATCGCCAATGCCACCAGGGCGGCGATCCCGATCAGGATCGGCAGTGATGGGCGAGGCGAGCGCACGGTGCCGCCTCAAGGCTGGAGTCGTTCGCGCAGCGCTTCCATCGTCGCCGGGCCGATCCCGGAGATCTGGTCGAGCTGGTCGACCGAGCCCAGGCCGCCGTGTTCTTCACGGAAGTTGATGATGTCTTCGGCGGTGACCGGCCCGATGCCGTCGATCGTGTCGAGTTCGGCCGCGGTCGCGGTGGAGAGGCTGATCGGACCGTCTTCCGTGGCGCCGGCCCCGCCCGTGCTGCCGCCTCCCGGGCCTGCGCTGGAACCGGGGCCTCCGCCGGCAGCCAACACTTCCGGCACCACCACCTGCTGCCCGTCCGCAAGTCGCGCCGCGAGGTTGATCGAGTCGAGCGCCGCCTTGCCGTCGGCTCCACCCGCTCGCTTCACGGCATCGTTCACCCGGCTCCCGGCAGGCATCCGATAGACGCCCGGTCGCCGCACGGCGCCGGTCACGTCGACCACGACGTCGCTGCCCCCTTCTTCGACCGAGAAACTCGATTCAGATTCGGATTTGTCTTCGCCCCCCGATTCCGACGAGTAGTCGCCGTAGGAGCTCGTGTAGCCGGAATCGCCCCCTTCGCCGCCCGCGCCACGCACCGCCCGCGCGCCGACGAACAGCAGCGCGACGGCGATCGCGCCATAGACGGCCACCTGCGTTCTGCTCAGTTCGGGCATGCCCGCCACCCTGGCGGGCAAATGCGCACGCGTGGCGCGCTCAGTGCAAAAAGAGCGCTACCGAAGAGCGCCTAATAGTCGTCCTCGTCGTCGTAGCCCGCCACCTCGGCGAGCTGGTCGCTGTAGAGCTCTTCCGCCGCGACCGGCGGCGACTGGATCGAGAGGCAGGCGAACTCCTGGCCGCCGTCGTTGCGGACCGAGTGCTCGGTCGCGGGCGGAACGAGGATCAGATCGCCCTCCGACACCGCCTGCGTGTCCCCGGCCACCGACATCGTCGCCTCGCCGCGCACCACCACGTAGGCCTGCTCGGCCTCTTCGTGGGAGCGCATGTGCTGCTCGCAGCCACCGGGCAGGACGAGCCAGGTCACCGACAGGTGGCGAGCCCCGAGTTCGCCCGCGTCCATGAGGACGTGGGTGCGGAGGCGATGCCACTCTTCGACCGGAGCTTCGGTGAGGCGCCTGACGAGCACGGGCCGTTTCTACCAAAACCGGGCGCTTGCGGGCCGTGTCCGGTCGGACTTGCGTCTAGCGGACCACGAGGTTGACGAGCTTGCCCGGCACCACGATCTCCTTCACGACCTCTTTGCCGTCGAGGTACCGAGCGACCTTTTCGCTCGCCTTGGCGAGCCTCAGGAGCTCTTCCTTGGAGGCCTCGGCGGGCGCCTCGATCCGGTCGCGCAGTTTGCCGTTCACCTGGACGACCAGCGTCACCGTGTCGCTGGCCAGCATCGCCTCGTCGGCCACCGGCCAGGGCTGCTCCCAGACCCGCTCGCCGGTGATCCGCTCGTGGACCTCGCTGCCGAGGTGCGGCGCGAACGGGAAGATCAGCGAGGCCGCCGTGGCGGTGGCGAAGCGCAGCGCCGCCTCCCCGCCCGGATCGCCGTAGAGGCCGTCCTTCAGCCGGTAGGCGTCGTTGACCAGCTCCATCACCGCCGAGATCACGGTGTTGAACTGGAAGCCGCGTTCGAAGTCCTTGGTCGCCTTGTCGATCGACCAGTGCGCCTTGGCGACCAGCGCCCGCGCGTCGCCCTCCGTAGCCGCCGGGTCGCCGCCCGACGCCGCCCGCTCCGCGACCTCGTCGCAAAGCCGCCACAGCCGCGAGAGGAAGCGGTTGACCCCCTCCACGCCCTCGTCGGTCCAGTCGCCGCCGCGCTCCGGCGGTCCCATGAAGCAGACGTAGGTGCGGGCGGTGTCGGCGCCGTAGCGCTCCACGTACTCGGCCGGGCTCACGGTATTGCCACGGGACTTCGACATCTTGGCCCCGTCGCGGGTGATCATCCCCTGGGCGAAGAGGCTCGCGAACGGCTCCTGCGCCTCCAGGTGGCCGAGGTCGGCGAGCGCCTTGACCACGAACCGCGCGTACATCAGGTGCAGGATCGCGTGCTCGACCCCGCCGATGTACTGGTCGACCGGCATCCAGTAATCGGCCGCGTCGCGATCCCAGGCGGCCTCCCCGTTGCGCGGGTCGAGGTAGCGGATGTAGTACCACGAGGAGTCGACGAAGGTGTCCATCGTGTCGGTCTCCCGCCGCGCCGCGCCACCGCACTTCGGGCACTCGGTCCGCACCCAGTCGGTCGCCGCGGCGAGCGGGCTCTGGCCGTGCGGCGCGTAGTCCTCGATCTCCGGCAGTTCAACCGGGAGCTGATCTTCGGGGACCGGCACCAATCCGCACTCGTCGCAGTAGACGATCGGGATCGGCGCGCCCCAGTAGCGCTGCCGCGACACCAACCAGTCGCGCAGCCGGTAGTTGACGGCGATCTTGCCGCGTCCCTCCTCACCCAGCCACTCGACCATCGCGTGGTAGGCATCGCGGTTCCCCTGCCCGTCGAACCGCCCGGAATCGACCATCGGCCCGTCGCCGGTGTACGGCAGGCCGTCGGCGTCGCCGGGCGCCTCCGGGTCGGTCCCCTCGATCACCCGTTTCACCGGCAGGCCGAACGCCTTGGCGAAGTCGTAGTCGCGCGAGTCGTGCCCCGGCACCGCCATGATCGCCCCGGTCCCGTACTCCATCAGCACGTAGTCGGCGACGAACACCGGGATCTCCTCGCCGTTCACCGGGTTGACGACGGTGCGGCCGAGCGGCACGCCGGTCTTCTCGCGGTCCTCGGCGCCGCGTTCCTCGGCCGACTCGCGGCCGACCCGGTCGACGTACTCGCGCACCGCCGCCTCGGCGGGCGTCCCGGCGACGAGCTTCTCCAGCTGCGGGTGCTCCGGCGCCAGCACGAAGAAGGTCGCGCCGAACAGGGTGTCGGGCCGGGTGGTGAAAACCGGGAAGTCGAGGTCGACTTCGTCGCAGCGGAAGGCCACTTCGGCACCCTCGGAGCGGCCGATCCAGTTGCGCTGCATGGTGATCACGTGCTCGGGCCAGGACTCGAGCTTGTCGAAGTCGGCGAGCAGCCGGTCGGCGTAGTCGGTGATCTTGAAGAACCACTGCTCGAGATTTTTCTGGATCACCTGCGTGCCGCAGCGCTCGCAGCGACCGTCGATCACCTGCTCGTTGGCCAGCACCGTCGCGTCTTTCGGGCACCACTGCACCGGCGCCTCGGCGCGGTAGGCGAGCCCGTGCTCGTATAGCTGCAGGAAGATCCACTGCGTCCAGCGGTAGTAGTCGGGCTTATGGGTGGCGAGCTCGCGCGCCCAGTCGATCGAGATCCCCCACTCCTGGAACTGGCGCCGGAACGACTCGATCGAGCGCTCGGTCGCGACCCGCGGCGGTTCGCCGGTTTTGATCGCGTTGTTCTCGGCCGGCAGGCCGAAGGAGTCGTAGCCCATCGGGTGCACGACCTGGAAGCCCTGGCGGCGGCGGAAGTGGGCGATCGCGTCGCCGACCGCGTAGCACTTCAGGTGACCGACGTGGGGCTCGCCCGACGGGTACGGGAGCATCTCGCAGACGTAGGCCTTGGGCTTGTCGGTGTCGAATCCGGGCTGCCCGGGGTTGGCGACCTCCCAGGTGCGCTCCTCGGCCCACACCGCCTGCCACTTGCTCTCGATCGTCTTCGGCTCGTACCCGCTCATGAGCAGCCGATCTTATGAGGGCCGGGCGGCGGGCGGCCTGTCAGTGCGAGAACTGGCCCACCAACGAGTAGTGGCTGTCACTGAGCGCGCGCAAGATGTGAGGCCAGACGTAGACCTCGATCGCCGCCGCGCAGATCAGCATCGGCACCGCGATCGCCACGGTGACCGCGGTCGCCGCGAGCAACCGGCTCCACTCCCCGCGGCGGCTGGCGATCAGCCAGGCGGCGAGCGGCAGGAAGAGCGCGGTCAGCTCGATCAGCGCGTGCGGGAGGACGCTGAGGATCAATTCGAGCCGGCTGATGTGGAGCTGGTAGGCGAGCGTCGAGCCCTGGAAGCCGAGGTAGAGCGCCTGGGTCGAGAGCGAGAAGAGGGTGACGGCGGCGACGAAGAGGATCGCCAGCTCGCCCGCCTTGACGTGGACCCAGCGCGAGAAGCCGGTGCGCTGCTCGGCCGCGAGCGGCATCGAGGCGCCCGCGATGAACCCCGCGACGCAGGCGCACGCGTGCAGGGCGAGGACCAGCGAGTTGCGGTAGAGGATCGGCAGCAGGTCCGATAGCCGTGACGGTTCGGTGTACCCCGGCAGCTTCCACGGAGAGATGTCCGGGGTGAGGAGGCCGGAGGTGAGCCAGACCGCGGCGAGTAGGGTCAGCGCAATGCAGAGGCTGAGCGCGAACCAACCGCGCAGCATCCTCCAGCCGCCGCCCCGCCAGGCCGCGAATGCGGCGCGCGTCTCCTCCATCCCGTTGGAGAAGACGTGCTCGTTCGCGGTGCGGGCGCGCATCGATCATGCATCGGCATCGATGGGCCCGGTATTGAGACCAAGAGGCACGAGACGGGCGACTGGCCTTCCCCTTCGAGTGACCAGCACCTCCTCGCCGCCCTCCGCCTGCCGGACGTAGTGCGCCAGACGAGCATAGAAACGATCCATGCCCACCCCGTCCGGCGCACCGCGGTTGGTAGTGGAGCTGAGGGGGCTCGAACCCCTGACCTCGTCGCTGCCAGCGACGCGCTCTTCCAGCTGAGCTACAGCCCCGGGAAACTCGTAATCGGCGGCGAAGTTTAGCGCTGCACGCTGGTTGTTTCGTGCTGGTGAAACCCTCAACGTGAACAGGCCCAATCCGGCTACCGTATCGATCGGGAGCAGATAGCACTTGCCGGTCGCTTCACAATAGACCGCGACAACATCGACCTCATCCGCCGCATAGGTCTTGGTCACGTAGCCACGGGTCGGCGAGTGGTAGGACGACGTCAGGCGAACCAAGATCCTCTCGCCGTTTCAGAACCGACAGACCCAGGCGCGCAGCTTCCGCGGCGATCGCGAGCTCCGCAACATTCCCCTTGTGATTCGGATCCTCCATCGAACATATGTTCGATGGAGCGACCACCTCTTGTCAACGGCCGAGCGTATGAATCCGGTGCCGAAAGTGAAAATCTTCAGCGATCGGATGCGCTAGGCGGCGTGACGCTCGGGGCCGTCCTCGTCGACGTCGAGGATCACGTTGTCGGGCGCCGTGTGGCGGACCTTGAACTCGACGGTCGAGAGGGCCTCGAGCTCGCGCAGCAGGTCGACCGGCTGGTCGAGCCGCATCGAGAACGTCGCGCGCCCCTCGGAGAATCGTTCGACCGAGATGTCGGTGGCGCCGAGGCGGCCGACGGCGTCCTCGAAGCCGACCAGCTGGGCGAAATCGCCGAGCGGCCCGATCTCGAGGCGCACCTTGCCCTCGTAGAGCCCGGGCTCCCAGCAGGCGTCGGCCACGTGGCCGTTTCCGTTTCCGTTGGTGGCCGGCTGCAGCGCGGCGTCCACTTCGGCGGCGATGTCAGGTGACGGAGCGGCGCGCTCGGCGTCGTTCTCAGCCTCGTTCAGCGCCTGCACGCGCTTGCTCACCTCGACCGCCTCGCGCAGCGCTTTCATCCGGATCCGGGTCGCCTGGCCGCGCGCCTGCGCCTGCAGTTCCTCGAGCCGGGCCGAGACGGAGTCGAGCGAGGCGATGCTGCGGTCGTGGCAGGCATTCGCCTCCTCGAGGCGCTCGGTGAGGTCGCGGATCGTCCGCTCGCGCTCGATCACCATCCCCGACAGCGACGACAGGTCGGCCTCGTGGGAGGCGATCGCCCGCGCCTGAATCAGGCTCTGCGCTTCCAGGGCCGAGTTGCGCTCGCCGAGATTGGCGACGTTCTGTTCAAGGCCGGCGATGTGGGAGTCGCGGGCGGCGAGAGCCGTGTCGACTTCGGGACGGCGGTAGCCGAAAAACGCCCATTTGAAGCTGGTCATGGGCGCGACCGTAGAACGGCCCTCGGACGTAACTTTGGCTACATCCCCAGTTCTGACTAGGCGCCGGCCGCGGCGGAAGGCGCTTCCGGCGCTTCGAGGTTCAGCTCCAGGCGCGGCGCCTCGTGCCAGAGATCCTCGAGCTGGTACCGATCGCGCGCTTCCGGCGTGAAGACGTGCAGAACCGCGTCGAGATAGTCGAGGATCGTCCAACCGGCGTCGCCGCCGCCGTCGACCCCGCCCGGCAGCAGGCCGGACTCGCGCTTGACGCGCTGGCGCACCTCATCGACGATCGCCCGCGCCTGGCGCTCGTTGCGCGCCGTGCAGATCGCCAGGAAGTCGGTGTAGGCGACCAGGCCGCGCATGTCGAGTACGACGATGTTCTCGGCTTTTTTCGAATCGGCGAGCTCGGCGAGCCGCCGTGCCAGGTTCTCTGACTGGACCGGATTCAAGCGTAGATCCCCTTCTCCTCGATGAATCGGGCTACCGGCTCGGGCACCAGGTAGCGCAGCGGCCGGCCGGCGGCGGCGCGCTCGCGAACTGCTGAGGACGAGACTCCGAATTGGGGCATCTCGAGCATCGTCGCCCGCCCCTCGGCACCGAGGCTGCGCATCACGGCCGCCACCTCGGCATCGGAGATGCCGGACCTCCGCGCCACCGCCAGGCGCGCCAGCCCGACCACCCGCGCGGGCTCACGCCAACTCTCAAGTCCGACGGCGGCGTCGGCCCCCATCACGAAAACGAGATCACTTTCGCCTCTTTCCTCAGCAAGCAACTCCAAGGTCTCATACGTATAGGACGGCCCGTCGCGTTCAACCTCGAGGGCCGAGACGGAGAAGCGCGAGTCGTCGGCGGCGGCGAGCCGGGTCATCGTCACCCGCAGCTCCTTCCCCGGGTCGTCGGCGATCCGCTTGTGCGGGGCGACGCCGGTCGGGACGAGGACGACCTCGGCCAGCCGCAGCTGCCAGAGCGCCTCCTGGGCGAGCGCCAGGTGACCGAGGTGCGGCGGGTTGAAGGCCGACCCGAGGACCCCGATGCCTGCGCCCGGCGCGTCAGCCACGCACCTGGCCGCTGCCGCGGCCGACGTACTTCGTCGTGGTCAGCTCGCGCATCCCGATCGGGCCGCGCGCGTGCAGCTTCTGGGTCGAGTTGCCGATCTCGGCACCCATCCCGTACTCGAATCCGTCGGTGAACCGCGTCGAAGCGTTGACGTAGACGGCAGCGGCGTCGACTCCCGCGACGAAGGCGTCGGCAGTCTGCGCGGATTCGGTGACGATCGCCTCCGAGTGGCCGGTCCCGTGCTCGTTGATGTGGTCGATCGCCTCCTCCACCGAGTCGACGACCGCGACCGCCATCTTCAGCGCCAGGTACTCGGTGTCCCAGTCCTCGTGCCCTGCCGCCCCGACCGCGACCTCGCCGGCCGCGGCGCGGGCCCGCTCGTCGCCCAGCAGCTCGACCCCTTCGGCGGCCAGCGCGGCGAGGATCTCGGGCGCGAAGCGCTCGGCGATCGCCACGTCGAGCAGCAGCTTCTCGGCGGCGTTGCAGACGCCCGGGCGCTGCACCTTGGCGTTGACGACGATCCGCTTCGCCATCTCGAGGTCGGCCTCGGCGTGAACGTAGACGTGGCAGTTGCCCGCCGCCGCGTACATCACCGGCACCGTCGCGACCGCCTTGATCGCCTCCTTCAAACCCTCTCCCCCGCGCGGGATCAGTAGGTCGACGACGCCCTCCTGGGTCGCCAGCTCGGCCAGACCGTCGCGGTCGCCGGCGTCGAGCAAGAGCACCGAATCCTCCGGCAGCCCCGCCTCGGCGAGCGCCTCCCGGACGATCGCCGCCAGCGCCGCGTTGGAGCGCTGCGCGTAGCTCGAGCCGCGCAGGACGATCGCGTTGCCGCTCTTGATCGTCAGTGCCGCGCAGTCGATCGTCACGTTCGGACGCGCCTCGTAGATCACCCCGACCAAGCCCAGCGGCACGCGGATCTTGCGCAGCTCGATACCGCTCTCCAGCGTGTGATGATCGAGCCCCTCGCCGACCGGGTCGTCGAGGGCTTCGACGACGCGCACGCCCGCGGCCATCGCCGCGACCCGCTCCGAGGTCAGCGTGAGCCGGTCGCGCAGCGCCTCGGTGAGCCCGGCCGCGCGCTCGTCGGCCAGGTCGGCGACGTTCGCCTCGAGGATCGCGTCGGCCCGCTCGTCGAGCAGCCGCGCGGTCGCCGCCAGCGCCGCGTCCTTGGCGGCGCTCGGCGCCAGCCCCAACACGCGCGCGGCGCGCTTGGCGGCGATGCAGCTCTCGGCGATGGTTCTGGTCGCGATGGCCATTTCGGCAAAGGGTAGCCGGGTCCGCGCCGCGCACCCCCCATCCGGCACGGATCTGTGGGGAAGTTGGCCCTAAAGCAGCACGAAGCGGTCCCGGTGGATGACCTCCTCGGGCGCCTCGGGGAAGTGCTCCCGCAGATAGCCACTCCGGTGACCGGCGGTGCGGGCCACGTCGATCGAGGAGTACTCGGAGATGCCCTTGCCGAGAGGCCGATCGAGACCCCGCTCGATCACCCAGACGGCGTCGCCGGACTGGAAGCTGCCGCTCGCGGCGACGACGCCGACCGCCAGCAGGCTCGAGCCGCTCTCGCGCAATCGCACCGCCGCGCCCGCGTCGACCTCCACCGTGCCGGTCGGCTGCTTCGCGTATTTGAGCCACAGCTTGTACGGGGTGAGACGGCCCTCGACCCGCGCCGTGAAACGCGTGCCGACCTCGCCGCCCGCCGCCGCCGCGCTCAACTCCTCGGCCCGCGTCCCGTTGCAGATCACCACCGGCACGCCCGACTCGCTGGCGATCCGTGCCGAGGCGATCTTGCTCTGCATGCCGCCACGGCCGAGCGCCGAGGACTCGCCGATCTGAATCGCCTCCAGCGCCCGGGCGTCCTCGATGTGGGACACGAGCTCGGCGCCCGGGTCGGTGCGCGGGTCGATGGTGAAGACGCCGTCGGTATTCGTCAACAGCACCAGCAGCCGCGATTTCAGCAGCGCCGCGACGAGCGCGGCGAGGAAGTCGTTGTCGCCGAAGGTGACTTCGTCGGTCGCCGTCGTGTCGTTCTCGTTGATGACCGGGACGACCTTCCAGTCGAGCAGCCGGTCGAGGGTGTGCCGCACGTTCAGGTAGTGGCTGCGTTCGGAGACGTCGGAGATGGTCAGCAGCACCTGCGCCGCGCGCGTCCCCCCCGCCGCCAGCCGCGACTCATACGCGCGGAAGAGGTCGCCCTGGCCGATAGCCGAGCAGGCCTGCAGCGCGTCCATCCCCCGCGGCCGCTCGCCGAGGTCGAGCAGACGCATGCCGCGCGCGATCGCCCCGGAGGTGACGAGCACGACCCGCTCCCCCGCCTGCTCCAGCGCGCTGACCTGCGCGCAGACCGAGTCGAGGACGTCGGCCCGCAGCGAACCGTCGTCGGCGGCGACGACCGATGAGCCCAGCTTTACTACCAGCGTCATGGCCGGCAAGTCTAAGAGCGAGCGGATGCCATTCAGCCACGAGCTGCGCGTCCGGTACGCGGAGTGCGACCCCCAGGGCATCGTCTTCAACGCCAACTTCCTCGCCTACGTCGATGTCGTCGTCACCGAGATCTGGCGCCAGTCGCTCGGCTCCTACGACCAACTGCCGGCGTCCGGCGTCGACACCGTGGTCGCCGAGGCCAATCTCCGCTTCCTCGCCCCGGCCCGCTTCGACGACATCCTGCGGATCGAGGGCGGCTTCGACGGCCTGGGGACGACGAGCACGACCCTGAAGCTCTGGTTCCGCCGCGACACCGACCTCCTCGCCGAAGCCGACGTCCGCTACGTCTTCGTCGACGTGGAGAACTGGGAGAAAGCCGCGATCCCCGCCGAGGTCCGCCGCGCCCTCGAGCCCCTGCTGCTCGACTAGATGTGCAGTTCGAACTCGTGCTCGCCGACGCGCACGTCGTCGCCGGGCTCGAAGCCGGCCTTGTTGAGGGCGGCGATCACGCCGATCTCGATCAGGCGCTGCTCGAGGTAGGCGAGGGCTTCTTCGTTTTTGGTGTCGTGACGTTCGAAGAGGAGCTCGACGCCGCGGCCGCCGATCCGGAAGCCGCCGTCGTACTCCCGTTCGACCCAGTAGCCACCCTCGCCCGCGGGCCGGTAGACGCGGTGCTCGGACTCGAACTCACCCGCGGGCGCGCCGGCCGGGGCCGCGTCGAGGGGCTGCACGGTCGCCAGCTCGGCGAGGATCCGGCGGCGCAGGTCGTCGAGGCCCTCGCCGGTCGCCGAGGACACCGCCATCACGCCGAGCACCGAATCGCCGAGCCGCTCCCCCCACTCCGTCACGGCGGCCTCCACCGCGCTCGCCTCCAGCAGGTCGCGCTTCGAGAGCACGACCAGCTCCGGCAGCCGCTCGAGCCCCGCCCCGTAGGCCGCAAGCTCGGCCCGCACCATCTCGTAGTTGCCGACCGGGGCGCCTTCGAGCGGGGCGAGCTCGACCAGGTGGACGAGCATCGAGCAGCGCTCGACGTGGGCGAGGAACTCGTGCCCGAGCCCCGCCCCGGCCGCCGCTCCTTCGATCAGCCCGGGAATGTCGGCGAGCACCGCCTGGCGGTCCTCCCCGTCGATCGTCCCCAGCGCCGGCGAGAGCGTCGTGAAGGGATAGTCGGCGACCTTCGGCGTCGCCCGCGTCAGCCGCCCGAGCAACGAGCTCTTGCCCGCGTTGGGGAGGCCGACCAGGCCTACGTCGGCGAGCAGCTTCAGGCGCAGCTCGATCCAGTCCGCTTCGCCCTTCGTCCCCTTCTCGGCGAAGCGCGGCGCCTGCCGCGTCGAGGTGGTGAAGCGCCGGTTGCCGTGGCCGCCGCGGCCGCCGCGCGCCACCACCGCCCGCTGCCCCGCCTCGACCAGGTCGACGTCGGCCCCCTCGACCGTCACCGCCTGGGTGCCGGGCGGCACCGGGATCTCGCGGGTCTCGCCCCGCGCCCCGTGCCGGTTCGCCCCTTCGCCGTGCCGCCCTCGCTGCGCCCGAAAGTGTTTGCTCCCCCGCAGCGCCCCGAGGTCGCGCCGCGACGGATCGCAGACCAGCACCACGTCGCCGCCGTGCCCGCCGTCACCGCCGTCGGGCCCACCCTTCGGCACGTGCGCTTCGCGCCGAAAGCTGATGCAGCCGTCGCCCCCCGCGCCGCCCTCGACCCAGATTTTCGCCGTGTCATCCACGGCACCAAGATAGCCGGCGACCGCTGGGTGGTTGATTCGACGGAGCGGTGTTCGCGGCCGGGGCGGCCGTCCGAGATGCGTCCCGGGCGTCTCGTGGCGACCCCGGCAGGGTGTGGCC
>DASXMH010000163.1:0-2752 GCA_036495785.1 Solirubrobacterales bacterium
CGGGTCGTCGTCCATATGAGTGGCGACGAAGAGCCGGCCAATGACGCGCTTGCCGCGACCCTCCGCGTTGTGCGTCGCCCGCACGCCCTCGTCGTCGCCCCCGGCGAATCGCAACTCACCGCGATCCTCGAAGGCGAAGGCATCGCCGTCACCACCGCGACGCCCGCCCAGGTCCCGACCACCGCCGCGGCGCTCGGCCACTTCGACACCGTCGCCCTCGACGACGTCGCCGCACCCGAACTCGGCGACGCCCGCGCCCAGGCGCTCGCCGACGCGGTCCGCACCGGGCAGACCGGCCTCGTCGTCCTCGGCGGCCCGCACAGCTTCTCGCTCGGCGCCTACTACGCCTCGCCCCTGCAGGACGCGCTCCCGGTCGGCAGCCTCAAACCCGGCAACCTGCAGCGCCGCAACCTCGGCCTGGAGGTGATCCTCGACCGCTCCGGCTCGATGGCGGAAGCGCCCTACGGGGTGGAAAAGATCGCCCTCGCCAAGGTCGCCACCCGCTCCGCCACCGCTTTCGTCGCCAAGCACCACGACCAGTTCGGGGCGATCGCCTTCGACGTCGCGCCGCACCTGGTCGTCCCGCTCACCCGCCTGAACTCGCCCGCCGACGCCGCCAAGGTGAACAAGGCGATCGACCGCATCCGCGCCGAAGGCGGCACCAACATCTACAAGGCGCTGCGGAAAGGGGCCGAAGGGATCGAGGCCTCGACCGAGCACGACCGCCACATCGTCCTGCTCACCGACGGGATCAGCGAAAAAGGCTCCTACGCGGAAGTCCTGCCGCGGCTGCGCGCCGAACACATCACCGTCTCCACCGTGGCGCTCGGCGTCGACGCCGATTTCGAACTGCTCCAGGCGATCGCGAAGGAAACCGGCGGTCACTTCTATGCCACCCTCGACCCGCGCAAACTGCCGAAAATCTTCGCCAAGGACGCGCGCGCCGCCGCCCGCCCGGTCCGCCTGCACGGCAAGATCGGCGTGACGCCAGGGGAGGACAGCCCGATCGTCCGCGATCTCGCGGGCCAGAAGCTCCCGACCCTGCGCGGCAACGTGGTCACCGAGCTGAAGTCCGGCGCGCAGGCGGTCCTGCTCGGCCAGGACAAAGACCACCCGCCGGACCCGACCCTCTCCCAGTGGCAGTACGGCGCCGGCCGCGTCGTCGCCTGGACCCCGGGGATCGACGAAGAATGGGCCGGCGAATGGGCGAAGCGGTCGGCCCTCTTCGCCGACATGGCCCGTTACGTCGAGCCCGCCGTGGCGCCGCAGGCGCTGACCCCGCGGATCGCCCCTGGGGTCGAAGGGGAGGTCGAAGTCGACGAAGCCGAAGGCGCCGAACCGGCGGCCGGGGTGGGGGCGATGGAAGGCTCGATCGTCATCCCCGGCGGCAAACCGACGTCGCTGCCGCTCGAACCGCGGGCGCCTTGGCGCTGGACCGCGACGCTGCCCGACCCGCGGCCGGGAGTCGATGCCTTCGCCCTGCGCAACCTCGGCCGCACCTCGCGCGGCCTCCTCGCCGTTCCCTACTCCGAAGCCCTGCGCCCGCTGCCGACCGACGCGACGCCGCTCGGCCCGCTCGCCGCCGGGACCGGCGGCCGGGTCCTGGCCCCGACCGACGTCGGCACCCTGACCGCGCGTCGGACCGATCTCTGGTGGTGGTTCGCCCTCGCCGCGCTCCTCTGCTTCCTCGCGGACGTCGCCGCGCGCCTCGTGCCCCGGCGCCGCGGGGCGCGACGCATGGGCCTCAGGCCGCGATCAGGCGGATCTCCGAACGCGGATCGAAAAGCAGATCGAGTGGGGTCCGCGACGTCGACGCCGGCGTGAAGCCGACCCCGTGGCGCCGGCACGCCGCTTCGGCGGCGGCCCGCTGACCGCCGGCGAACTCCGCGTAGCGCCGGCCCTCCGCCGCGTTCACGTCGAGGAGCAGCGTCTCGCCGGTCTCGACGTCGCGCAGCTCGGTCGGCCCGCTCAGCTCGGTCTCCAGGTCGGTGGGCTCGTTGACCCAGGCGAGGTAGGCGCTCCGCCCCGAGCGGGCGAGCCCGGCCGCGATCCGGTCGAGCTCCTCGCGCGGCACCAGGAGGTCGGTGATCAGCACCGTCAGGTCGGGCACCGAGGAGCCCGCCAGATCCCGCTGTGCCCGGGCGAGGCTGCGCGCCAGGTCGGTCCGCGTCCCGCGCGGCAGCCGCGCCACCTCCTCGACCAGGGCGAGGATCTGCTGCGGCGCGGTCGAGGGCCGGGCGGCACTCGCGTCGCCGTCGGCCAGCACCCGCACCGTCACCGCGTCGGAGCTCTGCAACGCGACCACGCCGAGCATCGCCGCGAGCCGCTGCGCCCAGCGGAATTTGCCCGCCATCGAGCGGCTCCCGTCGATCATCACGTCGACGTCGATATGACTCTCGGCGAGCGCCGAGCGCACCACCAGGTCGCCGAGCCGCGCGTAGACGCGCCAGTCGACCCGGCGCGGGTCGTCGCCCGGCACGTAGGGCCGGTAATCGACGAATTCGGGCCCTTCCTGGCGCCGCCGCCCGGAGCGCTCGCCGACCGAACGGTCGCGCGGTGCCCGCGGCTCGGCCAGGGCATAGCGCTGCAGCTTCCGCAGGTCGCCCGGATCCAAGAGCGGCGCATCGGCCATCAGGTGATTGATTCCATGGCAGGTCCGGTGGTGTTCGGGGGCGGGACGGGGTTGTTCGAGGAAGGGACGGCGTTGTTCGAGGTCGTCGCGGCCGTCCGAGATGCGTCCCGGGCGTCTCGT
>DASXMH010000164.1:0-4922 GCA_036495785.1 Solirubrobacterales bacterium
AGCCGGGCGCCGCGTGTCTCAGGGCAGGTAGCGGGCGATGGCGAAGCCGCCGCCGCTCTGCAGCTCCGGCGTGACGACGTCGCCGCCGACCAGGATGCGGCCCTTCGCGTCGAGGGCGACCTGGGTGGCGACGGCGCTCGACGGGCCGCCGAAGCCGGTCGTCACTTTCCCTCGCCGACCGAAGCCGCGGTCGTAAACCCCCTTCGGAGTGAGCCTCCCGAGGACGAAGGTCCGGCGCAGGGTGTGGTTGTGAGGGGACGGCGAGACGCGCTTGCCGAGGTTGCCGACGAGGTAGGTCCGTTCGCCGGCGTCAGCGGTCAGATCGGCAAAGGAGCCCGCTTCGGGGTCGAGGTACTTCGCCGAGCCGGTCCGGCTGAAGCCGGGATCGAAGGCGCCGCTCGGAAGCAGTCGGACGACGACCTGGTACCTGATCGTCCTGCCGACGCTCTTGACGACTTTTTTCCCTTCTTCCATCTTGGCGACCTTGTGGTAAATGCGCTTGTGTTGTTCGTCGCCGAGCAGGAGGATCTTGCCGGAGGGCGTGACGGTCATCGCGATCGGGGCGACCGTCTTCAGCGTCCGGAAGCTGAACGAGGCGAATCCTGAGTTCAGATTGCCGTCGGCGTTGAAGGCCGTCAGCAACTGCGCCGGTCCTTCGGCTTCGGAGCAGAACGGACCACCGGTCCCGGCCGTCAGGTAGCCGCCGGAGAACGGGGCGAGCTGCCCGAGGCTGGCGATCGTGCCGAGCGCGCGGATGCCGCTGGCGCCGAAGGTCGGGTCGAGCGCCCCCGACTGGGTGAGGCGGGCGACGAAGCCCTTCGAGTTGACGCTGCGATCGCACTTGGCCAGTTCGGTCACGTAGCCGCCGCTGATGACGATGCGGTTCTGCGAGTCGATGACCACGCTGCGCAGCCCGATCGAGGGGCCGCCGTACGTGCCGCCCGCGGCGGCCGGCGCGCCGAGTCCGAGTTCGGTGATGAGCAGGCCGTTCGTGCCGAAGGTGGGGTCCGGCTTACCGTCGGCGTCGAACCGCATCACGGTGGCGGAGCTGATCACCGGGTCCGGCGTCGAGTTGGTCGGCAGCGGGCGCGTCAGTCCCACGAGGACGACCCGGCCGAGCGAATCGACGGCGACGTCGGAGAGGACGAAGACCCCGCCCTTCGGCCGCGGCACGGTGACGACGCCGCCCTTGCCGAAGCTCGGGTCGAGCTTGCCGTTGCCGAGGTAGCGCACGATCTTGGAGGCGCCGGCGACGACGACCTTGTCGCCCGGCGCCAAGGCCATCTTCTGGTGGCCCGGGGTGAATTCGAAGGGGAGCTCGTACTGCGGCCCGCTCGATCCGGCGCTTTCCGAGGGGAAGCCGATCGTCACCTTGCCGTCCTTGCCGAAGCTCGCGTCGCGCGCCCCGGCCCTGCCCGCAGGCGCCGCGGTCGGTGACCCGGGCTGCGCCGCCGTCGCGGTTCCCGCCATCGCCGCCAGGCAGGCACAGACCATCGCCGCCGCCAGGGCGGTCCTCCAGACCCTGTCCATGGTGCACTCCTCTTTGTCCGGTGACGACCGTCCGGCGGCCGTCGTGTGCATCCTCAAACGCGATTTGCTCGGTGAAGTTTCGGCCGGTGTGCCGGCTGCCTGGCCAGGTCTGGGAAGATCACCTGCATGTCAGGGATGAGCGTTAGGCGAGCAGCCAGGGCGGGGCTGCTTGCGGGCGCGGCGGGGACCGGGATCGCGGCGGCCTCGGTTGGCATCGCCTGGCAGCGGCTGGCGCGGCGGGCGCTGCCCCGGGAAAGCGGGCGGCTCCGGGCGGCAGGGCTGCGGGGGGCGGTGACGGTGCGGCGGGACCGCTGGGGCGTGCCGCACATCGAGGCCGGCGAGCGCGCCGACCTGGACTTCGCGCAGGGGTTCGTGCACGCGCAGGACCGGGCCTGGCAGATGCACTTCTACAAGCGGGTGGTGGGCGGTCGGCTGTCCGAGTTCGCCGGTCCGGAGACGCTGCCGGTCGACCGGCTGATGCGGACGCTGGGCATCCGGCGGATCGCCGAGCGCGAGTTCGGGGAGCTGGAGCCGGAGCTACGGGAGCTGCTGGAGCACTTCTGCGCCGGGGTCAACGCGGGCGCCGCCGCGGCGAAGGCGCCGCCGTTCGAGATGCGGCTGCTCGGGCTCGAGTGGGAGCCGTGGAGCCCGGTCGACATCCTCTGCCTCGGCAAGCTGCTCGCCTTCGGCCTCTCCACCAACTGGGAGCGCGAGCTCCTGCGCGCCGACATGGTGCGCGAGCTCGGCCCCGAGCTGACCGCGCGCCTCGACCCCGGCTACCCGCGCGACAACCCGATCGTCGAACAGAGCGCCTGGAACGGCGAGGGCCTGCCGCTGGTCGAGCAGATCGACGCGGTGCGGCGGGCGCTCGGCCTCGCCACCGAGGCCAGCGGCTCGAACAACTGGGCCGTGTCGGGCGCGCGGTCGGAGACCGGGATGCCGCTGATCGCCGGCGACCCGCACCTGCCGCCGAGCATGCCCGCGATCTGGGAGGAGATGGAGCTGCGCTGCGGCGAGCGCTTCGTCCGCGGCGCCACGCTGCCCGGCATGCCCGGCGTCTACATGGGCCAGGGCAACGACGTCTGCTGGACGATCACCAACGTGATGGCCGACGTCCAGGACCTCTTCATCGAGCGGGTCGACGGCGACCGCTACCTCTTCGAAGACGAGTGGCGCCCGCTGGAGACGCGGCGGGAGGAGATCGCGGTCAAGGGCCGCGAGCGTCCCGAGGTGCTGGAGGTGCGCGAGACCCACCACGGGCCGATCGTCAACGAGGCGCTCGGCGCCGACGACGCCGAGCCGCTCGCCCTCGCCTGGCAGACGCTGCGCGAACCGACCGCCTTCCCCGGCATGTTCGAGCTGCTCGACGTCGACTCCGGTCCCGACCTCGTCGCCCGCCTGGAGGGCCACACCTCGCCCGCCTCGAACATGGTCTGGGCCGACCGCCACGGCTCGATCGGCTACAAGCTGATCGGCCGCCTGCCGCGCCGCCGCGGCGGCGTCGCCGACCTGCCGAAGCCGGGCTGGACCGGCGAGTTCGAGTGGGAGGGGACGGTCCCATACGAGGAGCTGCCGGAGGTCGTCGACCCTGAGTCCGGGTACCTGGTCACCGCCAACAACCGGATCGTCGGCGACGACTACCCGCACCACATCACCTCCGAGTGGCTCGACGGCTTCCGCGCGCGGCGGATCGAGGATCTACTTCAAAGTCGCGACAAACACGACCTTCGGTTCTTCGCCGAGATGCAGATGGACGTGCTGTCGCTGCCCGGCCTCGAGGCGGCGCGCCGGCTCTCGCGCCTCCACCCGCCGGGCCAGCGCGAGCGCTCGGCGATCGAGCGGCTCCGCGCCTGGGACGGCCGGCTCGACGTCGACACCGTCGCCGGGACGATCTACCAGGCTTTCCTGCTGCGCCTCGCCCGCGAGGTGGCGCGCGCCGCGATCGGCGACCGCGACCTCTGCGAGCGCTGGCTCGACCGCGCCGACAATGGCTTCAGCCCCCACATCACCTCGCCGTGGCGCTGGCACTCGCACCTGATGAGCCTCTGGGAGGAGGCCGACGAGGAGCTGATCGGGCGGCCCTGGGACGACCTCGTGGTCGAGGCGCTGGCCGGTGCCCTCGACGACCTCGGCGACCGCTTCGGCCCCGACCCGGAGGGGTGGCGCTGGGGCGACGTCCACGCGATGGAGTTCCCGCACGCGCTCGCCAACGCCAACCCGGTGCTGCACCGGATCCTCAACCGGCGGGTGCGGGTGGGCGGCGCCCAGGAGACGGTCTGCCAGGTCGCCTACGACCCGAACGACCCCTACCGGGCGGTCTGGGCGCCGAGCTGGCGGATGGTCGCCGACCCGACCGACCCCGACCGCTCGCGCTGGCAGATGTTCAGCGGCGAGTCCGGCCACCCGGCGAGCCGCCACTACGCCGATCTGCAGGGCCGCTGGGCGACGGGGGAGACGCAGCCGATGTGCGGCGAGGCGCCCTGGCGGGTATTGGAACTGGTACCTGCCTGAGCCCCTTTCCCCCCGGAGGTACCCTCATGAAGTTCGGACGCTTGCTTGCGCGCCTCTTCATCGGCGCGATGTTCATCGGCCACGGAACGCAGAAGTGGTTCGGCTGGTTCGGCGGGCCGGGGATCGAGAAAACGGCCGGGACGATGGACGCGCTCGGGCTGGCGCCGCCGCGGGCCAACGCCCATGCCGCGTCCGCCTCGGAGACGCTCGGCGGGGTCGGAATCGCGCTCGGCGCCTTCACACCGGTGGCGGCCGCAGCGCTGATCGCGTCGATGACGACCGCGATCCGCACCGTCCATGTCGGCAAAGGCTTCTGGAACGCGAGCGGCGGCGCCGAGTTTCCGCTGACCGTCATCGCCGCCTTGTTGATCCTGGTCGACGGCGGGCCCGGCCCGTACTCGGTCGACGCGGCCCTCGGGATCGAGGAGACCGGCCCCAAAGTGGCGCTCGCCGCGCTCGCCCTCGGGGCGCTCGGCTCGACCGTCACCCTCGCCGCCGCCAAAGCGGCCCACCAGAAAGCGGCCGCCGAGTCGCCGACCCCGGGCGTGTCGGCCGACGCGGACGCCTCGGCCGCGTAGCGATCGACTCCACGTCCGGCTCCCCACCGCGCGGTGGTCGTCCTAACTCCCGGTGGGCGGGCGAAGGCCGACCGCCCCGGCCGCAGGCGAGGCGCGCCCGTCCCCACCTAAGTTCGGCTGGTTAGGTGGGGACGGGCGCGCCAGGGCGCCTGCGGCGTGACGGTCCCGGCACGGTCCCGCGCGCCTTCCGCGACCCCCGATGTTGATGGGCCGAAAAGCGCTCCATATCAGCGCTTTCCGGCCCATCAACGAGACGGGCGCACGGAGGCAGGTCGACCGCGCACGTAGGTGTGCCGACCGCGC
>DASXMH010000165.1:0-12123 GCA_036495785.1 Solirubrobacterales bacterium
GTATGGCGATCATTTCCAACCACGCAGTTCTCTGACCGTCGAAGGAGCGGCGTATCCGCCGCTCGGCGGCGTGCGTCCACCGCAGACGTCACGGATCCTCCACTCCTTTCATACCCGGCCGTCTCGGCCACGGCCACACCCTGCCGGGGTCGTGGACGAGACGGCCGCGTCCCTTTCCCCGGGCGACAGCTTCCCCGGCCCCCATCCCTTCCTCGGGCGCCGGCTTGACGAGGCCCCATCCCTTCCCGGGCGCCAGCCCGAACCGGCCGCGTCCCCGAGCCCGGCTAGATCCAGCCGCGGTCGCGGGCGGTGAGGACCGCCTGCGCGCGGTCGACGGCGCCGATCTTGCCGTAGACGTTGTGCAGGTGGGTGCGGATCGTCGAGACCGAGAGATGCATCTCGGTGGCGATCTGCTTGTAGACCATGCCTTCGGAGAGGTGACGGAGGACGTCGAGCTCGCGCGCCGAGAGCGGGCAGGGCTCTGAGATCCGGCCCGCCTCGGCGGTCGCCAGCGGCAGTTCGTAGAGGAGGTCGCGGAGCGCCTCGGGGCCGAGGCCGATCCGCTCGCAGCTGGCCAGCAGCCGCTCCGGCGAGATCGCCTCGCCGTTCGTGTAGTGGGCGACCATGTCGGCGGCGGAGACCATCGCGGCGAGCCCTTCGGCGTCCTCGGCGTGGTGGCGCTCGATCGCCACCGCCAGCCGCTGCGGCAGGTTCCAGCGCCGCGCCAGCACCCCGCCGACCAGCGCGTGGTCGATGCCGAGCTGCTCGCGTTCGTCGCGGAGCCGCTGCTCGGGGGTGCGCGAGGCGGCGTCGAAGTAGACCTTGTAGCCCGGGTGCAGGCGGGAGATGACGAGGCGGCCGACATCGTGGAGGAGGGCCGCCGCGGCGAGCTCGTCGCGTTCGACCCAGCCGACCGCGCGGCCGATCTGGTCGGCGGCGCGCTGGGCGGCGAGGGCGTGGACGCGGAAGCGCTCCGGCTTCAGCTCCCAGCCGCCGTTGGACTCGAAGAAATCGAAGCTCGGCGCGGTGCCGGCGATCGCCAGGACGCCGGAGGGCTTCAGCACGTCGACCGCCTCGGGGATGCCGGCGACGCCGCCGGCAGCCATGCCGCCGCGATTGGCGAAGCGCAGAACCGAGATCGCCAGCGCGACGTCGGCCTCGACCGCTTCGACCAGCTCGCCGACCCGCGCCGTCTCGGCGGTCGCCGCGGCGATGACGCGCTCGCGCGACTCGATCAGGACGGGGAAGCGCTCGACTGCCTCAAAGGCTTCGGCGAGGCGGCTGCCGGGGGCGGGGGCGCCGCGCCCGTCGCCTTTCGCGGACACGTCCGCGGCGGCCGCGCGGCCGGTGGTCTGCGTGGTGGTGGCTGCCATCTCGCACACCATCGGCAGATGAAGCGAGATGGTTTAGCGGGATACTCCTGTGTATTGGGTACGAGGGCGGGCGATTCGTGCGGTAAACCCGCTCAGGGAGCTGCCGCGAGGCGCTTCGCGGCGTCCCCCACGCGCTCCAGCGTCCGCTCCCGTCCCAAAGTCGCCAGCGACTCGAAGATCCCCGGCGAGACCGAGGTGCCGGTGATCGCCACCCGCAGCGGCTGGTAGAGGCGGCCCGGTTTGACGTCGAAGCGGTCGAGCAGCGGCGCCAGCGCCCCCTCGATCGCCTCCGGCGTGTAGGGCTCGACCGCGGCGAGCGCCTCGGCGGCCGCCTCGAGCATCTCCCCCGTCCCCTCTTTCATCACCTTGGCCCAGGCCTTCTCGTCGTCGACCGGCGGCTCGTAGAGGAAGCGGATCAGCGGCCAGACCTCCTCCAGGGTCTGCGCTTTGTCCTGGGTGATCGCGCAGGCTTCGCGGAGGAGCTCGTCGGGCTCGCGGCCGAGGTGGCGGGCGACCGCCAGCGTGTATTCGTCGAGCGGCATCTCGCGCATGAAGCGGCCGTTCAGCCAGCGCAGCTTCTTCTCGTCGAAGATCGCCGCCGATTTGCCGACGTCGGCGACCTCGAAGCGGCGGATCAGCTCCTCCGTGGACATCAGCGTCGTGTCGTCGTCGGTGCCCCAGCCGAGCAGCGCCAAGTAGTTGCGGACCGCGACCGGCAGGTAGCCGGCGTCGCGCAGCTCCTGCACCGAGGCGGCGCCGTGGCGCTTGGAGAGCTTCTTGCCGTCGGGGCCGTGCAGCAGCGGCAGGTGGGCATAGCGGGGCGCCTCGTGGCCGAGCGCCCGCAGCACGAGGAGCTGCTTCGGCGTGTTGGAGAGGTGATCGTCGCCGCGGACCACCTCGGTGATCCCCATCTCGGCGTCATCGACGGCGACGGCGAAGTTGTAGAGGACCGTGCCGTCGCCGCGGGCGATCACGAAGTCGTCGTAGGAGGCGTTGGGGAAGGCGACCGGGCCGTGGATCAGGTCCTCGACGATCGTCTCGCCGGAGTCGGGGACGCGGAGGCGGACGGCGGCACCGGGCTCGTTGGTCGGCGTGCCGCGGTAGCCGCGGCCGGCGCCGTGCTCGGCCTTCCAGGCCTCGACGTCCTTGGCGGTGGCGGCGTCGTGGTAGGCGGCGCCGCTCTCGAGGAGCTGCCGCAGCGCGGCGGCGTGGCGGTCGGCGCGGCCGGCCTGGGAGATCGGCCCCTCGTCATAGGTCAGCCCGAGCCAGTCCATCGCGTCGAGAATCTGGTCGACGTTCTCGGTGGTCGAGCGCTCGCGATCGGTGTCCTCGATCCGCAGCACCAGCACGCCGTCCTCAGCGTGGCGGGCGGCGAGCCAGTTGTAGAGCGCCGTGCGCGCGCCGCCGATGTGCAGCGCACCGGTCGGCGAAGGGGCGAATCGAAAGCGAGGGGGCTCGTGGCTTGGCGACTGGGCGGACACGGCGGCCCATGTTAAGTCCGGCCGGGTCGGGGCGGTCGAGTTCGGGTTGCGGTGTTTCGGTACGCGCACGGTTGCAAACGCCTATGTAGGGGGTCGGGCTCGGGGACCGTGACCTCGCCCGGCCCCCCTCCCACGCCGCCGGCCGCGCCACCGCCGGCCGCTGCCCGCCAGGAGGAGCAGTTCCTCACCTCGGGGCACGTGCAGGGGGAATGGCTCGGGCTGGCGCTCATCATCGCGGCGGCCTTGGCGGCGATCGAGCTCACCGTCCGCCGGCGCACCACCGGCCCTGGTCGGCCACTTCCTCACCGGGGACGATCTCAATGCCGGCGACGACGGCGTCGCGCTCGACCTGCGCCATCGCCGCGAGACCTGCGTCCGCTACGTCGGGCACTCTGTCGACGCGCTCCCTAGGATGGGCCGGTGTTCGTCGGCGCACACGTCTCGACCGCGGGCGGCCTCGACAAGGCCGTCGAGCGGGGCAGCGAACGCGGCTGCGAATCGATCCAGATCTTCCACCAGAGCCCGCGGATGTGGCGGCCGACCAACTACGGCCCCGACGATTTCGCCGCGTTCAAGGAGGCGATGGACACCTCCAAGGTCGAACGGGTGATCATCCACGCCGTTTACCTGATCAACACCGCCACCAAAGACAAGGAACTGCGGAAGAAATCACTCGCCTCGCTGACCCACGCGTTGCGGATCGGCGACGGGATCGGCGCCGCGGGCGTCGTCCTCCACCCCGGCTCGACCAAAGGCGAAGCGCTCGGCCCGTCGCTGAAACGCGCCGCCAAAGTGATCACGGCGGCCCTCAAGGACTCCGACCACTGCAAGCTCCTCCTCGAGCAGACCGCGGGCGCCAAAGGCCTGATCGGGCGGAACTTCGAGGAGACGGGCGAGCTGATCGACCTCGCCGGGGGCGGCAAGCGCCTCGGCCTCTGCCTCGACTCCTGCCACCTGTTCGTGCAGGGCTACGACATCACCGACGAAGAGCACCTGGCGGGGGTCCTCGACGAAGCAGACGAAAAGGTCGGCATCGACCGCCTCGGCGCGATCCACGTCAACGACGCCGCCGCCCCCCTCGGCTCCAACCGCGACCGCCACGCCAACATCGGCAAGGGCGAGATGGGCCGCAAGGGCCTCGCCGCCTTCCTCTCCGAGCCCCGCTTCGAGGGCCTCCCCGCCACTCTCGAGACCCCCGGGCCGGAAAAGAAAGGCTCATCGAAAGCCGAAGTCACCGCCGCCAGGCGCCTCCGCCGCGAAGGCCTCAAACGCCGCGAAAAGTAGGCCGCCTGAGGGTCGGTGACCAAGCGGGGCGCGCACGAGGAGGGTCCCCTGTAGCAGCGCTACCGGGGACCCCGACGAGGGCCCGCATCCGCGCCGGTCACCGGCCCTCAGGGCAGGCGACAAGGGCCGAGCCCCCCAGCCCGACCCTTGCTCTCCCGCCGTAAACCTCGATCTATTGGATGTGGACACCGGAGATCGCGCGCGAGATGACCAGGCGCTGGATCTCTGAGGTGCCCTCGAAGATGGTGTAGATCTTGGCGTCGCGGTGCATCCGCTCGACCGGGAACTCGCGGGTGTAGCCGTTGCCGCCGAGGATCTGGATCGCCCGCTCGGTCGCCCAGACGGCGACCTCGCCCGCCTTCAGCTTCGACATCGAGCCCTCGGCGTTCTCGAATTTCTTGCCGGTGCGCCCCATCCAGGCGGCGCGCCAGACCAGCAGCCGGGCGGCGTCGATCTCGAGCTTCATGTCGGCGAGGGTGAAGGCGATCGACTGGTTCTCGATGATCGCGCGGCCGAACTGACGGCGCTCTTTGGCATACCCGAGCGCGTACTCGTAGGCCGCCCGGGCGATCCCCAGCGCCTGCGATCCGACCACCGGCCGGCTCGCCTCGAAGGTCTGCATTGCCGCCTGCGATTTCGATTTCTTGCCTTCGCGGACCCGCGCCAGCCGTTCGTCGAGCTTCTCTTTGCCGCCCAGCAGGCAGGAGCCCGGGACCCGGCAGTCGTCGAGGTGGACGTCGGCGGTGTGGGAGGCGCGCAGGCCGTGCTTCTTCACCTTCGCGCCCTGCTCGCAGCCCGGCGTCCCCGGCGGGATCACGAAGGCGGCGTAGCCGCGCGAGCCGAGCTCACGGTCGATCGAGGCGATCACCACGTGGACGTCGGCGATGCCGCCGTTGGTCGCCCAGGCCTTCTGGCCGTTCAGCACCCATTCGTCCTTCGCCTCGTCGTATTTGGCGGTGGTGCGGATCGCCGAGACGTCGGAGCCGGCGTCCGGCTCGGAGGAGCAGAAGGCGGCGACTTTGGGCTCGTCGACGGTGCCGAAGCACTGGGGGATCCACTCCCCCATCTGCTCGGGCGTCCCCTGCCCGAAGATCGCGACGACCGCGAGCGAGGTGCCCATGATCGCCATGCCGATCCCGGCGTCCCCCCAGAAGAGCTCCTCGTTGACGACCGGCAGCGTCAGGCCGGTGTCGTCGGCCCAGAACTGCGCCAGCCCTTCGAAGCCGTAGAGGCCGATCTTGGCGGCCTCCTGGATCACCGGCCAGGGCGTTTCCTCGCGCTCGTCCCATTCGTGGGCGGCGGGCCGGACAACGTTCTCGGCGAAGCCGTGGACCCAGTCCTTGATGTCCTTCTGGTCCTGGGTGAGCTCGATCGTGAAGCCGTGCCCCTCTTCGGTCACAGGGGGCTCACCGGCCATCCCGGTCAGGAGTTCGTCCGAGTCCGCCTCGGGAACAGTGGTGGCATCGCTCACGGAGTTGCATGCTACATGAATCCGTGTCGCAGTTTCTGGACCGCCGTCCAAGAAAAACGGGCGCGGGCGACGATCTCAGACGGCGTCCCGCAGGTCGAAAGCGCGCAGGCCCTCGGGGCCGTCGTCGGTGCAGTCGAAGAAGCGACGGTTGACGCAGTCGTAGGACTCGCCCTCGCCGTTATAGGCCTGCTCGACCGAGAACTGGCAGTGGGGCAGCGGCGTGCCGGTCATCTTGACGCCGCCGAATCCCCCCTTCTCGAGCACCGCCGCGAGGTCGACCTGCGCCCCGAACACCTGCTGCATGCAGCCGACGTACTGGCGACCGTCGAGCCTGTCGACGTAGCTGTAGAGGAAGCGGCAACCGAGTTCGATGCACCCGCGCGGCTCGACCATCTTGTCGCAGAAGGAGCGGCACTGCCGGCACTCGCCGACCTCGGTGCGGGTTGCGGTCATTCGGTAAGTCTAGGGAGGTCGGACCGCGGAACAAAGCGGTTTGGGGCGTTCAAGCGGCGAGCGCGTCGGAACCCAGCAGCTGCTCGATCTCGTAGCGGAGATTGGGCGATTGCTGGACCTTGTACTTCGCGCCGAAACGGAGCTTGGTCGGGCCGCTCGGGGTCTGCACGACAAGGTGGACGTCGCACTCCCCCTTGTGGTCCTCGAACAGCGCCTTCAGCTCATCCAGGACGGCCGGGTCGGTCGCCTTGGCGGCCGGCAGGGAGAACTGGAACGGCCCG
Source organism: Solirubrobacterales bacterium (assembly GCA_036495785.1). Lineage (GTDB taxonomy): Bacteria > Actinomycetota > Thermoleophilia > Solirubrobacterales > 70-9 > VAYN01. Next base: position 6,344 of record DASXMH010000165.1, read on the forward strand.
CTCGAGACGCCGCCGGGGCTTGCCGGGGACGACGATGGCGGCGGCGCGTTCTTGGCGGCCCGCTCGACCTCGGCGGCGTCCGGTTCGAAGCGCTGGGCCTCCTGGACGACGAGCTTCGTCTCGTTGCGGTCCTTGTGGTCGATCCGGCCGCGCACGATGACGATCGCGTCGGGGGCGATGATCTGGGCGCTCTCGGCTTCATCGGCCTTGAAGACCAGCATCTCGATCTGACCCTCGACGTCGTCGAGCGTCGCGAACATCATCTGACTGCCGCTCTTGGTGCGGATCTTTTTGGTCTCGACGACGATGCCGCCGACCGTCACCCAGGCGCCGTCCGGTTTGCGGTCGAGCTCCGAGAGGCTGCAGTCGACGCGCGCGCGGAGCGCCGGCCCGACTTCGGTCAGCGGATGCGAGCTGAGGTAGGTGCCGAGCGTCTCCTTCTCCATCGCCAGGAGCTCGGCGCGATCGAACTCGGCGGCCGAGATCGGCGGCCGCGCCTGCGCCGGGGACGCGCCGCCGCCGCCCGCCGCGTCGTCGCCGAAGTCGAAGATCGAGCCCTGGCCGAGCTGCGCGTCTTCCTGGGCCTTCTGTCCGGAGGCCTGCGCCGCGGGCAGCGCCTCGAGCATCCCTTTGCGGGTGGCGCCGGTGTCGTCGAGCGCGCCGCACTTGATCAGGCATTCGATCGCCCGTTTGTTGACGGCGCGCGAGTCGACCCGTTCGCAGAAGTCGTAGATCGAGCCGACCGGGGCGTCCTCGCGAGCCCGCAGGATCGCCTCGACCGCCGAGTGGCCGACGTTCTTCACCGCGTCGAGGCCGAAGCGGATCGCGTTCTCGGAGACGACGAAGCTGTGGTCGGAGGCGTTGACGTCGGGCGGCAGCACTTCGATCCCCATCTCCGCGCAGCGGTTGACGAAGAACGGCACCTTGTCTTTGGTGTTCATCACCGAGGAGATCACCGCCGCCATGTACTCGGCCGGGTAGTTGGCCTTCAGGTAGGCGGTGCGGTAGGAGATCAGCCCGTAACAGGCGGCGTGGGACTTGTTGAACGAGTAGTCGGCGGCGGCTTCGTTCAGTTTCCAGAGGTCCTTGGCGACGTTCGCGGCGGTGCCGGATTTCGCCAACCCCTCCATGAACTTGTCCTTCATCGTCGCCATCAGGTCGCGCTTCTTCTTGCCGACAGCCTTGCGGAGGTCGTCCGCCTCGGCACCGGTGAAGCCGGCCATCTCGCGCGCGATCGCCATCAACTGCTCCTGGTAGATGACGCAGCCGTGCGTCTCTTCGGTGATCTCACGCAGGCGCGGGTCGGGATAGCGCACCGTCGAGGGGTCTTTCTTCCCCTTCGCGTAGGTGGGGATGTAGGCCATCGCGCCGGGCCGGTAGAGGGCACCGAGGGCGACGATGTCGCGGAACTCGGTCGGGCCCACCCTGCGGAGCGCGTCGCGCATGCCGTCCGACTCGAACTGGAAGACGCCGGTCGAGTCGCCGCGGGCCAGCATCTCGTAGGTCTTGCGGTCGTCGAGCGGGATCGAGTCCATCTGGATCTCCTCGCCGCGCGAGCGCCGGATGATGTCGATCGCGTCCTCGATCACGTCGAGGTTGCGCAGGCCGAGGAAGTCCATCTTCAGCAGGCCCAGGTCCTCGACCGGGCCCATCGAGTACTGGGTCACGATCTTGTATTGGCGCTCCGGCTTCCCGGCTTTGCCTTCGGCATTGACCGGCGGCGGCGCGGTCTTGTCCTCGGCGAGCTGCAGCGGCACCACCTCGTGCAGCGGCCGATCGGAGATCACCACCGCGGCGGCGTGGATCGAGTTGTTGCGGATGATCCCCTCGAGGCCCCGGGCGACGTCGATCACCTTTTTCGAGTCGGCCTCGGTGTCGTAGGCGCCTTTCAGCTCCTGGCCCGGCTGCAGGCATTCCGCGAAGGAGGGGCTGCGGCCCATGATCGGCTCGGGGATCAGCTTGGCGAGACGGTCGCCGGTGCCGTAGTCGTAGCCGAGCACGCGGGCGGCGTCGCGGGTGGCGGCACGCGGCGCCATCTTGCCGAAGGTGATGATCTGGGCGACCGACTCGCGGCCGTATTTGTCGGCGACATAGCGGATCATCCGCTCGCGGCCGCGGACGGAGAAATCGATGTCGATATCCGGCATCGATTTACGGCCGGGGTTGAGGAAGCGCTCGAAGATCAGCCCTTCTTTGAGCGGGTCGAGGTCGGTGATCCGGAGCACGTATGAGGCGATCGAGCCCGCCGCCGAGCCACGGCCCGGGCCGACCGCGATGCCGTTCTCCTTCGCCCAGGTGACGAAGTCCCAGACGATCAGGAAGTAGGAGGAGAAGCCCATCTCCTCGATCACCCCGAGCTCGAAGTCGAGCCGTTCGACCGCCTCGGCCGGCGGCGGGTCGCCGTAGCGGGCGCGCAGGCCTTCGCCGGCGATCCGCCGCAGCATCGCCTCCGGCTCCTCGCCGGTCTCGGTCGGGTAGCGCGGCAGCAGCAGCTTGCCGAGTTCGATGTTCAGCGAGCAGCGCTCGGCGATCTCCAGCGAGTTCGGCACCGCCTCCGGCCACTCGGCGAACGCCTCGTGCATTTCCTCGGAGCTTTTTATGTAGAACTCGTTCGTGTCGAAGCTCATCTTCGGCGCTTCCAGGGTGGACTTCGTCTGCACGCAGAGCAGCGCCGCGTGGTTGTCGAAGTCGTCGCGCGTCAGGTAGTGGACGTCGGCGGTGGCGACCAGCGGTCGGCCGAGCTCCTTCGCGTAGCGGACGATCCCCTCGTTGGCCTTGTCCTGCTCGGGGATGCCGTTCTTCTGCACCTCCATGTAGACCTGCTCGGGGCCGAAGGCCTGGACCAGGTCGTCGAGGTGGGAGCGGGCATCGTCCTCGCGCTCTTCGACCAGGCGCCGGCAGAGGCGCGAGGCGAGGCAGCCGCTGAGCACGATGACGCCCTCCGAGTGGCGCGCCAGCAGCTCCATGTCGACGTTCGCCTTGCCGCGCGAGAAGCCCTCGAGGAAACCCGCCGACGTGAGCTTGACCAGGTTGGAGAAACCGGTGTCGTTCTCGGCCAGCAGGGTGATGTGGTTGCGCTCGTAGCGGGTCTGTTCCTTGATCGCGCGACGGTCGTCGACCAGGTAGGCCTCAAGCCCGACGATCGGCTTGATCCCCTGCTTGTTGCAGGCCTTGTAGAGGTCGACCGCGCCGTTCATCACGCCGTGGTCGGTGAGTCCGAGCGCGGGCTGCCCCAGCGCCGCCGCCCGCTCCGCCATCGCGTCGATCTTGCAGGCGCCGTCGAGCAGCGAGTACTCGCTGTGGGCGTGGAGGTGGACTGCGGCAGGCGTCGTCACGAACCCGATCGATACTGCCAGTCGGACCGGATGGCCTCGCCCGACTTCGCCGCTAAATCCGGCCGCTTTCGCTCAAGAATGCAGGATGACCCCAGCGATCACGGCAGCGATGATGCTGGCGAGCGTTCCGGCGAAGAACCAGATCATCATCCTCTGGAGGGAGTCGAACCGTGCGCCCGTCGCCTCGAAGCCGACTTTCATGTCGGATCGCAATTCGCGAATGTCGGTTTCGACCCGTTCGAAGCGGCTGTCGACCTGGCCGAAGCCTCGGTGCATCTCGCCTTCAACCCGTTCGAAGCGGCTGTCGACCTGGCCGAAGCCTCGGTGCATCTCGCCTTCGACCCGTTCGAAGCGTTGATCGACCTGGTCGAAGCCCCGGTGCATCTCGGATCGCAGATCCTCCACGCGCTTGTCGGTGCTGCTCTCGGTCATCGTCGCCATGAATAGACCGTAGGGCCGAAATCCGCAACGGTGGTGCGTGAAAAGTTACGTTTGTCGCACCGGACTGGGAAATTTCAGCGCCGTCGGCGACGACCTGAGGCGGGTGGGCTAGAGGGAGCCGCAGACCCAGGCGCTGGGGCCGGAGTCGGCCCAGATTTCGGCGGCGATGCGGTCCTGTTCGGCCTTCGGGGCGTTCTGGGGTTCGCCCTGGCCGCCGTAGAGTTCCCAGGTCGAGGGGAGGATCTGGTAGGCGCCGCCGGCCCCGCTCGAGGGGTTGACCGCGCTGTAGTTGCCGCCCGACTCGCACATCACGATGTAGGTCGGGATCGAGTATGGGCCGCCGAGCCAGCGCCCGACTTCTTCTTCGGCTGAGGCGTTCGCTTCTTCTTCCGATTCTTCGGCTTCGCGGCGCTCCCGCGCTTCCTCGGCGCGGATCTTCTTGATGTCGGAGACCCAGGAGGCGATATCGCCTTTCAGCTGGGAGAGCGAGGCTTCGCGGGCGCCGCTCACTTCGGCCAGATGCGCCGCCGAGGCCGCCGCCGCTTCGCGCACCGAGGCGATTTCTTCTCGGGCCCCCGCGACCCGCTGGTCGTAGGCGACCGCCTTGCGCCGCGCCGCCGCCACCAGCGTCACCTCGTGCTGAACTTCGTCGCGCGTTTCGCCGACCCGCCGTGCCAGCGCCGCGTCGGCTTCGTTGATCGCCCGCAGGTAGGTGTCGCGGGTGACCAGTTCTTCGTAGTCGCCTTCGCCGAAGATCAGGTCCGAGGCTTCCGGCACGCCGCTCTCATAGATGTCGACCACCCGCCGCGCCAGCGCCGCGTGCGAGCGCCGCAGCCGCGCCTTCTCGATCGCCAGTTCGTGCCGCGTTTCCGCCACTTCTTCGCTCAGCTTCGCCTCGCGCGCTTCGCCTTCGGCAAGCAAGGTCGACAGCCGTTCCTCGTGCCGTTCGGCCTGCGCAGCTTCGGCTTCGGCGCTCGCCAGTTCGGCCTGGCTGGCCTGCAGCTCACCCGCCAGTGCGCTCGCTTCTTCCCGTCCGGCGGTCAAATTCGCTTCCAGCTTGCCGCGATCGGCCGCCCGCGCGCCGGACGCACACACCAGGACGAGCGCCACGAGCGCGCCCAGCAGCGCACCGGCGCAGACCAGGGCAAACAGATCAGATCTGGTCCGAGCCGACGCCAAAGCGGCATCGAGGCTACTGAGCCGCCCGCGATTTCCCTGCTAGTTGACGATAAAGAGCAAGAAATGTTGCGAGATTGCCGGCTGGCGCCTCAAGGCTCCACGATCGAGATTCTCCACGACACCCCGATCTCGCGCGAGAAGGCATGCAACGGGAGGCACGCGCAGATTCACTTGACCAAGATTTGGGCCCCCATGGGGGCCCAAATACACGCCGCGAGATCTGGGCCTGCTGGGGATGTGTGTCCCCCTCCCCCGCTTCGAGGTGTCGCGGATTCCGGGCCGACCACAGCCAGCCCGGGTCGGACCGGAATCCGCGGCTTCCAGCGCTCGCTAGCTCTCGTCCCGTTCGCGCAACTGGTGCGCGAGGCGGGACTGCAGCGACCAGAGCTCGATGAAGCCGGGCGAGGCGGTCTGGGAGAAGAGCTCTTCGCCGGACTCCGAGAAGCTCGCCAGCGAGGCGTCGTACACCGCGTTGGGCGAAGAACGCGTCACCACCCGCACGCTGCCTTTGTATAGACGCAGGCCGATCTCCCCCGTCACCCGTGCGTTAACCGCGCTCATGTAGGCGTCGAGGTCTTCGCGCAGTGGCTCCCACCAGAGGCCGCCGTAGACGAGGTAGCCCCACTTCTGGTCCATCCCCAGCTTGAACTGGTTCTGGTGGATCGTCCCGACCAGGCGCTCGAGCTCCTCGTGCGCGGTCAGGATCAGCGCCGCCGCCGGCACCTCGTAGATGTCGCGCACCTTGAGGCCGACGATCCGGTCCTCGATGTGGTCGACGATCCCGCAGCCGTGACGCATGCCCAGCTCCGCCGCCCGTTCGAGCAG
>DASXMH010000166.1:0-10066 GCA_036495785.1 Solirubrobacterales bacterium
GGCCGTAGCGGAAGACCGCCAGCCGCAGGAATTCGCGCCAGCCGCGGCGCTGCGCGCCGGTCTGCACCGGCAGGCTGCGCGGCGCCCGCGCCCCGCCGATCGCTTCGTAGGCGACCGCCCATCCCGGCGGCCCGTTGAGGAAGGGGAGGACCGAGATGCCCGCTTCGGCGGCGGCCCGCACGGTCGGGTCGACCGAGCCCCAGTCCGGTGCCGCCCCGGGCGCCGGCTGCACCGCCGCCCAGTTGATCGGAACCCGCAGGCTTTCGACCCCGCCCCGCTTCAGGGCCCGGGCCCCGGCGCCGCTCGGCGCTTCGTTGGCGACCACGTCCCAGAAGCCGGCGGGCAGCCTCGCCGAGGCGGCGGCCGGCGCCAGAAGCGCGGCGAGCGCCAGGGCAAGGGCGAGCAGCCCGGCCCGGCCCCCGCGTTCGATCGTCGTCCGCATCATCACTGCACCAACCCGCTGGGCCGCGCGTAGGATCGGAGCATGGTCCTTCCGGGGGGTGAGACGACCTTCATCGGCGACGGCGGCCTCGAGACGACGATGATCTTCGAGCGCGGCATCGACCTCCCCGAGTTCGCCTCCTTCCAGCTGCTCGACGACGAGCGAGGCCGCGCCGCCCTGCGCGCCTACTACCAGGACTTCATCGACCTCGCCGCCCGCCACGGCGTCGGCTTCACCCTCGACACGCCGACCTGGCGGGCGAGCCACAACTGGGCCGAGCGGCTCGGCCGCTCCGACGCCGAGATCGGCGACCGTAACCGGGAAGCGGTCGAGCTCGGCCTGGCGCTGCGCGAGGAGCGCGGCGGCGAGGCGCCGATCGCCGTCTGCGGCACCCTCGGCCCGGAGGGCGACGCCTACCGGCCCGCCCGCTTCCTCGCCCCCGAAGAGGCGGCCGCCTACCACGCGCCCCAGGTCGAGGCCCTGGTCGCGGCCGGGGCCGACATGATCGCCGCCTACACGCTCTCCTATGTAGACGAGGCGATCGGCATCGTCCGCGCCGCCGCCGCGGTCGGCGCCCCGGTCTCGATCTCCTTCACGGTCGAGACCGACGGCCGGCTTCCCGACGGCGAGCCGCTGGCCGAGGCGGTCGAGCGCCTCGACGCGGAGACCGCGGCGGGCGCCGCCTACCTGATGGTCAACTGCGCCCACCCCAGCCACTTCGGGCCGGAGCTGGAGACGGGCGGCGCCTGGCGGAAGCGGATCGCCGGCATCCGCGCCAACGCCTCGCGCCGCAGCCACGCCGAGCTCGACGCCTCACCGGACCTCGACAGCGGCGATCCGGACGAGCTGGCGGGCGAATACCGGAAGCTGGTCGACGCGCTGCCGTCGCTGAGCGTGCTCGGCGGCTGCTGCGGCACCGACGCCCGCCACGTCGCCGCGATCTGCTCGGCCTGCCTCAGCCGGGCCTGACCGGGCCGACCGAGAGCGTCTTCGAGGCCGACAGCTTGCAGGTTTCGAAGGCGAGCGGCGCGATTTTCGTGCCGCTGCCGCCCGGCACGCCGACCCGCAGCCCGGCCGCGGTCGTCGCTTTGCATTTGTTCGCCGGGAAGTTCAGCGCGTCGACGATCCGCAGCGTCGCCGTCGCGCTCGCGCCGGGGGCGAGTTTCACCGTGTGCGGTTTTTTGCCGCTTTCGTGGGTCGCGGGCGCGCCGATCAGCCGGCCTTTCAGGTCGACCGCGTTCACCTTCGGGAAGCCCCTGACCGTGCAGGTGTGGGTCGAGAGGTTGGTGAACTCGATCCGGTAGAAGACGCTGCCCGCCGCGCCGCCGCCGGGTTCTTCGCCGACCCAGACCACCGTCGCCTGCGCCCGGCAGCCTTTCGCCGCGGCGTTGGCGGCGGGAGCTGCGATCACGGCCGCGGCGAGGAGGGCGGCGGCCACCAGTGGGGCGAGGAGCAGTCGGGCTTTCATGCCCTCGAGCGTAGCCCGTCGACCGCGATCTCGAACGCCCTCGACGCGACCGCTTCCCGCTCGCTGCGGCCTCGCAGTGGGGCGATCGCGCCGTCGACCATCGCCAGCACGACGATCACGTCGTCGGGCGTCAGGTCCTCGCGCACCAGGCCCGCCGCCTGCGCCGCGGCCAGCCGCGGTGTGAAGAGGGCGCGGACCCGCTCGGTCAGCCGCTTCACCTGGCTCTCCTCGACCTCGCCGGCGCGGATCGCTTCGATCAGCCCCTGCGAGTTGAGCTGTGCGGCGACCATCTCGCGCAGCAGCTGCTCCAGCGAGCCCGGCCCGATCTCCTCGGCGGTGAGCCGCTCCTCGAGCGCGCCCATGTCCTCCTGGGCGAGCGCCACGAGCAGCGCCCGGCGGTCGGCGAAGTGGCGGTAGACGGTCGCCTGTCCGAGCCCGGCGTGCTGGGCGATCTCGCCGAACGAGGCCTCGGCGTCGTCGCGGTAGAGCTCGCGCGCCGCGTCGAGGATGGCGCGGCGGCTGCGCAGCGCGTCTTTGCGCAGTGGCATCCTCCAAACCTATGGCGAAGGGGGCGGTGATGCAAGAACCGAGAACTGCTTCTTAGTTCTGCCTGATCACCGCATCGCCCCCGAGCGTCGCTGCCATCGGGGAGGATGCGCGGATGGGGCAGCTCGTCGCGGCGATCGACCAGGGGACGACCTCGAGCCGGCTGATCCTGTTCGACCGCGACGGGCGGGTCGAGTGCGTCGACCAGCGCGAGCACCGGCAGATCACGCCGCGCGCCGGCTGGGTCGAGCACGACCCGGTGGAGATCTGGCGGCGCACCCGCGAGGTGATCGGTGGGGCGCTGGCGAGCTCCGGCGCCGAGGCCGGCGACGTCGCCGCGATCGGCATCACCAACCAGCGCGAGACCACCGTGGTCTGGGACCGTGCCACCGGCGAGCCGGTCCACAACGCGATCGTCTGGCAGGACACGCGGACCGCGGACATCGTCAGGGACCTGGCCGGGGACGCCGGCCCGGACCGCCTGCGCCGCGAGGTCGGCCTGCCGCTCTCGACCTACTTCTCGGGGCCGAAGATCAAGTGGATACTCGACCACGTCGAGGGCGCCCGCGAGCGTGCCGAAGCCGGCGAACTGGCATTCGGCACGATGGACACCTGGGTGCTCTGGAACCTGACCGGCGGGGTCGAGGGTGGCGTCCACGCGACCGACGTCACCAACGCCAGCCGCACCATGCTGATGAGCCTGGAGACGCTCGACTGGCACCAGCCGAGCCTCGACCTGATGGGCATCCCGCGGTCGATGCTGCCGCGGATCAGGTCTTCGAGCGAGACCTACGGCGAGGCGCACGGGACGGCGCTGGGCGGCCGCCCGGTGGCGGGCATCCTCGGCGACCAGCAGGCGGCGATGTTCGGGCAGACCTGCTTCGAGCCCGGCGAGGCGAAGAACACCTACGGCACCGGCTCGTTCCTGCTCGTCAACACCGGCGCCGAGATCGTCCACACCGAGAAGCTCCTGACCACGGTCGGCGCCAAGCTCGGCCCCGACGGCCCCGCCCAGTACATGCTCGAGGGGTCGATCGCGGTGACCGGGGCCGCGGTGCAGTGGCTGCGCGACCGGATCGGGCTGATCGAGGAGGCGCCGGAAATCCAGGCGTTGGCGGAAACCGTGGAGGACAACGGCGGCGTCTACTTCGTCCCCGCCTTCTCCGGTCTCTTCGCCCCCTACTGGCGCGAAGACGCGCGCGGGGTGATCGTCGGCCTCACCGCCTACGCCAACAAGGGCCACCTCGCCCGGGCGACGCTGGAGGCGACCGCCTGGCAGAGCCGCGAGGTCGTCGACGCCGCCAACGCGGTCGCCGACGTGCCGTTCGCGGAGCTGAAGGTCGACGGCGGGATGACCGCCGACGAGCTGCTGATGCAGTTCCAGGCCGACGTGCTCGGCGTGCCGGTGATCCGCCCGGCGGTGCCCGAGACGACGGCGCTCGGCGCCGCCTTTGCCGCCGGCCTCGCGACCGGCTTCTGGTCGGGCACCGAGGAGCTGCGCGAACGCTGGGCGGAGGACCGGCGCTGGGAGCCGCAGATGCCCGCCGACGAGCGCGAGCGCCGCTACGCGGAGTGGAAGAAGGCGGTCGCGCGGACCTTCGACTGGGTCGAGTGAGCGGGTGGGCTCAGCTCAGGAGTCGACCCGGTAGCGCAGGTACACCGTGCCGCCCGCGAAGCGGATCTCGTCCAGAAGCTCGAGCCGGGCCTTGATGCCCTCCGGCAGCGCGCGCTTGCCCTTGCCGAGGAGGACCGGCACGACCACGAGGTTCAACTCGTCGACCAGGCCCATCGCGATCGCCTGCCCGGCGAGCTCGGCGCCGCCGATGGTGATGTCGGTCGCGGCCGTGTCCTTGAGCTGCCTGACGAGGTCGGCGTCGAAGGCCCGCTCGACGCGCGTCCTCGCCGTCGCCGGCGTCTCCAGCGTCCGCGAGAAGACGACCTTGTCCGCCGCCCGCCAGATCCGCGCGAAGTCCCGATTCGCCGCACTGTCGTCGGGCCCGTCGCCCTGGGACTCCCAGTAGGCCATCGTCTCGTACATCCGGCGTCCGTATAGGTAGGTGCCGATCGGGCGCTCGTGGTCGGTGAGGAAGCCGAACACCTCTTCGTCGGGCGCCCCCCACTCCGGGGTTCCCCGCTCGTCCTCGACCCGGCCGTCGAGCGACACGTTCGCCGTGTAGATCAGCTTCCCCATCCCCGGTAGTTTGACGCGATGGCGATCGAGTCATGGCTGATGGACATGGACGGGGTGCTGGTCCACGAGGCCAACGCCCTACCGGGCGCCGATCGCTTCCTCGGCCGGCTGCGTGAGCTGGGCCTCCCCTTCCTGCTGCTCACCAACAACTCGATCTACACGCGGCGCGACCTCGCCGCGCTCTTGCGGGCAACTGGCCTCGAGGTCCCCGAGGAGTCGATCTGGACCTCGGCCTCGGCGACGGCCCGCTTCCTCGAGACCCAGCGGCCCGGCGGCACCGCCTTCGTGGTCGGCGAGTCGGGGATCTCGACCCAGCTCTACCAGTCCGGCTACACGCTGACCGACCGCGAACCCGACTACGTCATCCTCGGCGAGACCCGCACCTACTCCTTCGAGCGGATCACCCAGGCGATCCGCCTGATCGCCGGCGGTGCCCGCTTCATCGCCACCAACCCGGACCCGACCGGCCCCTCGCCGAGCGGCCCGCTGCCCGCCACCGGCTCGGTCGCCGCCCTGATCACCCGCGCCACCGGCGTCGAGCCCTATTTCGTCGGCAAGCCGAACCCGCTGATGATGCGCTCCGCCCTCAACGCCCTGAACGCCCACTCGGAGACGACCGCGATGATCGGCGACCGCATGGACACCGACATCGTCGCCGGCCTCGAGGCCGGCATGGAGACGATCCTCGTCCTCTCCGGCGTCACCACCCGCGCCGAGGCCGAGCGCTTCCCCTACCGCCCCTCCCGCATCGTCGACTCGGTCGCCGACCTGGTCGACGACCTCGGCCGGTAGGACCGCGCCGGCGCGCCCGGCGCTACTGGAAGATCTCGGTGGTGCAGTCGCCGCCGGGCAGGTGGATCTCGTGCGGCCTCGCGCCGCCGGTCTGCTCGGCGAAGTCGACGAAGAAGTCGGGATCGAGGGCGTAGGTGCCGTCGGGTTGGCGGTCGAGCTTGGTCAGCCAGCCGCGCAGGTCGGGGTAGAACTGGTTGTCCCAGGTCGAGTAGAGCGAGTTGGAGACGTAGACCCGCTCGCCGTCGAGGGAGTTCTGCAGCATCTGCGGCCCGCCGTTGAGCGGCCCGCCCGCCTTCGGGTGGCCCTCGTCGCGGCCGAGCAGCCCGCCTAGCCAGACCTGCGATTTCAGCTCCGGGTTGCGCGGGTCGGAGACGTCGTAGTGGCGCAGGTCGCCGTGCAGCCAGTTGGAGAAGAAGAGGTTCTTGTCGTCGAGCGAGAGGACGATGTCGGTGATCAGCCCCGGCACGCCGCCCTCCAGCGGCCAGCCCTCGAGCGGCTCGTTGACCACGTCGATCACCGTCTCCGCGTCCCACGATCCGTTGTCCTTGAAGAAGCGCTTGACGGTGCTCGACAGGGTCACCCCGACGAAGCCCTGCAGCGAGTCCGGGTCGTGCTGCCAGCGCAGCTCGAGCGGGATCCAGCCGTCTTCGCCGAGGTCGATCGACTGCACCTGGCGGCGCTCCTCGAGGTCCCAGAAGTGGAGCTTGCGGCCATATTTGCCGGCCGGGACGTCGGCGGGGTCGAAGCCGTCCTTGAAGGTGTTCGGCGCGGCCCACTCGCTGGAGACGAGCGTGTTCTGGCGCGGCTGGTACCAGAAGTCGTAGGTGAACTGGAGGTCGCCGGGGTCCTGCTCCCAGCGCCCGGCGAGCGAGAAGTCGCGCGCGTCGAGCGTCGCGAAGCCGCCCGGGCTGTTGCCGTCGGCGTCGCCCAGCATCGAGATCGTGACGATGTCGCCGGGCATGCAGTGGACGGTGTGCGGGGCGCTGAGGCCGAGCTTCTCGGCGATCTCCTCGCCCTCGATCACGTTCTTGATCCGCGGCGCCGCCGGGTCGGTGACGTCGAGCATGTGGATGCGCCCGGAGCGGAAGCCGGGGACGATCAGCGTGTCCCGCGCGAGCTGCGAGTGGCAGGCCGAGGAGCAGGCGTTCCAACCGAAGTGGTGGAGCTCGTCGCCGACGTTCGGCATGTCGACGCGGCCGATCACCTCGCCGTAGTGGTCGGAGGCGGGGTCGACGTCGATCACCGCGACGAAGTCCGGCTCCTCGATCCCGGTGCCCTCGTAGAGCGCCGCGACGTAGATGAGTTTCTCGGGTGCCTGCGCCCGCGCCTCGGCGGGGGAGGCGTACCCCGGCCCGCCGTGCCCGTTGCCCAGTGCGTGGCCTGAGGTCTCCATCTCGCTCCTCCTTGTTTTGGCTCCGCCCTGGCTCTACCCAGTGAATCACCTTGTCGGTCGGCGGGTTCGAACTTTCTCCTGAAGCCGGCGGGCGGCGCCGCGGCCGGGCACTAGGCTGTCCGGCATGGACGACGACTGGCGCCTGCAGATCGACCTCGACGACGCCGGGGTCGGCGGTGAGATCAGCGACCACCTGCGCGCCGCCGAGCTCGAGCACGACCTGGGGACCGCCTTCGACCAGCGGGTGATCGTCAGCCACGAAGGCGAGCGGATCTTCATCTACGCCGCCGACCGCGCCCAGCTCGATCGCGCCCGCGGCGTGGTCCAGAAGTTTCTCGACTCGAAGGGTTGGGACGCGACCTTCGACCTGCGCCACTGGCACCCCGTTGCCGAGGACTGGGAGGACCCCGACGCCGCCGAGCCGAGGACGGCGGCCGAGAAAGAGGCCGAGCACGAGCGCCTGATGAAGACCGAGGACGAAGAGGCGGCCGAACACGGCGGCCTCGCCGAGTTCGAGGTCCGGGTCGAGTTCCCCTCCCACCGCGAGGCGAAGGAGTTCGCCGCGCAGCTGAAGGACGAGGGCCTCGAGCCGGTGCGCCGCTGGCGCTACATGGTGGTCGGTGCGGCCGACGAGGACCAGGCGAACGAGCTGGCCGACCGCATCCGCGCCGAGGCCCCCGCCGACAGCAAGGTCACCGCCGAGGGCTCGCTCGCCGCGGCATGGCGGCAGAAGCCGCCGAACCCCTTCTGGTTCCTCGGCGGCCTCGGCGACCAGTAGGACCGTCGGCCAGACCGGCCGTTTTCAGGACGCTGCCCTGCGGGCGAGGTGCCGGCGCAGCGATTCGACCACCGCCCCCGGTTCCCGATCCAGCCGTGGCCCCGTGATCCGCGTCGTCTCGATCCCGGCCGGCAGCAACTCGTCGTCGCGCACCCGGTCCTCCTCGAAGGAGACCCCCGTCGCGCCTCGCCAGGTCGACCGGGGAGAGATCGGCCCTGTGCAGGACAAACGGTCGGTCACCGTGACGTGGGTTCCGGCAGGTGACGTGCATGGTTTCGGGCCACTACTGGACAAGCCCCCAGATCCGGGCCGCGGAGACATGGCTGGCCACCGACGGCGACGACGCCAGCACGGCAGCCATGCACCGTCCATGCCAGGACAGCCGTCGGTGACCGACTACGTAAACGCCACGATGCACGCGATGCAGCCGTCCGGCCCTCGCCGCCGGCGGCTGCCCAACCCGTAGTCCTTGGTCGCCCACAGGGCTACCAAGGACTACGGGTTCGGAGTCCCCCCGCCGGGAGCCTCCCAAGCAGCGGGGTTCATCCATTACTCAAGTCCGCAGCACGCCCTGCCGAAGACCGGGGGGACGTCGCGTAGGCGCCCTCAAACCCAATGGTCATCGTCAAGGAAAAACCAAAGGCCCCGCTGCAGCCGCCGCCGCGCGAACTGTCGGCGGTCCGTGTCGTGGTCCTGCTGGTCGTCCTCTGCGCGATCGGCTTCGGCGTCTGGCAGCTGGTCAGCCACGAAACCCCGGCGGCAAGCGCCAAATCGGACGCGGTGCCGGTCTACTCCCCTTATGTGGACGTCACCCAGACGCCCACCTATCCTTTCCAGCTTCCGTCCTCGAACCCGGTCTCGAGCGTCTACCTCGCCTTCGTCGTCAGCGACTCCGAAGACCCCTGCACTCCGTCGTGGGGCACCTACTACACGCTGGACGGCGCCGAGCAGGGGCTCGACCTCGACGCCCGTGCCGCCCAGCTCCGCAGCCAGGGCGGCACGGTGATGATCTCCTACGGCGGCCAGGCCAACACCGAGCTGGCGGTCGATTGCACCGACCCGGCAAAGCTGCAGCAGGCCTACCTGGAACCGATCCAGCGCTACCACGCGAAGGCGATCGACCTCGACGTCGAGGGCGCCAACCTCGCCGACGCCGCCGCCAACGCCCGCCGCGCGACCGCGATCGCCGCGGTGCAGAAGCAGCTGGCGAAGGAAAAGAAGCCGCTGAAGGTGTGGATGACGCTGCCCGTCTCCAGTGCCGGCCTCAGCGCCGAAGGGATAGCCGCCGTACAGGCGATGTTGAAGAAGAAGGTCGAACTGGCCGGCGTCAACGCGATGACGATGGACTTCGGCCCCGGCGAAGGCGCCGCCCACGACATGGTCGGGACGATCGAGCGCTCGCTCGACGCGGTCCAGGCGCAGGTGCAATCGCTGTGGCGCGCCGCGGGCCTGCCGAGCAGCGCGGGCGCCGCCTGGGGCCACGTCGGCGCCACCCCGATGCTCGGCGTCAACGACGTCACCTCGGAGCGCTTCACCACCAAGGACGCGCGCGAACTGGCCGGCTTCGTCAAGGCCCGCGGCATCCCCCGCGTCTCCGCCTGGTCGCTGAACCGCGACCAGCAGTGCGGCGGCGCCTTCGCCAAGGTCGGCGAACTGTCGAACACCTGCAGCGGCGTCGAACAGAAGCCGCTCGAATTCACCCACATCTTCAGTGAACTGCGCGGCACCAAGACCGCCCACCGCGCGCAGGCCGAAGCCGCCGCCGCGCCGCAGACCCACCCGTCCCCCGAAGCCGACGATCCGGCGACCAGCCCCTACCCGATCTGGCGCCCGGCCGCCGCCTACGTCAGCGGCTACAAGGTCGTCTGGCAGGGCCAGATCTACCAGGCCGGCTGGTGGAACCAGGGGACCGCGCCCGGCACCGCCGCCGCCGACGCGCCGAGCGGCCCCTGGCAGCCGATCGGCCCGGTCCCGGCCGGCAGCCATGCGCCGCGGCTGGTCAAGCTCGCCAAGGGCGACATCGCCGCCTGGTCGCCGACCGCCGTCTACCACGAGGGCGACCGCGTCACCTTCGAAAAGCTTCCCTACCGCGCCCGCTGGTACACGCAGGGCGAACAGCCGCTGGCCGAACTGCCCGCCGATCCGAGCGCCCCCTGGGAACCGCTCTTCAAGTACCCGGGCGAGCCGACCGCCCCGGAATCGAGCACCGCCGACACGACCACGGGAGCCGAACGCTGATGTCCCTCTTCCGCCGCAAGCGCAACGACGGCCCCCGCCGCCAGTGGGGTGCCGACACCCACAAAGACCCGATGCCGCAGGTGCCGCGCATCGCCGGCGACTGGACGATGGCCTTCGGTCGCGCCGCGGTCGTCCTCACCGTCGCCGCCTGGGTGGCGCTCTTCGTCAGCGTCGTCAACGGCCAGGTGATCGAAGGGGTGGCGGGCCACGCCAGCCTG
>DASXMH010000167.1:0-1594 GCA_036495785.1 Solirubrobacterales bacterium
AGACCGGCGGCGACGAGCCCGAGTCGGGTGGGCCAGTCGCGGGCTGTGAAGGTGATCCTTGGCTCGGCGATGCCGGGCCACGCGCCGAACTCGGGGGCGTCACCGGAACGGGGCCCGACGACCCACCCCTGGTCAGCGAGCTCGTCGGGTTCGATCCGTTCCCGGACGGCGAACGGGTGGGATTCTGCGACCGCCACCCCGGCGCCGCGAGCGCTGCGCAGCGCGGTGAGGCGCAGGCCCTGGAGGTCGTACTCAGGCAGCCCGTCGCCGGTCGCGATGATGGCGACCTCCGTTCGTCCGCGGCGCATCGCCGCCAGTTGCGCCGGCGTTGAGGCTTCAGCGAGCTGTACTTTGAGTCCGGGATGCACGGCCGTCAGCCTCGCTATGGCGCGCGGGAGCAGCGCCGCGGTGGCCGCCGGGAAGCCCGCGACGACCAGGCGGCCGGCGAGGCGATCGCGCATGCCCGCCAGTTCCTGCGTTGCGGCCGTGACTTCGTTCAGCACCGTGCCGGCGCGGCGGGCCAGCGCCTCGCCGGCCGGCGTCGGACGAGTCCCTCGCGCGTGCCGCTCGAAGAGCGGCGTGCCCACGGCCTTCTCGGTCACGGCGACCTGGCGCGACACGGCGGACTGGGTGTAGCCGAGCCGCTCGGCGGTCGCGCTGAAGGATCCGGTGCGCGCCACCTCAAGGACGACGCGCAGACCGGTCAAAGTCAGATCCGCCACCAGGGCAGTCTACTGAAGGTATGAGAATTTCGCATGGATGGTCTCAGTAACAGTCGCTTGTGCGA
Source organism: Solirubrobacterales bacterium (assembly GCA_036495785.1). Taxonomy (GTDB): domain Bacteria; phylum Actinomycetota; class Thermoleophilia; order Solirubrobacterales; family 70-9; genus VAYN01. Next base: position 788 of record DASXMH010000167.1, read on the forward strand.
TATCTCTGCTCTCGCCAAGATGAAGGGAGGGAAAGGAAGGGAGACGACATGACCCGCACGAGCACCCGAGACGAGCTGGTGGCCCGCTTGGTACGGGCCGGTGAACTAGAGATCTCCGGCGAGAGCCAGCAGGAGGCCGACTCGTACTTCGACACCGAGAACTTCGCGTTCCACGGACCCGACGGATTCGACAGCGACTATGCGGGGCTCACCGAGTACTTTCAGTCGATCCGCGCGGCCTTCGATGACCGGACCATTCGGCGAGGGATGATCGTCGCCGAGGGAGATCTCATCGCCTGCCAGACCTGGATCGAGGGCACCTTCACCGCCCCGTTCACCCATTCACCCGTGGGGAAAGTCGAGCCGAACGGAGCACGGGTCGTCTGGGATCTCATGAACATGTTCAGGTTCGATGACCGCGGACGGCTTGTCGAGGAGTTCGTGAGGACCGACAACCGAAGCTTTCTCCGTCAGCTCGGGGCCGAAGGCGCCGGTGTTGGCACGGGCGCGGCGGCGCCGGCGAGCACTGCCGACGCCGCTGCCGAGGCGAGGATGGTTCGGCGGCCGAGCGATCTGGGGAGTCTGGGCTGAATGTCCCTGGGTTTCGTTTCGGCCGAAGGCCGACGACGAGGCTGGCCGCGCGGGGACGAGCAATCAAAGGGTGGTGACCATGCCGCCGTCGATGAGCACGTCGGTTCCGGTGATGTTGCCGACGGTCCCGGAGGCGAGGAGCAGCACGAGCTCCGCGACCTCATCGGGGCGGGTGAACCGCTCGGTCGGGGTCCCGGCGACTGCCGCGGCCTTCAC
>DASXMH010000168.1:0-13014 GCA_036495785.1 Solirubrobacterales bacterium
AGACGCCCGGGACGCACCTCGGACGGCCGCCCCGGCCGGAACGACGCCGCCCGCCCGAAGAATCAATCCCTCACGGGAGGACGAGCAGGTCGGCGTGTCCCACGCTCACCGTCAGCTCGCCGGCACTCGCCTGCTCCAATCTCCGGCGGGCATATCCCTCGCACTCACCGGCCAGCCGGGTCTCCTGCTCGCAGGCGGCACGCACCCACCCGGTGAACCACTCCGCGGCCAGGGCGGAGTGCGCCGGGCCGAGTCGCCAGGGGCTGGGCCGGACGAGGACCTCGGCGCCTCCGCGGCGGAACGTCCGGGCGGCGAAGTCGGCAGCATCCGGCCCGAGCAGCCTTCCGCGCTCCGTCGCGCGGCGTTGGTGGGCATCGAACGCGGCGGCCACGCGGCGGTCCAGCGGGTCGGCAGGTGCCATCTCGACGTGACCGACGACCGAGAGGGTCAGCAGGACCGGGCACCCGGCTTCCGTGCAGAGGCCGGCCAGTCCGTCCAACTCGTCGGCGGTGAGCAGATCGAGCAGCGCCGACGCGGTGATCAGGGTCGCCCCGGCGAGGTCACGCGCGTGCATCCGGGCGATGTCGGTGCGCTTCGCCTCGACGGTGACGGGCGCGCCGTCCGCGGCCGGCCCGGGCACGTCGGCGGCGGCCGACGCCAGCAGGTCCGCGTCGCGGTCGTGAAGGACCCAGTGCTGCGGTCCCGCCAGCAGAGGCGCCAGCCAACGGCCCATCGCGCCGGTGCCGCAGCCGAGGTCGTGGACGACCGTGCGGCCGGTCGCCGGGAGCGCTCGCTCGAGGGCTTGCGGGAGGTCGCGCGAGCGGGCCTCGGCGTCCGCGGGCTCCCGCAGAGCGAGCCAACCCGGACTGACGCGGGTCGCCTCCGCGCTCATCGCGACGCCTCGGCCAGGACCCGTGCGACCGCCGACGCGGTGGTCGACCACCGGGGAAGCGACTCGCGCCGCTCGCGGGCGGCCCGCCGCAGCCGCGCTCTCAGCTCGGCGTCGCCGAGCCAGGCGCTCAGAGCGCCGGCGAGCGCGGCCGGGTCCTCGGGTGCGACGAGCAATCCCGGCCGGGTCCCCGCCGCACCCTCGCCGAGGGCCTCCGCCACCCCCCCGACCTCGGCCGCGATGACCGGCAGGCCGCGCGCGAGCGCCTCGGTGATGACCAGGCCGTAGGTCTCGGCACGCGACGCTGCCACCAGCAGGTCCGCGGAGGCGTAGCTGCGGTCCAGATCGACTCCGGTCCGCGGCCCCGTGAAGGACACCCGCTCGCCCGGTCCCCGGACCGGCGGGCGCCGACGCAGGCCCTCGACGAAGGCCGGGTCGCGGTCGAGGCTGCCCACGCAGGTGCAGTGCCAGGAGAGCGCCGAGATCGACTCGAGCGCTTCGAGCAGGATGTCGTGGCCCTTCTCGAAGGTCACTGCGCCGACGCAGAGCAACGCTTCGCCGCGCCCGGTTCCGCTCGCCGGCTCGGCGGCCGGGGCGCCGGGCTCGGCGACGGACACCCGGTCCGCGGGCAGGTCGTGTAGCTCCACCAGCCGGCGCCGGGTCCAGGCGCTCGTCGTCACGGTGGCGGTGGCGGCGGCGAGGACCGCGCGCTCTCGACGCCGCGCCGCGTCGTCGGGCGGGCGGTGGCCGAGCGGCATGTGCACGAGCACGATCAGCCGCAGGCGGCTTGCCTGCGGCACCAGCACCTCCGGCGCCGTGGAGGCGATCAGCCCGTCGAGCAGCACGACGGCGTCATCGGGGATCGGCCGCAGAGTCTCCTCGAGGGCCGCGAACGATGCCGCGCCGGGACGCCCCCAGAAGCCCGCGACGGCGCGCTCGTGCGCCGACCAGCCGTGCGCGCCGAGCTCGCGGCAGAGGTGGCGGTCGTAGGTGTTGCCGCCGCTCGGCCCGGCCGGATCGTCGATGCCGTCGGGCACGACGAAGTACACGTCCCTCACAGCGGCCGTTCGTAGCTCGCCCAGGCGATGTGGGACTCATGCAGCGTGACCACCAGGGCGTCGAGCTCTCGCGCGCTCTCGCCCAGGGCGCCGGCGAGCACGCGCTCGGCGAGCCGATCGGCGATCACCCGGGCGAGCACCTCGGTCGTCGAATTCACGCCCGCCAAGGCGGGCTCGTCGTCGAGGTTGCGGTAGGTGAGCTCGGCCAGCACCTCGCGCAGCTGCGCGGCCGCCCGACCGATGTCGGCGACGATGCCGTCGGCGTCGAGGGCGGCGCGCCTGAACGTGGCGTCGACCACGTAGGTCGCGCCGTGCAGGCGCTGCGCGGGCCCGAAGGTCTCGCCGCTCAAGCTGTGGGCGATCATCATGTGGTCGCGGACGGTCACACTGAACACGGTCACTCTCCCTCGTAGGTGATGGTGTGGCAGAGCGCGGGTAGGCGCCCGGCGGCGAGCCGCGACATCACGTCGGGCAGTTCGCGGAAGTGGGACCGCCCGGTAAGCAGCACGTCGAAGGCAGGGTCGCGCAGCAGCTCGAGTGCGAGTGCCAGGCGCTCGGCGATCGTGCGGCTTCCGGCACGGGCCGGGGACATCGTGCCGACCTGGCTGGCGCGGATGCCGAGGCGGCGCGAGTGAAACGCGCCGCCGAGCGAGAGCCGAACCTCCTCGTCGCCGTACCAGCTGAGATCGATCACGGTGCGCTCGGGCGCGAGCAGCTCGAGCGATCGCTGCAGCCCGGCCGAGGTGGCGCTGGCGTGCACGACCAGATCGCGAGCGCCGGCGGCGTCGGCGGGCAGGGCGAAGTCGACGCCGAGTGCGGCGGCGACCTCGGCCCGACCGACGTCGACGTCGACGAGCGTCACCTGCGTGGCCGGGAAGGCGCTCAGCAGGCGCGCGACGCAGCAGCCGACCATCCCGGCACCGACGACGGTGACCCGGTCGCCGAGCAGCGGTGCCGCGTCCCAGAGAGCGTTGACCGCGGTCTCGACCGTGCCCGCGAGGACGGCGCGAGCCGGTGGTACGTCCTCGGGCACGACGGTCACCGCGCTCGCCGGCACGACGTAGGCGGACTGGTGGGGGTAGAGGCAGAAGACGGTACGGTCGCGCAGCTCCGCCGGTCCCTCCTCCACCGTCCCGACGTTCAGGTAGCCATACTTGACAGGACAGGGAAAGTCCCCCTCCTGGAAGGGTGCCCGCATCGCCGTGTACTGATCCGGCGGCACGGCGCCCCGGAAGACCAACGTCTCGGTGCCGCGGCTGACGCCGGAGCACACGGTGCGGACCAGCACCTCGTCCGGCCCCGGGTCCTCCAGCCCGGCCGGTCGGATCTCGCCGCGGCCAGGGGAGCGCAGCCAGAACGCGTGCGCCTCGAGGCCTCCCTCTTGCAGGTGATCGTCCACGGACTCTCTTTCCTACACCACCTTCTACGCCGCGGAGGGAAGCTCGGCGCCCTCAGGCGTAGGCATCTCCTCTTCCGCGAGCCGGCCGACGAGCAGCCGGCGGGCACGGAAGACCCGCGTGGCCACGGTCGCCTCGCAGACCCCGAGCGAGCGCCCCGTCTCGCGATAGGAGAGGCCCAGCAGGTCGACCGCGACCAGGGCGAGGCGGTAGCGCTCGGGCAGCTCGGCGATCGCGGCATAGAGTTCCCGGACTTCGAGCGCCTGGTGGGGCGCCTGCGTGGCGTGCAAGTCGAGCACCTGTACGTCTTCGAGCGTGACCACCACCCGCGGCCTGCGTGAGGCGTCGCGCCGTCCGCTCAGGAACGTGTTGTGCAACACGCGCATCAGATAGGCCAGGTCGCTCGCCTCGCCGCGGAGGAGGCGGGGGCGAGCGAGCACCCGCGTGAAGGTTTCCTGCACCAGATCCTCGGCATCCTGGCGGGAGCTGCACAGCGCCCGTGCGGCCCTGTGGAGGCGATCTCTGTGCTCTACCAGTGACTGTGGATTCAGCAGTCGCATGGGGCGCTTGCACCGGGAGAGAGGTCGGCTGGACGACCGTTCGTTCGTGTCGTCGGCGGCCTCCGGGGGGGTGCGGAAGCTCGCTTCGATAGTACTCCGCACCGTCATCCGGTCGGAGATGTCGGATGCATCGGCCGTCGAGCCGGAGGCGGCCACGGCGAGCACGGCTGCGAAGAGATGGGTCCCTCCATCGCGGCGGCCTACGGGCCGGCCGCCGCAGACGTTCAAAGGGCCCGACCCATCGCGAGCCGACCTCGTGAATAGCGGGAACAGGATTCGAACCTGCGACCTTCGGGTTATGAGCCCGTATCTGGGGGTTGGCTGGGCTGCGCAAAGCTAGGCACCAAGCCAAATTCGCGAAAACGGCGTTGGCTGAGATAGGCCGAAATGCGCGGGTCACTTTGCCCCAACTCTTGCCCCACCGTAGATTCCTGGCATCGCAAAACTGCCTCTTCCGCCCAAGGCGTCGAGCGCAGCCGTCCGCGCGACCATGCAGGGAAACCGGCGGCGCGACACGAAGCCAGAGAAAGCCCTGCGCGCAGCCCTTTTCTCTTTGGGGCTCCGATATCGGGTCGATCACCCCGTGCGACTGCCCGGGCAGTCGCGAGCGATTCGCCCCGACATCGTGTTCACGCGCGCCAGGCTGGCCGTCTTCGTCGATGGCTGCTTCTGGCACGGGTGTCCAGACCATGGGACCAGGCCGCGACAGAACAGTCAGTATTGGAACGCAAAGCTAGCCCGCAACCGGGACCGAGATCGACGCTACGACGACATGCTCAAGGCGGGCGGCTGGACGGTCGTTAGATTTTGGGAGCACGAGAGCCCCCAGAAGGCGGCTCGGACCGTCCTTCGGATCCTCACGAGCCAGCGTCGATAACCACCTGCGGACGCTTCAGCGCCAAGGTCCCACCAGCGTAATCGTGGAAGAAGCTCCTCAGCGCTTTAGGCCCGCTTCGCCGATACGAATCCAGCGTGGTGCCGTCCACCAGCACCGCCTGAAGGCTGCCGCTCGCAGCTAGCTCATTCGCATAGGAATGAACTGAAGCTGAGAATTTCCCGGTGGTTACAATCACGACGACGTGAGCCTTCAGCAAGACCGCCATGCCGACCTCCTTCGCCAAGGCGGCGACGCCAACCGATCCGGTGTTCTTGCACTGCAGTAGCCATCGGGAGAAATGAAGATGGGCGCCCTCCGCGATCAGATCTACCTCTGCCCCACCCGTCGTCGAACCTCGCTCTCTTAGCCGGATCGGGACAAGCGTGAGGTCCAAGGCCATCCTGAGCGCAAGCAACTCGAGAGCGATGCCTTTCACGTAGGTATCAGGCGACCGTAGATCCGTATAGACCTGCTCGATCGGAGTTCGAAGCTTGGATTTGAGGTCGGCCGGAACACCCAACCCGTCGCCTTCCGGGAGTAGATCGACCTCAACTTCCAACAGCTTCGGCGTGGCCGAGACGAACCCCGACTTGCCGCCTCGACCTGATGAGCTGACCGTGTGCGTGATCCATTCGTTCTCAGGGCTGGCCAGGGGTTTCAGCACGCTGGCAGCAAGTTGGTCCGGTCTCTCGAAGATCGGGCCATACTCCGTTACGACGGCGTCGATGACTGCTTTTGCGGGAATCTGTTCCTGCCCTTCGACAAGCGTCATCCGTCGAAGAACCCGCAAGAACGCGGTCTGCTCTTGGGTCAGGGCGACCCAGGTCTCCGCGTCATCGATGGAAAGACCGGCGATTTCCCTGATGGCCGAATCCGAGATCACATAACCGCGGCCCGGAAGGATTCCGGCTTTGCGCAGCCACTGCAGCAGCTTCATGTGATGCGTGGTTGCTCTCGGAAGCTCAAGCCCCGCAAAGCGTTCGAGGTACTCCTGAAGGGTCGACTTGTTCACCTCGATCCCACCGGCCTGCATCTCCTTCACGGCGACCAATACCTCGAAGCCGCCGAGATCCCTGATGATGTGCCGGGCCAGAAAGCGATAGAGCTCGTCGTCACTCGCGGCTTCAAGCGCCTCGTTGCCAAAAGCCGACAGGCCAGCCAGGTCATCAGCCACGAGGCCGTATTTGCTCGCTCCGAGGACGGCGTTATATGCCCGCGTCCGCTGCTGCTGGAGACGCTCGTCGGGATCAGCCCTATCGGACGCCGCATCGGCGAAAAATCGCTTCCTTACTGCCTCGATGACGCGATCCCGGTCGCCCTCCGCATCGTTCACGATGACCAGAAAGTCCGGCAGGTCGAGTTGCCCGGGCGAGAATTCGTTCGCCTCGGGCAGGCGGGTCAGCCTCCGATCGCCGCCCTCCTCAGGCGGCTTGGGGTTCATAGGCCTCCACCCCGGCAAGCTCCTCCGCGAGCGCGTTGCCCAGGGTCTCGGCAAGCAGAGGCGGCACTGCGTTGCCGACCTGCCTCCATTGCCGCTCGATCGTCCCCATGAGCTTCCAGTCGTCCGGGAAGGTCTGGAGTCGCTTGACCTCCTCGATGCGGAGGATGCGGTTACGCCAGTGGAGGGGACCCATGTTGTTCGACCGACGCGCCTGGATCGTCCACGAAGGCAGATCTGGGCCAAGTTTCAGAAGGAACGACCAGTAGCGTTTGCGCCACTCGAACTGCGGGTTCGGATGGCCACGCTTGGCGGTGAAGTAGAGGTAGTTGTCGCCGGGCGGGATCTCTTCGAGGAGGTCGTGGTACTTGCCGCCGGCGAAGTGCCCAGTGTCGTCGGCGTTCTCCTCAGTGTCCAGATCGCCGATCGCTTCGCCTGCAGTAGCCCATGGCAGCCGATGGGCATTCTCAGGGGTGCTGCCCGGCTCCTTGGCGTGAGAGGGTTCGGGGAACTCGAACTCGCCGTCAAGCATTCCGACGACGAAGAAACGCTCTCGCATCTGCGGCACCCCATAATCGGCCGCGTTGATCACCTCCTTGGAGATCGCGTACCCCAACCTTTCGGCGGTTTCGAGGATCAGCTGAAGCGCGCTTTCGTGGACCTTGTAGGCCAGCCCGGCAACGTTCTCCAGGATGAAGGCCCTCGGCCTCACCGCGGCCAGCACCGTGAGGTAGGCGTTGATCGTCTCCTCGCCCACCGCATCGTCCAGGGCTCGCGGCTTGTCAGTCCTATAGAAGCGCGACTTCGAAAAGGGCGGGCAGGGCGGCCCCCCGGCCAGAAGATCGATCGAGCCGAGCGTCGCTCCCTTCGAGACCTGCGCCAGCAGATCTCGATTCAGGTCGGCCGCGGTGCCCTCGTAGAACGGAACACCAGGGAAGTTGTGCTCATAGCTGGCGGCACAGTACGAGTCCAGGTCGGAGGCGAAGACGACCTCGAAGCCAGCCCGCTCGAGGCCGAGATCGAGTCCCCCGCAGCCGGAGAAGAGGCTGACCGCCTTCATGCGGCGGCCAGTTGGCGGCCCTCGAGTCGCAGGTCGAGAGCCGACGCTGCGGCCTCGACCATCCGCTGGGCAAGCAGAACTGGAACCGCGTTGCCGATCTGGCGGACACGCTCCCGGCGCGTCCCTTCGAACCGATAACCGTCAGGGAAGGTCTGCAGGGCTGCCAACTCGGGCGTCCGTAGCCGTCGCGTCTCCCAATGGAACGGACCGGTCCAGGGACCGGGCGAGGCGTTGACCGTCCAGGACGGAAGGTCAGGACTGAGCTTGAGGAGGAAGTTCCAGTAACGGGTCTCCGTCTCCCACGTCGGGTTCGGATGGCCGCCCCAGGCAGTGTGGGCCTTGTAGTTCCCGCCCGGAGGCACTGTCTTCAGGTGCTCTGCCCAGCGCCCTTCGACGACCTCCTCCGGCTCGAAGAAGTCCTCACCCGCATAAGGAGCGAGCGCTGGACCCACAGCCGCGTGCGGGAGCCTGCCCTCATCCTCGGCTGTCTCGGCAGCAGCGTGAGTTGCTTCGGGAGCCTCCGGACGATGATGCTTGGAGCCGAGGAGGAAGACGCGCTGCCTGCGCTGCGGAACTCCGTAGTCGGCCGCGTTGGCGGCGACGAACCTGGTCTTGTAGCCGCGCCGATGGGCTGCCGCTTCCAGCACCTCGAGCACAGGCCGGTTGCGGGGATGAGTGATGCTGCGGACGTTCTCGAACACGAACCCGTCCGCGTCTGCCTCGTCGACCAGCCGCCAAAACTCCTCGACCAGCGTCCGACGGGCGTCGGGCCGCGCGAACTCCGGAGGTGCGGGCCGCTCAACCGCCTCGCCGGCGGCGCGAGACCTCCGGTAAGCGGCCTCGTCCCCGGCTTCGATCCAGTACGCGGCCTTCGAGAACGGCTGGCACGGTGCGCCGCCGACGACCAGCAGAGGATCAGCGGCCTCCAACCCTGCAATCTCCCGCAACTCGCGTCCGCTCACCTCGGCGACGTCAGCGCAAAGCACCGCGCCGTCCCCGAGGGCATCGGGATTCGCCTCCATCGTTTCGCAGGAGACGCGATCGTTGTCGACCGCCAGCCTCACGTCGCAACCGGCGGCGGCGGCACCCAGGCTGAGTCCGCCGGCACCGGCGAAGAGGTCGATGACGGGAACACGGTCCACCACGAGACGCTTGACTTTACGAGTCGAGGCGGATGGCGTTCGAGCGCACCAGTTCAGGGACGGATGGCTAAGCAGACAGCCGATCGAGCCGCGCGACGACCGCCTCCTAGCAACTAATCTCAGCAGCCGTCGCGGCCGTCGGCGACGTCAGGGGGCGTGCCATCGATATCGCGAACGACATCGAATTCCTTCGGAGTTCCGCACCCCGCGGCGTCCGGCACCGCGCCTTCAGAGGTCGCCTCCTGGCTCTTGCTGCTCATCTTCGATTGCCCCCGCTCTTCTTGCTCGGCCGAGCTAAGCCCATCCGGGCACGGGGCCTCACTTTCGGCATCCTCGTTTTGCGGCGCCGCGGCCCACATCTCTTGGTAGTTGGGCCCTCGCGAGTCAGACTTTTGGAGAGGAGGCGTTACCTGAATAACCAATGGGGATTGGGTAGTCGATCCCCAGCAGCAGGCCTGGGCAGGAACTGAGCGGCAGACTTGTCGATATCTCCCGCCGCACGCTCGACGACTCGCCTGTCGTTGTCATTCGACAATCGGTGGACAAGCATCGTTCCCATCTGTCCAAGTACTCCGTCCGGTATGTCCCTGGGCCTCTGCGTTGCCAAGCATGCTGTCCGGGGCGCCGGCCGGACCGAACTCGGAACTCCCGTGTCAGGGATCGCTGAAGGGACCTCTGACGGGTGCGTTCAGCGGTTGCCCTCGGCGTAATCGAGCAGCGAGCGGTCGATCAGCCATTCGATCGGCGCACGATCGTCGGTGTAGATTTCCCCGCCCCGGGGCGCCGGGCGCATCCGGCGAGCGGCCCTCGACGCGAGGGGGTCGAGAGGCGAGGGCAATCGCCATCGCGCGGCGCGGATCCGGGCCGGACGCGGTCGGCTCATCGCGCCGAGCAGCCAGGTGTTGGTCTGGTCGGACGGCTCGCTGACCACGAACGTGAGTGCCGACTCCATGGTCGCCGCGAGGACCTTTTCCAGTTCGTCGGATCCTTCCGGGTGTCCCACGTTGACCGAGACGACCCCGCCCGGATTCAGCCTTTCCCGAACCTCTTCGAAGAATTCCCGGGTGGTCAGCTGGAACGGGATGTAGGGCTGCCGGTAGGCGTCGAGGATGATGGCGTCGTAGCGCGGGCCGGGGGTACGGATGAAGACGCGGGCGTCGGCGGTGATCGTCTGGAGATGGGGTGCGCTCAGGTGGAAGAACCGCCTGCCGATCGCGGTCACGTCACCGTCGATCTCGACGGCGTCGGTCCGGGTCCGGGGGAAGAAGTGCCCGTAGGCCCTGGCCATCGACCCCGCCGCGTCGCCGAGGATCGCGATGCGGCGCGGCGGAGCGCTTCGGGTGGCGAACGGGAGGACCAGCGAATCGTCCCAATAGCCCCCGGTCAGGAAGGAGCCGGGACGGTAGACGGAGTGGACCGCCTGGCCTTCGTCGAGTTCCAGCAGTCGTTCGCCGTCGGGGCGTTCCACGACGCGAGCGTACTGGTAGGGCGTTTCCTCCTCGTACAGAAGCCGCTCGCCGGCCCCGGGCGGCTTCACCGCCCCGACCGGGATGAGAAACAAGGCGGCGATCGCCAACGGGACCAGGCCCAGCCGACGCGGCAGCCCTACCATCGCGATGAGCGCCAGGGAGAGCGCGAACACGAGGAAGGTCTTGCGGGTGCCGATCAAGGGGATCAACAGCAGCGCGGCGAGGAAGGTCCCGACCAGCGAGCCCATGGTCGAGACGGCGTAGATCCGTCCGCTCACCTTGCCGGCGCCCGCCACCTCCGCGACCGTGAGACGGATGGTGAACGGGGCGACCGCGCCGAGCAGGCAAACCGGCACGAAGACGAGTCCCAGCACACCGACGAGGGAACCGATGAACGCCCCGGCCGACACATCGGCCAGGGCGCTTGATGCGGCCCGCAGAAAGGGCCCGGCGACGAACGGGACGGCGGCCAGGAGGAGGGCCGCCGCCGCGATCAGGGCACACATGACCGACAGCTGCGGCCGGCGATCCGCCAGCCTGCCCCCGAGCCAGTAACCGGCGGCAAGGCCGACCAGGATCGTGGCGATCGTGTTGGCCCAGACGAAGGTCGAGTCACCGAAGAAAGGGGCCAGCAGACGCGCCGCGCCGATCTCGGTGCCGAGGCTCGCCGCCCCCACGACGAAGGCAACCGCAACCGTCGTTCGCGGCCTAGGCGGATGTGTGAACCCGTCGGTCACTCCTGTCGCCCGGGGTGACGCATCGAACCGAAAGCTATGCCGCGACTCTGAAACATCTCTGACACTTCGGCGTTCTGTCAGGCCTCTCCGGATGGCTGCCAAATGCCGGTCGCGCGGTCCGTTCCGCCCTGCGGACGACCTCTACATCTCAGTGCCTTGTCCGAGGGGCTGCTGATCCAGGTCAGGCCGGTCACGATCGACGCCACCGCGAATGGCGCCGGCGGTACTCGGTGTATGCCCGACAGCGGCGCCGGCGCGACCAAGGGCGCTGCTCGCGGAAAGCGCTCGAACAGCTGGTCGCACTTGGGGACCGCGCGCGATCTGACGCCGTCAAACCATCCGGGACGCTCCATCAACGGTCGTCCTCCCCTGACTCCGAGCTGATACCCGATCCACCGCCCGATCGCATGGCCCCCGAACGCGACGATCAGGACGACAACAATGCTCAGATGGCCGTCGGCGGCGCCAGGGCGGCAGCGATCAGCGCGGCGTCGCCCAGCCCGGGAATGCCTACGCCGGGCTGGGTCTCGCGGCGGTGGGGGCACGAACCGAGAGGCTCTCAGAGGCCCCGGGCCGCTGCCTCCACGGCCGCCGGAGGCACCGAGCCGAGCACCGTGTAGTCGACGCCCGAGCGACTGAACAGGAGCACCGAGCCGAGCGCGGTGTCGAGCTCCTCACCCTTGACGTCGCCGATCGCCACCTTCGGCAGGCTCAGATCGCCCGCGCCGCCGATCGGGTCGCCGCCTTCTTCCGGCGAGCTCTTCGACTCGATCACGGCGATCCCGCCGAGGCCCTTGCCGTAGGTGACGAGGGCCGCGGTGTGGCCGTCGACCTCGATCGCCCGGACCTCCGACTGCGGCAGGCCGGCGAGCGCCGGCGGCGCGGCCAGCGGGAAGTCGACCGCGGCGGCAACGGCGGGTGCGCCGGTCGCCGTCGTGGCGTGACCTTGCGGACCGTTCAGTTCTTCGGGCGAGAGGTCGACCACCTGAGCTTCGGCCGGCGGTGAGATTTCGAAGACCGACTCGGGGACGGCTTCGAAGCTGACCCCGGTCGCCTCGAGTTCGAGCACCGGCGAGGAGCTTTCGCTCGAGTAGACGGCGCCGCGCAGCGGGATCCCGTTGGCGGCGTCCCAGGCGAGCTCGACCCGTCCCAGCAGGCCGCCGTCGTGACTCGGCGCGAGCTGCAGCGTGTAGGCGGCCTGGCCCGCGACGTCGGAGGGGATCGCTCCGCTCAGGTCGACGTGCTTTTCGGCCCCTTCGATCTCCGTCTGGATGTGGGCGGTCGAGGGGACTTCTCCTTCTGCCCCGGTCGCTTCGCCTTCTTCTTCGGGCAGCGTACCTTCGTAGACGGTTTCCGAGGTGCCGTCGTAGATCTGGAAGTGCCGCCCTTCGATCAGGACCTGACTGTCGTTGCCGGCTTCTTCGGCCTGCAGCTCGAGCCGCAGCTTGCCGCCGCCCGACGGCGACGCCCAGAGGCGGCCGGTGGCGCCCGCCAGAAGCGGGTCTTTGCCTTCCAGGCTCGAGGCGTCGACGAGGTTGTCGGTGAAGTGGATGCCAGCGCTGATCCCGGGCACGGTGGGCGCCGCGAGCGCGTCGTGGACGGCGTCCGCCAACGGCTTGGCAGGCGGCTTCGGGCCGCCGCCGGAGGTGGCGAGCGCGACGGTGGCGCCACCGATCGCGAGGACCAGCGCGAGGGCGCAGATCGAGATCAGACGGCGGGTCGAGATACGGCGAAGAAAAGTCAAAGCGACCTCCTGGTGAATCTCGGGACCGTGCGAGCGTAGGCACCCACTTTGAAAGAACTCTGACAGTTGCCGATACAGGCGCCTGACGAAGGCCGATCGGGCCCCATCGCTGGCGCGCAGACGGACCCGCGCCTCCTGCAGGTCGATGCCCTCGATCGCCGCTCCCTGGATGACCCGCCGATCCTCCGGCCCGTCCAGGCGGACGGTGCACCGGGATAGTCCTGCGCTCCTCGGGCGAGAGCGACTCGAGCTCCTCGCGACGGTGGGCGAGCGCGTCCGGTGAGGCCGTGACCCGCGCCAGCAGCGGCACCTCGAGTCGCGGCGCGAGCGCGGGACCGATGACGCTGCCGCCGGAGCCGTAGTTGGCCGACAGCGTGATCACGCGAGCGGCGGGCGGACGCCCGTGCACCGCGCCGGCGCCGGCTGCGGGCTGAGGAGTCTCCCGGGCTTCGCTCATGATGTGACAGGGGCGGCTTGGCCTTCGACGCGCCTCGGAACGCCGGATGGGAGCACCAACGCGCAGACCACGGCAGCGGCGACGAAGATCCCCGCCGCCACCCAGAACGCGACCGTGTAACTGTGCACCTGGGCCTGCGCGAGCACGAGCGGGCCGGGGCCATGAGCGGTGACGTAGCCGGTCACC
>DASXMH010000169.1:0-18492 GCA_036495785.1 Solirubrobacterales bacterium
GCGCAGGCGGTCGCCTCGCGCTCCTTCGCCCTGACCGGCGGGGTGGACGGCGACGGCTTCGACCTCTACGCCGACACCCGCAGCCAGGTCTACAAAGGCCTCGAATCCGAGTACACGACCTCCGACGAAGCCGAGGAACAGACCGCCGGGCAGGTGCTGATGTACGAAGGACAGGTCGCCGAGGCGCTCTTCTCCGCCTGCTCGGGCGGCAAGACGGAGAGCATGCAGAACGTCTTCGGCAGCGCCGTGCCGTACCTGGTCGGGGTGCCCGATCCCTACGACGGCGTCTGCCCGCTGCACGAATGGACGCTGCGCATGAGCGGCCCGGAAATCAGCGCGAAGCTGTCGGGGCTGCTCGACGGGCGGCTGGTGAAAGTGGTGATCACGAAGACCGGCTACTCGCCGCGGATCATCGAAGCCAAGCTCTACGGGACGGGCGGCGTGACGACCGTGACCGGCGAACAGCTCGAGGTCGCGCTGGGCGGCTACTCGACCTGGATGACGTTCGAAAAGGTCGTCGGCAAGAAGCCGATGACTGAATGAGGGTCTTCCTGGCCGGAGCGAGCGGCGTGATCGGGACGCGGCTGGCGCCGCTCCTGGTCGAGGCGGGCCCCGAGGTCGCGGGGACGACGCGCTCGCCCGAGAAGGCTGACCTGGTGCGCGGCCTCGGCGCCGAGCCCATTGTCATCGACGTCTACGACGCCGAGGCGCTCCGTGAGGCGGTCGTCGACTTCGTTCTACGGCCCCGACACCTACTACGAGCACGCGCTGCCCGACGAGCCGCGAATCGGGATCGCCGATGCCGCCCGCCGCACGCTCCCCACGCTCGAAGCGCCGACCGGCATCATCGAGCTCGTCGAGTGATCGGCGCCCGTGGTGAGTTACTCCCGCATACCGGGAGTAACTCACCACAGCAGGCGCGCCCGCCCTCTCAGACCCTGATCGTTATTACGTCGCCGTCCTGCACGACGTAGTCCCGCCCCTCGACGCGCAGCAGGCCCTTGTCGCGCGCCGCCACGTAGCCGCCGCACTCGACCAGCTGCGCCCAGCCGATCGCCTCGGCTTTGATGAACGCTTCCATGATCTCGGTGTGGATCGTCCCGGCGGCCTCGAGCGCCGTGGCGCCGCGGTGGAGCGGACGCGCGACCGCCTCCTTGTCCTCGCCGGCAGTGAAGAAGGTGATCAGCTCGAGCAGGTCGTAGGCGGCGCGGACGAGGCGCGCCAGGCCGGACCCCTCGACCCCGTAGGACTCGCGCATCTCCGCCGCTTCCTCGGCGTCGAGCTCGGCCAGCTCGCCCTCGATCCGGGCGCTCACCGCGACCACCCCGGCGCCGACCGACTTGGCGTGGGCGGCGACGCCCTCCGGGACCTCCGCGGTTTCCTCGTCGACGTTGGCGACGTAGAGGATCGGCTTCGAGGTGATCGCGCCGAGGTTGCGGGGGGCGTCGGGGGCCACCTCGGGGACCGGGACCGAGCGGGCGGGCTTGCCCGCCGCCAGGGCCTCTTTCACCACTTCCAACCAGCCCTGCTCGGCGATCACCGCTTTGTCTCCCGCCTTCGCCTGCTTGCCGACCCGCGGGATGCGGCGGTCGACCTGCTCATAGTCGGCGAGGATCAGCTCGGTCTCGATCGTCTCGATGTCGGCGATCGGGTCGACGCGCCCGTCCGGGTGCACCACCCCCGCGTCTTCGTGGCAGCGGACGACGTGGCAGATCGCGTCGGTCTCGCGGATCGAGGCGAGGAACTGGTTGCCGAGCCCCTCCCCTTCGCTCGCCCCTTTGACCAGGCCCGCGATGTCGTGGAAGTCGATCGTCGCCGGCACCAGCTCCGAGCTGCGCACCGTCTTGGCGACCGCCTCGAGCCGTTCGTCGGGCACCTGGGCGACGGCGACGTTCGGCTCGATCGTCGTGAACGGGTAGTTGCCGATCTGCGCGCCCCCGGAGGTCAGCGCATTGAAGAGGGTCGACTTGCCTGCGTTCGGCAGCCCGACGATGCCGACCTTCATCGCTCGCCCTCTTGGAGCGGGGACGGGGCGGCCGGCGAGGGGCGCGGCGGCGTCTCCGGCATCGGCGTCTTTGGCGACAGGGGCGCCTCCTGTTTCGGCAGCGGGACCGCGAGGCCCAACAGCGTCCCCAGCACCACCCCGACCGCGACGTCGGAGGGGTAGTGCATGCCGAGGTAGGGACGGCCGGCGGCGAGCGCCGCCGCGGGGACGAAGGCGAGCGCGGCGCGGCGGTCGACCCGGGTCATCGCGGTGGCGACGGCGAAGGAGGAGGTCGAGTGGGCCGAGGGGAAGCTGAGCGAGCTCGGCGCGCCGCCCAGCGGCGGCAGGCCGTCGAGCACCGGGCGCGGGCGCCGCGCCACCAGCTTGACGGCGTAGTTCAGCCCGATCGCGGCCGGGCCGAGCGCCGCGCAGGTCGCCCAGGCGCGGCGGCGCGGCGCGTCGGCGGCGGCCAGCGCGGCGCCCGCGAGGAACCAACCGGCGCCGTTGTTGCCCGCCTTGCCGAGCAGCTTGGCGCCACGCTCCAGCGCCGGCGTGTGCCCGCGGGTCCGCATCATCCGCAGCAGCTTCAGGTCGAGGTCGCGCATCGGGCGCGGAGGATAGCCATCGGTCGGGGTCGCACCGCAGCGGGAGGGCCGATGGTCCCCCGGACGAACCTCCCCGCTGTTTGTGAGGGAGGCGGACCATCGGCCCTCCCCCCTTCGGCGGTCCCTACTTGAATTCGAAGCTCGCCAGGTCCTGGCCGAAGCTCGGCGTGAAGACCACGTTTTCGAGGTTGATCGCGCCGGAGACGAAGGTCGAGGCGGTGCTCGTCCCGTAGGGCGCCAGCGGCGCCTGTTCCATGAATTCCCGGTCGAGCGCCGCGTAGCCCGCTTCCTGCTCGGGCCCTAGCGGTTCTTCGCCCAGTTCGGCGATCTTCTTGCTCAGCTGCGGGTCGGCGAAGCGCGGCAGGTTGGTGCCGCCCGTCGGCGCGATCGATTCTTCCGCCAGCAGCGGCCCGAAGAAGCCGTTCGGGCTCGGGTATTCGAGGAACCAATTGGCCCAGCCGGTATCGAGTTCCGGCGTCGAGCTGTTGGTGATGACGGTGAAGTAGTTGTCGGGCGAGAGGACCTTCAGCGTCACCTTGAAGCCGAGTTCTTCGAGCACGCCGCCGTAGTAGGTGCCCGCCGCCTTGGACGGTTCTTCGCTGTCGGTCCAGACGGCGATTTCGCGGTCGCTCGGGTTCGCTTCGGCGATCAGTTCCTTCGCCTTCGCGATGTCGTGCGGGTAGAGGTTCAGCTTCTGGTAGCCGGGCATGCCGGGCGGCAGGATCTGCTGGCCCGCTTCGAGCCGGCCGGAGTAGATCCGTTCCAGCGCCGCCGGGTTGATCGCGTAGTTGACGGCCTGGCGCACCTTGACGTCGTTGAACGGCGCCTGGGTCGTGTTCATCCGGAAGAAGTAGTTGCTGAAGGTCGGCTCGACCCGGAACTGGGTGCCTTCGTACTTCGACTTGACCGCCTGGTAGCGGTCGGGCGGCAGTTCGTTGCCCATCCAGTCGAGCTTGCCCGATTCGACCTCGTTGACCTCGGTCTGCGGGTTGCGCAGCACCTGGATCTTGATCTTGTCGACGTGGCCGGAGGGGAGCTGCGGCAACAGCTTCTCGTTTGCCTTCGCCCACTGCGGGTTGCGTTCGTATTCCCAGCCCTGGCCGGGCTTGGAGGAGGTGATGACGTAGGGGCCGGTGGCGGGCGGCGGGTCGGCGGAGAGGTCTTCGTCCGGGGTCTTGGCCGGGAGCAGGGCGACGTAGGGGAGCGCCAGCTCGCTCTCGAAGCTGCCGTCGGGAGCGGTCAGGTGGATCGTGATCTGGCCGGTCTTGTCGTCGGTTTCGATCCCGGGGATGCCGCCCTCCTTCGTCTTCATGAAGAGTGCGGCGCCGACGACCCCTTCGTAGAAGGGCGAGCCGCCGGAGTTGAGGACGAAGGCGCGTTCGAGCGAGTGGGTGAAGTCGCTCGCCACGACCGGTTCGCCGTTGGAGTATTTGAGGCCCTTGCGCAGGGTCAGCGTGTAGGTCTTGCCGCCGTCGGTGACCTTCGGCAGTTCGGTCGCCAGGCCGGGGATCACCTTGCCGCCCGCCTCGCCGCTTTCGTGGGCGTAGGTGAGCAACGGGACGTAGGTGTCGTAGGTGGCGGTCCAGCCTTCCAGGGTGTGGGACAGGGCCGGGTCGAGGTAATCGGGGAACGAAGCGTAGGCACCGAGCAGGGTGCCGCCTTCGTGTCCGGCGGTCGTCGCGTCGCCGGAGTTCGAGGAGCCGCCGCTTCCGCACGCCGCCAGAGCGAATGCCGCGAGCACGCATGCCGCGGCCAGGAGAAATGCCTTTCTGATTGCCACCAGACGGCCCTTCGGCAGAAGCGGCCGCGACCTTTAGCCCTGCCGCGCTTCGCCCTCGAACCCGGTCGCCCCGGGCGCCGCGCGACCCGCCTGCGCGGGACCGAGCCGCTCGCTGATCTCGGCGCGGATCCGCCGCACCAGTTCGACCGTGGCGTCGCGCAGCCCGTCGAGGTCCTCGCTCACCGTCCGCTGTCCCAGGAGGCTGACGCAGAGCGTCCCTTCGACGTACTCGAAGGCGAACCCCTTTGGGGCCTGCCCGATCACCCAGACGATGAAGGCGGGCGAGAAGAGCTCGTGGAACCAGACGTCGTCGCGCTGCGGGGACGCGTAGACCCGGTAGCGGTCATCGAGTTCGGCACTCCCCAGGTCGACCCGGTTGCCGTCGCCGATCAGCGCCGCCGCAGCGCGCCCGAGCAGGTGCTCGTCCTCGGCCCGGTGGCAGAGCATCCAGGGAACGAACCGCTTCGCCTTCGGGACGTGCGTGACGGCGACCGTGAAGTGGACGTCGCCACCGCGGTCGATCAGCGCGATCTTCGCTTCGACGTACTTGGAGAGCCAGCCGCCGGCCAGCGCGTCGACCGAGTGCACCTCGCCCTCGGCGAGCGGCGGGGTGGTGCGCGGCAGGTGGGCGCCGTCTTCGACGCTCAGCCCGTGCGCGGCCGCCCAGGCGGCGAGTCCCTCTGCCTCGTCACCGTTTCCCATGGCATCCGTATACCACTCGATACTTCTCCGCGATGAAGGGGCGCAGGCCGGTCAAACACGCCGGGCACGAGGTGATGGCGGTCGCCCGCGGCTCCTCGCGCACCCACTACCACCTGCGCCGCCGCATCCTGATCATCTTCGGCACGACCGCCGTCTTCGCCGTCATCTGCACCCTCGTCGTCTACTTCACCGAGCGCCACGCGAAGGGCACCGAAATCCACTCCCTCTTCGACGCCTTCCTCTTCTCCACCTCGCAGCTCCTCACCGGCTCCTCGGTCGCCAACCCGACCACGAACCTCGGCAAGGTGCTGGAGCTGATCTTCGACCTCTGGGCGATCACCGTGGTCGCCTCGCTGGCGGGCTCCTTCGGCGCCTTCTTCCACGCCCGCAGCAAAGAGCTGAACGAGGAGATGGAGAGGGCCGAGCGCCTGCTCCACCACGAGCCCGAGCGCACCCGCGCGATTTGAGACCCCGGCCGGCCGGCACTTTCGACCTCCTACGATCGAGGTATGCCCCTTGCCCTCGGCCAACGCCTCCTCTTCCACCACGCGGCGCGCGGCGGCGGCGTCGTGGTGATCGTCGCGATCGTCGCCGTGATCCTCCTGATCCGCTTCTGGCCGCTGATCGTCCGCTGGTGGGAGCACCGCTAGCCGCGAGCGCTCCGGATGAGTCGCGCCCGTGGCGCGCCCGTGACTATGCGCGGCGGTCGGCGAGCGCCGCGGCGGCGCCGGCGGCGACCGCGGTGACGGCGAAGACCGAGGGCCAGGCGCCGATCCGTTTCGCCAGCGGGTGGGAGGCGCCGAAGGCAGCCGCGTAGGTGAGGCCCAGGGCCGCGGTCAGTCCTGGTCCCCCGACCTGGCTCCACCGCCACGCCGACCAGACGCCGCAGCCGGCGAGGAAGAGACCGCCGAGCTCGCGGCGCCCGCTGTATTTGGCGATCGCGAAGCCGCCGACGAGGCCGGTCGCGACGACAGCTGAGGTGGGTGGCGTCCGCACCCCGCCATCCTCGCAAAGCGGATCGATAGCCTGAGGCCCCGATGCCCGCGCCGAGTCGCGACGAAGCCTGGGAGCTCTTCTGCGAGTGGACCGAGTCCGAGTCCCTGCGGCGGCACGTGCTCGGGGTCGAAGCGGCGATGCGCGCCTACGCGGAGCGCTACGGCGAGGACGCCGAGCTGTGGGCGGCGACCGGCATCCTCCACGACCTCGACTACGAGAAGCACCCGGACCTCGAGACCGGTCACCCGCGCGTCGCCCTCGCCCTCTTCGAGGAGCGGGGCTACCCGCCGGAGCTGATCGACGCGGTCGCCGGGCATGCGCCCTACCTCGGGGTGCCGCGGGAGTCGCGGATGTCGAAGGCGCTCTTCGCGGTCGACGAGCTGAGCGGCTTCATCGCCGCGGTGGCGCTGGTCCGCCCGACCGGGATCGCCGGCATGACCCCGAAGTCGGTGAAGAAGAAGATGAAGCAGCCGAGCTTCGCCGCGGCGGTCAGCCGCGAGGACATGCGGCTGGGGGCGGAGGAGCTCGGCGAGGACTTCGACCAGCACCTCGCCTTCGTGATCGCCGCGCTCGAACCGCGCGCCGCCGAGCTCGGGCTGACCGGCGAGGGCGGCGCGGCCGCCGAGTCCGCGGGCGACGCAGAGTCCGCTGACGCCGCCGCCGAGGCATAGGATCGGCCCATGGCTCTCTACAACGTCACCGTCCGAGCCGAGTTCACCGCGAGCACGATCGAGAAGCTGACCGCGTCCGGGGTCTACTGGGTCCAGGGAGCGGCCGACGACCCCGGCACGATGCGCCGCCGCCACCACCTGCGCGTCCAGGCCGACAACTGCGACGACGCGGTCGAACGGGCGCGCAAGGACGTCGAAGACGCCGGCGGCGACGGCACGCTGGTCGCCTGCGGCGGGCCCGTCTACACCTGACCTCGGCGCACCGACCGGCTCGCTCCGACCCGGGCGCACGGGCGCCTGCAGCGCACCCGTCCTGAGCGCATCGCCTTGACCTGCCGTGGGTTAATAGGGACATGGTCTGGAGGAGGCCCGGTCGCCGTGCCCTGATCGCCGCCCTGACGGTGGTCGCGGCGCTGCTGCCCGTCACCCTGATCGCCGCCGTCTCGGCGCTCGGCGACGCGCCCGGCGGGGGCGGCAACAGCGGCGCCGGCCCGGCGATCGTCGGCTTCTCGCCCCACCAGGGAACGATCCGCGGCGGCACCGTCGTCCACATCAGCGGTGGCGGCTTCAGCGACGTCACCGGGGTCTCCTTCGGCGGCCGCAAGGCGCGCTCGTTCGAGGTCAAATCGGACAACCTGATCGACGCGGTAACCCCGAGCGTGCCGCACGGCGCGAGCGTCCGCATCCACGTCGCCGCCTCCGGCGGGGCAGCCTCGAGCAACGCAGCCTTCCTCTTCATCGGCTGCCACGTGCCGCGGTTGAAGCAGGACCGGGTGAAGCCGGCGCGGCGAGCGCTCCTCGCGGCGGGATGCAGGGCCGGGCGGGTGACGCGGGCGCGCGGCGCGCGCAAGCCACTGCGGGTGATCGCCGAGGGCCCGCATCCCGGCACCTGGCTCGAGCCCGGCGCCCGCGTGCGCCTGCGGGTCCGCTAACCGCGCGAGTTCCGCGCCGCTTTCGCCGGCCCGTCAACGCGGCGGGCATGAGAAATGGATGAGGCCTGTTGTTTGGTGCCCCGGGGACGGGGTACGACCTTGCGTCCAAGGAGAGAAACCACGGCCCGTGCCGCGTCGCGGCGCGCGAAGACCCCGGTCAGAAGGAGGCCTTACCCATGACCATCGTCTGGATCCTCATAGTGATTCTGCTCGTCCTGCTGGTAATCGGGCTCGCCCGCCGGGTGCTCTGAGCACCAGGGGCGAACTGTGGGAGCGGCGCTTTTTTACCGCCGCTTCACTTCCGTCCAAGGATTCGGCGCCACCCTCCGACGAAGACAACGAGAGGAGGAGACGATGGCGCAGATTCTGGTTGTGACCGAGCCGTCCGAGGCTGACGGAGAGGTCGTCTACAGCGAGAGCGTGGGCTCGGTCCACCTCGAAGGCCACGCGGGGGCCCAGCTGGTCGAGCGGCTGCGCTGGGCGGTCCGCGACGCCCAGGTGGCCGAGCACCGCGCCCTGGTGCGGGCGACGCCGGACGAGGAGCGCCCCGCCGCCGCCTGAGCGCGAGCGCTCCGCCGGCGCCTGAACGCGAGCGCGCCGCCGGCCGCCTTAGGGCGAGCGCGGGGCGAGAATTTCTGCGCGAGTTATTGGCGTCACGTATAGTGACGCCAAATGTCCACGCGCACCTACCGACAGACGCGGCGCGCCGACGCGACCGAGCGGACGCGCCAGGCGATCCTCGACGCGGCCGCGGCGCTCTTCCGCGCCGATCCGCAGCTCGACCCCTCGCTCGACGCCCTCGCCGCCCGGGCCGGGGTCAGCACCCGCACGGTGATCCGCCAGTTCGGCTCCAAGGAGGGCGTGCTGGAGGCGGCGATCACGGCGGGGATCGAGCAGGCGGCGGTGACGCGGCGCGCCGAGCCCGGCGACGTCGCCGGCGCGGTCAACGCGATCGTCGCCCACTACGAGGCGATGGGCGACGAAGTGATGCGCTGGCTCGCCTTGGCGGAGCGCTTGCCGGTCGTCCGCCGGGTCACCGAGCGCGGCGTCAAGTCGCACCTCGACTGGGTCGAAGCGGTCTTCGCGCCGGACCTCGAAGGGCTGCCGCGCGGCGAGCGCCGCGCCCGCCGCGCCGCCCTCGCGACCGCCACCGACCTCTACGTCTGGCATCTGCTGCGTCGCCGCGAAGGGCTCGGTCGCGAGGCGACCCGCGAGGCGATGCTCGCGCTGGTCGAAGGGGCGCGGTCGCGCAATGCCACGGGAGTCGCCCGATGAAGGTCCTCGCCTACACCTCCCCCGCCCGCGGCCACCTCACGCCGATGATGGGACCGCTGCTGGAGCTGCGCCGGCGCGGCGCCGAGATCCACGTGCGGACGCTCGCGGCGAGCGTCGAGAACGTACGCGCGGCGGGCTTCGCGGCCGAGCCGATCGCGCCGGCGATCGAGGCGGTCGTCCACGACGACCACGAGGCGCGCGTCCAGATGACCTCCGGCGCCCGCTCCTTCATGACCCTGCATCGCCGCGCGAAGCATGAGGTCCCCGACCTCGAGGCCGCGCTCGCCGCAGTCCGCCCCGACCTCCTGATCGTCGACTCGACCACCTTCGGCGCGAAGGCGGTGGCCGAGCGCGAAGGGCTGCCGTGGGCCGTCTCCCAGCCCTCGCTGATCGAAGAGTCCGCCGCCGACGGGACGCCGTTCGGGCTCGGGCTCCGACCGCTGGGGCCGCCCTTCGGTCCTCTCCGCGACCGCGCCCTCGGCCTTTTCGCCGACGGCTTCGACCGCCGCTTCCGCCTTCCCGCCGTCAACGCCGGGCGCCGCGCCGCGGGGCTGGCACCACTGCGGCGCGCCGCCGAATTCCACCACCGCGCGCCGCTGACCCTCTACTACACGGCGACGCCGTTCGACTACCCGCGCGACCTGCCGCCGAGCGTGGCGACGGTCGGGCCGAGCCTCTGGGACCCGACCGCCGAGCAGACCGTCGACCTCCCCCACGACGACCGACCGCTGGTCCTCGTCGGCTGCTCCTCGGAGTTCCAGGACGACGGCGCGATCGCCGCCGCCGCGCTCGCCGGACTGCGCGACCGCTACCGCGTCGTCATCACCACCGCCGGCGTCGACCCGGCAAGCCTCGGCGACCCCGGCGACGCGGTCGTCGCCCGCTATCTCCCCCACGTGCCGATCCTGCGCCAGGCCGACGTCACCGTCTGCCACGGCGGTATGGGGGTCACCCAGAAGGCGCTCGCCTTCGGCGTGCCGGTCTGCGTCGTCCCCTGGGGACGGGACCAGCTCGACGTCGCCGCCCACGTGGTCGAGGCAGAGGCCGGGACCCGCGTCGGCCGCCGCCGCCTCTCCCCCGCCCGCCTCGCCGCCGCGGTCGACCAGGCGCTCGCCTGCCGCCCGGGCGCCGCCCGGATCAAGGCGGGATACGAGGCGACCGGCGGCGTCGCCACCGCCGCCGACCGCCTCGAATCCCTCGCCGAAGACCGCGTTCGCACTTAGCGACAACTGTTGTCGTGAAGTGCGAACGCACTCGGGGGGCCCGGCGGGCGCGGGGAACCGGGAGCCGACCCGAGCTGGGACCGGCGCGGGACTCGGCGAATCAGGGGCGCTCGAGGAGGCCGGCGTCGGCGATCGCCGTCTCGCGGACGCGGAAATGCATCTTCTTGCCGGTCGCGGTCATCGGCAGGGCGTCGACGAGGCGGTAGGCGCGCGGGCGCTTGTAGTCGGCGAGCATCGGGTGGGAGCGGCAGTGGGCGTCTAGCTCGGCGACCGTCAACGTAGTGGTGGCGGTCTCGCCGGGCGTCGGGTCGGCCGTCGCCGCTCCGCTCTCGCCTGCCGGCACGACGTAGGCGACGATCAATTCGCCCCAGCGCTTGTCGGGCAGTCCCACCACACAGGAGTCGGCGACGCCGGGATGCTCGTTCAGAACCTCCTCGACCTGCACCGGGTGGACGTTCTCGCCGCCCGAGATCAGCATGTCGTCGCCGCGGCCGACGATCGTCACGAAGCCTTCCGCGTCCCAGGTCGCCAGGTCGCCGGTGTGGAACCAGCCGTCGCGGAAGCGGGCCGCCTGCTCCTCGGGCTGGTTGACATACGCATAGCCCGCCTTCGGGGTGCGGACGACGACCTCGCCGACCTCCTCGCCGTCGCGCGCCACCGGGTCGGCGGGATCGGCCCCGTCGCCGCCCGAGCGGGCGACGACCACGTCGTCGTCGGTGCAGGCGCGGCCCGCCGAGCCGGCGTGCGCGGGCAGGTCGGCCGGGCGCAGGAAGGTGTTCCAGAACGACTCGGTGGTGCCGTAGCCGTTGAAGATCCGCGGCGTCAGCACCTCCTGGTAGAGCAGGCAGGCCTGGCGCTCGAGCGGCGCGCCCATCGTCACGATGCCGCGCAGGCTGGCGAGGTCGCGCGGCGCCCGCCGCTGCTCCTCGGCCAGCATCGCCAGGTTGGTCGGCGCGCCGACCAGGAAGGTGAGGCCGCGCGCCGCGACCAGGTCGAGGACCGCCGCCGGGTCGAACGCCCGCAGCGAGATCGCCGCGGCGCCGACGTAGAAGACCGGGTTCGGCCCGCCCGAGTAGAGGCCGCCGCGGTGGAACCACGGGGTCATGTTGAGGGTCCGGTCGTCGGGGGCGAGCGGGAAGTGCATGATCACGTCGTGGGCGCTCATCACCTCGACCACGTCGTTGAGCGAGACGCCCTTCGGCAGCCCGGTCGTGCCTGAGGTGTAGAGGCGGGTCGTCTCGCCGTAGACGTCGCGATCGGGGAGCGGCGGCGGCGCGGCGTCGCTCGCCGGCAGCTGGTCGAAGTCCTCGCCGACCACCGCGGTCCAGCCGGGAGCGTGGCCCGCGAGGCCGAGCGCCTCGCGGGCCTGCCCGGCCAACTCGGCGTCGAAGATGAAGGCGGCGGGGCGCGAGTCGTCGATGACGTGGGCGGTTTCGCCCGCCGAGAGGCGGAAGTTGATCGGCGTCGCGATCGCCCCGAGGCGGATCGCGGCGAGCCAGGTGAGCGCGAACTCGGGGCCGTTGAAGAGCTGGAAGACGACCGTCTCGCCCGGCCGCACGCCGCGCGCCCCCAGCTCCCCTGCGAGCCGCTCGACGTCGCGCCAGAGCTCGGCGTAGGTCCAGGTGCGCTCACCCTCGGCCTCGCCCAGGGCGAGCCGATCGGCGAAGCGCGAGGCGTTCCGCGCCACCCCCGCGAGGTAGCCGAAGTCGCGCTCGAAGACGCCGCGAAAGCCGGATGAGTCGTACTCGTACACAGGGCCGTTCCTCCTCGCGGCGAACTCTATTTGGCTGTACGTTGCGCCCCGCTCGCATGCTCCGCGCCGAAGACGCAGAGAGAGAACTTGCCCGCACGCCGCTCGCCCTTGATCCCGCTCTTCCTACTGGCGGCGCTTGTCGCGGTCCTGGCGCTCCCGGCCACAACAACTGGAAGAGGGTGCCGATCCAGACCAACCCCGGCGGCTACCAGATCGTCGCCTACCTCGGGCTCGCCGCGCCGGTCCGCTCGCCCCTGATCGGCCCCCCGGAACGGCCCTGACGCCGTAACCTGCGCTCCGTGGCGCTGCTCTTCGCAGGGGGTTCCGAGGACCGCTCCCGACGGCGGCGCTGGACCGACCGGGCGCTCGGCATCGGCCTCGGGGTCGTGATCGGCCTCGGCGTCCTCATCTACTTCGTCTTCGTCCATTCGGAAGGGACGATCGACGCGCCGAAGATCAACGAAAGCGGCGCGGGCAGGACGAGCGGGCCGCAGGCGAACCCGGCACCGACGGTCCAGCCCGGCGGCCCGGAGCAGCCGGCGGGCGAAGGCGAAACGAAGTCGCCCGCGAATGGAGGTGCCTCACAGAAGGCCAGGCCGGTGCCGGTCGTCAAGGTGATCGGCGGCGCGCCGCCCACCGAAAGCGGCCCCAGGCAGCTCACCTTCCACAAGGGCGAAAAGGTTCGTTTCGAGATCGAAACCGACGAACCGTTCTCGTTTGAAATCCGCGGCCTGGGAATCTCGAAGTCGATCCAGTCGAGTTCGATCATCTCCTTCAAGGCGAGAAAGACCGGCCAGTTCCCGGTGATCGCGACCGGAACCCTGATCGGCGTCGCTGATCTGTTGATAACCACTCCGCAGCGCTGAACCCCGCGCGCGAGGTACACGTACCCCCTGGCAGCCCACCCCCAGGAGGTACGAAGTGAAACGAACTACTTATGCCTTTGCACTGTCGGCGGTAATCGCCGCGGTGGTCATCGCCGGTTGCGGCGGTGGCGGCTCCAGCAGCTCGAGCTCCGAATCGGGCGGCTCGGGCGGCGGCGGAGAAAGCGAAGGCGCGCCGGCAAAGGCGACCAACTCGAGCTCGACCGGGACGATCGGGACGACCTCGATCGAAGGCCTCGGCACCGTGCTGGTCGATTCGAGCGGGATGACCGTCTACGAATACACCCCGGACAAAGGCCCGATGTCCACCTGTTACGGCGAATGCGAAGCGTTCTGGCCGCCGGTCGTCGCCGAAGGCAAGCCGACGGGCGGCGAAGGCGTGATGTCCTCCGCGCTCGGCACCACCAAGCGCAAAGACGGCACCATGCAGGTGACCTACCACGGCCGCCCGCTCTACACCTTCTCCGAAGACCACGCCGCGGGCGAAGCGAACGGCAACGAATTCGAAGGCATCTGGTTCGTCCTGAACGAAGCCGGTTCCCCGGTCAAAGGTCACGCGACCGCAGCCGCCGGCGAAGGCGAATCCGAAGAAAGCGGAGCAGCCGCGGGCGGCTACGGCTACTGACGCCGAAGCCCCCCAGTTGAGGCATAGAGCCCTCAGCCTCCTCTTGATCGGCGCGGCCTTTGCCGCAGCCGGCTGCGGAGGAGGCAGCGGCAGCACCGGCGAGCCCCGCCCGACGCGGGGCTCGCTCGCTTCCTACCTGGCCGAAGTCGAGCCGATCCGGATCGGCGTGAACCGCCTGCTCGAAGGAGCGGACCCGATCCTCGTCGCCTACCGCGAGCACCGGATCGGCCCGGCGATCGCGGCGCGGCGGATGAACGCGCTGGAACACCGCTTCGCCGCCTACGCGGTCGAAATCGCCTCGGTGCATCACGTCCCCCCGGCGCTGCGCGCCGCCCAGCGCGAATACGCCCACACCTTCGTCTTCGAGGACGCCTACCTGGCGACGCTGGTCGCGGCGATCCCCGACCGCGACTACGCCGAGCTTCCCGACACCCAGGACCGACAGCGCGACGCGATCATCGCCTGGCGGATCGCGCTCGAAGCACTGGCGAAACGGCAGGGAACGAAGCTGCCGGCCGACCTTCAGGTGGCGGGGCGGGGCGAAATCGCACCTTCACCGACCGGCAGCTGAACTCAGGCCGGGGCACCTCCCATCGCCGCCTGCGCCTCGACCAGTTTGGCCCTGATCGTGTCGTCTCCTTCACGGAAGGCGAGCAGCGGCGTGACCTCCCAGGTGACCATCCCGTACAGCGGGTAGGCGGCCATCTGCTCGAGCGCCTGGACGTGTGAATCGGCGTTGGCGATGGCGCAACCACCGCCCTCGAGGAACCCGTACGCGCAGTCCAGGGTGCCGCCGTCGAGCTCGGACTGGATCCAGTCCAACGCCGTGTCGAACTGCTCGGGGCTGGGGGGTAATGGACCCGGCCTCGCAATCACCAGATATTTCATCTCGCTTCTCCTATGGGTTGGAACGCGTGACATTCACCAGCAGGAAGGTCGCCGCGATCTCGGTGCCCTCGTCGGCGCGGTTCTGGTCGGCGAAGAGGGCGTCGAGATCGGCCCGCAGCTGCGCCTCGCGCCCATCGGCCGCGGCGGCCGCGAAGGCGTTCATGGTCGGGCCGTAGCAGTCCCGGAAGACCCCCACGAATTCCTCCGGGGTGCCCGGGAACTCGAAGTTCCAGGAGGCGCGTTCGAAGCCGACCCGCTCGGCCGGGATGCCCGCCGCGCCGAAGCGGTCGATCACTTCGTCCTCGTCTCCCCACAGCATCGGGCTGACGAACCCGTCGGGGGGCGGCGGCGAGTAGTCGGAGGCGATCCGCAGGATCTGCGCGACCAGGGTCGGGTCGCCGGGGATCCAGTTCGCCATCACGATTCGCCCACCCGGCCGCGTCACCCGCACCATTTCCTTGGCAACGTCGTCGGGCCGCGGCGCGAACATCGCGCCGAAGACGCTCATCGTCAGGTCGAAGGCTTCGTCGCCGACGTCGACCAGTTCGGTCGCGTCCCCCTGCATGAAGCGCAGGTTCTCGAGCCCCGCCTCGGCGGCGCGCGCCTTGGCCGCGGCGATCAGGTTGGCGGCGATGTCGACCCCGAGCACGTTCGCCCCGAGCCGCGCGGCGGGCAGCGCGGTGGTCCCGTCGCCGCACCCGAGATCGAGTACGTCCACACCGGCACCGATCCCGAGACCTTCCACGAACGCCTCGCCGCTCCCACGCACGGCCACGGCGATCCGCGTGAAGTCACCCTTCTCCCAGAGTTCGCGGTTGGCGTTCACGAACTCTCCTTCCTTGGACGAGTTTTCCGATCCTAGCCGCGGCCGGGCGGCCCAACGTAGGAATGTGAATACGTTGGGCGGCCGGCGGCGAGGTACCGTCGGAGGGTCTTGTCCAAGCCGGTGCTCCTTGCTATCGACGAGGATCAGGCCTCGCTGCGCGAGGTCGAGCGCGAGCTGCGCGAGCGCTACGAGGGCGGCTACCGGGTCGTCTGCACCGGGTCGGCGCGCGAGGGGCTGGAGCGGCTGGAGGAGCTGAGCGGCGCGGGTGAGGAAATCGCCCTGGTGCTCGCCGCGCAGTGGCTGCAGGGGACGACCGGGGGCGAGCTGCTCGGCCGGGTGCGGGCGCTCGACCCCTACGCCCAGCGCGGCCTGCTGATCGACTGGGCGAGCTGGGGCGACGGGCGGACCGGCGAGGCGATCTTCCTGGCGATGGCCCGGCGGCAGATCGACTACTACGTGATCCGGCCGATCCGCCCGCCGAACGAGCTCTTCCACCAGGCCGTCTCGACCTTCCTCTTCGAGTGGGCGCAAGCGCGACGGGTGGCCGCGCACACCATCCACGTGGTCGGCGAGTCCTGGACCGGGCGCGCCTATGAGCTGCGCCGGGTGCTGGGACGCTGCGCCCTCCCCCACGCCTTCACGCTGGCCGACTCCGAGGAGGGCAAGGCGCTGATCGCCGAGGCCGGTGAGGAGCACCCGCTGCCGATCGTCGTCATGCCCAACGGCGCCGTCCTCTCGAACCCGAGCAACACGGAGCTAGCCGAGGCGGCCGGCGCGACCGTCGACCCGCAGCGGACCGAGTTCGACCTGGTGATCGTCGGTGCGGGGCCGGCCGGGCTCTCGGCCGCCGTCTACGGCGCCTCGGAGGGCTTCCGCACGCTGGTCGTCGACGAGGGCGGGATCGGCGGCCAGGCGACCTCGAGCTCGATGATCCGCAACTACCTCGGCTTCCCGCGCGGGGTGTCCGGGCGGCGCCTGGCCGAACAGGCCTACGAGCAGGCCTGGGTCTTCGGCGCCCAGTTCGCCTTCATGCACGGAGCGACCGAGGTGCGGCGCGACGGGGAGCGGATCTTCCTCGGCCTCTCCGACGGCGGCGAGGTCAGCTCCCGGGCCCTGGTCCTGGCGATGGGCGCCAACTACCGCCGGCTCGACGTCCCCGGGCTGGAGCGACTGAACGGCGCGGGCGTCTTCTACGGCGGCCCCGCTTCCGAGGCGCCCGCGATGAGCGACCGCGAGGTCTTCGTCGTCGGCGGCGCCAACTCGGCCGGCCAGGCGGCGCTCCACCTCGCCGACTACGCGCGCCGCGTCACCCTGGTCGTGCGCAAGGACGCGCTCGACTTCGCGATGTCGGATTACCTGGTGCGGCAGGTCGAGGAAGCGCCCAACATCGAGGTGCGGCCGCGGACCGAGGTGGTCGGCGGCGGCGGCGCGGAATGGCTCGACCGTCTGGAGCTGCGCGACGCCGACGGCGCCGGCGAGACCGTCCCCGCCGACGCCCTCTTCCTGATGATCGGCGCCGACCCCAACACCGCCTGGCTGCCGCCGGAGCTGCTCCGCGAAGACGGCGGCTTCCTGCTCACCGGCGTCGCCGCCCGGGCGAACGGCGACTGGCCCCTCGCCCGCGACCCCTTCGCCCTCGAGACCAGCCTGCCCGGAGTCTTCGCCGCCGGCGACGTCCGCCACGGCTCGATGAACCGCGTCGCCTCGGCGGTCGGCGAGGGCTCGATCACCGTCCGCATGGTCCACGAGCTCTTCGCCGCCGAACGCCTCACGCCGATGCGGCACTGAGCGCGCGCGAAGACGGCAGGCCGGAGATGGGCCCGTGGTGCCGGCGAAGTGCCCGACGGCTTCGTCACCGAGCTCACCTACGGCAAGGGCCTGAACTGGTTCCGGAACATCGTCTCCGCCCGGCGGCTGCGTCGTCGTCCACGGCGGCGAGGAGGACCGCGTCGACGCGATCCGAGCCCTGCGATGCCGCCACCGGCCGGGCCGCGTTCCCGCCCGTGCGGCGGGCGATCCTGACGATCACCCGCCGCACGAACTTCCGCCTCCTCCGTTGCGCCGCTTCTCCCCCGGGCCCCGCGGGCGCGGCCGGCTCAGTACAGGCCTGGGCTCTTGGCCGGCACGCGCGCCGCGTGCCAGGTTCCGACGTCCTTCAGCCCTTCGCCTTTGGTCTGCCCCGGCTTCTTGTCGGTGCCGAAGGTGTAGAGGGGCAGGCCGCGGTAGGTGACCTGGATCGTCCCTTCCGGGCGGCGGATCGTCCCCAACTTCACCGGCCCCTTCGGCACGACGCCGGCGGCGACGGTCAGCGGGTGCCAGATTTCGGTGCAGCCGCTCATCGCCGTGCAGATGAACTTGCCGTGGTGCTCGGCGCTGAGGCTGTAGAGGGTGCGGCCCTTCGTCGTCGCGAGGAGCGTGCGGCCCTTCACGTGGAGCGCCTTCGCCACGGTCTTCGGCCCATTGCCGCCGACCGTGGTGCCGCCTCCGCCCATTTCGCCGGGGTTGGGGTACGGGTTCGTGGTTTCGGTCGGCGGTGCCGTGGCGGCGGCGGTCGAAAAGGTCTGGTCGGGCGTCATCGCCGTGCCTTCCGTCGAGTTCGTCGAGACCAGGCGCCAGTGGTAGGTCGTGTTCGGCGCCAGCCCGGTGATCTGTTGCGACACCGACATGAAGGTGCCGCTCGCGGTCGCGTCGGGCATCGGCACACTCGTGCCATAGGACGTCGTGGTGCCGTATTCGAAGTGGTAGGTGGTGGTGCCGAAGTAGTCGTAGACGGTGCCCTTCAGTTCGAACCCTTCGGCGGTCTTCACCGCTTGCCCGGCAACGGGCGGATAGACGACTTCCGCCCCGGCCCCCGACGGGAGCGCCGCCAAGGCGCCGAGGACGGCGACCAGAAGGGCAACGGCATGTCGGCCCCGCCGGCGGCCGACCCGCACACGACGTCCGATCCCTGAAATCTCCATCCGTTCCTCCTCTGGTCACTGGCCCGCTCGCGCAGGCTTGGTCAGCCGGTCCTACGGTCGGGGCCGACCATCGGTTCAAACGTGCGGCCGGATGTCGGGCGGGCGACGATCACCCCGCCCACTGGATCGCCTCCCGAGTCCCGCGACGGAGTTGACGATCTGGCTCCGTGACGATCTGGCTCCGGCATCGGCCCCGGCGCAGCCAGACGACCTCACCCCTGCGCGCTTCGGACCGACGGCTCCGGCGCGTCCCGGACCGCCAGGTCCCGGCGCGCCCATCCCCACCTAGGTCCGGCTGGTTAGGTGGGGATGGGCGCGCCTTGCGCGTGTCCGGTGGCGGTGCCGGGACGGTCCCGTCACATCTCCCGAGGCAGCCGGCGGTGAGTTC